>NZ_CALPCC010000055.1 GCF_943192905.1 Adlercreutzia murintestinalis | reverse complement strand
CAGCTCCCGCTTCAGGGTCTTGAAGAAGGACTCGGCGAGCGCGTTGTCCCATGGGTTGCCGGGCCTTGACATCGACTGGGCTATTCCGTGGGATTCCAAGCAGCGCTGGAATGCGCGGGACGTGTACTGGGCACCCTGGTCGTCGTGGAACACGAGGCTGAAGTCGGCAGGGGGATCCTCCCTGCCGACCGCTTGCTCAAGCGCGTCCACTGCGAGCTTCTCGGTGATGCGCGCAGACATCGACCAGCCGACGACCTTGCGGTGCCACGTGTCGATGACGGCTGCAAGGTAGAGCCAGCCTTCAGCGGTGTTGATGTAGGTGATGTCGCCCACCCAGAGGCGGTTGCGCGCATCCACCTCGAACATGCGGTTGACGAGGTTGACGCGCGGATCTCCCATCTCGACTACCTTCGCCCTGCGGTGCTTCCTTGTCGTGCCCTTGCCCTGGAGCCCCAGCTTCCGCATGACGTTCAGCACGCGCTTCTCGCTTACCACGATGCCGTCTTTCCTGAGCTCGCGGTTGATGCGACGATGGCCGTAGCGGCCCTTGTGGAGCTCGAACTTCTCCACGACGAACCCCTCCAGCGCCTCGCGCTCTATCTGGGCATTAGATTTCCTCCGCTTGATATAGTCGTAGTATTCGGACCTCGAGACCTTCAGGGTCTCGCATGCCTTCCTGATGGAGCCGAACTCGCCCCTATGCGCCTTGAGGAACTCGCATCTCACGCATGGTCTTGACTCAAGAAGGCCCGGAAATTTTTTAGCAGCTCGTTCTCTTGCTCGAGCTCCTCGACCTTCTTTTTGAGCTTGACGATCTCGTAGTCCTTGTTGACCTTAGGGCTGCCGTTGCCAGGGAATGCCGCCTCTCCCATCTCCTCGTACTCTTGCGCCCAGCGTCTGAGCGTCGAGTCCTTGATGTCCAGCTCTCTTGCCAGGTCGACGACTCTCATCTCGCCGCTTAAGACGGTCTTTGCCGCAGCTATCTTGAACTGCCTGTCGTACCGCTTCCTTCTTCGGGTCATATCGAACACCTTTCACCCTTAACTTGGTGTCCGATTTACCTTACCCTCTCCAAA
>NZ_CALPCC010000054.1 GCF_943192905.1 Adlercreutzia murintestinalis | reverse complement strand
TTCACGGCCTCGGCGAACAGAACTCTGTCTTTGATTTCATCGGGTATGTTGACGCTGATTGAGTAAGATGCGGCCTCATCGAAGCGCATACGGAACTCAACTTCACCGGAGGTGTACGGGTTGATGCTGGTGGTCCAGCTCGTTGTTTTACCCGATTCATCCTTAACGGCTACAGGTAGCGTCGCCGTACCACGGCCGGTACCGAAATCGTGCTTTTTGAAGTCGGTTTCTCCAACACCCTTGATCCAAAGCTCCCATTGGCCTTTCTCTTTGTCGTAGCCAAGTTTCGGATCGGCTGTTAGTTCAACTTTTGTGGATGCCGTTGCGCTATAGGCATATACAGCGGCGGCGGAGTCTGCAACTTCTACATCGTTGACCGCTTTGATTTTTGCGGAGTCAACATTCGGGTCGTAGTCTTCAATAGTTGTGTCCGTCGCGGGTGCTGCAGTAATGTTAAACGGAAGGTACTCGGTAAACGACGGACGGAAGTCAATTTCTCCGTAAGTGCCGGGGTTGATATCCGCCGTCCAGTTGTCGTCAGCTTCGTTGTATACGGGCTTGGTTACCTTTCCTGAGCCATCTTCCGGAACATCCAGCTTCTTGTACCCGTTTGCATCTACGCCCTCGGTAGAGCCATCCTTGATCCAAACTTCCCAGCTGCCTTTGGCTTTATCGTAGCCCGAAGCCGCATCGGCGTTCAGCGTTACCGTGGATACGTTTCCGCCTGCCGGTTTAAACGTATATGTCTGCGGTTCAACACTTGCGTTGCTCGCGTTTGCGCCTGCGGTTGCGCTTAAGTTATAGGTCTCCCCAGGTTCCTCTTCGAATTCAGGCGTATAGGTAATATTGCCTGCAACGCCACGACCTATCCAGCCATGGTATGCTTGATAAGAGGATGTGCTCAGATCCGGCCTCGGCTCGATATCGCCAATTATTGCTCCCATAGAGCCCGAAGGAGCATTATGGCCGTATTCCCAGCCTTCAACTTTCCAGCGTTTGAGCTTATATTTATAGCCTGGCGCCAATCGAAGATGAAGCTCTACATTAGCATCGACATGCACATCGTATGTATATTGATTACGTTTTTCGTTATCGGTTGCGTAGGCTGTGTTCACGGCCTCGGCGAACAGAACTCTGTCTTTGATTTCATCGGGTATGTTGACGCTGATTGAGTAAGATGCGGCCTC
>NZ_CALPCC010000053.1 GCF_943192905.1 Adlercreutzia murintestinalis | reverse complement strand
GGGTTAATTCTCAAAAAGTGTGTCCGGAATGGCCAACAATTCCCAGATCACGATGGGAAAACCATGGCTAAAAGTTGATTCGCTCCAACTTTTCGGAGTCTCAAAAAGTGTGTCCGGTTTCCTCTTGACATGCCTGTTCGGGGTAGCTTTTTCAAAGAAAAAGTTGCCGATGGACGGGAGATGGCATTGGATAATCCGACGTGCGATGCCTGCGGCGGCAGGATGAAGAGGAACGGGAGCACCACATCGGGTGCTCAGAGATGGAGATGCAGGACGTGCGGGGCGAGCATGACGCACAGGATCGACAAGGCAGCGAAGCAGCTCAAAGTGTTCCTGAAGTGGCTCATGGGCAAAGAGACGCTTCGGGAGCAGCCCTGCTCCAAGGCGACCTTCGAGCGGCGTGCCGAGAGGTTCTGGGGGCTGTGGCCCCTGCCAGAGCCTACAGGAGAGGCGCACGACACCCTCTTCGTCGATGGCATCTACATTTCAAAGGAGCTTGTCGTGCTTATCGCCTGCACGAAGGAGCATGTCGTCGCATGGCACCTCGCCGAGAGCGAATGCTCGGCCTCCTGGGCGGCGCTCATGCTCAAGGTCGCGCCTCCTGCCATGGTCGTCACGGATGGCGGGACAGGCTTCAAGAAGGCCGTGCGCGCCATCTGGCCCGATGCGCGCGTGCAGCGCTGCCTCGTGCATGTGAAGCGCCAGGTTGTGAGGAAGACGACCATGAACCCGAAGCTCGACTGCGGTCGCGAACTGCTAAGCCTCGCGAAGAGGCTTCCGAGGACGAAGGACGCGGATGCGGCGGCGATATGGATGGCGGACTACGCCGGGTGGTGCTCGAAGTGGGAGCGGTTCCTGCGGGAGTTCACCTTGAAGGACGGTCGCAAGCAGTACGTCCACGAGCGCCTGAGGAGCGCACGGCATTCCCTGAACGCGCTCGTCAAGGACGGCACGATGTTCACCTTCATCGAGATGCAGAAGGAGTTCGGGGGCGTTTGGGACTCGACCAACAACGCCATCGAGGGAGGGGTCAACTCGCAGATCCGCCTCATGCTCCTGAACCATCGCGGACTGACGACGCTGCGCCGCGCCAAGGCGGCATTCTGGTGGTGCTACCTGCATTCGGAGTTCAGGGCGAGCGAAGCCGAGATGCTCAAGACGATGAAGACCGACGAGGAAGTCGAAGGGTTGTTCGCATTGGCTTCCAAGAAGAAGACCAGAGGTGATGGCGCTCCCGATGAGTTCGGGTCTGCGGCCCCAGAATGGAGAGAGCTTCATATGAGCGGATCGAACGCAACAGGCTGGTTCTAGGATCGTGTGAATAATTG
>NZ_CALPCC010000052.1 GCF_943192905.1 Adlercreutzia murintestinalis | reverse complement strand
CAATGCACTTTATCCGCTGCGGATCATCGGGCTAAACCAGGACACGCGCTCCGACGGACAGGGCATGGCGGGGTTGACGTTTATGTTCATGAAACCGGTACTACGTTCTACCTATGTTGCCAGTGGCGAAAATGGCAATTTCGGCTGGTCCGAGAGTTCGATCTGCAAGAATATAAGTGCGGGAGGTGCTTTAGCCCCAAGTGTTAAAGAAAAAGCTATTGCCGTTACAAAGCGTGCATTAAACGCGAATAATACAGTAGCAAACATATTGACCACAGGTGATACGTGCTTCATCTTGTCGATGTTTGAATTAGGTGGGGATTGGTCTCTCGCGTACGGTGGAGATACGGGTTCAGGCATATTAGGCGTAGGTAAGGATCGAAATGAGTTGTACCTGCATTTCCAAAGCCTTGGTATGAAGATAGGTGCTGGCGGAGCTAGTAATATGCCTTTATTGAAGAGCTTGGGTCTTAGCGATAATTGGCTACGCGACCGGGTAGTCTTGGATGGCAATTTAAGAATAGGATATATAATCGAAACAGGGGAACTCTGGGGCGCTCCCGGAGGTGATGCTCAACATGTGTTCACACCTTGTTTTTGCTTATAATTAAGCGTCCCTGCTTAAAATGCAATTTGAATAACTATAAATACGGGATCGACCAAGTCGATCCCGTATTCTTTTCAGCTGATAACGCTTCCATTTGTGCTTACTCACTACAAACAGAAACAAGGGGATATACCTGCTAATCCGTCCGATCCGTTCGCTGCATAACCACCAGGCCAACCTCCCCACGGTTGTATGACGATATTGGTAGCAGGCTGCAGCGTTCCATCTGATTTGAACCAAACAGATCGTGTCCACCATATCTGATTATCTCTACTTAAAGCAGATCGAAGTTCTTCTATGGTTCTTCTATTTTCAAAGAACAGATATCCATCGCTACTTGAGGATCCCACGCCCTCTCTTCCCAAGAGTGTTACAGCTGATCCCGATTGACCTAAGTCCAAATCATTCCATTCGTTGTACCTGCTTCCCAATAATTCTTTCAGAGACGGAAGAAACAAAAAATGGTCTCGTTCTATTATGTTTCCATTACTTGCGGTTGTTTTTCTTACAGTAACAAGGCTGCTTCTGACCGACGCTGCCATATTATTGTAGATGTCCCCACCAGCTTGCATACGGTCTTTCAAGGCTGAGGCATACCATCCCCATATAAGGGAATCTGTTAATGGTGCAAAAATGCCTGTAGTAATGGTATTTTTAAACATGAACGTAAGTCCTGCCATGCCCTGTCCGTCGGAGCGCGTGTCCTGGTTCAGACCGATGATCCGCAGCGGATAAAGTGCATT
>NZ_CALPCC010000051.1 GCF_943192905.1 Adlercreutzia murintestinalis | reverse complement strand
ATCACGATCGGTAACCATCCGTATTATTTTGTTTCATACTCCGATGACAACAATCCTGTCCTCATTACCAAAGAATATATTGAGATTCCTGACGCAGATAGCAACTGTTGGCGTGATAATAACGTCCGGGCGTTTTTGAATAATGAGTATCTCAAGGGTCTCCCACAATCACTACAAGACCGGATTGCTGCAACAGAAGTGACAACTATGATTCCTGATTCAACCTCAACCTACACTACTACGGATAAGGTTTTCTTGGCAGCTCCTGTTAATTTCTTAAATGCTACCCAGCATGTACATCAAGAAGAAAGAGTTTTTGGGGGAGAAATTCCTTCTGACTTGATTACGGGAAAAGATACCCTTTTAAGGACTCCAGCATCGTTTGGCGATTATACGGGATCGTTCTCGAACAGTTTGAGCAGTATATGGGGAGATTCAGCCTCAGTTACGTCAGCTCTCCCAGTGATGATCGTACAAGTCTAACAAGCTAACTTTCTTCCGAACAACGCTGGCACATAGGCCAAAACACAACTTAACGCTATTTTACTTACCAACTAAACACGACCAGAACTGCCAACCAAGCACCTTGACAACCGAAGAGAAGACAACAGCTGCTTCACCAGCAAAGCGCGCCAGCCAAGTTCTAGCGGAACAGCTCGTCATGCGATCCGGTACGCTGAAAGACAGCTAGCCCGTTGCCAGTTTTCCAGATAACGAGCCAATCCCCGGCGTTGGCAACATGACATTCGTTGTGTCCGATCCATTCGCCTTTAAGACGGTGCATGTTGTGACGCTGGTCTAGAACTTGGCGAGCTTCGGCCGTATCGCTGAGAATCAGATTGATCAGCTCACGAAGCGGTGCCAAATCCACGCGCTTGCGCGTCAAACGCTTGGTGTCACGCAGAAACTGTGCCGTATATTGAGCTTCCAGCATGGTCTATAGTCCCATTGCAGTGAACATTTCTTCCGCACTGGAGTACCCTGGGGCACCCCGTGCGATTATCTCATCGGCCTCGCGCATAGCCGCTAGGGTTTCCTCGTTGGGCTGCCCGTGGCTTACCGACGCGTAGTCAAGCGACAGAGGGATCGAGTACGTGCTTACGGTCTGAGTGAGAAACATTCGGATTGCCGAGGACAGGTCCAGCCCGTAGTGTTCCATGACGCGGGCGGCTTCTTCTTTGAGTTCGCTGTCCAGGCGGATGGTTAAACTGCATGCTGCCATGGTTCGCTCCTTGTTCGTTAGTGTACGTGCATATCATAGTATTTGTATGTGCAAAAGGCAAAATGTGTCAACAGGTGTCATCAGATTGAAACCACGTGCAGCGATCTGTTCAACATGTAGCACCGGCTATTGCAAGTGATGTTGCGGTGCGGTGTCACTTTGATCGTGCCCGTGG
>NZ_CALPCC010000050.1 GCF_943192905.1 Adlercreutzia murintestinalis | reverse complement strand
GCGAGTGTCCAAGACGTTGATGCAACCACCCTTGCTGACTGCACCGGCGTTGAGATCTATGTGCCCTACAACGCAGATGAGACCTACGCATGGCGCGCTGGTGTCCCTGCTACGGGCAACCACCTCATTCCCTATGGTGTGAGCATGCCTGATGCACCGCTCGTGCTCAACCAAGACGAGACCGCAGAGCTTTTAGGCGATACCGGGTACCTCAAGTCAGAAGGCCGCATTGACGTGCGCTATGCCTATGATGCAGCCCCCATCAGCGTGGACCCTTCAACGGGCACGGTCACCGCCAAACAGACTGGCAAGACTACCGTGACCGCACAACTGAGACTGAACGACAAACTGCTCGCCAGCGCTTCTCGCGCTGTCATTGTGGCCCTCGCTCCCAAACCAGAAGAGCCAGCGGAGGATGACGCGACTGACGAGAAAGATGAAGAAGCTGCCGAAGACGACCATGACCACGAAGGCGAAGAAGGTTGCACAGAGGGTGTCGATGCCCCCGATGTTTCCTATCGCGATCAGCTCTTTGAAGAGGGCGACTACTACACCAACGGTGCTCATGATTACGAAGAAAAGGTCATAAATCGTAGTGTTGTTCTCGCGAGCATGGATGCTGAAATCTCAACCATGAGTCTTGAAGTTCCTGAGGTGGCAAGCTGGTCTGGTAATGGTGATAGTTCAGGAAATTTCACTGGCGCTTCTGGTAGCCGAGGGTGGAATTTTAGCTATGACAGCGCAACAAGAACTTTAACAGTAACAATGAAGAGTACTGCAACTTGGTGCAAAATAAGCGAATGTGGCGGCAAGATTAACTGTACCGGGGGAGGCGGCACACACAATTACAACTTTCGTAAGTCACAGAACAAACTAAATGCAGTGCGTAAGCTTGTTCTGATTAACTTTGACCACAAGAACCCCAAAATGTTTTTTAGCAAGATGACGAATCTCGAAGAGGTCGAAATACAGGGAAATTTTCTAAGCAATACTTATAATGGGAACAAGACGGGCATTACCAGTGTCGAGAGTATGTTTTCTGATTGTCCGCAACTGCGTATAATTCCCAGTAATATGACCTTACCCAGCACGGTCACCAACACTACCGAGTTGTTTGCTATTGGTGATCATAAAGGAGACGGTTCAAGAACAAACTATATTCTTCTTAAAGAAGGTAATCAGTTCACTTCATCCGCCACGCGATTGCCAACCACCTATGCAGGGAATGATTCTAAAATAATAACGGCGCTGGATTCGTTTATTAGTTCGCCAATACATACTGATGAAAATACGAGCGGGCGACGAGAGCGCGTCACTTCCTATCGCACCGTCACCTTCGATAATCGAGGCGGTTCCGGTGGGCATCAAACAGCAGGCGAATCATCGTCGGCTACCACGAAGACCTACACTATTAAAGTTCCGA
>NZ_CALPCC010000049.1 GCF_943192905.1 Adlercreutzia murintestinalis | reverse complement strand
GGGGCTCCGGACGAATTCCTGGACACGTAATCTCGTGAAAAGGAAGATTGCATGTACAGTCTGGAGTTCAAGAAGAAAGCCTTGAGCGTCGTCGACAAGCATGGCGGATCTTGCATAAAGGCGGCACGTGAGCTTAAAGTAGTCTGCCCAAGGACGCTACGGCGTTGGAGAGATGAGAAGGCCAAGCCTCCAAGGAAGAGATATACCCATCTCAGTCGCACCCAAAAGAGAAGCATCGCCCGACATCTGCAGCAAGGGGATAGCGCGGCGCTCCTATCTGAGCACTACGGGGTCTCCATTACCACGGTCTACAATATCCGTGATGAATATCGCCAAAAAGGAGAGTTCTCATTCATGGAAAGGAAAGAGAAGATCGAGGTGCCTCGCATCGATCCGAAGGATCTGCCTGACGACATCGACGCGCTCAAGAAAAGGTGCGCTGAGCTCGAGCTCGATAACGCCATACTCGAGCAGACCATCGAGATATTAAAAAAAGAACCCGGCGTCGACCCATCGGATCTGAGCAATACAGAGAAGATGATGGTGATCGGCGCCTCGAAGGCTAGGTTCAGCGTCTCTGATCTATGCGACAGGCTCTGCATCGCCCGAAGCTCCTACTACTATTCCCGGAATGCGGCGAAGCGACCCGACCCCCATGCAGATATGCGCAATCGGATACGCGCCATCTTCGAGCAGAGCGGCATGACCTTCGGCTCCGAGAGGATATGGCATTCGCTCAGGGTTGGCGACGATGGGCTTGACCCCGTCATCGTCTCCGAGAAGGTCGTGAGAAGGCTCATGAGGGAAGAGGGTCTGGTCGTCATCTACAACAAGAAGAAACGCACCTATAGCTCCTATAAGGGAGAGATCAGCGAGCATCCCGGCAACAAGGTCTGCCGGAACTTCCATACAGACAAGCCCAACGTGCTGTGGCTCACGGACATCACGCAATTCACGTTGCCGGATTACAAGTGCTATCTCTCGGCGATCATCGATTGCTTCGACGGCAAGGTAACATCCTATCGCCTATCCAAGAATCCGGACGCGAAGCTCGCAAACTCCACGTTGATCCAGGCTGTTGGATCGATACGGGCTTCGGAGCATCCCATGCTGCATAGCGATTGCGGGTGTCATTATAGATGGCCGGGCTGGATCGGCCTTTGCGAGGCGCACGGCATCGTCAGATCCATGTCGAAGAGGGCATGCTCTCCGGACAACGCCGCCTGTGAGGCCTTCTTCGGCAGGCTCAAAAACGAATTCTTCTACTATCGCGATTGGGATAGCGTAAGCTTCGAGGAATTCAGCGACAGACTTGACCGATACATCAAGTACTACAATAACGACCGCAAGAAGAAATCCCTAGGATGGATGAGCCCGATGCAATACCGCAAGTCTTTAGGATATGCGGCCTAGGGTGTCCAGGAATTCGTCCGGAGCCCCC
>NZ_CALPCC010000048.1 GCF_943192905.1 Adlercreutzia murintestinalis | reverse complement strand
GGATAAAGTGCATTGATTAGGGTATGATGAATCAATACAGAAAATTCCGAAAAGTTTAAACATAATAAAGTTTTCGGAATTTATAAGGAGGCTATGGATGCTTGTTGAGCGACACGCCTATACAGAACGCATAATGCTTTTCCATGATACAGACTTGGTGAAAGTTGTAACGGGTATTAGGCGATGCGGAAAATCTTCTCTCTTGCAACTTGTGCAGAATGTGCTGTTGTCCGAAGGAAAACGTCCCGATCAGATCGCTGCGGTAAATCTTGAGTCGCGTAAAGTGCAGATATCTGACGACAGAGAGCTCTACAGCTATTTCAAAAACAGGGCGAATAAGCTAAATGACCGTCTATATGTCTTTATAGATGAGATACAGCGCATCAAGGGATGGCACGATGTTGTAAATGCTCTACGTGTTGATCTTGATTGCGATATTTATGTAACAGGGTCTAATGCCTTTTTGCTATCAAGCGATATAGCAACGTATCTTTCGGGTCGCTATGTTGAGGTGAATGTACTCCCGCTTGCGTTTTGCGAGTATTTGGATTTCTGCGGCATCACCTTCGATGATGGGTCGGATGTAGCGATCGACTCTGACGGTCGATTGGTTACGTTTGATAGCATATTCGAAAGATTCATGCACTTTGGTGGCATGCCAGCGTTGGCATCTCTTACGACCACTCAAGAGCAGCAATTCCAATATATGAAAAGTCTCTATGACACGATCATGGTAAGGGATGTTCTGGACCGTGAGCGTCATGCAAGCGAGCGACGCATCTCAGACCCTGATCTTCTGCGACGCATAGCTGATTACCTTGCAGATAACATCGGCAATCTGCTTTCCATGAATAGAATTGCCCACGCGCTCGTCGCGAACGGCGAAAAGGTTTCGGATAAAACTGTAGCCGCATATGTTAAAACCTTACAAGATGCGTATCTGTTCTATGAATGCAGGAGATTCGATTTGCGTGGGAAAGGATTATTGAAGGTCAATCCGAAAACGTACTTATCGGATATAGGTTTGCGTCGTTGGCTTCTTAATGGAAGATCGTACGATACGGGCAGAATATTTGAGAATCTCGTGTATTTGCAACTCCTATACGAAGGATATGCGGTTGAGGTAGGCAAACTTTACGAAAAGGAGATTGATTTTGTTGCCACGCACGAGGACGAACGTGTCTATATCCAGGTCGCAGACAACATATATGACGAGAGTACGCTCAAGCGAGAGCTTGCTCCACTTGAGTCTATTCGTGATTCATATCCGAAGAGATTAATCGTCAGAACAGGCACCGCATCTCAAGGGATCAACGGCATCAGAGTAGTTTCTGCCCGAGATTTCTTCGTCGACCGTCAACTTGTATAAGTTAGCAACTTAGAGTCAGCGGATGCCGTTTCCTAAGACCACCACTTTGCCAATCAATGCACTTTATCCGCTGCGGATCATCGG
>NZ_CALPCC010000047.1 GCF_943192905.1 Adlercreutzia murintestinalis | reverse complement strand
TTCGGATCGGCTGTTAGTTCAACTTTTGTGGATGCCGTTGTGCTATAGGCATATACAGCGGCGGCGGAGTCTGCAACTTCTACATCGTTGACCGCTTTGATTTTTGCGAAGTCAACATTCGGGTCGTAGCCTTCAATAGTTGTGTCCGTCGCGGGTGCTGCAGTAATGTTAAACGAAGCGCCTTCGGTAAACGACGGACGGAAGTCAATTTCTCCGTAAGTGCCGGGGTTGATATCTGCCGTCCAGTTGTCGTCAGCTTCGCTGTATACGGGCTTGGTTACCTTTCCTGAGCCATCTTCCGGAACATCCAGCTTCTTGAACCCGTTTGCATCTACGCCTTCGGTCGAGCCGTCCTTGATCCAAACTTCCCAGCTGCCTTTGGCTTTATCGTAGCCTGAAGCCGCATCGGCGTTCAGCGTTACTGTGGATACGTTTCCGCCTGCCGGTTTAAACGTATATGTCTGTGGTTCAACACTTGCGTTGCTCGCGTTTGCGCCTGCGGTTGCGCTTAAGTTATAGGTCTCAGGCTTAAACTTCGGTATGAACTCTATGCTTCCAGTAAACCCGGCATCTATTTGGGCGAGGTACTTTCCGGGCTGTCCCGATATAGGTTGTGAGGAGCATATAACAGTAGGTACATGCAAAGCCGAACGAATTGTAGTGCTTGTATCTATGGGAGTCTCCGCTTCACCGGTGCCTATGCCGTCGAAGTTTTCCAGCGTCTGCCCATTTACTTTTATTTCCCACTCTGCTTCATTTGAATAACCGGGTTTCGATGCTACATTCAGAACAACGTTCGTCTTCTGTTTTGGGTTGTATCTGTACTTATATACATCGCTGTCTTCGCTTTCTTTGAAAACAGTGGGTTCGGTTGTGCTTTGCTCAACCTGGGCACTTACTACATTATTCTCTTCCTTCGGGGTTACCGAAACCTCGTAGGCTTCGCAGTTGTCGTAGGTTGCAGTGAACACAAGATCGCCAAACACATTTTGTGAGATAGTAGCTCTATAAGTACCATCGTCGTTCTTGCTAATGTTTACTACTCCGGCCGATTCGGTAGTTTGATCGTCTACTCTCGTGCCGCCTATCGTAGCGCTCCATGAAGGCTCGCCAGTGTATCCGTCTGCTGCCTCAGACAATAGATTCACTGTTGTGGAAGCGGACTGATAAGTGTAGCTGTCTTTGTCTACACTGGCCGACTTTGCACCGTGGCCTCGCATAGCGGAAATACTATAGGTATCATCTAGGATGGGCGTATAGGTAATATTGCCTGCAACGCCACGACCTATCCAGCCATGGTATGCTTGATAAGTGGGTCTGCTCAGCTCCGGATTTGGCTTGAGATCGTATCCATGTACTCCCATAGAGCCCGAAGGAGCATTATGGCCGTATTCCCAGCCTTCAACTTTCCAGCCTTTAAGCTTATATTTATAGCCTGGCGCCAATCGAAGATGAATCTCTA
>NZ_CALPCC010000046.1 GCF_943192905.1 Adlercreutzia murintestinalis | reverse complement strand
ATCACGATCGGTAACCATCCGTATTATTTTGTTTCATACTCCGATGACAACAATCCTGTCCTCATTACCAAAGAATACATTGAGATTCCTGACGCAGATAGCAACTGTTGGCGTGATAATAACGTCCGGGCGTTTTTGAACGGGGAGTATCTAAAAAGTCTTTCTCCCGCACTTCAAAATAGGATTGTTGAAACAAGCGTGCAAACTAAAACACCGGAATCTTCTAGAGACAATCCTGAGTTTTACACTACCATGGATAGGATCTTTTTACCCGTGCCAGGGAATTTTCTTGAGGAAAGCGAATCGTGGACAATTTATAGTGAAGAAATAGTGTTTGGCGGCGAAAAAATCCCATCTGATTTAGTTACTGGTCAGCAAACACTTTTACGCACCCCAAGTGTTTATTCCAGTACCGATTTTGCAGGGTCAAACGAAAATGATCTAGCAGCCTTCTGGGGAGATTATAGCCCATGTACCACTTGGGCCCTTCCCATTATGATCGTTGATGTGCAGTCATAGTTATAGGTAGCGCTTTGAGAGGTGGAGCAGCGAAGCGAGGGCTGCGCAGCTTCTGAGCGGAGCTGCTCCAATCGCCTTCCCAACACGAGGTCAAGCAACAACAAGCACGACTGTAACGAGCAACACACAAGCTGAACTATTCAGCACGGCCAGAACTAACCAACCAAGCACCTTGACAACCGAAGAGAAGACAGAGCGATTCGCGCATTTGAGAGATGAAAAAACCGACTCATGGCGCAATGCAGTTCGCCATCCCATGTATTTTGCAAACCATTTTTTGGGCGAAAACGTGTATCTTTCAAACCTTGATGTAGTGCTTTAGCAACTAAAAACATATAATGGCAGCTAAAAGAAGCTATGAGCATCTATCAAGGGAGACAGCCATGAGCGCCTCTGCAACCGCCCCTTTATCCACCAAGGTCACCCCGGACGAGAAGGGCACGTTCGTCCAGCTATGCGAAGAGATCGGCACATCACCAAGCAATGCGCTGCGTATGTTCGTGTCGGCGTTCAATCGGCGCGGCGGCTTCCCCTTCGATCCCGCGAACCCCAACGGATTCAACGCGGACACGCTCAAGGCGATGGAGGATGCTGCGACTGGTAAGGTGGCGGGTCCCTTCAAGACCAACCGCGAAATGTGGGACTCCATCTTCGCCGATGGTGACGAATGATGCTCGATCTTGCGTATACGTCGAGGTTCAAAAAGGACGTTAAGGCAAAGCGGAAACAAGGGGCTGACCTGAGCAAGCTGGACGCGGCGATCAGCAGTTTGCGCAGCGGTGAGGCGCTGCCAGAGAGCATGCGCGATCATGTGCTTTCGGGCGTGTATCGCGGCCATCGCGAGTGCCATATCGAGCCGGATTGGCTGCTTATCTATCGCATTGACAGGAATGCTCTTGTGCTGACGGCGGTTCGGACCGGGTCGCACAGCGATCTGTTCAACATGTAGCACCGGCTATTGCAAGTGATGTTGCGGTGCGGTGTCACTTTGATCGTGCCCGTGG
>NZ_CALPCC010000045.1 GCF_943192905.1 Adlercreutzia murintestinalis | reverse complement strand
CCTTCATCGACTGCCTGTGCCAAGGCATCCACCGCGCGCCCGTAATATCTTCTCTTCCTAACGCACTCGTTATAAGAGAGGTACGGGACACGGTTAGTGCCCACGATCTATTCATGATAGATATACCTTGTTTGCGATCGTTCGTGACAGATACATCTGCTACCTTATCTGACGGATAAACCTCATTGATGGTCTATCAATGCTTTGTAAGGGATCGAGAAGAAAACGTATGTTTTCTCTTCGAAGCTTCGCAAATGAGATCTGTCTCATTTCGTTTCTTCTGCGCAGCATCCAAACCTGGCAGCGGATGCCGCGCGCTATGCAGATGTCAAGGTGCCGATCACGAACACGAAAAGAGCGCCTTTGGGCACCTTGAGAACCGGATGCTGGGATGTTTGACTCACGGTAAGTGACTGTAAGCGTGGATCCTTCATATGTGAGATAGGTATAAACTATCTAGGGTATCTCCCTAGAAAGGAGGTGATCCAGCCGCACCTTCCGGTACGGCTACCTTGTTACGACTTCACCCCCCTCACCCTCCACACCTTCGACGCCTCCCTCTAGAAGTTGGGCCGGCGGCTTCGGGTGCAGACGACTCGGGTGGTGTGACGGGCGGTGTGTACAAGGCCCGGGAACGCATTCACCGCGGCATGCTGATCCGCGATTACTAGCAACTCCGACTTCATGCAGGCGGGTTTCAGCCTACAATCCGAACTGGGACCGGCTTTTAGGGATCCGCTCCCCCTCGCGGGGTGGCAACCCTCTGTGCCGGCCATTGTAGCACGTGTGCAGCCCAGGGCGTAAGGGGCATGATGACTTGACGTCATCCCCACCTTCCTCCGGCTTGACGCCGGCAGTCTCACATGAGTCCCCAACTGAATGCTGGCAACATGTGACAGGGGTTGCGCTCGTTGCGGGACTTAACCCAACATCTCACGACACGAGCTGACGACAGCCATGCACCACCTGTGATAGCTCCTTTCGGCCACGGTGTTTCCACCGCTTCACTATCATGTCAAGCCCTGGTAAGGTTCTTCGCGTTGCTTCGAATTAAGCCACATGCTCCGCTGCTTGTGCGGGCCCCCGTCAATTCCTTTGAGTTTTAGCCTTGCGGCCGTACTCCCCAGGCGGAACACTTAATGCGTTAGCTGCGGCACGGAAGAAATGATTCCCCCACACCTAGTGTTCATCGTTTACGGCTGGGACTACCAGGGTATCTAATCCTGTTCGCTCCCCCAGCTTTCGCGCCTCAGCGTCGGTTGCGGCCCAGTAGACTGCCTTCGCCATCGGTGTTCTTCCCGATATCTGCGCATTCCACCGCTACACCGGGAATTCCGTCTACCCCTACCGAACCCGAGGTGCCCAGTTCGGAACCCGGCTCGGGGTTGAGCCCCGAGATTAGAGGTCCCGCTTAGGCGCCCGCCTGCGCGCGCTTTACGCCCAATGAATCCGGATAACGCTTGCCCCATACGTATTACCGCGGCTGCTGGCACGTATTTAGCCGGGGCTTCTTCTGTAGGTACCGTCACTATCTTCCCTACTGAAAGCGGTTTACAACCCGAAAGCCTTCATCCCGCACGCGGCGTTGCTGCGTCAGGGTTTCCCCCATTGCGCAATATTCCCCACTGCTGCCTCCCGTAGGAGTCTGGGCCGTATCTCAGTCCCAATGTGGCCGATCGACCTCTCAGTCCGGCTACCCATCGCAGGCACGGTGGGCCGTTACCCCGCCGTCTACCTAATGGGCCGCGACCCCATCTCGCACCGCAAAAGCTTTCATCCGCTCCTCATGCGAGGTTCGGATAGTATCCGGTATTAGCTACCGTTTCCAGTAGTTATCCCGGTGTGCGAGGCAGGTTGGTCACGTGTTACTCACCCGTTCGCCACTCTATACACGCCCGAAGGCGCTTTAATCGTTCGACTTGCATGTGTTAAGCACGCCGCCAGCGTTCATCCTGAGCCAGGATCAAACTCTCCGTTCGAATCCTGGACTCTCATTTGAGTCCAAAAGTTCAAGTAATTGATCAGGTGCTGATCTGTTCGTATACGAAC
>NZ_CALPCC010000044.1 GCF_943192905.1 Adlercreutzia murintestinalis | reverse complement strand
CCGTTCGAATCCTGGACTCTCATTTGAGTCCAAAAGTTCAAGTAATTGATCAGGTGCTGATCTGTTCGTATACGAACGATCAGCGATGTGGATCCTTGTTTTTGTTCGCTGTCTGGATCGCATTAGCTTTGCATCGCAAGGCCCTCTGCGATCCCATCCACAGTATCCGGTTATCAAGGTGCCGGGCGTTTGGTGCCCGTGTGCGCCGTCAAACGACGCGAGTGGATATATTAGCAGTATGCGAAAGCCAATTCAACAACTTTTTTACAATTTTTTTTCTCAATTTGCTGCGAACGGCATTTTGATTCGCAAATGTGCCTCTACACGGGCAAAACAGCATGCTATTCTTAAGAGCGATGTTCTGCATGCGTACGATCAATGCTGCAGCGATGCCATACGAACGTTGCCACGACGACGCAATGGCGACGTCGTCCGCGCAGACGATAAGAACACACGAAGGGAAGGTGATGCAAGCATGAGCGCATTTCGCGAAGGTACGCAGAGCGCGTGCGCGAACACATCCCCTCTGCACGAAGCGACGCCTTCGTACGCCTTCTCTGTGCTCGCGACCCTTGAAGCGGCAGGCGCCGAGTCATGGATCGTTGGAGGGTTCGTGCGCGACGCTTTGATGGGGCGCGCTGCCACCGATGTGGATATCGCCACCGTCGCACCGTGGCAAGAGGTGCGAGCAGTGTGCAAGGCGGCGGGGTTCGCCACACACCAGACGGGCGTGAAGCATGGCACGTTGACCGTCGTCCCGGATGGTACACACGCCGTTGAGGTGACCACCTACCGCGCTGATGGAGCCTATACGGATGGGCGGCATCCCGATCATGTTGCCTTTCTGAATTCCATCGAAGAGGACTTGCAACGGCGCGACTTCACTATGAATGCGATGGCATGGCACCCAGCGCGGGGGTTGCTTGACCCCTTCGGTGGCCAGCGTGACATCACAGCGGGGATAATCCGTGTGGTGGGCGATCCAGAGCGACGCTTCACCGAAGATGCACTACGCATTCTGCGCGCATGCCGATTCGCGTCGCAGTTGGGCTTCTCGATAGATGATGCGACCTTTACCGGCATGGTACGCAACAAGTTCAGATTGGCTCAGGTTTCGACCGAGCGCGTGACGCACGAGCTCGATGCGCTCGTTATAGGAGAGTGGGTGCACGATGCGCTCATGCGGTGCGTGGATGTACTAGCGTTCGTGCTGCCAGAATTGGCTGCGATGAAGGATTGCGACCAGATAACGAAATGGCATATCTATGACGTGCTTGAGCACACGGCCTATACCGTGCAGCACGCGCCCGCCGAGCGACTCGTGCGCTGGGCGGCGCTTGCGCACGATATGGGGAAGCCTGCGGCGGCGTTCTTCGATGCGGATGGTGTGGAGCATTTCTACGGGCATGCCGCAGTGGGTGCGCGCATGGCGCGCGGAATGTGCGAGCGGTTGCTGATGTCGCCAACGTTTCGCACAGACGTTGAACTGCTCGTGCGCCGCCATGATGATGTGATAGAGCCTACCGCGCGCGGGGTACGGCGGGCGCTGATGCGGCTGGATGGGCGCGTGGAACTATTCCGGGCGCTGCTTGCGTTGAAGCGCGCTGACACGTTGGCTCATTCGGCGGAGGGCGCGAAACGTGCAACGCTGATCGATCAGCTAGAAGAGGTGTTGGAGCAGGTGCTCGGCGATGATGCCGCGTTCAGCGTGCGCGATCTTCGCGTGGATGGGTGCGACGTGCTGTCTTTGGGCGTGCCCGAAGGACCTGAGGTGGGGCGGCGATTGCAGGCGGCGCTTGACGCTGTTGTGGATGAACGCATACCGAACGAGCGGGAAGCGCTGATCTGTTTCCTGAAAAGCCTTGACGCGACGCCGTGTAATCCCTAACATAATAGGTCGCGCTTCAACCAAGCGGTTGAGCGGATGTGTCGTTGGGGTGTCGTCTAATGGCAGGACAGCGGTTTCTGGTGCCGTATGTGAGGGTTCGACTCCTTCCACCCCAGCCATTTCTGCTATACTGTGCAAGCGCTATGTGGCTCCGTCGTCTAGCGGTTTAGGACGCCGCCCTCTCAAGGCGGAGGTCGCCGGTTCGAATCCGGTCGGAGCTACCAAAACTTACAAGGTCAGCGGGTGTTTTGCTCGCTGGCCTTTTTGCTTCTCATGGGCAGTTTCGTCCGACAGGATGGGGTTATAGGACAAAAAGTGTGTCCACTCCGGGGGCTCCGGACGAATTCCTGGACACCCTAGGCCGCATATCCTAAAGACTTGCGGTATTGCATCGGGCTCATCCAT
>NZ_CALPCC010000043.1 GCF_943192905.1 Adlercreutzia murintestinalis | reverse complement strand
TTGCGTATTTTCCCGATGCATCAAGCTCTCGGCCATTGTTGCTGATTTCCCAGGGAGCACGGCGGCTTTTACCTTCACCTCCCAGGACGGTATTCTTTATACGAGCGATATGCGAACATTAATCGCAGCCCCTGCTGGCATCGGGGCCAGCGTGGCCATCGCAGAAGAGTGCACCTCCATTGCAGAGGGTGCCTTCTGGGGAAACGAAGAACTTGCCACCATCGTGGCACCAGGAAGCGTTGCCTCCATCGTGGTGAACCCACGCTTCAAAGCTGATGCGGCAAGCAGCGAAGACATCCCGGCAAAGGTGGATGCCACCACTGACACCGCATTCGCACCAGTGCCTTCTTTTACACCGAAGGCGATCGCAAACACGACCATCGTGACAGCTGAGCGCAAAGCCTGGGAGCAAGCCGGTTTCAAGAACTTCGCTGATCCTGCACAACCGGGAGATACCGCAGAGGCAGATGGCTTTGCCTATACGCTCCTTGACGACTTCACGCTCTCGGTTCGCTGGACAGGAGAGGGTGCAGCTCCAGAAGAGCTCACCATCCCGCAAACCGCTTCCATCAATGATGTGTCCTACGCTGTCTCTTCTATCGAGCGCGATGCTTTCAAGGGACAGGAAAGCATCCGCGCTCTTACCATCCCGGAAGGGGTCCGCACGATAGGTGCCTCAGCCTTCGAGGATTGCACCTCCCTTGAGAAAGCGACCATCGCAGGAAGCGTCACGGCCATAGAGGCATCGGCCTTCAAGGGTTGCACCTCGCTTGCCGAGGTCGACCTTGGAGGGGGCTTACGCACCCTTGGCGCCTCGGCCTTTGAGAACACTGCCGCAACCGCATTCTGGCTTCCTGCCTCAGTGGAGCAGATCGCTGAGCGTGCCTTTGCAGCAAACGAGCACCTTGAATACGTGGTCGCAGAAGCGAGTGTCCAAGACGTTGACGCAACCGTCCTTGCTGACTGCACCGGTGTTGAGATCTATGTGCCCTACAACGCAGATGAGACCTATGCATGGCGCGCTGGTGTCCCTGCTACGGGCAATCATCTCATTCCCTATGGCGTGAGCATGCCCGATGCGCCTCTTGTGCTCAACCAAGACGAGACCGCAGAGCTTTTAGGCGATACCGGATACCTCAAATCAGAAGGCCGCATTGATGTGCGCTATGCCTATGATGCCGCCCCCATCAGCGTGGACCCTTCAACGGGCACGGTCACTGCCAAACAGACCGGCAAGACTACGGTCACTGCACAACTGAGACTGAATGACAAACTGCTCGCGAGCGCCTCCCGCGCTGTCATCGTGGCGTTGGCTCCCAAACCAGAAGAGCCAGCGGAGGATGACGCTGAGTCTGACGAGGGTGACGAAGGAGCAGCCGAGGGCGACCATGACCATGAAGGGGAAGAAGGCTGCACAGAGGGTGTCGATGCCCCCGATGTCTCCTATCGCGATCAGCTCTTTGAAGAGGGCGATCATTATACATCTGGCGCTATGGAGAGCGTCGAGAAGACAATCAACCGAACCGTTTCGCTTGCAAGTATGGAATCAGATATCTCCACGATGAGCCTCAGTGTGGCCAGTGTTGCTAGTTGGAATCATACATATAGCACTTCTAGTTCTGCTTTGTCGGGACCAAGTGGAAATAAGCAAGCATCAGTGGCATACGATGCCAACACTAAAACCTTAACGCTTGAAATGGGTACAAATACGTTTTTTAGCATAAGTAAATGCGGCGGAAGCGTTAATTGCTCTGGTCTTATCAATAGCAATGCAGGTACAACCACAACGCATGAAGACGTTCTTAAATGGCGACAATCACGCGATAGGCTCAATGCGATCAGAAAACTTGTTCTTAAGAATTTTGATGCTAAGAATCCGCATTGGTTTTTTAGCAAGATGCAAAATCTCGAAACGGTCGAGATACAGGGAAACTTCTTTAGTAATAGCTATGTCAATAGCAGCGGCACGACAAAAACATCTGGTGTAACCGAGATTAACGCGATGTTCGCAGATTGCCCCAGCCTACGTGTGATCCCCAACAATATGAATTTCCCCAGCACCGTTACAGGTAATGATGGCCTGTTCGGATTCACTACACATGAGTTCGACACTTCGGCAGACCTTACAAGCCAAGTGATCCTTAATAGGAATCAACTGGTTAGCGGTAAGTTGTTGACTGCTTATAGCGGCTCTGATGCGAACGTGCTCAATGAATTGCGCTATTCAAGCAACTCGCAGCCACCGACGAACGGTGTCGTTCTGTATCGAGATCTTGTTA
This sequence comes from Adlercreutzia murintestinalis, assembly GCF_943192905.1. Taxonomy (GTDB): domain Bacteria; phylum Actinomycetota; class Coriobacteriia; order Coriobacteriales; family Eggerthellaceae; genus Adlercreutzia_A; species Adlercreutzia_A murintestinalis. Next base: position 108 of record NZ_CALPCC010000043.1, on the reverse strand, counting down.
CCAGCTATCACACCGTTACCTTTGACAATCAAGGCGGTTCCGGTGGGCATCAAACAGCAGGCGAATCATCGTCGGCTACCACGAAGACCTACACTATTAAAGTTCCGA
>NZ_CALPCC010000042.1 GCF_943192905.1 Adlercreutzia murintestinalis | reverse complement strand
ACTTAGAGTCAGCGGATGCCGTTTCCTAAGACCACCACTTTGCCAATCAATGCACTTTATCCGCTGCGGATCATCGGGTTGAACCAGGACACACGGGCTGATGGCAAAGGTATGGCAGGCCTCACGTTTATGTTTAGACAGCCCACCTCTGAGACTTATCGCTTCAAAGATGATGGCGATACAAGTTCTAGTATATATGGGACCACCGTAGGTAGATTTCTACGCGAGGGTGGAGCGTTGTGTGACTCTGTAAAAAATGTTCTTGTTTCAGTACAAAAAAAGCAACTAGAAGCATCATTGACCGGAACAGCAGGTCAAGAAATGAAGAGTTTTATTTTATCACTCAGCGAAATTGGATATGCAGTCAGAAGCGACGGACATATCTCTGACTTAGGTGTCGGAAAGAATCGAAATGAAATCTATCTCGGCTTTTCAAGCCAAGGCTATGCATTTGGAGAAGGCGACAAAGTATACGCAAGGATTTTGCATGATGTTGGAGCAACCTATACAAGAGATTTATTCCCTTCTGGTTATGATTTTCAGACTGGCTATTCAGTACATTTAATAAGTAATACGCCTTCGTTTCTGAATATTAGCAGATCCATTGCTCCTAGCTTTTGTCTATAGTGATCGGGTGTTAAAGAGCAACATAAACCGGGAAGTGAATGGGAGGTGAGGGGTATTTTCCTCACCTCCCATTCGATTTAAAACACGAAAAATTGATGTTACGAAGCTTCATTAGTGGCTATAAGCAAAAGCCAGGTATCATATTGCGTGATATATTATTATGCTGATTAAGGAAACCATACCCGGGAACAAAGCACGCAGTCGTAAAATAACCACCTGTCATTTCCAGCCTGTCACGCAGCCATAATCCAGAGGAACAGCTGAAGATTGTCGGAATGATTTCCTCATTATTTTTCTTATCGTTATTACTAAGCGTCATTCCTTGACTGCTGAAAGCAAGATACATCTCGTCTTTATTTTTACCTACTCCAAGCCCGCTTGTGCTGCCTGATGGGTTGTAGCCAAGCTCATACATCGAAAAAAGGAAGCATCGAGCTGAGTTATATGCAATATTGCTTAATGCGGTTCCTTTATCCAGCCATGCTTTTCTTACTGAAACAACTTTATCCTTGACACTCTGAACTAGATCTCCACCTGTATTCCCCCACCTATAGGGAACAGGAGCTTGAGATTCTGTCCAGGAAGAGCTCAGCTCTCCAAAATTGCCTGTATATAGAGATCGCTTAAACGCGAAGGTAAGCCCCGCCATGCCGCCTGAGGCCTTCTCGTCCTGGTTCAGCCCTATGATCCGCGGCGGATAAAGCGCATTGATTTTAGAAAGGTCTCTATAATATAGGGAGTGATAAGATAACTACAAACATCATAATCGTATTCATCTTATATACGAGAGTCGTGAGGGAGTACTGATGTTTGTAGGTAGAGAACGAGAGCTGAGCGTATTAGAAAAATGCTATACAAAGCAAACCTTCCAGATGGTTGTAATGTATGGGAGGCGACGCGTTGGCAAAACCACGCTGCTGTCGTTCTTCGCTCAAGACAAGCCCGCGCTCTTCTATACGGCCCAAGAGCAAAGCGACAACGACAACCTGAAAGACTTTGCAAGACTGATCGCAGAGCACTATGGACTGCCACACGGGCTTGCGTTTGAGAGCTGGGATGCTGCATTTGACTATCTGGCAGACTTAGCGGCCGATAAGCCGCTTCTATTTATCTTCGATGAGTTTCCCTATGCAGCTCAAGCTAATCCGGCTCTTCCTTCAAAATTACAGATTGCCATCGATCATAAGTTCAAAGACACGAACATGTGCATTGTGCTTTGCGGCAGCAATCAAGGCTTCATGGAAAGTAACGTCCTCGGAAAGAAGAGCCCGCTTCATGGACGGCGTACGGCCCAGATCAAAGTCGAGCCGTTCGGCTATCGAGATGCGGCTCGAATGCTTGGGAACGTTTCGCATGATGATGCATTCCGCTACTACGCTTGCATCGGAGGCATACCGTATTACCTAGCTCAAGTGGATCCTTCGTTGTCGCTCAACGAGAACTTGCGCGATCTATTCTTCAGTCCTGAGGGCTTTTTGTTCGGGGAGCCCACGATGCTATTGAGGCAAGAGCTGAGAGAACCGGCGCTCTACAACTCGATTCTGCGAGCGATCGCACATGGAGCCAACAAGCAGAACGAGATAGCGAATGCTACAGGTATAGAGCGCGGACACTTACCGCGCTATCTCCACGTGCTCATGGAATTAGGCATTGTCGAACGTATCGTTCCTTTTGGGGAGAACCCGCACCGCAGCAGAAAGGGCATATATCGCTTACGGGACGCTTGCTATGCTTTTTGGTACCGTTTCGTCTCACCAGTCGTAGCGGATATCGAATCGGGTGCTGGTGATCTTGCTTTCCGCACGGTGACACCAGAGACTCTTGGTGAGTATTTGGGGCATCGCTTTGAGAGCGTTTGCCTTGAATGGTTGCTAGCAGAAGCACTTCTCGGCAAACTTCCGGTGAATGCGACGACGGTAGGTACATGGTGGGGAACGGATCCTAAGACAAAAACTCAAACCGATATAGACGTGATCGCAGCAAGCCGTACGAGCGGTCACGCTCTCATCGGTGAATGTAAATATCGTAACTCGTTTAACGAAAGCGATACGGTGAGCACGCTACTCGACAAAAGGCATCTACTCAAAGACCTTGAGATCGATACTTGCTACTTGTTCACGAAGAATCCCGTTTCCATAACGACCAAAGAAAGGGACGCTGACTGTACGCGCTTCATAACGCTTTCCGACCTGTATGAGTAAAGGCGATGTGTGCATCTGCGTCTAGGGGCACACAATGCACTTTATCCGCTGCGGATCATCGGGCTAAACCAGGACACGCGCTCCGACGGACAGGGCATGGCGGGGTTGA
>NZ_CALPCC010000041.1 GCF_943192905.1 Adlercreutzia murintestinalis | reverse complement strand
GGCGCGATTGAAAGTGGTGCGCATCCCGCGCAAGACCTTCCTAGAAAACGTGATCAGCTTGGCCGATTATCGCTTCTGGCTGATCTGATGGGGCATGAAAGCATCGAGACGACCAGGATCTATCTGCGCAAGACCGCAAGCGAGCAGCAGGCTGTGATGGACAAGGTGATCACGTGGTAGACGCGCTGGCAGGCGGCGGATGCGACAGGTTGCAAGGGGCATCGTGGGCATGGTCGCGCGGAGGAAGCACGCTTGCCGGGGAGAATGCGGGGCGCTCTGATAATGCACTTTATCCGCTGCGGATCATCGGGTTGAACCAGGACGAGAAGACCTCAGGCGGCATGGCGGGGCTCACGTTCATGTTTAAAGAATCGCCTGGGACACGGCAATACAATAGCGCTGACAACGCCAATATAGGACATACTCAAAACGATATCAGTAAGTTCTTGGATCCCGGTGGAGACCTCTGTTCAACCGTGAAAAATGCAGCCGTTGCAGTCTTAAAGAGAATCGATAACGGCACGACTGATTATGGCCCCCGAATAAATGCAAAAGCCTTCCTTCTTTCACCTAGAGAGCTAAATAGGAATAACTCAGAAAGTGGTATGGGCGTTGGTGTAAATGGGGACGAACTCTACCTCTTTCTCGATAAAAATGGAATAGTAGATAGCAAAGAGGCGCTCAAAGAATGGGGTCTAGCAAAGCAATACTGGCTCAGGGGCTTTATTTCCGCATCTGGCCAACCCAATGGTTTTCTAGTTGGTCTATGCGATAGCCAAGGTAATGCCTATTACGGCCAATCGTACATGACTGCGAACCAGGGTTATTTGCCAGCCTTCTGTCTCTAAACATTTCATTAATCAGGTTTGATCAAGATTCCGGAGGCCTCTCCTGCGACCTCCGGAATCGTTGTTAGCTCATATTGTTTCGCCAATAAGCAGTTGCCACGGAAACAAGGGATATACCTATAGGTCCGTCTGTTTGGCTCGACGCACAACCACCAGGCCAACCCCTCTCACGATTGCACAATGACATTAGTATCATTCTGCGGCGTTATACCATCTGATTTGGACCAAATGGATCGTGTCCACCATGACTGATCGTCTTCGTTTGCGGCAGTTTGAAGTGCTTCTATGGTCCTCAAAGTATTCTTGGCTGCAAAAAGAGATGACAGCTTGCCGCTGCCATCTCTTAAGAGGTTGTTAATCAACGCTGCATGGATTCCAAGCAGGAAGCCTAGAAGCAGAATGCCGCATAAGTGAAGTTGGGCGTATATCCAAATGAGCTGTACTGACTATATTCGTCACCTCCTATACACCCACGACTCAATGAACCATCACCTGTGGATTTAAAGCAAACATCGCGTAGCCATCCTGCCTCAAATGGCAATCCTTGCTCCGCAATTGCTAGATACTGCTCATTTTTACTGGCTCCCAAAGCATAGCCTTTGTCATCGAATGCGGGCAGACGGTATATTTCGGGCAATGATAAGAAGAATAATCGCTCAGAACTAGCAGTGCCACTGACATCCTCAAAATTCATATACGATTGAGTAGTGTTCGGTGCTACGCAATAAGCAGACATTTTATTAACGGATACGATGTTCGTTTTCACCGATTCTGAAAAGGCTTGCCAATACCACCCGCTCTCTTGCAAGCAGCTGTATAAATGAGTCTGCGTATAATTACCTGAGGTCTGTGGTACATACTCAACTTTTCTGCCATCCATACCATTATTCTTTACAAGCAAGAACGTAAGCCCTGCCATGCCGCCTGAGGTCTTCTCGTCCTGGTTCAACCCGATGATCCGCAGCGGATAAAGTGCATTGTGTGAGACGTCAAACCAATTAGTTGAGTAAGCGCTCTCTAGGCGTCATAAGCAAAATGTACAATGAGCGAAGCAAAAAGCAGACATAGTATTGCCATCGATTAGCGCCTAACCTATATCTATACTCTGAGAGAGGGATCTTGTTATGCACAACAATACAGACATGAGTCAAAGCATGTCGATAGATACATCACTTTCAACCTCTTTTGAAGAATTGGTTGCCGAAATCGGTGATACTCTCAAATTAGCGCGAAACAATGTTGCTAAGCATGTTAATGCTGGATTGCTTACTGCTTATTGGAATATCGGCCGGTTGATCGTAACGTACGAACAGAGCGGCAAAGACCGCGCGGCATATGGAGACGAGACGCTCAAGCGCCTCTCCGAACGCCTAAGCTCTCAATATGGCAAGGGCTTCTCGCGAACAAATCTTTACCATATGAGGGAATTCTATCTCACACATAGGATTTTCCAGTCAGTGACTGGAAAATTAACCTGGACACATTACTGCACGCTTTTGGATTTATCTGATGAACAAAAGCGTAATTTTTATGAGAATGAAGCGGCAAATGCAGGATGGTCAGTACGTGAGCTACGACGCCAAATCGACAGTATGCTCTTCGAGCGGATTCTATCGGCCAAGAACAATGCGTCTGAGACAGACAAGCTCACCTTAGCAGAAAGAGGAATAGAGCTTTCAAAGCCAAGCGACATCATCAAGGACCCTTATGTTCTAGAATTTCTGGATCTTCCCGATCATGCTCCGTTAGAAAGCGAACTGGAACGCGCTCTTGTCGCCCAAATAGAGAAGTTCATGCTGGAACTTGGTAGAGGCTTCATGTTTGTTGGTACACAGCAAAGAATACCGGTAGGGCCAGATCATGATAGGGTCGATATGGTCTTTTACAATAAGCCTCTTCGTGCTTATGTGCTAATAGAGTTGAAAGCAACAAAACTCATGGCATCCGCTGTCGGGCAAATGAATGAATACCTAAACTACTATGCTACTGAAGTAAATGATCCTGATGATAATCCGCCTATCGGTATTATTCTTTGTACCGACAAAAACAATATACGCGCCGAGTATGCTTTGGGTGGCTTGAGCAATGCCATCTTTGCATCCACATATACGTTCCGTTTACCTGAAGCATATTTGCTTGAACAGCAAGTACGCAAGGTCCTTGAAATATCAGAAGACGAAAGAGAGAAAACTGTAGCGCATTTAGAGGATAAAGCGCATGCGGATTAGAATGCACTTTATCCGCTGCGGATCATCGGTCTGAACCAGGACACGCGCTCCGACGGACAGGGCATGGCAGGACTTAC
>NZ_CALPCC010000040.1 GCF_943192905.1 Adlercreutzia murintestinalis | reverse complement strand
AAAAGCACCCTGCGCGAGCGGAACGTCCTGCTCTCCCGCGGCCTGACGCCGCAGTACCATCGGCGATGCGGGGCTTAACTTCCGAGTTCGGAATGGGATCGGGTGATCCCCCGCTCCATGGTTCCGCTCGCGCAGGGTGCTCGTCGTGTTCGAGGGTAGCACCCTGGCGTCTGCATGCGCGCGACACGAATCCGTCTGACCGAAGGTCGGACACAACACAGAAGAAACCTTTCTCGAACATGATCGCCTCTTTGCTAACGAGACGTGTCAAGTCGTGGAAGTGAAGAGCTCGGGCTATTAGTAATGCTCGCCTGAACCGGTCACCCGGCTTACAGCTACATCCTATCAACCAGGTGGTCTACCTGGGCCCTTACCAAACAGGGGACTAATCTTGGGGACGGCTTCCCGCTTAGATGCTTTCAGCGGTTATCCGCTCCGCACGTAGCTAGGCGGCCATGCCGTTGGTCGACAACCGCGCCACCAGAGGTGCGTCCACCCCGGTCCTCTCGTACTAGGGGCAGCTCCCCTCAATCCCCTTACGCCTGCGGAGGATAGGGACCGAACTGTCTCACGACGTTCTGAACCCAGCTCGCGTACCGCTTTAAATGGCGAACAGCCATACCCTTGGGACCGGCTCCAGCCCCAGGATGCGATGAGCCGACATCGAGGTGCCAAACCTTGCCGTCGATGTGGACTCTTGGGCAAGATCAGCCTGTTATCCCCGGAGTACCTTTTATCCGTTGAGCGACGGCCCTCCCACATGGGGCCGCCGGATCACTAGAGCCTGCTTTCGCACCTGCTCGACGAGTCTGTCTCGCAGTCAAGCCCGCTTGCGCTCTTGCGCTCTCAGGCACGGTTGCCGACCGTCCCGAGCGGACCTTACGCGCGCCTCCGTTACATTTTAGGAGGCGACCGCCCCAGTCAAACTACCCACCTGGCACGGTCCGTGTGCCGGTTCACGGCCACACGTTAGGCAGCCAGCACAGCGAGGGCAGTATTCCAAGGGTGGCTCCAGCAAGGCTTGCGCCCTACCTTCATAGCCTCCTGCCTATCCTCTACACGCTGTACCAGATGCCAATGCCAAGCTGCAGTAAAGGTTCACGGGGTCTTTCCGTCCTTCCGCAGGTAGCTCGCATCTTCACGAACAATGCAATTTCACCGGGTCCATGGTCGAGACAGCGCCCAAGTCGTTGCGCCGTTCGTGCAGGTCGGAACTTACCCGACAAGGAATTTCGCTACCTTAGGACCGTTATAGTTACGGCCGCCGTTTACTGGGGCTTAGATTCGCCGCTTCGCATTGCTGCTAACGGCTCCTCGTGACCTTCCAGCACCGGGCAGGCGTCAGACCCTATGCTTCGTCTTACGACTTTCCGCAGAGTCCTGTGTTTTTGGTAAACAGTCGCTTGGGCCTCTTCACTGCGGCCGGCCACCGCTATTGCGGCAAGCGCCTTCACAGCAGCCGGCGCCCCTTCTCCCGAAGTTACGGGGCTATTTTGCCGAGTTCCTTGACCATGGTTCTCCCGATCGCCTCGGTATGCTCTACCCGCCCACCTGTGTCGGTTTTGGTACGGGCGCTGATCAGTCTCCCTAGGGGTTTTTCTAGGAAGCATGGGATGACCGGCTTCGCGCGTATGCGCTTCGTCTCACGTCTCAGGGAATGCGTGTGCTGTGGTTTTCATCAGCACACCCCCTACACGCTTTCACAGGGACGTCCAGAACCCCGCCCGGCTGCCCTCCTCCGTCGCCTCATCGGTGATAACGTCTGATCAGCGGTACGGGAATATCAACCCGTTGTGCATCGACTACGGCTTTCGCCCTCGCCTTAGCTCCCGACTGACCCTGGGGGGATTAGCCTTCCCCAGGAAACCTTAGGCTTACGGCGGTGAGGTTTCTCGCCTCACTCTCGCTACTCATGCCAGCATTCTCACTCCCGCGCGCTCCACGGCAAGTCGCCTTACCGCTTCGCCGCAGCGCGGGAAGCTCCCCTACCGCTGGTAACTAAAAGTTACCAACCCGCCGCTTCGGTGACATGCTTGAGCCCCGTGAATTGTCGGCGCATGTCCACTCGACCAGTGAGCTGTTACGCACTCTTTAAATGCATGGCTGCTTCTAAGCCAACATCCTGGTTGTCTGGGCAGACGCACATCCTTTGCCACTTAGCATGTACTTAGGGACCTTAGCGGGCGGTCTGGGCTGTTTCCCTCTCGGGCACGCGGCTTATCCCACGTGACCTGACTCCTGATCTCTTGTCCTTAGGCATTCGGAGTTCGGTTCTCATCGGCAGGCGGTGAGGCCCCCTCAAAGATCCGGTGGCTCTACCACCTAAGGAGAACGATCAGGGCTAGCCCTAAAGCTATTTCGGGGAGAACGAGATATCTCCGGGTTTGATTGGCCTTTCACCCCTATCCTGAGGTCATCCCCTCGGTTTTCAACCCAAGTGGGTTCGGGCCTCCACGGGGTCTTACCCCCGCTTCGCCCTGCCCCAGGATAGCTCACCCGGCTTCGCGCCTCACCGCATATGACTGATACGCCATCTTAAAGGCTCGCTTTCGCTTCGGCTCGCTTCATAGCTTAACCTTGCCATATACGGTGGCTCGCTGGCTCATTCTACAAAAGGCACGCCGTCACACCGCAAGTGTGCTCCGGCTGCTCGTGGGCGCGCGGTTTCAGGTGCTGTTTCACTCCCCTCCCGGGGTGCTTTTCACCTTTCCCTCACGGTACTGGTCCACTATCGGTCACAGGTCAGTATTCAGCCTTGGAGGGTGGTCCCCCCAGCTTCGGGCCGAGTTTCACGTGCTCGGACCTACTCGGGAACAAAGACTGCGGCCGAGCCATCTTTCGCATACGGGGCTCTCACCCTGTTTCGCCGGCCTTTCCATGCCGTTTTGCTAGATGCTCGCTTTGTACACCGCAACCAGAGAAGCGAGTCTCTGGAATGCTTTGCCCCACAACCCCCGGACGGCAACGCCTCGCCGCTTATACACGCGCCCGGGTTTGGGCTTGATGCGCGTTCGCTCGCCGCTACTAGCGCAATCTCGGTTGATTTCTCTTCCTCCGCCTACTTAGATGTTTCAGTTCGGCGGGTAGTCCTCTTACACCCTATGTGTTCAGGTGCAGATAGCAGGGCATGACCCCTGCTGGGTTCCCCCATTCGGAGACCTCTGAGTGATAGCGGGTGTGTGCCCCTCCTCAGAGCTTATCGCAGCTTGCCGCG
>NZ_CALPCC010000039.1 GCF_943192905.1 Adlercreutzia murintestinalis | reverse complement strand
ATAATGCACTTTATCCGCTGCGGATCATCGGGCTGAACCAGGACCAAGCATTTCGGAATAACGTCCCAGACGGTCAACTAGGTTTGACTTTCCAATTCAAGGAATGCATAACATCTGCTGAATATGGCGCGTGGGAGGTTCTTAGTCAAGGATGGGGAGCTTCGTTTCTCAGACTCCGCCTTCACGCAGATGGGGATATTTACGGTGCCTTCCCAGAAACTATCAAGAAAGCAATTGAACCAGCTGTTAAATCATACAGCGCCAATAATTCTACCAGCATCAATGTCGACCTTATGTTCCTACCGTCTTTGAAGGAGTTGCTAGGTAGCTCCTATGATTCCTTGAACGAGTTAAACCTTGGGCAACCAGACTCAGCTGTATCGCTTTTAGGAAATGAAGGCACCGGGGTATCAAGAAAAGACGGTTATTTGTTCTATGAAAGCAGAACGTCTAAGGCAGATCTAAAAAATGCTTTGTCGAATGGCCAGCAATGGTGGCTTCGGTCTGTTTGGTTCAAATCCAATGGGGTAGAAGCTCAGGGAGTTCCCAATATCGTCATTGTTGCAGACGGAGGGTGGCCAGGAGGCGCTGGCCCGACTGCCGAAAAGGGAGTTCTGCCCTGCTTCTGTATGTAACGAACAAGCAGAAGCAACGTAACAGAAGTTGGGAAACTAATACGGGATCGACTAGTCGATCCCGTATCCACATATTTGTACTTGATTGAGGCTAAGCCTATAGAAACAGAGCACTCAATCGGCTATAGGCAAAAGCAAGGGATCATATTCCGTGCGTGATTGCCATGCTGAGAGCCAGGCATGCCATTGGCATTAATGTATGCTATTGTGAAATAATCGCCAACCTTTTCCAACCGATCTCGCAGCCAGAATTCTCCAAAATTGAAACTTTTGATTATTTGCGCATTGTTAGCTCCCCCTGGCGCAATCCCCAGACTCTCGAAGTGCAGATACACCTCGTTTAGACCTTTACCTACGCCAAGGGCACCTGCGCCATCTGATTTGAGATCAGTACCTACTTCATACAGCGATAAGAGGAAGACTTTAGCATCGTTGCCTAAGGCAAAATTACTCGTTGATCCTTTATTCAGCCACTGCTTTCTTACCGGAGTAAGCGCATCCTTCACACTTGCAGCCAAATCCCCTCCAGTTTCCTTCCAGCTATAGGGGATAGGAGCTTGCTCTTCGACCCAGCTGAAGCTCAACTCACCAAAGACACTATTCCTTACGGCGGGCTCCATGAACATAAACGTAAGCCCCGCCATGCCGCCTGAGGCCTTCTCGTCCTGGTTCAACCCGATGATCCGCAGCGGATAAAGCGCATTGGAAAATAGTAGAGCGTCGGCTTTAGGTGAACTGCACACCGTGCGGACGCTCTCACTGTAACGCATTATACCTTGATATCTAAACCATAGGGCATTGATCAGCAGAGCCAGTACTTGCAGGAAACGGCTATTGATGACCCTCAGTTGCTAAGTCATACAAGCTGACGAGCGACGAAGAAATATCTAACGAATAGGCATCTCATTAGAACAGATCGCTATGCGACCCAGTTCTAATGAGTTTAAGTAAAAGAGCCTGTTTCTCGATTTTGTATATCAAAAGCCAGTCGGGTTCGATATGGCATTCTCGCACGCCTTTATAATTCCTTGAATTTGTTAGAGCATGATCTCTATATGCAGAAGGGAGTTGCTTTTCGGAACGCAAAAGCTCGACTACAGCTTCTAGCTTATTGGCATCTAGTCCTCTTTTTATGGCTTGCTTAAAATCCCTTTTGAATTGACTCGTGAACTCGAGCTTAAGCATGCAAAGCCGCCATCAATTCCGCAGTGTCATCGTACGGGCCGTAAATATCGGTTCCATTTTCAGCTGACTCCATTGCTGCATAGGTCGTCTCGTTCGGCTCATCTATGCGCACGTCGAAGGGCAATCCGTGGCATCGTAAAGCCTGCCTGTAAAAAAGACCAGTAGCGGTGCTCATATCGAGCCCAAGAGATTCAAACAACGACGCGGTCTCTCTTTTAAGCTCAGGCTCGATTCGAAGAGTCATGTTTACTTTGTTTGCCATCGTCGTCTCCTTAGATAGCGATACGATGAAACACATTCTATTTGCATCGCACATAAAATGCTAGCCTTTCAATCGATGCGCTTTATCCGCCGCGGATCATCGGCTTGAATCAGGACAGAAAGACTTCTGGAGGTGCTGCAGGGCTAACGTTTCAGCTAATGACGGCAGTAGGACAAGGCGCAATTGCCAGCGATGATATCGTCACTAACAATGCCAATCTATGGGCCACAAATGATAGCGGGTTAATAAGTGTGGTCAATTCGAGTGTTTCCAAATTTTCGTCAGAGGTACAAAGCGCAATAGTGGATGTTGATAAGCGTATGGGTATTAGTGATCCGTATTTTATTACCAAATCATTTACCATGTTTTCTCCCTCTGCAGGAGAGCTCATCTCTGGATATGCAAATGATGGTTTCGGAGATGATCATAATCAGACTTATCTTTTCTATCAGGATTGCGCTTTTGAAGACGATCGCTTGAAGCTTGGGTATATATACCGAACCAGGACAAACTTAACCCTTGACGGGCGATATATCTCACGCGTAATCAGCGTGAACGCAACTGCGTGGGGCTGGGCATATTTTGGCTACCCTGAAGGGTATATCCCTTTAGCTGATACGAAATTGATTGCATGTTTCTGTTTCTGATCTGACATAGTTACAGCGAAGAGCTCTTTACTGTATTCAAAAACGAGTATGAGCGAGACGACAGTGAAAACTATCGTCTCGCTCTCTAGAATGGAACGTATGGAGCTTATAGACAGAAGCAGGGGCATATTTTTCTGAGAGCCATAGGTGTGCCAACCTCAATTCCTGCACCATCCCATGAAACAGCAAGGGGTGGATGAGCATTCAAACTACCCTCCCACGGATAAGTGTCCCTCAACCATGTTCCTGGTAAACTCATGCCTTTAACAACGGCGCCATCAACATTCCCATAAGACAGTCCACGGCTAGAGAAATGCATGTAGATTTCATCTTTATTCTGGCCAACGCCTAAGTTGCTTATCTGCTTGTTATCAGTTACCGCAATGCCAAGTTCGCTTGCAGAGAGAATATGGCACTTCCCTGAATTCATAGCGACTGAATCGCTTTTGGAGACATAGAGTTGCCTTTTTAGGACGGGTTCCGCTAATGCTTTGACAGAGTTCGCCAGCTGTCCGCCATTTCTTAGAAAATCACCAAGAGAGTTTCCAGATTCGTGAATAGCCGCCGGTTCGTCATCATTTCTGTAGCGATAACTATCTACGGTTGCCCCCATCATGAACGTAAGCCCTGCCATGCCGCCTGAGATCTTCTCGTCCTGATTCAATCCGATGATCCGCAGCGGATAAAGTGCATTAT
>NZ_CALPCC010000038.1 GCF_943192905.1 Adlercreutzia murintestinalis | reverse complement strand
TCAGACATCTCCTGATCGGTGCCATCGGTGCCGATGCTCGGGAAGGTCTCGCGGTCGTTGGGGTCCCACGTTGTGGGGTCATAGCTCGTACCGCCTGTTCCCTCACCTGGCTTATAGGGGTCGGTTGCGAATGCGGGTAGGGCCGTGCCCATCGCCAACGCGGCTGACAGTGCCATCGCAGCACATGCCTTGCTTGCTTTCTTCATGGCTTCATCCTCCTTTAGTTTCAAGCCACTTTCTTCTGTCCTTGCTTATATCCAGCGGCGCCCTTGCCGCGTGATACCTGTGTTTGCGTCGCGCACATTCGCGCGAGCGCGCATCCTTAGCCCTCGATCACGTTCAAGGTGACCTTGGCGGCAGCTTTGCCCGTCTCTTCGTTGGTGTCAGGGTCAAGAGCGGTAAACACCGCCGTTGCTTCGTGCATGCCGGGGTCCAGGTCGTGCGTGAGCGCGATCTTCTCGATGTATTGGTTGGGCTTTAAGACCCCCGATTCATAGATCGTCTCGCCAGATTCGTCGTCAGTTATGGCAACGCGCATGTTGTAGCGGTTGCCAGGGACGTTCTCGATGTAGGCGGTGCCTGAGTTCTCGGAGCCATCGAACTGGATGACGCTTGCGATGGAGATGTTGAACATGCCCTCTTCGACCACCCGGTCAAGCTCTGCCTGTATCTCTTCGTCGGTCTTGTACGGCGCTTGCCCTGTTTGCGCCGACGGGTCGAACAGAGACGATCCGTTGCAGGCGAACAGCCACACGAGCAGCCAGATGAGCAGGGCTGCTATGACGAGCGCGAGCACCACGATCACGTTCTTGCGCGTGTTCGAGGGCGCCGATCCATTGGCGATCGCGCTTGCATGGGGCACGCCCGCACCTGCCCGCACGCCTTGTGCGGGCGCACCTGCGCGGGGAGCGCCTGTCTTGGCAAAACCGCCTCGCGGTGTGACTGGTTGGCTCGATGCGGCGCGGGCGCGCTCGTCGATGGTGGCCTTCTTGTTGTTCATGTCGTTTGCTGTCATGGTTGTCTGTCCGTCCCTTTTCTCGTCTGGGTGTATCGGTTGCGGTGTATCTGCGAAGAGCAAGAGCGAGCCCTCGCTCTTCGCAGGGTTTGCATGCAGGGTCTTTGCTAGTCAGCCACCCGGCAGGTGAACATGAGGGTGGCGATCTTTACCGGCCCCTCTGAGTAGCGCACGGTGTTGGGCTGTTTGGCCTTGCTCTCCGGGATGCGCAACAGCAGCGTGTAGTCGAGCGTGCCCGGCGTGTTGGTCGCAGCGTCGTATGCCGGTATGAAGTAGTTGTTGTTGGCCCCTGCCACGAAGGCATAGGAGTTGCCGAACTCAGTTGCCACCTTCACCCGCTTGCCCGTGTTCTCGTTTAAGGCCGTGAACTCAAGCTCGAAGTCCTCCCAGCTATCGAGTGCCGGCGTGCCATCTATGGGGAAGATGCGCGCCATGCCCTCGTCTGGATCGAGGTTGGGGATGCAGTCGATCTGCTCGATGAAGAGCTTCGCTGGCGTGCGCGACTCAAGAGCGGCTTGTCCGTGCTCGAACTGATCCTCATGGTCGTCTTTGGTGCCATCTCCGTTGGGCGTGTCCGTTGGCCACTTGCCCGTCTGGCCTGCGCGCACCTCATAGACATACATATCCATGCCATCGATGTAGACCTCGATGCAGGCATCGATAGGCGAGGTCAGGCTCAAGACCGGCGACCACTGGGCAAAGAGCGTCACCTTGCCGTCCTTGACCCCCGGGATATCCTGCACGAGCGCTTGATCGAGATACGCCTCACCTGTGCCGTCAGCCTTCGTGTTCCAGCCCTTGAAGGTGTAGCCTTTGCACACGAAGGTGTTCGCGGGAAGCCTCTTCGCCACACCGAAGCGCATCTCAAGTTCATCCAGAGCCCCCGCAGGCCCCACCTCAACGGGCCTGTCCGCGCTCGCATTGCCATCGAAGACGACGGTGTACGCGCCGCCTTTCCACTGAGCGTAGAGGCGCACGAGCCCCAGCTTGTCCGTGGTCAGGTTCTTGAAGGCGGCAGGATCGAAGGTGCCATCCTCTTTGATCGCAAAGTCCACGATGGGCGTGTCATGTTCATCGGCCGCCACGTTCTTCTCGAAGCTCCAACCCACGAACTCATATCCCGGGCGGCTGAACACCGTCTCGATCGGCACCTCTTGGCCATACTGGGCGAGTATGACCTCATCTCCTGCTTCGATATGCCACTCGCCTTTGTCTTCGGGGTCCGATATCGAGATGTTAGGATCGAAGTGCACGATGTATTGGTTGGCATCCCACTGAGCGTAGAGGTGCACGGTCGCTCCCCGCACGTTCGCATCATCGAAGGCGTCAAGTCCTACGTGGGTGTAGGAACCGCGCGTCTTATACGTAGTGCCAGAGCCGTCGGCTTGCGTGTTCCAGTTCGCGAAGTTGTACCCGGTGCGCGCAAGGTCGTTCGTAGGGATCACCACTTGCTGGGTATAGAGCGCATCGATGCGCGCAGGCACGCTGCCGGTACCCGTTGTGTCGTCTCCCCAGTTCTCGTGGAAGACGATGGTGTAGCGGCTCTCGTTCCACACACCGTAGAGCACCACCTTCGTCGTGCGATCCCAGTTGCCATCCGCGTCCTCAGCGGTGGTGAGATTATGCGTGAAGGTCTTATCCGCAAAGCTGCCAGATGCTGGGCGCATATCGAACCAGGGGTTGCTCTGGTGGTCATCTGCCGTGCTGTAGCCGAGGAAGTAGAAGCCACGGCGATCGGGCACATGCCCGGCTTGGATGGTCCAGGGCCTGTCGTATTGAGCCGAGATCGTGGCCACCAGCGCTCCGTGGCCGTCTTCTCCTGTGCCATCGTTTTTGCGCAGCTCGATGGTGTATTCGTTGGGCGCGAAGATGGCGTAGTAGGTGCCTTCCACGTTCAGGCTGTAGTCCCAGCCAGAGACCGCTTGCTTGGCAGGCGCCCACGCCTTGGTCTCGTCGGTTGCCAAAGTGGTGCCCGTGCCGTCAGCCTTCGTGTTCCAGCCGACGAAGTGCCAACCGGCTTTATGGATGGGAGTTGAGCCTTGGGCCGTGCCGCTTCTGGCTCCCACGGTCTCGCTTGCCCGTGACACGTTGCCGCCACCAGCTGTTCCTACCTGATACTTGATGGTGACGTTGTTTTCTTTCCACTGTGCCCAGTAGGTGGCGCCGGGCGCTTTGAGGCCCTCGTTGGTACTCTCGTTGCTTACACCGCTGCCACCCCAGTACCAGCCCGAAAGCGTGTAGCCAGGTCGCTCCATATTCGATGCGCTTACCGTAGTAACTGGTGTGAAGGTGCCATCTGCCTTGCGCACATTGAAGCGCAGCGTATTGCCAATGACCCGGAAGTTATTTGTCCAAAGGTACTGAGAGGTGCGCCCAGCAAGGCCGAGGTCTGCCACCTTGAATTCACCGCCGTTCGGATCGACGGTAAAGCCATAGGGCAAGCCCCAAATGGCGTAATAGCGAGCCGTACCAGTAACGGTTACTGTTTTTGAGGGAGTTCCGGTCGGCGAGGTTGACCAACCCAGGAATGTTCTGTGCGAAAGATAAGGATCGCCATGCCCAGGAGCAGCCGTTAGCTTGGTTCCGTACTCTACGCCCTTCTGGAGCGTATCCTCATTGCTCTGGCCGTTCCCCTCGCTCCAATAGCCCCCGTTCGTCTTAACGTCCCACATGATGTCATACTTGCGCTTGGTCTCGGTCCATGATGCTGTATAGGCAGCATCGCCACTGACCGCGCTTACGGTAGGTGTCCAACCATTGAAGGTATAGGACCATTCAGCTGTTTGAGTACGTGCGGGTGTTGCTGGAGCTTTCGGAACCTCGCCATATGCAACGCTTGTGGTCTTATTGGCAGTATCTTTGGTATTGGTGCCCCAATACGAACCTGTCCCTGATAGCTTCCATGTAATGGTGTATTCGCGCTTGGTCTCAGTCCAGGTGGCGGTATAAGTCGCAGCCTTGCTCACAGTGCTGATCGCAGGCGTCCAGCCAGCAAACGTGTAGGTATACTCGTTAGTCTGAGTGCGCTTTGGAGTAGCGGGTGCTGTCGGTGTGTCACCGTATGCAACGCTCGTGGTCTTATCTTTGGTGTCGTTTGCGTTGTCGTCCCAATGCGCCCCTGCACCCGATAGCTTCCACGTTATGGTGTACTGGATCTTAGTTGCAGTCCATATAGCGTAATAGGTCGCATTACCATTGGCGTTACCGAGGGACGTGCTGCCCGTTGTTGCTGTAGAACTGGTGTTCCAACCAGCGAACGTATAGGTGTATGCAGCCGTTGCGGTGCGCGTTGGCGTGCCCGGTGTCGTAATGGCAGATCCGCGAAGCGCTGTGGTGGTCTTATCGTCAGTCTTGCCATCGCTCCACTTGCCGCCATTCACCTTGAAGGTGAAGGTGTCAATAATTGATTTGAAATTAAGGTAGATACTCACGTTGCCGCTCAGCGTGACGTAATCGGCAAAAGCAT
>NZ_CALPCC010000037.1 GCF_943192905.1 Adlercreutzia murintestinalis | reverse complement strand
GGCTGCGCAGCCGCCACCAATGACAAGACGAGCTGCTCGCGCTTGGAGGGTGTTAGTGCGGTTGCAGCCGCTTGTCGACGCTGCCACGCAACCATCGCCTGCCGCCCCAACACGGTTCCAGCACCTGCAGCCAACACGACCGCCGCTATTCCCCATATGCTTGCTGCTCCCATGCTTCCACCTCTCTTTCGGTTGCGTGATCGCCCGCTCGCACTGCCTCAAGAAGAGCAGGGCGTCGCACCCAACTCCCCTCGGAGGGTGCAGGCGCAACATAGACGCGCTCTATCGAGCATCCTCGCGTTGTTCGGTCGTATTCGACCTCGGCAATAACCGACAGAAACCGACTTCCATCTGCATGCCTGCTCACCTGCACCACATAGTCGAAGGCATTGCCGATCTGCGCCTCGATAGCATCCACGGGCAAATCGACTGCATATCGCACCATCGTCACCATGCGATCGATCACATCCTCGGGCGCATTCGCGTGCAGCGTCGTCAAGGACCCATCGTGGCCCGTGTTCATGGCCTGCAACATGTCAAGCGCCTCACCCGAGCGACACTCACCCACGATGATCCGGTCGGGACGCATGCGCAAAGCATTGATGACCAGATCACGAATGGTCACCTCGCCTTCGCCTTCAGCATTGCGCGGGCGCGCTTCCAAGCGAACCACATGCAACCCCGCATCGAAGCGCAGCTCGGCGGAGTCCTCGATCGTGACGATGCGCTCTCCTGACGGAATGCAACACGAAAGCGCATTGAGCAACGTGGTCTTTCCGCTGCCCGTGCCACCCGATACGACCACGTTCTTCCGACACACGACCAGCCACTTCAAGAAGGTGGTCATCTCCGCACCGAACGAACCGGTCCGCTCCATCTCCTGAAGCGTCATCAGGCGGCGTGCGAAGGCGCGGATGGTCACATGCGGGCCATCGGGCGCGATCGGCGGGATAACGGCATTCACGCGATGACCTTGCGGTAGACGCGCGTCCACCATGGGAGACGATTCGTCGATGCGCCGTCCCAGCGGGCCGATGATGCGATCGATGAGCACGCGTACCTGTTCATCGCTGTCAAAATGTGCCTCGCTTTGGTGCAGGCAGCCATCGCGTTCGTAGAAGATGCTCTGCGCACCGTTCACCATGATCTCGGTGACCGTTTCGTCAGCGATCAAACTCTCAACCGGCCCCATGCCGAAGACCACATCGATCATCTCTTCGATCAAGCGCCGCTTCTCCGCGCCGGACAGCACATCCCATTTCGGATCAGCCAGCGCATGGCGGCATGCAGTGCGCAGTTCATTGCGCGCACGCTGAGGGTTGTCCACCATGATGGCCGCGATCGCCTCGAACGAGGCCCATGCGCGCACATCTTCGCGAAGCTGCTCAACCGTGAGCTTTCGCGGCGCACTCCCGTTCGCCGCCGCATCGTTCACGTCAGCAACGGCACGCACCCGCTCCATCAAACTCATCCGACTACCGCCTTCACATTTTCGCCGCGGGTATCGGCATCAACGACTCCGGGAAGCACGGCGCGCTTCTTCCCACGGCGCCGACTCGATCGGGAGCCGTCCCCCGCCTTTTCCGCCTTGCGACCGCCCATGCGCGCACGGCCGCCCCTCTTCGCTTGCACACGCCCCGCGCACGATGGCAACAACTCATCGAGCATGGCTGATACGCTCGTACACAGGTCGTTGCGTGCGTGAAGAAGTTCATCGGCGCTGCCTGCCCCCAGCAGCTCCTCTACCTCGGTGCCCCCCTCTTTCAGCTCGAACACATGCGCTCCCTGCATGGCGCACGACACATCTATACTGGTGAACAACGCACCGCGGCGGCATCGGTTGATCGCATATTCAAAGTTTGCCGTCGCAATGCCCAACCGCTCGCACAGATCAACAGCGTGGCGGCATGCCCGCACGCTCGATGCCTTCTGGTCGATGAGGAACAGGGCGCAATCGCTTCGCTCGATCAGCGCGGCATGACTTTCTGCCCAACTCGCTCCGGTGTTCACGATGACAACATCGAAGAGAGCGCTTGCTGCATCAAGGAGCTGCGAAAGGGCTCCCGTTACCACCTCAGCCTGCTCAAGCTTGCTGGGAGCCGCCAACAGCGCCACGCCGCTCTGACTCAAGCCATCCGCAAGCTGCTGCAACCGTTCCGGCTCTGCCAGCACATCGTCGGCGGTCAGCGCATCCGTAGCTCCCATCAGATGCACCAGATCGCCAAATTGCAGATCGCCGTCGAAGAGCAGCACCGTGTGACCCTTCGCTGCGGCCACATGCGCAGCCACCAGAGCGACCGTGCTCTTGCCTGCGCCGCCGCTTCCCGAGAGCACCGTCAACATATACGCTGCGCTCTCTGGTCTCTTCGTGCTGTCGAAACGCGAACGCAACGCCAATGCCGCAAGCGATGCCGCACGATCGGTCGCGCTACTGAACGCCTCTGTCGCCGCGCTTCGTTCTATCTCGTCAAGCACTGCTGCTCGCGAATGCTCCGCCAACGCCGCATCCAGATTCGCCTCAAGATCGCGCGCTGCCTCATCCATGCGCGCGCGGCGCTCTTTCTCCATCGAAATCCGCCGCAACAGCCCATCGCTTGTGAGCATCCCCGTGATCCCGGCAGCCTGAGCACGGCTGCGCAACGAACCGCTTGCATCATGCGCGACCACCAGGATCGGCTTCTCTGCATCATCGGTACGCATGGCCGCTGCAAGATTCACCGCGTCAACATGGTCGCTTCCCTCTACCCACACCTCGCCTATGTCCGCCTCAGCTGCCCGTGTGCGCGCCGCGTGCGCACCACCCTCGCATTCCAGCCAAGGCAGCGCAGCCAAGTTCACCTCTTCTAGCCCCAACAACTCGGGGTGCGCCAAATTCTCCGGATCGGAACAGAACAGCACCTTGCTCATCTCACTCACCTCTCTGCGTTGCATTCGATGCTTGCGATAATGCGGATCCTGCCGAAGACGATGTCCGGGCAGCTTGCGATGCTGAGGATGCCTGGGAGGCCGCTGATGCCGTAGATGATGCCTGGGCCGACGATGATGAAATAGCGGCCGACGATGAGCTCGATGCACCCTCGCGCCCATCGCCATCGGGTCGCGAAGCCGATTCCGCTTCTTGCGCGTCTGCGCTCTCCGAAGGCAGAACGAAATACAACTCCAAGTTCTCCGCGGCGCTCACCATTTGCGCCACTAACTGCGGCGGCAACGCCAACGTGACCCAACTCTGCGCATTGCTACCGCCCTCGGTAGCGCACGTCTCGAGCACTTTCACCGACTGCGCGACCCGCGCGGTAGACGATCCTCCCACCGCGTACACATCTACGCTCATGCCCGGCACCAGTGCCCCACCAACCGCCTGAACCGCACGCGCTGGCACGCTGAGCGCCACCATGCCGTCCGGCACCTCTATGTTGGCCGCGTCGAATCCGAATCGGGCAGATGAGATCACCTCGCCTGCCAGAATGGACGACCCCACTTGCTGCCCTACCGCATCGCCTTTCGCCACCACAGCATCGGCTGGCAGCATAGAAGCAATCCACATCTTGGTCTCTACGTCGCCATCGGCTATGGTCTGCCCTGCCGCGATATCACGGCGGGCCACGCATACCTCTACCTGATCGCCGCCATACCGAGCCAACATATCCGCCTGAGCCGCATTCGCCTGTTCATCCACCTGCACCACATACACAGCAACGCAGAGCGCGCAGAGCAGACCGCACGCCAATCCAAGAACAATCGATCGGTTCCTCTTCGTCAGGAATCTCACAGAACACCTCGCTTCGTTCGCCTACGGCTCTACTATGGCAGGCGAATCTGGCGTGGCGGAATCACGTTTGCCGCATCTGCTGGGTACGCTGTCGCTTCCTGTTTTGGGCGCTCTGATGCACGGAGCACCCCTGCCTTCAGGCACGAACGTCTCTGCATGCCAGTATGATCCTGAACGGGATCTAACATGAATCTTGCAGGAATCTGACCGTTTCACATTGCGGGCCTGATGCGCCTTGCACTTGTGATGTTATATATTCATGAAGCGTACGCACTCATAAAGCCGCGCACGAAGATAAGAAACGAGGGTGACGATGGAAAAGACAATAGACGTGCAAGCATTTCATTCACTGACGTACGGCCTCTTCGTCATTGCCTCGAAGCTGCCCGACGGCCGCAAAGTTGGCTGCATCGCGAACACATTTCAGCAAGTTGCAAGTGAGCCGCCTCAAGCCTCGGTCGCGTTGAACAAGGACAACATCACAACGAAGGCCATCATCGATGCGGGGCGCTTCACCGCAAGCGTGCTCTCCGAAGAAGCGACCATGGAATTGATCGGGGTCTTTGGCTTTCATAACAGCCTTGAACGAGAGAAGTTCGCCGCTATGGACCACGATGTGGACGCCTCGCACCTTCCGTTCTTGAAGCAACAATGCATGGCAACGTTCAGCGTGCGCGTTGAGCAGGCCGTCGATGTAGGAACGCATCTGCTGCTCATAGGACCCATCGAAGAGGCGCACGTGCTCTGCGACGCAACCCCGCTCACCTACGCCTATTACCACACGGTACTGCGCGGAAAGAGGGTTAATTCTCAAAAAGTGTGTCCGGAATGGCCAACAATTCCCAGATCACGATGGGAAAACCATGGCTAAAAGTTG
>NZ_CALPCC010000036.1 GCF_943192905.1 Adlercreutzia murintestinalis | reverse complement strand
ACCGTCGCGCAATATGCTCGCACGGTGTTCGGTGAGAGTTCCTCATGCACCAGATGCCGCCTGAAGCGTTGCACGGCTTGCGTGTTGTTCGATTCCATTTCAACATCCTTTCTGTCGGTAATGAGGGGTGCGAGAATAATATTTCGACCCCTCTTTCAGATGATGAATTGCCCGACGGTTTGCGAAAGGACAACTGCGCTATATGTTGTCTCATACAAATCTCATACTGAAGTCGGTTGTGTTCAAGAGCATTCGAACAGCACGTTCCGGGTGCCGTAGATTCTCGACATGTTGACCGATCATCGAAAGCAAATCATCGATTGTGGATTTATGGCGTAGAGACATTGGCCCGTTGTTGCCAAGTTGTTGATTGTTATGTATAAACGAATCACGTTTTGAGACAACGCCGCATGAAGCAACTGAATATCGGGGTCTGCGTTTCTGAGACGTGCCTGTATGGTACGAGCGCAGCGGAGCAAAGGGCAAGCCTGTTATGCTCGGATATCGTTGCTGCGCCGCGCGCAAATCCATAGCTGCCATCGTAGCCTTTGCTTTGGCAGCGTCCATGAGTCCTCTTTCCGCATACGCTGTCGAACCCGATTCTGCAAGTGATCCTTCTGTTGCGCAGGCAACGGTCCCGAACGTTCAAGGTGAGTCCACCGACGTTCAGAGCGGATCCGCCAACGCTCAGCTTCCTGATATCCAGATGATCCCACAAACGCCTGATGAAGCCGCATCCGTTTTAGCGGCCGATGTGCGCGAAGGTGATATGGTGGTGCAGCAAGATGGCCTGAATTTCCTCGTTGGTCAGGAAGGCGCCACCTTCACCGGATGGAGCGCCGTTGCGCCCATAGGGGCGCTGAATGTGCCCGAAACGGTGCGGGTGGGCGGTCAAGATGTGCCCGTGGTGGCCATGTCCTTCAGCCAGGCAGCCGGGGTCGTTGACGCGGTCAATGCATCGACCGCTTCTGCTCCTGCCGCCGATGTTCAAGCTGCGCCCTCTGTGGAAGAGAACGCTGGATCGGTGGTTGCCATCTCCGCCGCTGCCTCATGGCTTGCGCTGGCGGATAAGGTGGCCGCATGCATGAGTGCGCCAGAGGTCACCTCCATTGCGCTTCCTTCTTCCTTAACAAGCATTGACACCACGGCCTTTGCGGCGTTCCCGAACGCCAAGACCATCATGGTCGATGCTGCCAATGCTGCTTATAAGAGTTACAACGGCATGCTGTTCAACAGCAGCCTTACTAGCCTCCTCCTCGTCCCGGAGGGTCTGGAGGGCAATGCCGTGCTCCCCTTGGGAATAGCCTCTGTCCCTGCTTATGTCTTTTCCCGTTGCACTAAGCTTTCGGCTATTATCCCAACTTCAGGTGAAGATGGTTCTCAAACCCTCTCTTTGTCTGATTCCCAGGGGGGCATGGCGACTTCTGCCTTCTACTTCCAGGACGGTCTTTTATATGAGAAGAATACCGATGCTTCCGGCGCACCTGATGGCACGCTCACTTTGGTGGCTGCTCCTTCCGCTATTGGCGTGAGCGTGCATCTGGTGTCGGAATGCACTGCCATAGCCGAAGGCGCCCTCTGGGGGTGCCGCGATCTGGCCACTATTCAAGCACCTGGTGTCATCTCTGGTATATGCACGGGCATGGTGGCCGACCTTGAAGACACTTCTATTCTCTTCTCGGCGCCCGCGTCCGGCGTAGCTGCGGAGTCAACGGACGCGGCGGTCCCGTCGCCGGGCGCGAGCAGCCTTGCAGGCGCTGAGGCCGAACCATATCTGTATGCGGTCGCCGAAGAGAATGCGAATGATCAGTCGAGCGCCCAGAACGCCAATCCTGATGCGCTTATCTACTACGCACAGGTGCCTGCATTCAGGCCATCGGTGATCGAAGCGGCAATTGTTGTGACCGCTGACGACGACCAGCACAAGCAAGCATGGAAGGTCGTCGGGTTCACGCAGTTCGTCCAAGGCACTGCATTGCCCGATCCTGATGATTCTGACGATACGGTGGCCGAAGATGGGTCGCCCCTGCCGGTGAAGCCTGTCGGCCCTGCCGGTGAAGATGGTTTCGCGTTCACCATGTTGTCGAATGGCACGCTGTCGGTGGCATGGGCGGCGGACAAAGATGCTCCGGCCCAGCTTGAGATCCCTGCAAGCGGGGTGTTGGATGGCGTAAGCTATACGGTCACCAAGATCGCCGACCAGGCGTTCGTGAACGATCCGAAGATCGAATCGGTCACGTTGCCCCTCACCATCACCGAGATAGGGGATGCTGCCTTTGCTCGATGCTCGTCGCTGCGCACGGTGGCGCTCAACAGCGGGCTCGTCTCCATCGGTGAAGATGCCTTCCGCACCAGCGCTCTTGAAGGGGTCGTCATCCCTGGCGGAGTGCACTACATCGGTAGTAAGGCTTTCGGCGATTTGAGGGATACCGAGATCGTTGCGCCAGCTGCGATCCCCTACGTGAGCGAAAGCGTGCTTTCCGGTTCCACCGGCGTGCACGTGTATGTACCATACAACGAAGCGGGCGACTACGCATGGAACACCGGAGTGGTGGCAACGGGTAATCGTCTCTGCCCCTATGGTGTGCGTCTGAACTCGCAGGCGATGAACTTGCAGTCTGGGCAATCTGCCGAATTGTTCGGCGGAGATGGCTATATCTATGCGCCTGGCAGCGTGAAGGTGAGCTGCACCTACAATGCCGATGCAGTTGATATTGATGCGGCATCGGGCGTCATCAACGCTCTTCGCAGCGGCAACGCCGATGTGAACATCAGTCTTTCGGTTCCCGTGAGCGAAACCTCCATCAGCCGTCAAAAACACGAGAGCGTGAAGGTTGCATGAAGCGAATGAAAAACATGCGCCATACGTTCATAACGTTCGCAACAGCAGTTGCTCTGATAGTTGCAAGTGTTCCTGCCACAGCTTTTGCCACATCTCCAGATGGCGGCGCGGAAAGATCTGATCCTGCACCTGAAGTGCCCATCATTGATGTAACGGTGCCGGTCGGCTTCATCCTTGGGGGAGATGCGGGGCTTGACATCCAGCAGTTGGGAGAGGTGCAAGCAAGCGCCGAGTTCGTGAATAACTCCAACATCGGTGTGCGCATCAAAGAGGCAACCTGTGATGCAGCAGGCCTTAACAGTTACTTTGAAGTAGGGGAGGGAAACACCGCCAAGCTCTCCTTGATTGGTAAGGAGATATCTTGGGTGCCTAATGCGGAAGGCGCGCAAAGCATCTATACGGAGAGTTCTGAGGATCTGCGCGAGGGGATCATATTCGGTGTCGGTGACCGTGTGAGCACCTCGATGACTCTCAGCATGAAGGATATGGGTCTCAAAGATGCAGTGATACAGGCCACTAAGGACCGCACAGCATTGCGCGACCTTATGAAGCTTACCTGGACCTTCGAGCGAGCTGCCAGTGGTTCGGAAGAAGACGAATTTTTTTTAAGGATTAACGACGATGCGACCCATGAGGCGCTCGCGCCTTATGCAGGTCAGTGCTATTCCCTTCAAGGAGTTAGCAGCATGGCAGATGATCTGTCGAAGAATGGGGAGGACTCCATCTACTACGACATGTTCAAGGCCATGGTTTCCGATGTTCAGCCACACGAGACAGGCGACGATGCGACTGTTGCTGCCGGTCAATATACGTGCCAAGTAAAATGGAACGGTGATGGTGATGGAAACAGTGCGCCTATATCTTATGATGTCCGCGTGGTAGGCATCAATCACGACGACTTAGCAACCCCCGCCAATGGACGCACCAAAGCCGGTCTTACCTTTCAGTTCGTAAATCTGATGACACGGCTCCGGCAAGTCAATTCATCTGCGACCAATGCGGGCGGTTGGGGTCAATCGCAACTGCGTGCCAACATGAATCCCGATACGCTTCCCAATGCGGGCGCTGTTGTAAACGGGTCGGATACGAATTCCATATGGGACTTGGTTCCAAGCGATCAGCAAGAAGCCTTCAAGACCGTGAAGAAGCTCTATCAGCCTACCTACAACAACAGAACGGACACGCAAGAACAGTTGCCTACGATAGACGACAAGCTGTTCATCGCGAGCTTAGGAGAGCACTTCGCTGAGTATGCCGATGGCGGCCCCTATTGGTCACAAGCGCTATCGTGGCTTTTATCCGAGGGGCTATCCCTACGAATACTGGGCAAACAAGCTTGGGCCACTGTGGGGTGCGGATGTTTCACTTCGCGCGGGCTATCAAAGTTCTCCTGAAATTGCCGCTAACTATTGGGTGCGTACCGTACGTCCTGTATACTCAGATAAGGATATGCTGGCTGGTTTGGCTAATAGCAACCTGATCAGCAATGGTCCCCAAGCGCATGATTCAAGCGGCGTACGACCTTGTTTTTGCCTGTGAATTCATTGCTCCCACATGCCGTTTCTGATCTTTCCATGAATCCTCAATAAGCCTTTGGGTATGTGGTAGCTCGGAATGCCCAAAATATGTTTTAAGGCGTGTGCAGAAAACATCCACGCATCCAACGGATATATGAATATACGAAGATAGATGAATAGAGTTTTTGATGCGCAGGTGCTATACTGAATGCACCAGCAAAGCCCGTCGGTGATTACAGGAGGCAGGCGGCGCAGGTAATAGATCAGATTAAGGCCGGTTGCCCCCGGTCTTTTTCTTTTCTCCCTTCGCCATCCGTCGGTGCTTATATTCGGCTTAGGTCTCAAAAAGTGTGCCCCTGGCAATTATTCACTGCTTGTATTCAGTAGGCATATGAAACTCGTTCCAGACGATCCCCG
>NZ_CALPCC010000035.1 GCF_943192905.1 Adlercreutzia murintestinalis | reverse complement strand
AACACCCAACGCTCAGCTCCACGCGCCCTTATGCCGCATACATCGCTTGCGCTTCGTATGCCCCTTACGACTCTTGCGCCTCGGCGCGCTCGTCCGCATCCCGGCGGCGGCGAGCAGCTGCGAGCAGCGCACCACCTCCTGCCGCGCACGCGATGCACAGCAGAAGCGTTATCGCAGGCGGGGTGATGTCCCCTGTCTTGGCAAGCGATTGCAGACGATGCACCGTGCGGGCAGGTTCGCTGAGCCCATCGGTCTCGGCGTATGCGGCAAAGGTCACGCGCACGGTCGTGTCTTGGCGCACATTGCGCAAGGTATAGCCGGTCTGCGTGAAGGCGGTCGTGCGCGCTCCGTTGACCTCAACGCGCACCACCCGATACCCCGCGTCAGCTGCAAAGCTCACAGACGCATCAGCGCCAAGCGGCACGAGGAACGGATCGGCCGGTATCACGCGCCCATGCGTGCGTCCAGCACCATCGGCTACCACCTCAGGGGTGATGGTGGGCCTCCCTGAAGGGTCTTTGATGGTGCCGGTGCCACCGTGGTTGCCACCAGAGGACCCTTGGCTGCCGCCGGAGGATCCCGCAGAAGACCCAGCGCTGCTGCCAGCAGAGGACCCAGCAGATGAGCCAGCAGAGCTCGACGCAGACGATGATGAGCTCGACGATCCACCACCGCCGTTGGGGCCGAAGACGAACTCCCAGTCCTCATCTCCATCCCCCGCCCCACCGATGATCTCGGTCGAGGTCTTGTCGCTTCCTGCCGCATCAGCGGTAGGCGCGATGAGCGTGATGTCGGATGCGGCATCCGCGCTCGCACCTTCCGCAGATGCCCCTTGGCCCCGCGCATCGTCTGCCCGGCGCACCTCGTAGTGGTATCCCTCCTTGGTCACGACCGTGACCACGACCGATTTGCCCGCAGGCACCTTCAAGGGCGGCTTGCCCACCGTGTTAGGAAACACTGCCCCCCATTCGCTTCCCACCACGTTGATGGTGATGTTGCGCGTACGGGTGGGATCGCGCGGCCCATCATCGTCGGTGCGCGGCCTAAAGCCTGCCCGCACATGCGTGTCCGAGCTCACCTGATCAAGGGTGAGCAGCCAGTATCCCGCCGCTCCGCCAGACGGCCACACCACCCAGCTTGCCGATGCGGTGATATCGCGCCAGGTGGTATCAGCATCCCCTTTCGCGCGCACATAGGCAAGTTCGGCATCTGCTGAGGGAGCAGGGATCAGATAGAAGCTATATCCGGCCCCTTTGGGAACAGAGACGCTTTCAGGGGTGGCGCTGGGAAGCGAGGTGCTCGCAAGGCCCGCCGTCGCCTCTATGGCAACGTCGATGGTGACGAAGGTGCCCGGCACCACCACCGGCGGCAGCTCTTCGGCCACCTTGGCAAAGCGCACCACGATCAGACGGTCCCGCCCCACATCGGGCACCGAGACGCCGTATCCTGTGCTTTGCGCGTGCGCGTAGACGCCTACATCAACGCTGCCCTCATACATGGTATAGAGCTCATATCCCGCCTCGGGGAACAGCGCGAAGGTGGCAGGGCTTGCCGCGCTCACCGGCTTTGTGGCCTCGGTCTGTGCCGTACCGTCGAAGGGCACATCCACCGAACCGTGACCGCCCTCTATGCGCACCACCACGCTGTGGGCGCGCACGGGAGGCGCGGGCGCATCCGAGAACACCACGCGCAGGACAGCATCAGCGCCAGGACCTTGGAAGGAGAAGGCGCCTGAGGTGACGTCAAGGGCAACAGATACCCGCTCTCCTGCGATCTCGGTCTCAAGCGTGGCCGACAGAAGCGACCCTGTCGCATTGGCAGGGTATGCCACCCCTTCGATGAGCTGGCCTTTGCGGAAGGTATACGGAGCATCCGCTGTGGCGCCCGCCACCGAGATGTCGACCTGTCCGGCCCCTTCTGTCACCACCGTGAGCTTCCAGTCCTTGTTCATGGGGTCTTCTGGGTCATCCGGATCCACCGGACGATCCGGGTCCTCCGGGTCGACGATGGGCGGGCGTGGCTTGTCGGGGTCAGGATCGACCACATCTCCGGTATCCACGAAGATCGCGCGCACCGTGACCTCATGCGTCCCTTCCGGCAGCCCCTCTAAGTTCAGGTCATAGTATCCGGCAAGCCTGCACCACGCAGGCACCTCAAGTGCCACCCCGTCTGCATCCACTTCGATCTTTGCAAGCGCAGAGCCTGGTACGACGGGCGTGAACGTATAGCGAACAGCGCCCACCTTAGGCCAGGTGTAGGTGCCCTCGTAGTTCATGAACCCCGCACCTTCCACCACACCGGTCACCTTCACCGTGAGCGGATCTGCCGGCTTGTTCGGGTCATCGGGATCGGTAGGACCGGTCGCACCGTCAGGGATGTACGTGCATACCGCATAGGAGCCAAGCGGCGCATCATCGAATGCGACATAGCGCGCACCGCTTTCGTCGGCGCGCACGCTGACCTCACGCACCACCTTGTCCCCTGATGCGTCGTAGCCGATCACGAACACGCGCTCGCCTGCGGCTGGTGCACCATCTGTTGCAGGCATCGGGATCACTACCGAGAGATTGCCCTTGTACGGGTCAGGGTCTCCCGCTTGCGGGAAGGTGAAGTAGGTCTCAAGGCTCCAAGCGGCATGGATCGCGTAGGCCCCTGCCTGCCCTTGCGATAAGGCATACGCGTGCGCTTGGTCCATGAGGGATTGGTAGACCGCGCTTGCAGGCTCTGCCTTGATGGCGCTCAAGTGCTGCACGTACTTATGGATGATGCCGGTCGCGGAGGGCTCGGTGTAGGTGGCAACGCCATCGAAGGTCTCGTCGTGGTCCTTGTAGACGGTCTTGGCCCCATAGGGGCTGTTCTGCTCTATGAGGAAGGTGATGCAGGTAGACACGACCCTACCTTGCGCATCGGTCGCGGTGAAGGTGCAGTCGTATTGACCGGGTGCGTCCACGTGAAGGCTGCCAGCCGCACCATCGTGGGTGAGCTCTAGGCCCCACGTGCCATCGGCTCTCTGGGTGGGCGTGAAGGTGCCTACCTGCTGCCCATCGCGTGTCACTTCCCATGCGGCGCGAATGGGAGCTTCCCCTCCTTGCGTTTGCGCCCAGATGCGTCCCTTGTAGAAATCGATGGCGCTTGTCGCATCAGGGGCGACCCAGTTAGGCGAGCGATCGGTAAGCTCGAATGCGTCAAGCGCTACCTCCACGAACACGTTCGAGGTGGCGCTTTCCCCGCTCACGCTGACCGCATCGGTCATCTGGTGCGCACCACTTGCATCGGTGCCCACGCCATCCCCGTCGAATGCAGGATGTGCTGCCTGCGCACCTGTCGGCACAAGCCCTACCGCCAACACCACTGCAAGCATCACCGCGAGCATCTTCTCAATATGTTTCCCAAAACCCATGATGAACCCTTTACTTCCCGCCGATTTCCTCAAAACAGAGCGTTTTTGGCAAAAAATGCCCTTATTGGCACAACACCGATCACTACGTCTTAGCTGCGCACGTTCACCGTGACGATGGCAGCGGCTTGTCCTACCTGCTCTTCGCTCTCAGGATCGAGCGCTTCGAAGAGTGCGGTGCACTCATAGCTTCCCTGAGGTAGCGCCACATCGAGCGCATCGCGCTGGATGTGGTGGTCAGGCTCTATCACGTCTGTTTGATAGAGCTGCTCTCCGGTATCGTTGCGAAGAAGCGTCACGCGCATCAGATAGCGGTTACCCGGTACGTTTTCTATGCGCAGATCTCCCTCAGAGGTGCCGCTCTCAAGCTCGATGACAGAAGCGATGGAGATGTTGAACATGCCCTCTTCGACCACCCGGTCAAGCTCTGCTTGTATCTCTGCGTCGGTCTTGCCAGCAAGCTGGCCCGCATCTCCTTGACGGCGGCTTCTCTCATCGGTGCAGAGCGTGAGCGCGAGAAGGATCGCCACCACGATGGCCACAAGCGCTATCACGCACCCGATGACCACGCCTTTGCGGCTCTTGTTCGGCGCAAGCGTTTGCGGTTGGCTTGTCAGCGGCACCTGATAGGTGGCAGGCGCAGGATAGCCAGGTCCTGCCGTGTGCGGCACCTGCCCGAAGGAGGGATAGCCGCCATAGGGCGCTTGCCCTGGGGTGCGCTGTCCGGCAGAGGCCGCATATCCTCCAGATGCTGGGTAGCTCCCGGGAGCAGCATGCGCCGCTCCCGGATTTGCCGACCCCATGCCATACGAGCGCACGCTCGCCGCATCTCCTGGCAAGGGCGCACGCGAGGGCTGCGGATTGTTCGCCTGCGGTGCGCCTTGTGCCCCTTGACCAGGATTGCCATATCTCATATCAGGTGCGCTCATCGGCTCTACTCCCTTATGCCTTATGCCGCAGCGATGGTGTAGGTGATCTGGAAGGCCTTGTCCACCAAGACATTGCCCGCGTCATCGGTCAGATTCATCACGTCGTTGCTCACCACCGAGCTCTTGCCCGTGAGCACAAGGCCCAAGATGCCGGGCGCCCCGTCCGAGTGATCGGGGTTGCTGCCATCAGCCACGCGCGCCTCGATCACCCAGTTAGGAGCAGAGGTGGTAGCGGTGCCGTCCAAGTCAACCGTTGCGACCGTACCGGTCTCGCTTGCCTTGTTGCCGTACTGGTTGCCGCCGTTGTAAGAATCAAGCTGGCTCACAACGCCGCCCGTTACCGTGAAGATGTTCGTGCCAGGAGTGTTGCTCGCAGCAGAAGGTGCGAGCGTGAGCGCCAGGTCAGCCTTCTTGCCCGTTGCAGTGTAGCCCGGGTCATCGACGTTGGTGGCAGAAGGCACGAGCTTCCAAACCGGACCTCCTGCGAACTGGTTCTCGGCGATGGTGTCATCAGATGCCACGCCAACAACCTTCACATCGAGCCCCGACCAGTTCTCGATGCGGTATCCCTTGTTGGTCGGCGCATTGCCCGGACGCCAGTTGACGATGCCGGTTGAGGGCTGTGCCTTGAGCGCGCCGCCAGAGGCCTTGGCCATCACCTTCACGTTCAAAGGCACGGTCACGGACAAGTTGTCGATGAAGGTGTCCACCCAAACATTCGATGAGGTGGTGCCCTTGTTGTCGGTCACC
>NZ_CALPCC010000034.1 GCF_943192905.1 Adlercreutzia murintestinalis | reverse complement strand
TTCGGATCGGCTGTTAGTTCAACTTTTGTGGATGCCGTTGTGCTATAGGCATATACAGCGGCGGCGGAGTCTGCAACCTCTACATCGTTGACCGCTATGATTTTTGCGGAGTCAACATTCGGGTCGTAGTTCCCAATTGACGTATCAGTTGCTGGCGCCGCAGTAATGTTGTACGGTGCGCCCGTTTTGAATACTGGCACGAACTCTACGGTGCCGGTAATGCCAGCCTGTATGGTAGCTTTCCACTGACCAGATATAACGTTGCCTTCTGAATCCTTTGCAGGGACAGGATATGAAACGACCGGCGAATGCAGCGCAGCCTTCACAGTGCTGCTGCTTCCGGTTGCAGGCGCTCCTGTTGCGCCATCGGCAGGCCGGTAATCCGAGTCTTCTGTGATGGTTTTCCCCGCAAAGATGATTTCCCAGGTGGCATCGTACGTATAACCAGCCATAGGCTCAGCCGTAATGGTCACTTCGGTATCATCTGTGGCATGGTAGGTGTACTTCTTCGTATCCGGCGCTAAGATGTCCGCGCTTGCAGCATTATGGTCCTCATCGCTTTTGGCTGTTGCCTTTATGTCATAAGCGGCTTTATCGGCAAAGGTAGCGCGGTAGGAGATCGCGCCATACACGCCTGGCTCGATGGTAGAGGTGTAACCATTACCGTTCTTTACCGGCGTGCTCACCTTGTCATTCGGAACGCCTCCGACCAATACTTCCCAGGTAGGCTCACCGGTATAGCCTGTTGCCGGTGCAGCGGTGAGCGAAACGCTTCTGGTAAGCGTAGGATTGCCCTCGTATGAATCAGGGGTAGCAGTTACCGAACCTGCCCCTACGCCGCGCTCTGCGGTCACGCGGTAGGTTTGCGGCGTTGGGAAGTTCGCCGTGAAGACAACCGCCCCTTCGGTATCGGGGTAGATGGTGGCAACGTATTTGCCTGCATTTACGCCGCTTTCTTGATACACGGGCGTAGATACCCTGTCTTGAGGTGCCGTCTTGTCGTTCAAGGTGATGTGCCACGATATTGATTCTGGGCCGAAGCCGGTAGTTTTGGCGGCGGCATCCAACACCACAGTAACGGCGTTGCTTGGCGAGTAGCCGTATTCGGCCGGTGATGGCGCTACAACATTCGCTTTACTTGCATTGTTGCCCGCAACCGCCTCAATTTTGTAATGAGACATCACTTTGTAACGCACAGAGAACTTGATCGTACCCGCTACACCCGCTTGCACCGTAGCAGTAGGATTGGCTATGTTAGGATCATCGAAACTAACTTGATCCGAACTATGAGATATACATTTCCACTCTGGCTGGCTCCAACCTTTTACATGCGTACTTTCCAGCTTTATCTTCATCGGCCAAACACTTTCATCAGCTTGGTCCTCGCGAACATAGTTGTATTTCGTGGGAGAAGCCGATGCAGTGCTTGTACTTTCGCTGTCTTTTTCGATTGTTATGTCATACTCAGGATTGTCCGGTGCAAGCTGAGTATCAGAACGCAGTCTGATGCCAATATTTGAGCCTACACCTGCATCATTACCAATATAAGAATCGAAATTTACAATTTTGATTCCCAGTTTCGACCCAGATGCCAATACGCCAGATTCAGCAATTGCATTTACAATAAAGAAAAAGGAAAGAAAAATAGCCATAAGAGTTACCAATATAACCCTGACTTTCAGTTTCTTTTGTTTATGGCTATTAATGCTACGCATTTTTAAACCTAATCTTCTCTATCTTTCGTAGGAACAAAAGTGCAGTAATTACGCAGTATCAGAGCATAAATGCCGGACAATAGGTGATATCGTCGGGAGGTATAGAAGCTGAATTGATTTCTCCATTAGGTGCGAGCCGTATCCATCTTTTTTGTGATCCTGAGATAGGACTAAAAAATCTGTCGAAAGACCAACTCATACTAGGAATGCCAAAGAAAGTTTTCCAAGTATAAGTATGTGGGTCATATGCCCACCATTCTATATTGTTGAAGTTAGTTAATTTACCGCCTTTACTAATAACTTGTCTATAAAAGTAGTATTTTGAATTAGCAGTATATGCATCGGTCTGATTTAAGACGAACACCTCTGCGGGAAGACCGCCTGTATCGAAGTTTGTTTCTATCTGAGGCAAACAGCCTAGTCCCTTGTACTGCATTAAAGATATACAGAATTGATTGCTCGAAGCCAACTCTTCCTCAATTCTCATATTCCATTTTGCGAAAATGTCAGTATTCCAACTTGCAAATACAGATCCTAAGCTAGATGAATCAGTGAAGTAATCTATGGACTCAAAAACAAGGCCAGCCTTATCGTAGGGCGAAAAATTCCCGTTGGATATTCCGATAATACGCAATCGCACATAGTTGTTATCAAGCTTTAATTTACATTCGTAAGCAGAATTGGAAACAGTTTGTGAAGCCGAGGAATTATGCTTTTTATAGGCGCTCCTTCCTTGGCGTACAATAGATTCGTCCGTTTCTAAGGTTCCGTTGCTTTTATAAATTAAGGCACCGTCTCTACCATCTTCAGAGAAAAAGTAAGCACCCGCCTTCTTTGATTCAGCTACCACCGCGTTAACATCAGCGTCTATATATGACTTATAGCGATTATAGAATGGCGATTGTGGACCAAGATCTGCAATAGACTGCGCATGCAGTTTGATTTCAGCACCCGAAAATACCTCGTTCGTTTTTAAATCTTTCAAATAGAAATTATCTATATCGCTCCCATTTCCACTGGGTAAAGCTCTAACAGTAAACACAACATTAGCAAGTGATTGAACAGATAAACCATTATCTGCTTTAGAAGGATTCAGGGTTACTCCATCATTAAGATAAAGTCGGCATTCCAATTGCCTACCAACATTTGAGAGCACTCCGAATGATGCTTTATCGATATCGGTCATCTCTGTTAAACTGACACTATTTACTCCATCGGTATATCCAAACCTCAATTCGGCAGCATTGTTTGAATCATATAATCCAAAAACCTTTTTATTATTCGCACCAACAAGAATCGAAGAAGCACCGGTGTCAGTACATGTTAGACCTTCAATTTGAGCAGTTCCTGTCCCTTTATTTATAAAGAAACCTTGAGAGGTTAAATAGCCTTCTTCGGGAGCACCAAGATCTACGTTGTAACCAGAGTCTCCACCAAAATTGAAGGCGGTAGGCACTGTTACATTGAGTTGACCTCGTGCTGCGGGAAGCTTGGCCGCCTTGGCTACCGTTTCTGATGAGGGTTCATCTGGCGTTTCGCCTTCACCGATGAAGTCTGAACTGTCATCATCAATAGTGATCTCTTCCTGATCGCCCGAAGAGGCTAGGTCGTTATTCTCGGTGCCATCATTGTTGCTTTCGTCTTCAGCGGAGGCGGGAGTAGGGGTATCAGACGGATCAAAAGTCGGAGGGGTAGCTGTGCTGGATGTATCAGCGCTGTTCTCGCCATTTGCTTCAGTGGCGAACGCCGGCATAGGCATCATGGTGAAGCACAGCAAGAATGCCATTGCTATTGCCAGAGGCCGCTGTATCCTTTCGGTTCTAAACATTGATGCGTTCCCTTCGTCCCAATTCACACAAGGTTGTTAAGCCTTCGTATCTGCTATTCGGTCTACCCGGCCACTTTCACATCGCCAGAAATAACGCCTGCCGCAGCTTGCACATCCATGGGTAATGCAAGCGTTACATCAACATGCGATTCTCCCGGCGCTTTGCAGGTAACCGTGTTGTCTTCGGTGTTGATCTGGATGCCGCCAGAATACGAGTACGTGACCTTCACGCTGCCAGGGCACAGCAGATACCCGTCTTCTCCGAACAGATCTGCCGTTTGGCCCACTTCTAGGTGCTGCACTTCCTCTGAAAGCTGCGCCCCATACGGCATCAGCCGGTTGTTCGCGCTGGGTATGCTCGCCTTCCAGGAATACCCATCGTCTGGGCGGTATGGGATGTACACGTCGGTGTTCGTGGTGGCCGCTAGCGCATCGGACTCAACTTGAGCGATATCGCCAAGAGCCACGATAACGGCGCTTTCCATATTGCCAAGAGCCTCGGCGCCAACCTGGGTGACACTCTCTGGCAGCACCAAGATACGCGGGCTGGTGTCTTGGAGTGCCCGAGCGCCCACGGTTGCCAAGCCTTCCGGCAAGCCGATGGTGCTCAGGTTCTTGCACCCCGCGAACGCGCCTTCGCCTAGAGCGGTGATGCCTTCGGGTATCTGCACAGCCGTTAAGGTTTCGCTGTTGGCAAAACCATTTTCAGCGATGGCGGACACCTGGTAGGTGACGCCGTTCACCACGCCCTGCGAAGGCACGCTGATGGCAGCGGGCATCTCTGTTTGCTTCGACCAGCCAACTGCTAACGTATAGTCTGGCAGCAGCGTGTACTCGAAATCGGACTGATCCAGATGGTCGCCTTCAAAGGCATCTGATGTGCCGGTCGAGTCAGCGAAGTGCGTGAAGCCGACAGCAGACCAAGGAGCTTTAGCCGCATCGGCCATTTCGGCCGGCACATCCAAGACCACGGTTGCCCTTTCGATGGTTGTCGCATTGAAAGCCGGAGCTTCAAGGGCAAGAGCAGGATCAGTCTGTTCTGCGGGCGATGCTGACTGCTCTTCGGACGTAGCTGGTTGTTCTTCGGTTGCAGCTGCCGCGGATGCGGGCGAGGCCGCCTGCGCGCCTTCAAGCCACGCTTCCATCTGCTGCTCGAAATCTGGGTTCGCGGCGATACTGGGCACCTCGCCTGACACGACGATGGTCTTCAAGGTGGCGCTGCCCCAGAATGCGCCCGGTGCGATAGCGGTGCATGCCGGTGCGATGCGCGCCACTGCGCCAAGAGCTGCCGGGGCAGCCACCAACGTGAGCGCCTCTGCGCTTTCGAGCGCTTCGCCACTGCTGGCCGCGTTGCGATCCGCGACCGCTTCATCGTTCTTCTTATAAAGGATACCGTCCAGGCTGGTGAAGGCAGAAGTCGCCATGCTCCCCTGGGACTCAGATGCGGGACTTTGAAGATCGTCATCTGACATGAGGGTAATAGCCGAAAGCTTAGTGCAACGGGAAAAGACATAAGCAGGGACAGAGGCTATTCCCACGGGGAGCACGGCATTGCCCTCCAGACCCTCCGGGACGAGGAGGAGGTGTGCGTAGTCGTTCGGAGCGGTGGCTTCTTCTTCGCCGCGCTCGAACAGCATGCCGTTATAACTTGAGTAACGTGCGTTGCGCTGATCTACCGTGATGGTGGTAAGACCTGGCAGTAACTGGAAGAAGGCTGGGTCGATGGATTCGACCGTGGCCGGAATATCAAGAGAGGTAACAGCTGATGCCTTCTCGGCATTGGTGTAGCGCTCTACAACATAAGGAGCGCTTGCCGCAAGGGCGTCCGAGAGGACGGCTTCGTCTGAGGGGGCGTCTTCGGGGCTGCGGGCCGACACATCACTGTGAGCATCTTCGGCGCTGCGGGCTGCTTCACCACTGAGATCAGCGGAGAGCGCGACCCCCACCCCCAGATTTATAGTAGAACTTATGTTCGTAACTGGGTATTCGACCCCACCAGAGCAGATGCTGGATGGGACGACCAAGTTCGCCTGAGCGCTATGCGCGAGCACACCTTCAAGCGTTGCGGTACCAGAGACCGCATCAAGCCTGAAGCGCATGCCGTCTTGCGCGATGAATGCTGCTTGCTCTTGGTCGGCATCGGCAGAATCCACGAGCACCGCATTGCCCTGCACCATGTTCGCCTGAGGTAGCGAGACCACCTCTTGCACGATGGTGCCCTGAGCACGCGATGCGGATGCTTGCGCGGTTGCGTTCGTGTTGTCGTTTTGAGCTGCGTTCGTGTTTGCGTTTGCACCGGCAGCGGAGGCAGCATCCCGCTGATCAGCGGACGTGCGATCAGAAGAGGATGATTCCTGCGATGCGGCGGATTCCGTTGCGAAAGCTGCGACCGGAGTAAAGCTAGCCACCAAAGCGGCTGCGAGAGCGCATGATGCAACCTGATTGGAGAAAGTAGCTTTCATCATCTAACCGATCCCTTATCGCACGGCCATAAGCTTGCGCTATGGCCGATGTTGGCATTACGCCAACGTACGGTCACTGCTTTCCCCATTCAACGAGTTGCAGTTTCGCATGCTGCGTAAAAAACGACAAGGGCTTTCTTGTTGCCCGCAGATTTTCTCCATAACCGCACCGGCGGAGAAAAATGTCGTACTAGGCGCGACCCCCAGCCATTTCTTTCAGAGTAACCGCAACCCAACCGCACCAGCGGGCAACGATGCGGCAGTTTCCGCATGACTCTCATGTCTCTTGATAAAAGACCACAGTGGAAAGGATCTTGAAATGAAATCGAACACCACACATGCCGTGCAACGCTTCAGGCGGCATCTGGTGCATGAGGAACTCTCACCGAACACCGTGCGAGCATATTGCGCGACGGT
>NZ_CALPCC010000033.1 GCF_943192905.1 Adlercreutzia murintestinalis | reverse complement strand
GTGCAGCTGGTGTCTGCGGTACTGCCGCTTGTGTTACCGTTGCCGTTGTATCTAATCGTGTAGGTGTTGGCAGTCCAATGGGCATAGTAGGTTATATCACCCGTAATCCTTGTGGATGAGGTGAGCTGCGATCCGCCAGACGTATACCAACCGGCAAAGGTATAGCCAGGTCGCGTTGGTGTAGGGGCTGAAACCGTGTCATACATATTTACCGTGGTTGATGAAGGGCTGACACTGCCTCCATTCGCATTCCAGGTAACGGTCTTCTTTTCGGCACCATTGAGATAAAATCTCAGGTCAGCACCGTCCTGCCAAATCACATTACCATCGATAACATTTGCGGAGCCTCCTTTAACCGCATAACCGGAGTGCACCAACGTCCCATTATTCTTTAGACGAACCACAAAGATGCTGGTAATACCTGATCTTGCTGATGTTGTCCCAAATGCTTCATCACCTATAGCACCGCCACCATTACCTGTACTAGTGTATTCGCCTGCTAGTCGCAAATATCCAGCAGACTCGAAGTAAAAATTACGTACATTGATTGCGACCTGACTCGGCGTAACCGGGCTTGATGAATAAGTCGCGTCAAGAGGTGCCGTTGCTCCATCAATCTGCGAAAACAAATTATTCGATGATGCTTTATTCCAATATATCGTTGTCTTTACTTGTGGAGACCATCGAGCATATAGCGTTACTATCCCACCATTTGTAGAGGTTAGATTTGGCGTAAGAAGTGTCTGCAAATTCGAGTAAACCCTGTCTCCCGTGGAGGTTGTTGCCCATCCAGCAAATACATAGCCAGAACGTGAGAAAGCGTTAGAACGCAGAGTTACATTACTATCGTACGTGCATGATGTGTCACCCATTGCACCTGAGCCGCCATTTGCATTGTATCTAATGGTGTACGTATTCGGAGTCCAGTGAGCGTAATAGGTTGTAGGTGTGGCAGGCAGAATACGGGGTGTGCTACCACCACTATCACAGACTTTCGTACCGGCCGAGGCGGCTGTGTACCAACCAGCAAAGGTATAGCCTGTGCGCGCATTTGGAGTGGGTGCTGTTAGGATCTCATACGGACGCGCGGTAGACGAGGCTGTACTGCAGGTCCCCCCATTCGGATTCCATGTTACCGTAGAGTTTCGCGCTCCGTTGACATAGACCCTCGTGCCATAGGTGCCTGCATCAAGTCGTCTCTCATAGGTATCATAGCTTGCAGGATGATTTGGCATATCAAGAGTGTCTAGAACATCAGCTGCACCAGGCGAGTTAGCTAGTTTCTTTCCGAAGCGCACCATCCAAACTTTATTAAGTTTGTCAGGATTCGCATCATATTCCTCTCCTGGACTAAGGTATGCGGCATCATCTGTACCTATTCGATAATTGCAGTAGCCACGGCTTCCTGTATGCTCACCAAAAAGATCAAAGTAGCCATTCCTAAATACAACATTAGTTCCTCGTATATCAGGGCCGTATTCATTTCCCTTAACTGTTGTTGTGCCCCAGTTGCCTATACCTTCTTGATAGGTAATTTTCATTGACAGGTACTGGCCACTTGGCGCAAAAAACCTAATATTGCGATTTGACGATGTGTCGGTTGTAGCCAGCGGGACTGCCGCTGCAAGGCTAACTGCTCGCGAGATCATGGGAACGCCATTAGAGGTTGTGAAATCTTCGCCTTCCACGACCTCTATCTCTTGAGGCAGCACCACTTCTTCGCCTTCGGCAACACCTGCACTGGCATCCTTGTCATCACCACCGCCGAGGTCAGAGACCTCTTCACCAGCTACTTGGTCAGCGTTTGCGGTGTCATCAGTATCTTTGTTGGCGTCGCCCTCAACGGCGTTGCCAACACCCTCGTCGCTGGTATCGGCTTCATCGCCCTCGTCACCACCTTCGTCGTCACCCTCGTCGGCCTCATCGCCACCTTCGGCATCGGGTACGTCGGCGCGGCCGGGCTCAGGCTGGGTATAGGTGCGCTTCACCAGAATATTGGCGGTACTGCGAGCCAGCTGCTGATCTCCCAACACCAGCGTCATGTTCACCGGAGCCGCACCGGGCTGCTTGGCCGTTACGGTACCGTCGGCATCCACGCTCAAAGCCTGCGCCTTGTACGAGGTGCTCAACTGCACCCCTTCCGGTACCATCAGCAAGCCACCATCGGCGAACAGATTCACCGATTCACCCACTTCCAGCGTAAAACTGGTGCTTGTAGGAGCAATGCCGTATTCCAACAGGTGATTACCATTTGCTGGCACACCCAACTTCCAGGCAGAACCACTTTGCTGCGCGGGCACATAGACGCTCGCACCTGCGCAACCATCCAACGCCGTGGTGCCAACCTCTGACACCGACCCCAGCGTCACAATGGTGGTCAGTTGAGCGCATCCGGCAAAGGCGCGCGCACCGATCTCGCGCACGCTCGCCGGAAGCGTTATGGTTTCAAGAGCAGTGTCTGCAAAAGCGGCATCCCCCAGAGAGGTAAGCCCAGCAGGCAGGCTCACCTCAGCCAAGTTCGCACAATCCTCGAAGGCGCTCGCAGAAAGCTCGGCCACGCCACCGGGCAGCGTTATCTTCTTCACGCCGGTGCTCTTGAATGCCGCCTGGCCTATGGTGGTAATGCTGTCGGGCAGCTTCACCTCTTCAATGCCAGCAGCACCCTCGAAAGCGCCCGACTCAATGGTGGACACGGTATAGACCACATCATCCAGCTGCGCGGTGCGGGGGATTTCCAAAGTCCCGTGCGCTTCGGCTTTGTTGCCTTCCCAGTGCACGCCTAAGGTGTAATCGTCAAGCAGGGTGTAGACCATGCCGCTTTCCGCATACACGAGCGTGCTGGCAGCACCAGGCTGGGCTGGTTCAGTGAACTTGGTGAAACCAGCGGCTTCCCATGCGGTGCGCGCGGCATCAGCAGGAAGCGCCACGCGGGCAGATTCTATGGTGGCGTCAGAAAAGGCGTTCTGCGCGATTTCTTCTACCGTGCCGGATGCCACGATGGTGGCAAGCTCGGCATTGCCGAAGAATGCACCTTCGGCGATGCGGATGCATTCGGGCGCAATGCGCGCGCTGACTCCCAGGCCCGCAGGCGCAGCGACCAACTCTGTTTTATCCGCGTTGTATAGGATACCGTCCTCAGTGGTGAAAAGAGCGCCGTTGCTCCCCGTCTCCGGGAAAAGAGAGATGGCCGAAAGCTTTGTGCATCGGGAAAGTACATAAGCAGGGACAGAGACCATCGTATCGGGGAGCACGGCTTTGCCCTCCAGACCCTCTGGGACGAGGAGGAGGCTTGTGAGCTCTTCGTTGAAGAGCATGCCGTTATAAGAGCCGAAGCTCTTGTTTTGATCGCTCACGGTAATGGAGCGGAGGTTGGGGAATGCCGCGAACGACGCGGGGTCAATGGCGTCGATAGTCGCGGGAAGCGCCGCGGAGGTAACCTCGGGCGCGTTCAAAGACGCCGCGACCGCATCCGCTGCCGCGGCCGCGGAGGAAGCGTCGTCAGTGGTGGTATCTGATGGGTTTTGGTCGCTTGAGGTGCTTTCGGCGTCCTCAGCAGGATTTAGGCAATGAGCCCATGCCCCCCCCCAGAGATATTCCGGTAACAGTTAGGTTACCGTTCTCAAAAGGGATGTCAGAAGGAATTTCCAGGTCGCCTTCCGGAGCGGTGCCCCAACCAACCAGCGTGGCCTGCGTGGGGTTTTCTGCATCTATCCGATAGCTCAGGCCGTTGTAAGACAAAATGGTGGCTTGGTCGGCCGACAGATCAACAGCAGTGGACACGATCTCAATATCAGATGCGCGATCGGCGGTGCCGTTGGCAATGCGCGCAGTAGCAGAGGCGATCTGCGGCGCGGCGCTGCCTTCAGGCGCAGGCTGATCGGTGCT
Source organism: Adlercreutzia murintestinalis (assembly GCF_943192905.1). GTDB lineage: Bacteria > Actinomycetota > Coriobacteriia > Coriobacteriales > Eggerthellaceae > Adlercreutzia_A > Adlercreutzia_A murintestinalis. The sequence goes on along the minus strand of NZ_CALPCC010000033.1, from coordinate 10,508 downwards.
GGTATTGTTGCCTAGCGGAACATCTTGAGAGATGGGGTTGATGGCAGCCGCTTGGTCGCCGTTCGCATTGGTGGTGTTGCTGGCGTCGGCAGAACTACCAGCACTGATTGCATTGCCAACACTAGTGGCGGTTCCCTGCGATGTATCAGAGCGGGTAGATGCCTCATCGACAGCCGCTGCAAGACCCTGTGCGGGAACCATGGTTACCACAAGTGTGGATGCCAAAAACATAGATATAAGCTTCGCTGCGAAGCCGTTCTTATTCGCAAACATGTTATACCGTCCCCTTTGCGAACCCCGCATGCCCTGTTCCCGAGAGCGTTCCCTAGCGGATGTTCGTGCGTTCCGTTGCTACCTTGAAACAGCTTGCATGATGCTGTGGGTTGCTGGCTTTTTCAAGATGGTACGACCCATTCAACATACCGTCTTCACATTTGGCGGGGTGCGACGAGCACGACGAAAGAGCTGCGCCGCCGATGCAACGTGCGCGCTTTTAGACCGTTCAGCGGCCTGTTTCCCTGCTCAGTCCTCCGAAGGCGCCCCAAGTTCGGCGAACTTCTGCTTCATGGTGGGGTTGCCGCGCGTGAGCTTCTTCACCGTGAGCGCGTCGGCCTTATCGTTTGCCAGCCGCAGCTGCCGCTCGCTGCCTAGCAAGGCGTCCTTCACCTTGGTCAGATGATCTATCGTCTTGTCAATCTCGTCGATGGCTGTTTGGAACTTCTTGCTGGCAAGCTGGTAATTCTTGCCAAACTTCTCCTTGAAGTCCTCAAGGCTGGCCTCGAAGTTAGTTACGTCGATGTTTTGCTGGCGCACCAGTTCTAGTTCGTCTTTATAGGCAGCGGCTTCCAGCGCGGCATTACGCAGTAGCGTGATCATAGGAATGAAAAACTGCGGGCGAATGACATACATCTTCTCGTATTGGTGCGACACATCCACGATACCCTGGTTGTACAGTTCGCTTTCAGGCTCCAGCATGCTGACCAGCACCGCGTACTCGCAGTCCTTCTTGCGGCGGTCGGCATCCAGCTTCTTGAAGTGGTCCTCGTTGCGTTTCACATGCGTAGAGCCTTCAGCTTGGTTCTTCATCTCGAACATGATGGAGAGCAGCTCGGCGCCGCCTTCGGTGCGCTCGCGAAAGATATAGTCGCCCTTGGTGCCCTCCACCGCTTCATTATCCTTGTAGAACTCGGCGTTGCGGAAAGCCGCCGCGCGCAGGCGATTGAACTCAGTTTCGCAATGCTGTTCCAGCGTTTCGCCCAACAGTTTTACGGAGAGCTTCGCGCGCATTTCCCGCAGAGCTTCTATCTCGCGGTCGCGTACGGCAATCAGTTCGTCTTTGCTCTTCATGCGCTCGGACAGCTCCATAGCATGGCGCGATTTCTCGCTTTCGAGCTGAGCAGTCAACTCGATGTTGCGCTGTTCTAGCTTGTGCTGCGTACTGGCCTGCTCTTCACGCAGATGCGCCAGCGCCAAATCTTGATCGGTTTGTGCCTGCTGGCGCGTTTGGACCAGTTCTTGCTCAACCTTCGCCACCTTCGCACGCAGCTCTTGCTCGGTGGCCTGGGCCTTCTGCCTGAGTTCCTGCTCGGCTACCAAGGCCTTCTGCTTGAGCTCTTGTTCGGTGGCCTGGGCGGCGCGCTGCGCTTCGGCCAGCGCCAGCTTCTTGTCCGCCTCGGCATCTTTGCGCTGCGCATCGATCTGCGCCTCAAGCTGCGCGATGCTGTTGTCTTTCTTCGATAGGCTCTCGTTCATCTTCGCCCGCATGAGCTCTTCTATGCTGGCCTTCGCGGTCTCGAATTCGCTGTCGCGCACCTGCCGCACGATCTCGGCGTAATCAGATTCATCAACTTGGAAGATACTGCCGCATTTCGGGCATTTGATCTCAGACATGGTCACCTATTCCGGCTTTAGTTCGTCGTGAATGCGCACGGCCACCTTGTCCACGCGGAAGCGGTCCATGGCCTGCACGGTCAGCGTGACGGTTTTGGTGCCGGTGGCGGTCTCGTTCACCAGCAGCACCTGGTCGCCTTCCTCGGGGATGCGGTCCAGCATGTTGGCGATCAAGCCACCCAGCGTCTCCACTTCGGCAGCGTCTTCGGGCTCAAACCCGATCAGGTCAGAGAACTCGTCGATCGCCATGCCGCCGTCAATGACGAGCGTGCCGTCATCCAGCTTCACCACATCTTCAAAATCGTGCTTGTACTCGTCCTCGATGCGGCCAACGATCTGCTCCATCACGTCGGAGAGCGTAACGATGCCCGCCGTACCGCCATGCTCGTCCACCACCAGGCAGATTTCAGTATGTGCCTCTTGCAGCGTGTCGATCAGCCGTGCGATGGATACCGTTTCCGGCACCGCTGGCAGCTCGCGAATCTTCCATTCGCTCATAGGCGTGTTCAGCGGCACGCCGTAGAGGTCCTTGATGTGCACGAACCCGATGATGTGGTCTTTGCTGCCACGGCACACCGGATAGCGCGAATAGTTGTACTGGCGAATGACCGCTTCGTTCTCTTCCAGCGTGTCCTCTATGTCAAGGAACGCCACGTCGGTGCGCGGCGTCATGATGGCCTCGGCATCCTTCTGGCCCAAGTCGAGCACGTTATCCACGAACTCGTTCTGCTCTTCGGCGATAAGCCCGCTCTCGGTGGATTCGTCCACCAGGATCTTGATCTCGTCGCCTGTGTAGACCTCGTGCTCGTTAGCTGGGTCGTGCCCGAGCAGCCGCACGAAGCCGTTCGTGATGGAGTTGAACAGCCACATGATGGGGTAGGTGATGCGGTAGAACCACATGAGCGGCGTGGCCGTGGTCAGCGCGTATTTCTCAGTGGAGAAGATGGCGAGCGATTTCGGGATCAGCTCGCCTGCCACCACGTGCAGCGTGGTCATGATGAAGTAGCCGATAGCCACCGCGCAGATGGCGATAACCGCCTCGGGAGCGCCGAACAGCTCGAATAGCGGCCGGATCAGCGCCGCGAAAACCGGCTCGCCCAACCAGCCCAAGGCAAGCGAAGCCAGCGTGATGCCCAACTGGCACGCGCTCAGATACGCGTTCACATCGCGCGCGATGGTCAGCGCGTTCTTTGCGCCGCGCTTGCCGTCCGCCACCGCGATCTCAAGCTGCGATTTGCGCACGCGCACCAGCGCGAACTCCGCAATAACGAAGAATGCGTTCATGGCCAAGAACAGCGCTACCAGCACCAAGCTGATTACGATGCCGACACCTTCAGTCATTTCGTGCTCCTTGATACGTTCTTTGCAACTTGCATGCGTACCGATTATAGGACGCGCAGCCCGCGTCAACGCACACAAAGCGGCAATGGGGAATGCGCGTAACCGAATCGACGAGAATGGTGGTTCCGGCGCGGTTCGCGCGCCCACTCGCGCGTTCGGCTGCGCTCATGCCGCTACTTCGCTTCTGCGGCTACTTCTGCGTCTGTTTCTGCTGTCACGCCTGCTTTCACGTCTGCGTCTGTTTCTGCTATCACGTCCGCCTCCCCTTCCGCAGGCGCCACGGCACGCTCGGGGCCTGCCGAGCCACAGTACAGGGCGTCCTCAGGGCGACCCGCCAAATACTCTTCCATGGAATAGCGCGTGATGTCGCTGCGGTTGATGATGCCCACGATGCGGCCGTCGTCTAACACCGGCACCTTCTTCAGATGGTACTTCGCCAACACGCGACACACTTCGTCTAGGTCGGTATGCACGTTCACGCCGATGGCCTCGCGCACGCCCACAGCGCTGACCGGCAACTGCATGAGGCTGCGCAGCTTCTCGGCGTACGGCGTCTCGTCGCTGGCCGACTGCGCGATCAGCATGATGGGGTCGGTGTAGCTGCCGCTTTGGCGGCTCAAGCGTTTCAGAATGTCACCGTCCGAGATGAACCCGACCGGCTGTCCGTCGGCAGCCACGATGGGGCACGCACTGATGCCACGGTCGATAAACAGCTGCATGGCCTGTTGCACTGGCGCATCGGGCGCGAGCGTGTACACATCGCGTTTCATGATGGATTCCAGCAGCACCTTGTTCTGCGCGGGCGTGGGAAATGCGCTGCAGGTGGCGGCGCGGTCGTCTGCGGTGTACTCGCCGTGGCCCTCGTCCACCGCTTCCGGACGCGTTTGCCCCGGCTTGCCCTTCACGAAGATGACCGCCAGCACCAGCCCCGCCAGCACCAGCACCGCGCACACCATGAACGCCACGTCAATGCCGTACATGGTGGCCTGCGCTTGCCCCGCGCTTGCGGTGGTGGCGTTGGTGACCATGGTGGACACCGACACCACGACGGCGGTGACCAAGCTGCCCGCCACCTGGCGCAGCGTGTTGTTTACGCTGGTACCGTGGTTCATATAGCGCGTCTCGAGCGCGTTCATGCCCCAGGTGGTGATGGGCATGTTCACCAGCGCCATGCTGAGCATGCGCACGGCGTACAGGATAGTGATGTAGATGAGGCTCGACTCAAGGCTGAGCAGGCCGAAGCCCACCGTCGTGGCAAACAGCAGCACCATGCCCAGCACGCCCAGCACGCGCGGACCGTGGCGGTCGAAGAGCTTGCCAGCCACCGGGTTCATGATGCCCATGATGATGGCGCCCGGCATGAGCACCAGACCGGAAATGGTGGCCGAATAGCCCATGAGCGTTTGCACGTAGATGGGCATCAGAATGCCCGAGGCCAGAAGCGACCCTTGCACCAGCATGCCGATGATGGTGGCGATGAGGAACTTGCGATTGCCCAGCACGCGCACGCGCAGCATGGGCGTTGACAGGTGCAGCTGCCGAATAAAGAAGGCCACCACGCACACCGCGCCCACGACCGTGATCAGGGCGGTGGGCAGCGTCAGGCCCGCGCTTCCGAATACGCTGAACCCGTAGAGCAAACCGCCGAAGCCCAGCGTAGAGAGCGCCAGCGAAAGCGGATCCAGCGCCGAGTCGCCTTTGTTAGCGGGCGGGCGGTCTTCCACGAGGAACAGCGAGAGCAGCACCACGATGACCACCAGCACCGTGATGCCGTAGAACATGAGGTGCCAGTCGGTCAGATCGATGACGATGCCCGCGACCGTGGGGCCGATGGCTGGCGCGAATGCGATGACCAACCCGAAGATGCCCATGGCCGAGCCGCGGCGCTCCACCGGAAAGGTGACCAGCAGCACCGTCATACCAAGCGGCATCAGAATGCCCGCGCCCGCTGCCTGCACCAAACGGCCGCCCAGCAGCATGCCGAAATTCGGCGCCCAGGCGCACATGATCGTGCCCACCGCGAACACCGTCATGCTGAACACGAACAGCCGCTTCGTGGAGAACCGGTCTTGCAGATACGCCGTGATGGGAATCATGATGGCGTTCACCAGCGTGAACCCGGTTGTCAGCCATTGGCCGGTCGCCGCATCGATGCTCATCTCCTCCATGATGGCGGGCAGCGCCGGTGTGACCAGCGTTTGATTCAGAACGGTTATGAAGGTGCCCACCACGATGACGATGAGCATCCACCTTTGCTTCCTTGTAAGACCCATGAAACTTCACCCCTTTGCTCTTATTATGAGCATTCGGGGGCGCTATTGCATATGAAAAAGCGGTATGTTGACGCTCCGTTCGTTTATGTAGAGGCAGCCATCGTAGGTGAGCGCCACGTCGCCGGTCATGAAATAGCGGTCCACCGTGAATGCGGCGTTGGCGTTGAGATAGCCGTCGAAGACGCCGGGGCCGCGCAGGGCCAGCTGGCCGAACCCAGCGGGCTGCGAGCCTCCTGCTGGCTGCGCGTCGATGATACGCACGTCGTAGCCTTTGAGCAGGCGCAAGCCGCCGCGGAAGGCGGGCGTGATGCGCGTGCAGGCGATGGGGCCGGCCGTTTCGGCCATGCCGTAGCTGGCGAACATGCGCGCGTCCAGGTCGCTTGCGCGGTCAAGCGTCAGCGGGTTGAGGGTGCGGTTGCACAGCAAGATGCACCGGTATGCGGCCAGGCGGCTGACCACATCGGGGTCGAAATCGCAGCGCCATTCTTCCACGGTGAGCAAGTCTTGCATCATGCGATCGCGCACGCCGATGTGCGTGACGCCTTTCACGCGCGCGTCGTGGAGCACCTGTTCGGCGTCGAAGCGAGCGTAGAGGCGCAAGGGCTGCATGCCATACACCGCGCGCACCAGCGTTTGGAAGCCGTCGATGCTGTAGAGCGGAATGCAGAGCTGCCACAAGGTGCGACCGGGGCGCGGGGGCAAGGGGCTGCTGTTCGTGCCCAGCGGCAGGCTGTCTTGCCAGGCCACCATGTCTTCGCTGGCCAGGGCCTCGTTCAGCGCGCGCGATGCGCCCGCCAGCTGCGCCCAGGAAAGCGGCACCTGCTTGGCGCGGCCGCTTGACCCCGACGCGAAGATGACCTGCGGTTGGACGCTATTGGCGAACAGATGCGCCGCGCGTTCGGCGAAGTGCACCGTGTCGTGCACGTGGTCGGCCTGCTCGCCCATGATGGAGCGCTCGCGACGCTGGTTGCCCATGATGGCGGCAATGACCTCGCCGACGGGGCGCCGCACCTGACGCGCCGCCCCCACCAGATGCCGCGCGCGGTCTTCGTCCACCTGGCATGCCACACAACCATGGCGGCTCAAGTCGAGCACGCGCGCTTGCTTCTCGGCCAGCGACAGCCGGTGGTTCAGCGCCACCATGGTGATGCCGCCGTATGCGCACGCCAGCGTCAGGAAGATGAACTCGGGGCAATTCGGAAGATCAACCGCAAGCAGGTGACCTTCACGCACGCCCATGGCGGCAAGCCGCCGCGCCAGCGCCGCAGCCACTAAGCGCGTATACCGATAGGTGAAGGCGGTTTCCGCGCCCGATTCGTCCACGAACGTGAAGAAGACCGCGTCGGGGTCAATTCTGACATCGGTTTCAAACGCATCGATCATAGCGTGCGCTCAGATCACAGGTTGCAGCTGGCAAAATAGTGCACATGAAGACCCTGTTGTTCCGCGTGTGGTAAGGAAATGCCGACCTTCAAAGCGCTCAAGATCGAAAAAGCAGCGGGCCTGGAATGTTTGAGACGGTGTTTGCCCGCGACCTTTTCCATAGTACCCTAACCGCGGCGAAAGTGGACGAGAATATACCTTATCTTGTGATTTTTTTCGTGACCGACCGCAACCTCTTGTTACTGCGCAAGCGGCGGCGACCGGGCTGTCTGAGCATGTCACGCAGCTATTTCACCACTTCGACGGTCACTTCGGCCACCTCAGGCAGATCGGCGGCGCAATGGTAGCAGCGCGTGGCGCCCACGTTCACCTCTTCCTTGCAGAAGGGGCACACCGGCGCGTGCTCCACGGTCTTCTCGCCGCGGCGACCCGGGATGCGCGCGCTGCCGTCCTTCATCTTGTTGAACGCCTTCACGATGAGGAACACGCAGAACGCGATGATGAGGAAGTTCAGGATCGCGCCGATGAAAGCGCCGAAGTCGATGAATCGATCGCCACCCACCGGGATGCGCAGGCCCGATACGTTGGTGCCGTTGCCGCCGGTGATCAGGTAGATCAGCGGAGTGATGATGTAGTCCACCAGCGCCGTGACGATGGCTGTGAACGCGGCGCCCACGATGATGCCGACCGCCATATCCATCACGTTGCCGCGGTTGATGAACTCCTTGAATTCGCTTGCCAGGCCCTTGCCTTTCATGGGGTGCTCCTCTCCTTGTGCACGTGCACGCGGTACGACGTCGCGTGCTCGCGCGCCGGATCGAAACCCGGCATCGCTCTGGCACACGAACGTTCGCTTTCGCACCCTTGCGGCGCTTGGCGCGGCGTGCGCGATATTCAGTCTACGAGAGGAAGTTTTACCTTGAAGGCGGTGCCTTCCGCGTCAGAACTGGCAACTGTAATATCCCCGTTGTGCTCCCGCGCTATTTCACGCGCGATGGCCAGGCCCAGCCCGTAGCCACCCTTGCCCGACGTGCGCGCTTTGTCCGCGCGGTAGAAGCGGTCGAACACGTGCGGCAGGTCCTCGGGCGGAATGGGAGCGCCGGTGTTGGCCACGGTCAGGTAGGCGTGATTGCGCGAGCGCGTCAGTTCCACGTCAACCCGACCGCCATCGTTGGCGTACTTGCAGGCGTTGTCGATCAGCGTGCCCACCATGCGCTGGAGCCGGTCGGGCGCGCCGAGCACCACCACGCCATCCGCCAGGTCGCTCTCGAGCATGACGCCGCCTTCAAAGGCCACGGATTCAAACTGCAACGCCTCGGTTTGCACCAGATCGCTCAGGTCGACCGGCACCTGCACCATTTCGGCACGCACCACATCTTCTGGACGAGCCAGATCCAGCATGTCGTTGACCAGCGCGCGCATGCGCTCGGCTTCGGTTTGGGTGCTTTCCACCCACTGCGCCTGCTCGGCCACCGTGGAGGTAGGCGTGGACTGCAAGATGGCCATGTTCGCCAGAATGACCGCCAGCGGGGTTTTGAGCTCGTGCGAGGCGTCCTGCACGAACTGCTGCTGCTGGTCCCACGCCGCGCGCACCGGACGCAGCGCCCACCAGCTGAAGAAGATGTTGATGAAGAAGAAGGCCACCAGCACGCCCACACCCACGCCCACCAGCACCCACGCCAGCGACTGCCAGGAGTTGACGTTGCTCTCGTCGGCATAGGCGATCAGCACGCCGTTGGAGGTGGCGCGACGCTCGAAGAACAGGCCCACGTCTTCAAGAAGACCGCTGTTGTCGGGGCTGGCAAGCGCTTCGCTGTTGGCGGTCAGCAGGATGGAATGCGAGATGGATGCGCTGGCGTAGTCGCCCAGCGCCGTGTAGACGCCATCCGATTTCACCAGATAGACGGCGATGGGAATGACCGCCTCGTCGCCGCGGCCGATCTCAAGGCCTGGTGCTGCATCTTGGGCGGCATCAGGGGTTGCAGCTGCGTCGTCGGTTGCATGGCCTGCCTCGGTGGCGGAGGGCAGATCGGCGGCCACCTTCATTTCGTCCTGCGTTTGGTCGCCAACGCGATGGAGGGGCAGCAGCTCTTCTATCTGGCTGACCGTGGGGCTTTGCGCCTGGTTCAGCGTGAGCGCTAGCTCGTCATAGACGTCGCGCACGCGCGACTGGTAGTCGATGTAGCACACCGACCCGAACGCCACCACCAGCACCAAGGTGGCGAGCACCATGTTCACCAGGATGAACCGGATGCGCAGCAGCTTGAGCATGCGTTAGTTCTCCGTGCTCGGCTGCGCGACGAAGCGGTAGCCCGCCTTGCGGATGGTCTCGATCTTGCACTGCGACCCCAGATGCGCCAGCTTCTTGCGCAGGAAGCTGATGTAGGCTTCCACGTTGTTGTCGCCCGCGCTTGAAGTGACGCCCCATGCCTTGTCGATCAGCGTTTCCTTCGACACCACCGCACCCGGGCTGCTCATGAGGATCTTGCAGATGCTGAATTCCTTGAACGACAGGCGAATGGATTTGCCGCCGCACGACAGATCGTAGCTCTCGAGCGAGAGGTGCAGGTCGCCTTCGGCCAGCATCTCGAATTGCACCTCGCCTTGGCGGCGAGTGAGCGCACGCAGGTGCGCCATGAGCTCGGCGGGGCTGAACGGTTTGGTCATGTAGTCGTCGGCACCGCTGTCCAAACCGGTGATCTTGTCGGCGGTGGAGTCGCGCGCGGTCAGCAGGATGATGGGGGTGCTGACGCCTTGGCGGCGCAGTTCGCTGGTTACCTCAAAGCCGTTCATCTTCGGCAGCATCACGTCCAAGATGATGACATCGTAACCGCCGGCTTCGGCGTAGTGCAGGCCCGACTGGCCGTCGTGGACGGTCTCCACATCGTAGCCGTTGTCGCGCAGTATCTTCTCGAGCGCCGCAGCTAGGCTCTCGTCGTCTTCAACGATCAGAACGTGCATGTTCGCCACCTTCGCAGTTGGGCCTTACTAGGTGCGAACGCTTGGCGGGTCTGACCCCCGTCTGACATATGTCTGACCCGCACCTGACGTGTGTCTGGCATGCGTCTGGCCTATGTCTAGCTTATGCCTGACTTGCGCCTGACGTGCATCTGCTCCCTATGCCCTGCATCTGACTTCCCTGTAGCGCTTCGGCCTTGCCTTTGATGCATTTGACTGAGATGCAACGGGGTGCAGCGCTTGCCGTGCGTTCGCTTCTTTCCTGGCTGCCATTCTAGCGCGCGCGGACGCCAATGCGAGACAACACGGCCGCAACCTGAAAAGTTCCTTAAAACCAAAACCGTGTTTCAGAAAACTTTAAGGATGGGCGCGTAGTATTCTCCATGGTGTTTCCCAGCACCAGCGTGATGCGCAGTTAGAAATAACACCCACGCCCTTGGGTTCATGCGCATCACGCTCCCTTTACATAAGAGCTTTTCCTCCTTGCTTTTGTTCAATCAGAAGATGCCGCGACCTCCTTCGCGGCATCTTGGCCGCCCGGGTTTGGGCGGCACGCAGATCGCGCATCCTTTACGACAGCGATTTTCGGCTTAGGTCTCAAAAAGTGTGTCTGGGGCAATTATTCACACGATCCTAGAACCAGCCTGTTGCGTTCGATCCGCT
>NZ_CALPCC010000032.1 GCF_943192905.1 Adlercreutzia murintestinalis | reverse complement strand
AGCGGATCGAACGCAACAGGCTGGTTCTAGGATCGTGTGAATAATTGCCCCAGACACACTTTTTGAGACCTAAGCCCGGAAAGACGCCGCCGAAAGCAGCAAGCTATCATGCCGACGAAGCGGCATCACCGAAAGGCACGCCGACCGCCGCGCCCGATGCACCCTCGTCGCAAGCTGAAAAAGTACAGCGCCTTGAAGAGGCTGAGCCGCGCTATGCCTGGCGATGTACGATCTGCGGGCACATCGAATATGTTGAAGAGTTGCCCGACGACTTCATCTGCCCCATCTGCGGTGTTGGCAAGGAGTTCTTCGAGCGCATCGCGCTTTGAGTTCGGCCACACCGCACCACATCGACCCTACCGCAGCGCCCCACAAAAAAGGACCCCTCCGAAGAGGGGTCCTTGTCGGTGCAGCTCTGGAAGAACGAACCTCCGTGAGCGACTCCGAACAGCTCATGCGTACGCATACGCCTGAGCAGTGATGCGCTTTACGGCTGCTTCACGCCAGCAGCCTTCTCCTTGCCGAGGCCTTGGCCGCCGAACACGAAGAAGTACACGAACGGAAGAAGCATGGCGATCAACATGACCGGCAGAGCGAAGTCGGTCTTCGAGAAGCCGGGGATAGTCAGCGGCAGCACGATGCAGCCGATGAAATTGATCAGCACCACGAACAGCATGATGTAGAAGCGAGCATTGCCGTCGGTCTCGGACAGCGGGTTCTCTTCGGTCATCTTCTGCAGTTCGTCCATGGTCTTGCCACCAGTGTTCTTCACGAACAGCAGGGTGCAAACCAGACCCAGCACGAACGGGATCAACAGCACGAGCACAACCATGGACCAGTTGTTGCTCATGGTGCCATTGACATCATGCTGGAACATGGCCAGACCAGCGGCAGCGCCCAAAACGATGGAGGAGCCGGAACCACCGAAGCGAGCGAACGCCTGGCACCAAGAGGTACCGGTGTTACGCAGCGTGGTGGGATAGGACTCGGGCATCAGCGGCTGAACAGCCGTGATAGCGTAGTTCAGGCAGAAGCCGAACAGCAGCATCAGGAAGATGCAAGGCACGAAGTTGCCAGCAGCAGCGCCAGCCAGCGGTGCGCCGTTCACGGGAGCCTCGCCCGGGAACATAGGCACGAACACGGAGCAAGCGATGATGGCAACGATGCAGGCCACCCAGCCGATCCACAGTGCGCGCTTACGGCCGATAGCGTCAGAGATGAAGCCAACAACGATGTTGGAAGCGATAGCAGCAACGTTGTTCCACGTCTGCAGCGTCACGGACTCAGCAGCGGTGAAGCCGTTACCCTGGAACCACGTGGGGATCCAGGCGTTCATGCCATACACGCAGAACTGGCCGACGAAGTATGCGGACCAGATGGCGCAGGTAGCAACGATGAACTTGCTGGAGAACAGCACAGCCGGGCCGCTCTTGGCAGGCTTCGGCGGAACGATCAGCAGGTTGGGATCGAACTCAACGTCAACGTGACGCGTAGCAGCCACGATCTGGCTGAGGCGCTGGCAGGCCTTTTCCTTCTGGCCATGGTTGGCGTACCAGTGCGGCGTCTCATGCATGACGAAGAACAGGATGATGCCATACACGACCGGCAGAGCGCCGATCAGGTAGCATACACGCCAGTTCTCAACAGCCGTGGCGCCCGTGGCAAGGGTGATCTCGCCGTCGCACAGACCCGGGATGATCGGCACGGGGTTGCTGCAAACTGGAGCTGCAACAAGACCAGCGATAACCCAGCCCATGACCATGAAGGCCATGCCGAAGGTAACGAAGATGCCGCGCTGCTTGGAGGGCATGCTCTCGGAGAACACCGTGGTAACAACCGGGATGCAAGAACCCACGCCGAAGCCAGCGATCAGGCGGAACGCGCAGAAGAAGCCATAGTCGGGCGCGAATGCCTGAGGCAGCGTGAACAGACCATAGAAGATAACCGCGATGGTCAGCATCTTCTTACGGCCGATAGCGTCGGACATGATGCCGCCGACAGCACCGCCGAGCACCATGCCGAGCAGGCCCCACGTGGTCAGCGAGCCGGTCAGAGCGGCGATAGGCTGGCCAGAGGCGATCTCGTTGGCGAAGAACGTCGGCGCAACATACGTGTTGGTGGAATTAACGATCATGAAGTCGTAACCGTCAAAGATCATGGCGAATGCCAGAATGACGAACACGATCCACGTGTGGGCGGAAATGCCCGCGCGGTCGATGACCTCAGATACTGTGAACTCTTTACCGTCCATCAATACCCCCTAGATGAATGAATAAAAAAAGATTTGCGTCAAACCACAAGGATGACGCCTTGTGTTGCTAGGTTGTCCCTGCGCAGTAGCAAGATCGGGCTTGAGACGCATTCACGAGAGAGATTACGTGTGCCTCAAATATCTAGGGCTGTTGAGGTACCCGTAATGAGTGCTGCGGCCGGTGACCAAGCCTGCCGCCATCCTCCGAGACTTACGTCACAGCCGACAGAAACGACTGCGCGTAATCCTCCTTTCGCACTTCTTCTTCGTGATTTACGAACACGTGCGGTAATCCCCTGGATTACATCACGCAGTCGCAAATCACCCTGCGTAAAGGATATGTGATGGGATGATGGAGGTCAACATATTTCGACCACAATCCGAAACATTTTTCAGAGCATCCGCGCGTCGCTCAAACGCGCAAAATTGCTATAATGGTGGAGGTTACATGGTCGCGTGGCGCAGCGGGAGCGCAGGTGCCTTACAAGCACAAGGTCGCAGGTTCAAATCCTGCCGCGACCACCATAGAATGCGAACGGCTGCCACATGGGCAGCCGTTTTTCATGCTCAGCCTCTTGGCGCGCCCGCATCCGCGCCGCGCTCACACGCCTACACGTTATCCATCGGGCGGCCCTGCGGCTTCACCACCTGCACCAGCGGCGAGCCTTCCGCCTCCAGCCGCTGCACTTCCTCGTAGGTGTAGCCCTTGTTCTCGATGACCCGCTTCTTCAGGCGCTCCCACCACGTGGCGCCGCGCACCTCTTCGCATTCGGACTTGCCCTTCCATTCCTCTTTGATGAGGATGGCCACCAGCGCGATGACCGCCACGCGCAGCTTCGTCAGGTCGGGCACGTGTATCTCGTAGCACAGCCCCTTATCGCGGAACAGGCGCTCTTTTACGTGCACATCCTTCTTGTTATAGGTGGTCTTGGTCTCGCAGACGAAATCGAACGGCGGCTCGGCGGCCGAACCGTACAGATCCCACAGCATTCCCTCCACGTAGTAGTGCTTGTTGATCACATAGGTATGCAGGATATATTCGTAGCGCTCGAAGCGCAGGAAGTAGTTCAGGGTCAGATTGTCGGGCCGGATCAGCCCGTTCTCGCCGCCCATGCGCCCGATGACGGACACCTTGTCCTTCTCGCTCTTCCAGCCGTTCTTGCACTCGAAGCGGTAGAAGCGCTCGCCATCTTCGTACCACGTGTCGAAATCCTCGTGGCGCGCGATGGCGTCTTTTTGCAGGTAGACCTTGTTGAACTTCAAGGGAGCCCCTTTGCCGTTTACGGGAACATATCGCGTGTCACATTCTACAGGGAAACGAGGGCACTCACGTCGTAATATATGCGAATACGATACGCACGGGCGAAGGAGCCGACCATGACCACTTCACAGGGATCGACCGAAACTGCCGCAACGCTGCCCCAGGTTTCCACCATCAAGGGCGGCAGCGCGTTTTTGAACGGGCGCTTCGTGGACGCCGACATCCACGTGGACGGCGCTGCGTTCGCCGAGGAGGCGGGGGCCGCTGGCAGTGTGGTGGACGCGACGGGCTGCTATGTGATTCCCGGGCTGGTCGACCTGCACTTCCACGGCAGTGCGGGCGCCGACATCAGCGACGGCGACCTGGAAGGGCTGCACAAGATGGGCGCCTATGAGGCCTCCCGCGGCATCACTGCCATGTGCCCGGCCACTATGACGCTCTCCGAAGAGCAGCTGACCGCTGCGGCAGAGGCGGCGGCGGCTTACGTGCCTGCGAAAACCGAAGCCGACCTGGTGGGCATCAATATGGAAGGGCCGTTCATCTCGCCTTCCAAGGTGGGCGCGCAAAACCCCGAGTACGTGCGCAACCCGGGCGTGGACGAGTTCCGGCGCCTTCAAGCGGTGGCGGGCGGCCTGTTCAAGCTGGTGGACATCGCGCCGGAAGAACCCGGCGCCGATGCGTTCATCGAGGCGCTGGCCGATGAGGTGCGCATCTCCGTGGCGCACACCTGCACTGATTACGACACGGCTTCGCGCGCGTTCGATGCGGGTGCGAAGCACATCACGCACTTGTATAACGCCATGGACCCCATGCATCACCGCAAGCCGGGTCCCATTCCGGCCGCGGCCGAGCACGACAAGGTCACCGCCGAGATCATCGCGGACGGTGTGCATATTCACCCGGCCATGGTGCGCCTGGCGTTCAAGCTGTTCGGCGACGACCGCATGATCCTGGTCAGCGACACGCTGCGTGCGGCGGGCTTGGGCGATGGCGTGTATGACCTGGGCGGCCAAGACGTAACCGTACACGGATACGAAGCGCGCATCGACAACGGTGCGCTGGCCGGTTCGGTCAGCGACCTCATGCGGTGCTTCTATGTGGCAGTGCGCGAGATGGGCATTCCGCTGGAAAGCGCCGTGAAGGCTGCCAGCGCGAACCCGGCGCGGGCCCTGGGGCTGCAAGAGCGCTACGGCAGCCTTGATGCCGATCATGTCGCTGATGCGGTGCTGCTGGATAAGGACACGCTGGAGGTGCGGCAGGTCATTCTGCGCGGGCGCGCGATCCTGTGATCTGATTGTCTCTTGATCAAATTTGTTCAAGAGGAGGACAAAAAGATGATCTGCTCGTATGAACGCCCATCACCCGAGCATCCATCCGCTCTGCTCATCTAGCTGCATGAACGCTTGGTGCCCTTCCTATCGGTGGCAAGCACCATGAAGGTCGCGAGCGCCGATCCCACATATGGCGTTGGCCTTACGTGTGTCGCACAGCATCCGACGACATCATTTCTTCTTATAGATATCTCGTCGATGGCCGATCAAGAAGACTTCGATCAAAAGAACATCATCTTGGATACGACAAAGAATCCGATAATCGCCAACGCGATATCTCCACTCACCCGACCGATCGCCCACAAGAGCCTTCCCGAGGCGCCTGGGATCGTCGGTGCTTTCAAGGTTCTTGCCGATCCAAGAGGTGATGAGCGTGGCATCGAAGCGGTCCATCTTCTTCAGCTGCTTCAGTGCCCGCGCAGTGTATTGAACACGGTACCCCACTTACAGCCCTAGCTCTGCGAGCACCTGCTCGTGCGTGTATCGCACACCATCATCTTCGGCTATCGCCGCGCGCAGCGTAGCCAAATCTTCTTGATCCTCAATGCGCTCGAACACGGCATCGCGGATGAAGTCGGATATGCTCTTGCCTTCGAACTCGGCATACTTACGGACAAGCTGCGCATCAGCGTTATCCAGCCGCATGGTCATCGTGGTCATAGCATGCTCCTTAGAATGAATACATTGTATTCTAGCATGTATGAAGATTCCCGAGCCCCATCTTACTGTATTACACAAAATCGAAAGAACATCCCTTTTATTCCGAAGCCTTCAATGATCTTCGCAAGGACGTCTATCCTGAAACTGCGGTTCCCTTTGATCCCGAATCGCCAGCTCGCTTTTACTTTGAAATGGTAGGCGAAACAGCAAGCTCGCGGCCAATGCTCAAACCAAGATACAGCTCTTCGCTACGGTCGCTCTTTTGACACGGTGACCCCATAAAAAAAGGAGCGGCCGTGCGCCCGCTCCCCCAGAGTTCGATATGAAAGACGCTTACAGCTCGGGCAGCGAGGCGGCCGCTACCGACTGTCCCACGCGACGCATCTTCTCGTCGGGCAGCGTGACCGTGATCTGCGCATCCAGTTCGGGGTATTCCTCGGCTAGAATGCGGTTGCACTCGCTGATCAGCAGATCGCCACCGTCGCCGGACGCCACGCGCCCCAGCACCAGCAGCGTCTTGATCTTGTAGAACTGGCTGTACAGCACCAGCGTGTGCGCCAGATAGCACCCGATGGAACGGTAGATGTCAAGCGCTGCCTGGTCTCCTTCGTTCGCCAGTGCCTGCACCACCTTGAGCTTCTCGGCTGGCGAATCCTCCGGGTTCAAGATGATGT
Organism: Adlercreutzia murintestinalis; assembly: GCF_943192905.1. Taxonomy (GTDB): domain Bacteria; phylum Actinomycetota; class Coriobacteriia; order Coriobacteriales; family Eggerthellaceae; genus Adlercreutzia_A; species Adlercreutzia_A murintestinalis. Next base: position 9,952 of record NZ_CALPCC010000032.1, on the reverse strand, counting down.
TGGCCGCCGGAGCCAGCTTGATCACCGCGTCTTGGCTGAAATACTTGCAGCCCACGCCGAAGTCGGTGGACCACTCGTCCTGCATGGCAGCAGGTGACAGGTCGACCGGCGCGAACGCCAGCTCGTTGATCCAGCCGAGCACGTTGCCCTCGGCGTTCACGTACCCGACCGCCTCCGACGTGCCCATGGCGATGCCCAAGATGGAGCCCTCGCCCGTGCTCATGAAACCGGCCAGCGCGGTCACGTCACCATCGTTGGCCACCACCAGCGGCACGTCGCCGATCTCGACACCAGCGCGGTCGTAGATGCTCTTCACCTCTTCGCGGCGCTCGCGCGGCACCTTGATGAACAGGCTTGCCACCATGGGGCTGTTGCCTACGAACGTGCCCGCCGACGACACGCCAATGGCATCCACGCGCGGCATCTTCGACGCCGCCGTCTTGAACGCCGTCACGATCTCGTCGAAGTGGTAGCTGGGGTCCTCGGTCACCTTCGGGAACCACACCACCTCTTCGGAATACACCGGATCGCCATCGATGACCGCCGACACTTTGCGGTCCGATCCGCCCGCGTCGAACCCGATGCGGCAGCCCTCCATATGTCCGCCGATCTGCTTGGCCGACTCGTTGGCCGCCGGGAAGTCAGCCTCGCTCACCGCCAGCACCTCGAGCGGCTTCTCGTACACATCACCCACGAAGCCGTAGTCGAATTTGCGCGCACCCGTAGGCGAATACATCTCGGCGATCTGCGCGGCAACGTCGTCGCAGCCGCATACGTACACGCGGAACCCGCCGATGCTCCACAGCTCGAACTTGATCAAACGCTCCACGTAGCGCAGGTTCGCCTCGGCGAACTCTGGCCCGCGAATGGCGCTCTCGCGCACCGAGATCAGACCGTCTTCGCGCTCCACCGCCACCTTGATAGGCGTGCTGGCGCCTTTCAGATACTCGCGCATCCACACGCCGAACGGGATGAAACCCTCGTCCAGCACGGGCACATTCTTGATCTCGTAGTCGATACCCAGATAGTTGCTCATCGCTCATCTCCTATGATCTCGGTCAGTAGCTGTTCGGTCATGCAGAGCGCTCGCGGAACGTGGAACGGCCCCTTGAACGTTGATCCCTTGGTGGACGGCATGGTGGGAAGCCCGTCGCGACGCAGATACCCGTACCATTCGCCGTATTCTGGATCGGCGAAATGCTCCCGGCAGTATTCCAGCGTGCGCACCAGCCAATCCGCGTAGTATTCGTCGCCGGTATCGCGGTAGGCCTTCGCCGCAGCGATCATGGTCTCGTTGTGCGGCCACCACAGCTTCATATCGTGCTCGTATGCCTCGGGCGGCAAGCCCTTCGCGTCGATGAAGTACAGCAGACCGCCGAACTCTTTGTCCCAGCCAGCCTCAATGGCCAGGCGGAAGATCTGCTCGGCTGTTTCGTGCAACTCCGCGTCGCCGCGGTAGTTGGCCTCGTCCATCATGAACCAGCTGCACTCGATGTCGTGCCCCGGATTCACCACGCGCCCCGCCGTGTACCACAGTTCAGGCTGGCCTTCCAGATTGACGCTTTCCAACGTGCAGCCCAGCTCGGGCCGGTAATGCTCGCCCACGATGCGCTGGGTGCATTCGCGCGCGTGCTGGTCGTATTCGGCAGTATGCGCCGGATCGACCCGCCGCATGATGCCGATGATGTTCAGGAAGATCATGGCATCGCCCAGCGCCCGCCCGCTACGCGTCTCGGCGATGGTCTTGGGCCCCATGCCGGTGGGGTCCTCGATCAGCCCGTTGTTCAGGTCGTAGATCAGCTGGTACGCGCGCCGCGCCCGCTCAAGGTGCACCGCTTCGCCCGTCACGCCGTAGTACTCGGCGTTGCCGATGCAGTAGAAACCCTCGGAGAAGTTGTAGCGGCGCTGGCGCAATGGCGCGCCCTCGGCGGTCACGGTGAAGTACAGCCGGTCGCCCGCCTCATGGTTCACACAGTGATCCTCCAGGAAATCAAGGCAGCTCTTCGCCGCCTCAAGCCATTCGGGCCGCGTGCCGTACACATGGCACAGGTAGCTGAACGTCCAGGCGCAGCGCCCCTGCATCCACACGCTCTTGTCGGTGGAATATACGTTGCCCTGCCGGTCGAGGCACGTGTACACGCCACCATTCACCGGGTCCATGCCGTGCTCCAGCCAAAAAGCCGTGCAGGTGTTCAGCTGGTCGCGAATCCAGTCGCGCCACTCGGTCAGCTGAGCGGTTCGCTCTGGCATCAAATCTACGGTCAAAATTGCCCCCTACCTTGGAAGAGTGGAAGCGGTGGGGCATGCATTTCTCCCGCCGCTGCGTATCGCGCCTATTGTACAATAGGCGACAACTTTTATCCGACACTGGGAAGGCAACAAAATGGCAAAACCTCGCTTCACGCTCACCTCATATGACCCCGTCTACGTTGTCTGTGAAGAGGTCCGCATCCCTGAGGACATCATTCGGCAAACCGCGCTACGCTGGTTGCAACTGAACGTGGCGAAGGAAGGCCAGCAGGCCAAGCTCACCGACAAGTGGATCGCCGAGCATACCGACGACTTCAAAACGGTGGATGAGCTGCTGATCTTCATCCGCTACAACATGTACAAGGACAACCGCGAGGTGCAGGAACTGGCCGACCAAGACGCCATCTGCCGCGAGCTTGCCACGCGCCTGGTGGAGGATATTCCCGAGGACGTTCTGGAAGAGGCCATCTACGCGGCGAACTACCGGCTGGAAGATATGATCATGCGCCAGGGCATGTCGGTGGAGCAGTTCGCCAAGCAGCGCGGCATCTCCGAAGAGCAGGTGTACGCCGACGTGCGCGAACGCACCATCGAAAGCCTGAAGGAAGATTCGGCGCTGGAGGCGTATGCGGCGCACGCGGGCATGACGCTTGAGGCCGAGGACTTCTACGCCATCATTCCGGGCGACAACATCCAGGAGAAGGCCGAGAAGCGCCGTCAGATCGAACTGGACGGGCGTCTGGCGCAAATGGAGGAATATGCGCTGAAGACCAAGGCGCTGAAAGAAGTCATGGAAAACGCTATGATCAAGCGCAAGAAGACCGACACGGAATGGCTGCGCTACGGCGATACCAGCGCTGACGTGCTGGATGCCAACAAGAAGTTCCCGGAGGCGTTCACCACCATCGGGTAGGAGGTTGGCGCCGTTGCGAAGGCGCCAAAGGAGCGCGTTCGCATCGAAGAGCCACGGTTCGCACCAAGACGAAAAGGCCCCGCGGGGCCTTTTCTTTTATCTTCGTGAGTAGCGGCGGGCGATGCGGAATGCGCGAAGGCCCACGCGAAAGCGACGCGCGGAGCGGGTGTCAAACAGAGCGGACTACTTGCGCGGCGCCGTCAGCGCGCGCAGCCTGCGGCGGGCGAGCACCGCCACAAGCGCTGCCACAACTCCCAGCAGTGCGAGCACGGCTGCCATAAGAGGCACGCTGTCGCCGGTTCGGGCAAGCGCGGTCTGGTCGTCGTCAGAAGCGTTGCCAGAGGCGCCGGGCGTAGCAGCAGGATGTTGAGTGGCGCCCGGAACATCAGGGTCGGCTGGATCGTCCGGTTGGCCTGCGTTGCCTGGATCATCAGGGTCATCCGGGTTGTTCGGACCGTCTGGGCCATCAGGATCGTCCGGATCGACGGGCGGCGTTGGCCCCTCTGCCACATACGTGTTCTTCACATTGAATCCGTCCACCTCGGTCTCGAAGTGCTCAAGGGGCTCTTCTTCCAAGACATAGTCGGTCTCGTAGTTGATGGGGCGCCCCTGCGCATCGTAGGCGGGCACCGTGAACGTGTAGAGCCACGCACCGCTGGCATCGGGGTAGACCGTCTGCTCGAAGGTGGGGCGCGTTGCAACGGAGCCGCCCGTGCCGCTCGAACCCGTTGTTGGCACCAGCCGCACCACGATGGAGCCCGGCATGGCCTCGCTCGCCGCTGTGGGCAACCCACGCGCGGTGTCCGCCAGATACTTGCCCGGCAGCTGCCCCGCCGCACTGATGGCGGCGCTCATGTCCCATGTTTTCTGGCCGCTGATCTGCACGTAGCGCTCGGTGGCTTCGTCGTTGAACGGCGCGCGCGAGGTGTGGCCGCCGAAGATCTGGCCATCGAGCTGCTTGTACCACTGCTCGTACCCATCAAGCGGGTGCTCCACCACGCGCCACAGCATGCCGGCCGGCAGATCGTTGAACACCGCCACCTGCCCATGGCTGAGCTGGATGGTGCCGCCGCCCGAATCGACCGCGCCCGCGATCTGAACGCCCGCATCGTCAAGCTCGGGCACCAAACCTGCCATGCGAGCCTGCCCGGTCAGCGTGTGCTCGTAGCGGTACAGCTCATACGTGAACGCGGTGCCCGACGGCCACGGCGCGCCCGCGGCATCGGTGAAGGAGAGGTCGTAGTTGAAGCGGGCCGCGCGGTCGTCGTCGGTGAGCTCGCCTTCCAAACGATGCACCGTCTCGCCCACATGGAGCGAGCCCACCTCGGATGCGGCCGCGTCGGCCACGTTGGTGAACGCCACCGGCGTCACGCGGCCTTCGCGCACGCTGCCCGTGAAGGAGATGGCATCGGCGGCGATCGTGGAGGATTGCTCAAGGTCAAGCTCGCGCACGCTGAACTGGATGCCCGGCTCAAGACCCGTGAACTGGGCGGTCTGCCCGTGGCGCAGCGCCACGAGAGTGGTACCGGGCGCGGCTTCAGCGAAGAGGGCGGCGCGGGCAGCATCACCAGAGAGCACGTCAGCAGCACTGGCGGCATCAGTCGTATCGTCCGCGGAAGAAGTCGCGCCCGTGGCCGCTATTGCAGTGATGCCGGATGCCGCCGAAGAGCGTGCGGCATCGCTCGCCTCGGCAGAGGTTGCGCCGCTCACCCCTGCAGAGGACACGCTGCTCGCAGAAGAGAACGCTTCGCTCGTCGTATCAGCGGACGCACGCGTATCCGCATCTGCTTCCACCCCGCCCGACGATGCGCCCGCAGGCGCTTCGCCATCTGAGCCAGCGGAGGCGCCTTCCTGCACCACCTGCGCGGACTGCGTCTGCTGGTCAACGCGTTCGCCCGCTTCGTCATACACCTCGAAGGGGTGCGGCCCTTCGATCAGCTGACCATCGCGGAAGAAGCTGACCTCGAAGGCGAAGGTCTGCTCGCGCTGCGCCTCGGTGAGCGCTGAGCCGTCGGCATTGCGCAGCGTCTTGCTGACCGACAAACCCGCCGGGTCGTAGATGTTCAGCAGGTCAACCTGGTTACCGCCCGCCACGATGGCGCCCACGGGACCGTCTGCACTGTGCGCGTAGTCGCGCTCTGTGGTCTGTTCAACGCGGTAGAGTGTGCCTTGAGGCAGCCGGTCGGTCTCCACCCACTGCCCGTGCACGAGCGTGATGTCGGTCTGCCCCGTGAAGGTGCCCGTTCGCACCGGCACGCCCGCGGCGAAATCCCACGCAACAGCGCGCGCAGCATCCTGCGAACTGGCGTGCGAGGCGGCCTGCGTTGCCGCTGCCGACGAATCGCGCGCGACCGGCGGCTCGTAGATGGTGTACGACACCGGCTGAGCGAACGGCGCGCCCGCGCTGGTGGTCAGCTCCACGTGGAACGTGAAACCCTTGGCCGCCTGATCGGCGGTGAGCGCTGAACCGTCGCGATTCTCCACCGTCATGGTGACGCGCAGCGGCTCGGCGCTCCTGCCGCCCACCGCTTCGTTCAGAGCTTCCTGGCTCAAGCTGCTCCATGCAAGCGTGATGGGCAGCGCGATGGCGCACACGATGCACAGCACGGCGAACGCGCACGCGCTCATGAAGACCACCCGCGCGGCCCGATATCGAGCGTGGTATGTCGTGATCGCTTGCGTCATCGTGTGCCGTTATCACAATCTCCTGGATTGGAAGCGCTCAACGCACCTTCGGTCCCCTCTATAAAGAAATACAACAAGGACGGCAGAAGATATCCACTCCTGCAGAGCTAGATCGCCACCCACATCATCGGACATACACCGACGCCGCCTCGGGTACAGTCTTTGTTCTCGTTCGCCCCGTTGTTATACGCAATAATCTCTAAATAGCCCCCTGATGCAGAGCGCGTCCAAATTGGACCCAGTTCGGTAGGAGGTATGGTGCTCGCTCCGGCCGTATACGGCCCTAAATCGCTCGGCTTACCCTGTTCGGGATGCAATGGCGGAATAGATGCACCAACAAAATCACCTATGCTCGGCAGGAAGATTTTGTCTTGCGATTCACCGTAGGTAACATGCCCATACCCCACATATGCTTCATAGGCTATATCGGTCACAATGGTCTTTGATTGCAATTCAATATCAAGAGATTCAAGGTATTCCCCATTCAAATAGGCTCTGAGAGAACTGCTTCCCCAATCTGGATACCCGCCGAAAGACATATCAGCCACCGGTTCTGCCGCCAAAATCAACACACGATCTTCTGATGCAACCGCACTGCGGGCAGTCGATCGCTGAAGCGCGATCTTGTAAAAGTTGCTTCCACCGATCGAAACAGCACTGGCACTGATATCTCCCGCCTCGTTGGCCTCCATAAGCGTAGGGCCGTTTCGAAGTTGCATTTTCCATGCCGACGATGCCACATTCAACAGGTTAAATGCATCGGCCGTGATGTCCTTAGTGCCTGCCTGATCGAAATAGTAGGCATCACTTGCTTGTTTCCATTCGCCCTCCGACACAAACTCGCCAATAGCGTGAATGCCGTAGTGGCACGATTGGCCCATCGAGGATTTCAGCTCAACGCCGTTCAACAACAGGCCCGTGGCCTCGCCTGGCTGAACCGGCTGCGCCCAATAAGCCCAGCCGTCGGTGTCGTAAACCCAATACGGACCCAACTTGCCACCAGCTTCTTTCCACTCAGCCATACTCATGACGGTGCCATCACCAGTAGCTTTTGCGGTGTGTGTTTCGGGCGAGGTAGTGATGTTGACACCCTCAACAGCTGCATCGCCTTCATCGATATCGTTTTCATCAGCGTCGTAGACAGCGCTTCCCTCAATAGTCTGCCCTTCGGCGTACTCAGTGTATTTGGCATAGCGACCGCCCTCGTCGTGGTAACTGCCGTTAATGTCGGCTTCCAACGAATCCTTGTTCTTGTTGAATGTGGGCATAAAGGTGGTCGTACCTCCCTGGACCCATGCGAAATACTGAGCATACGCGCTGTGCACATCGCCATAGTAGTGAACCGCCCATGCCTCCTTGTTGTCCAACGTGGCGCTTTCAGGAAAACGCGTTACATTCTTGTCGGCCGTCTCAGGCTGCCCGGCGCGCGGGCCGATCTCCAGGTATTCGCGCAGCTGCACGCGCGCGAAGATGGGAGCACCATCTCCTTCGCTGGTGAAATTCTCCACATAGATATCTTTGTTCTTTACGTCTTGCGTGAAGGAGAAATCGTCGTGCAGGCGGCCGCCCGCATTGGCCTCTATATGTAGCTCGTTCGTTGCCAGTTGGCTGAATGAGGTCCATGCGAAGGTGGAGGACAGCGCCAGAATGACCGCAAGCGCTGCTGCGCCTGCCACCTTCGCTTTAGTGTGCTTGCGCTTCTCAAGCGGCACTTGGGTTTGCATCGGTACTCCTTTCATATAAGGCGCACCTTGGCAACCGAAGAAGAGACAGAGATTTGGGCATGATGGTTTGCAACATACATGTTTTATCCTGAATTCTGGTTTGCAACATACCCAATTCGGTGACATTTTCAGTTTGTAAAATACGCATTTTGACCAGAAATATAGTTTGCAAAATACACTTTTAGGAGGTCAGCATGCTCAAACGAAAAGCCGAAGCGCTCTTTGAAGCATGGAAGGCCGATCGCACCAACGAAGCCCTCCTGGTCATGGGCGCGCGCCAAGTTGGGAAAACCTACCTGATTGACGAATTCGCACATCGCTCCTACGCGCACGTGGTGAAGTTCGATCTGGTCGACCAAGCCGACGTGCTTGCCGCCCTGAATAGCGCCACAACCTCACAAGAACTGTTCATGGCCATCTCGGCCTACGCAGGCGCCGACCTCATCCCGCATGAAACGGTCATCTTCATCGACGGGGTACAGGAATGCCGCGAGGCTCTCACCTTGATCAAATACTTGGTACAGCACACCGACTTCGACTACATCTTGTCCGGTTCACTGCTTGGGGTGGAGCTGGCTGACCTGCGCTCGGCTCCCGTGGGCTATCTGCGCATCGTAGAAATGTTCCCGCTTGATTTCCAGGAGTTCTGCTGGGCCAACGGCGTGGGCGATGACGCTTGGAGTGAGATGGAACACGCCTTCGCCGAACGTCGGCCAGTGCAGACCGCAGTGCACGAGCGCCTGCTCACGCTCTTCCACTGGTATTTGGTAGTGGGCGGCATGCCCCAACCCGTCAGCCACTTCATCAGCACGAACAACCTGGCAACCGTACACGCCCAACAAGAGAGCATCCTGGCGCTGTATCGCTTCGATATCTCAAAGTACGCCGAGCGCAACAAACGCCTGGTCATCAAAGAGATATTCGATCAGGTGCCCTCGCAGCTGGATTCCCAGACCAAGCGATTCAACTTCTCAGCGTTGGCGCCGCGCGGAACCTACGAGCGGTACCGCGACGACTTTCTGTGGCTGGTGGATGCTGGCGTCACCATCCCTGTGCGGAATGTGTCGGAGCCGAAACGCCCGTTGCGGCTGGCAGAGAATCGCAGTTTCTTCAAGCTCTTCCTGTGCGACGTGGGGCTGCTGTCTGCTGCGTGCGGTATGGATGTGGCGCGCGACCTGATGGCCGACGACTTCTCCGTGAACTTCGGTTCCATCTACGAGAACGCGGTGGCCCAAGAGCTACATGCGCACGGCGTGGGCGGGCATTTCTTCCGCAGCCGCAAGCAAGGCGAACTTGATTTCGTGGTGCAGTGGCATGGCGGCGTTTTGCCCATTGAGGTGAAATCCGGGAAGGATTACAAGCGCCACAGCGCACTGACCAATGTGTTGAGCACGCCGAACTATGGTATCAACGAAGCGCTCGTGCTGTGCGAGAAGAACCTGCACGTGATCGGCGAGATCGTGTATTGCCCTGTGTATATGGTGGCGCTGATCGGGGCAGATGTTGCATAAGCGCTTGGCGCTCTTCGCTCTGTCTTCTCTTCGGTTGTCAAGGTGCTTGGTTGGTTAGTTAACTAAGATCCCTAGCCTACGTTCACCCACATCGCAGGACGATAATCGCCCGTAGTCGATGAAGCGCCAGAATTAACATGGGATGCATTATTCACACTCGCTACATGAGAACTGCTATAACGCGGAGAGCGGAGCCACTGATAATTCGATATGGAATGGATAGAGGTAGGAACAATATCTCCGTCTACCGTGAATTCCTGCGGTGAACTGTACTCTCCCGCTGCCCCAAAAATATCAGCTTCGCTCAACAAGAACACATGATCAGAAGTAGTGATGAAATCTCCCTGACGATTAAACGTAGATGCGGTTGTTATTTCGGTCTGCACAACACGAGAGCGAATCTCTGTGGGAAGACTCTCGAAGTACTCACCGTTGAGATAGGATCGCATGTCGCTATCGCGCCAGATGTTGGTTGGACCAAAGGTTCTTATTCCGCCACCATACTGGTTCAGAAGAAGCACATCGCTTCCTACTTGGGCCAGCTTGTAGTACGACGCATCGCCTATCGTGACCAGAGACTGCGACACATTTCCCAGCGCATCAGCCTCATTTGCTGTAGGAGCTGCCGCGACTTTCGCACGCCAAACAAACGTAGCATCATCTAATGCTTGTGAAGCACGATCAAGCAGCGCGAAGGCGTCGGAAGTGATGGCTTTGGTAGCAGCCTGGTCCATGTAGTAGGAGCTGCCGTCTTGCTTCCACTCGCCATTGGAGACGAACTCACCAGTTGCATGGATGCCGTAGTACCAAGTGTCCCCCGTGGGAGCTTTGAGGTCTACGTTGTCGAGCAGAAGGCCGGTGGCTTCACC
>NZ_CALPCC010000031.1 GCF_943192905.1 Adlercreutzia murintestinalis | reverse complement strand
CCCCCCCCCCCCCCCCCCCCCCCCCCCCCCCCCCCCCCCCCCCCCCCCCCCCCCCCCCCCGCGTCTCAAAGTGATTCCTCAGGCGCAGATTCGACCCAGACCGCCGCTGATGGCGAAACCTCCACCAGCGCTCCCGCGGGTAACGATTCAGCTACAAATGGCAAATCTGACGCGAATGCGTCCGTAAACCCCTACACAACCGAGCTCTACACCGACGCCCAAAAGGCGCCCGGCATTACGAGCATCTCCATTCCGGCCTCGGTTACCACCATCGACCCAGGCTTCTTCCAGCTGTTTCCCAACGCCTCCGCCATCAGCGTTGAGGCGGGCAACAGCGCATTCACCTCGTACAACGGTATGCTCTTCGGCACCAACGATGCCGGAGATCCCACTGACCTCCTCCTCGTCCCGGAGGGTCTGGAGGGCAATGCCGTGCTCCCCGACAGTCTGGCCAACGTCCCTGTTTGCACATTTTCCCGATGTTCAAAGCTTACGGCCATTCACGTCGAGTCGGGGAGCACCGGCGATCTCGCCCTTGAAGGCACGTCCTTCACCAGCCGAGACGGTATCCTTTATACCCATGGCGAACACGATGCCCTGGTGCTCGTGGCGGCTCCTGCTGGCATAGGCGCCAGCGCGAAGATCGCCGCCGAATGCACCATCATTGCCGAGGGCGCCTTCTGGGGCAACGAAGCCCTGCGCACCATCGTGGCTCAGGGCACGGTGGAAGGCATCGAAGTGAACCCGGTGTTCGACCCGAACGCTCGCGCGAACGCTCAGGGCGAAGGTGCGGCGGATGAACGCGGCGAAGGCGCTGACGGCACCGAAGGCGACGCCGCCCAGAGCGACACTCCCACGGCTCCCGTCCCCGCGTTCATGCCGCAGGTGGTGGAAAACGCCACCGTGGTCTCCCAGGACAACGAGCGCGGCACGTGGGAAGCGGCGGGTTTCACGCACTTTTCCCACCCCGCGCAACCCGGCGCCATCAGCGGCCCGGCCTGGGGCAACAGCGGGCTGTCTTACACGCTGCTCGACGACTTCACGCTGTCGGTGCGCTGGCAAGGAGACGCGCCAGCCACCACGGTCGAGATCCCTGCGCAGTCAGAGATAGACAGCGTGGCGTACAGCGTGTCCACCATTGCCGAGGGCGCGTTCCAAGACCAGAGCGAACTGACCAGCATCACCATTCCGAACAGCGTTACCACCATTGGCGCGCACGCTTTCGCGGGCTGCAGCGCCCTTGCCGACGTAGCTGTGCCGGGCAGTGTGGCCACGCTCCCCGAGGGTGCGTTCAAAGACGCCACCGCCCTGCGCCAGGTCTCGCTCAACGAAGGCGTGCAGGAGATCGGCCAGCAGGCATTCGCGGGCAGCGCCGTTGAGACCATGTTCTTGCCGCGCAGCATGCGCACCGTTCAGGCGGAGGCGTTCGCGAGCTGCCAGAACCTGAGCGCCCTGGTGGCGCTGGGCAATGTGGCAACCGTGAGCACGACGGCCATTGCTGACACGAACGGTGTGAGCATCTATGTGCCGTTCAACGCCGACGAGGACTACGCATGGACGACCGGCCTGCCCACCGCGGGCAACCACCTGTTGCCCTACGGTGTGAAGGTCGCGCGCGACGTGTTCAACCTTGAGGAAGGCCAGTCGGCCGACCTGTTCGCCGAGGGCGGCTACGCCTACGCGTCCGATCAGGCCCAGCTGCAGGTGTCCTACAAGGGCAAGGCGGTGACCGCTGATGCGAGCGGCACCGTTACCGCGAAGATGCCCGGGTCGTCCACGGTGACCGCATCGGTGGTCTTCCAGGACCGCACGCTGGCATCTGCCACGTGCACGGTCAAGGTGGTGCATGCCGCCGTTGAGGATGGCGAAGGTACCGAAAGTGGCGACGGCGATGGCGATGGCGCGAGCACCGAAGAAGGCGGCGAAGATGACGCGGAAGATGATCAAACACCGCCGCGTCCCGATATGGTGTCGCAGGATGTTCCGCTAGAGACGGAAGTCAAGGAAGACCCGGTTGAATCAGAGCCGACCGAACCCAAGCGACCCACTATGGTCAGCCAGGATGTAACGGTAGAAACAATAGATCAGGTCGAGGTTGCTGCAAACGAGGATAAGGACCCCAAGGTGCCCACCGCTGACATCATGTTCAACGAAACGGTGTTATTGACGAAGCCGGGCGACGAAGCTGCTGCTGAGGCGGATAACGGGGCTGCTAGTGAAGCGGGGTCTGAGGCCGAAGGCATGCCGGAGACTGAGCCTACGGTTGACGACCAGCAGAAACAAGGAGTTGACAATCAGGCAGATGCAATGTTTAACACTGCAGCACCCGCTGATGTGATGGAGGCTGTGGAGCCAACCGAGGAAGAGGCATCTGCTGGCGCTGATGGCATAACTGAACCGGTCGAAGAGGATACTGATCTTGAGGACGGGCAAGAAACGGAAACTGACGCGGAAGAAACCGCGCAGCCCGATGCATCTGACGAGGTAACGATATCCGACGAGCCTGTTTTTGAAACACCGGCAGGCTCGTCACTGCGTCAGATATTGACTGATCTCCCGAGCGTATTCCTGCCAGGGGGAGTTCCGTCAGACGAGGACGAGATAGCATCGCTAGTTGATGAAGGGATAAGTTTATTTGCGGATGCTCGGGCGAGTGCAGCGAAAGTCACTCTCAATCCAAACAAAGGGTATTTTAGGTACTTCTTTGTGCCCGCCGATAACACCGAGACCACTCCTGACTCGTGGTCTTTCAAGCTTGCAATAGGTGAAGTTCGTACAACAACCGGCACGCATAGTATCTCACACTTTGGTCATGCAGATCATGGCGGGGCAGATGGGCACGGCTACTTTCATACAACACGTACAAATACGGATGGTCAATCCTTTAAAAAGGCGCAAAGATGGGGAGAGATCAACGGGAAAAGCGCGTACTGTTATTCGGTTCAGGCGTTCAGAGACGGCTACTATTTCATAAAGTGGACAAAATCCAAGATAGGAGGAACAAAATCCTCAGGCAATACCACTGGTGTTAGCGGCACACTTTATGCTAATTGGAAACCGAACCCATATCAAGTTAGTTTCAATGGTAATGGAGCAACGTCTGGCTCAATGAATAACCAGTCCATGACTTACGATATAGAAGCGAATTTAAGCGCTAATGCGTTCGTGCGGCCTGGATACACGTTTTTGGGTTGGTCTACATCATCAACTGGTTCCGTTAACTACACCAACCAGCAAAAAGTAAAAAACTTAACAAAGGTAAAAGAGCAGACAGTTTCCCTTTACGCTGTTTGGCAGAAGAACCCGATTGTCACATGGAATGCTAACGGCGGCTCATGGTCTGACGGGACTAGCACAAAGACTCAGGAATTCGTGACGGGCAAGCCGGTGCCTGTCTATACCGCCCCATCGCGCGCGGCCTATACCTTTGCGGGCTGGAGCACGAATCCCAATGCTGCGTCTGGCACTACCAGCGGCAATATGACGAATAGCATATCCGCCGATGTAATCTATTACGCAACCTGGAAAGCCATCGAATATGTCATAACCTTTGATAGTAAAGGAGGCAAGTTCACCTCGTCGCTAGTCGGCTGGTATAGCAATGCTGCATGCAGCACAGCTGCTACTGCAAATAGCGGAGTGATCTATCGCAAATTCACCATTCTGACCAACGGGATCAGTTGGCCTACTGTTGAACGTGATAATTGGACTTCGACTGGCGTTGTGTACTCAGGAGATCTTGTTTCTGGAAAGGGAAGCGGGGTGAAGGGTTTTGTTTCTGGGGTTCCTGCGCTCCATAGTGGCTTTTCAGGGACAGGTTGGTGGGGGAACCTTACTGTCACTGTTCCTTGGAGCGCCCACATCACGGTGCAATGTAGCAAGCCTGCCCTAAGTCCTTCCGGCACGAATAATTCGAACCAATACCTTTACTACTATGATTTCAGCAACGGTACGAAGTTTTTTTCCAAAAATGGTATCTCTGGCGAATGGGGCGCAGCTTCTTTACCCAGACTCGCTCAAACCACGGCCACTCAGTGGATCACCTCAACTCCATCAGCTACGGCATACTCGTTGAACGGCTTCTACGAAAAAGACAAAACAACGGCGAGCTTGCGGGTCACTTCGGGTGGGTATTTTGTCCAAACGGGGGACATACAAGGTCACACAACATGGGAAGCTCGCTGGACTGCGGTGCAGTATACCATCACGGTATCTGCGGAGAACGGCACCTTCTCATCGTCAAGTTTGAGCGGGTGGTACAGCAATTCTGCCTGTACCACTTCGGCGACCACTAGCTCAAAGACGGTCTACCGTAAATTCACCGTCGAGGATTCAAGTACGCGAACACTTCCTACAGTGACTCGTAGCGGCGGTTGGACATTCTGTGGGTGGCAGTTAACGGATAATCTGGCGACCAATTGCAGCAGCAAGATAAGCACCAGCTATTCGGGGTATAGTAAATATGTTGCGGGTAATCCGCTCTCTACGAGCTTCAAAAGCATAACCGGTACGGGATGGTATGGAAATGCGACCATTCGTGCAGTATGGCGCACGACGCTGACGATCGATCGTAGTGCCCCATCGGATGCTACGGGTATGTCAAACACATCGAAGATGTATTTGTATTATTATGACTGGCCCAAAAATGGCAGCACCGATAACGGAGATTTTTTCTCCAAGTACAGCACGTCTGGACATACCATCACCACAACTGCATCCGACTCGACGAATAAACTGAATACATCGGCTGGATCTCTGTGGCTCAGTGCGAGCAGCCTCCCAAGTTCAGCTAGCTACAAGCTGAAAGGGTTTTATTCCAGTAGTACCGGCGGCACAGAAAAACTAACCTCAAGTGGAAATCTGAAGGCCACGATTACCAGCTTATCGGGTGCCACGACTTGGTATGCACAATGGAACCAGACATATACCATCACGCTCGATCCCAATGGTGGCTGGTTTAGGAGCGGGTCAGAGCCTGAAGAGATACTCTATACCCAAGACTCGGAAGACGTTCCTTTCTATGATATAGACGATTCCTCTGATAGTTATACCCCCACCAAGTCCGGCGCTGTATTTGCGGGATGGAAAATGGTGGAGTATGACACTACCGTAAAATATCAAGTATATCGGGATTCTGCGGGGAAGGGATGGTATACGTCCGCAAACAAGAAGCGCTTTACGAAGCGAATGTGGATGCAGCCCAATGTGGCAGGTGAGTACTCGTACGGTAATTGCACGTTCCGTGCCGTTTGGAAGCATACCGTAAGATTGTCCACGAATGCGCCTGATGAGGCTCAGCAAACCATCACCGGAGGACATACGTCTCTTGATTATTACACCGACTATGGCTTCTGTTCTGCTTTAGCTCCGACGATGTCTGATTACTCACTCGAAAATCTTGGTTTTTCGTACCGCTGGTGGCTCAACAATGCGTGGGCTGGGAGTACCAAAGCCGTGAATGTACCATCGGATTCTTCGGAAAGATACATATTTAAGGGGTTCTATCCAAAGGATCACAACAGCGCGTCTGAGCCGATGATCGATAGTTCTGGTTATCTTGATGCCTCTGGTGTGTATACCTGGCTTGAGCATTACGGATGGCAAGATTTCATGCAGACGTGGGAAGCAAAATGGGAACGACGGACCATTGAAATTAAATGGGACTTCAACACGGGGTCCGCTCCCCCTGGCTACTACTATGGTTCTTTCATGGTGGGATATGGTTCCGCCGAAGCTCCTGATTGTGATTCAGGCGATGTGAACGGTAATCGCTGGTGCTACTACATGCCGTATAAGCTCGGATGGGATTTTGCAGGATTCTATCTTGAAGATATTCTTGTGTATGATTACGAGCGCCGGTCGACTTCCCATTATGGGCATTTGCAGTATGTGTCTGGCGTGAATTTTACTATGTTGTTTGATGCCTACCGTGGGACGAAAGAGCTTACCAGCGTGACCCTTAAGGCCAAATGGACTCGCTCTATTAAGCTTGATATGAACGAAGGTAGTACCGCAAACGGAGGAACTGCGTACTACATTGATGTGACGTACGGAGAAAAGTTACCGGAATCATTACCGGAATACGTTGAGAAAGGTAAAGGACCCCAGGATAAGCCGACGGGTGCAACGTGGTCCTACTGGTCTGTCTGCAATACGAAGGATGTTCTTACTTCTGGCTATATTGAATACTACGATAGATACGGGAACCGACTCTTCAATGAAGACATAACTTCCGACTATGCTCCGCCCAGCACTCTCTATGTTCTTTGGATGCGCACCATCCAAATCGATGGTAACGGTGCAGATGGTGGCGTGAATGCTTCGGGACAACCGATTACGCTTGCAAATGCCATTAAAGCCATGGGCTTTACCAAAGATGGCCTGTATAGTTTCGATAGGATCCACACGCGGACCGGGTACCGGCTCACGGGCTATTACACTGCGCCTACCGGAGGAACTAAAGTTTGCGATATTGAGGGCTACCGTGCGTCATGGATCGATCCTTATAAATCGGCTACCACCATTCAAAGCACCATCTATGCGCAGTGGGAGAGGTTAGAAGCCTACATTGCCTTTGATGCGAATGGAGGTACGGGAGCCCCGGACCGGCTGTCTGGGTATCCGGGCGAGGCGATATCGAATAGAACGCTTCCCACAAAGACGCCCACGCGTGATGACTACAACTTCGCTGGGTGGTATACGGCGAAAGAGGGAGGCTCTTCGATCACGCAGTTGCCGGCCACCTTCGCCGAAGGCACCACAACGTACTACGCCCACTGGATCGAGAAGCCGCTTTCTGCCGTCACCATCAAGGTGTACGACGACGAGAACGAATTCGGTGAGGGAGGTTACCTTGCCGCAGACGATGGAAGCCTGGTGACCGAGCGCACATGGAACCTCAAGCCCGACACTGGCACCATTGCATCAATAGAATCGGTGGCGCGTCAGGGATTCAAGCTGGTTGGTTGGTATTCCGAGGACGCTAACGGCAATCGTACCTTGGTCTCTACGTCGGGCAAGTGGGCACCTACGCGTCCGACGGGCGGATGGCCTGCGCAATTGAATTATGCGGTCGTGTTCAAGGCAGACACATATACCGTCAGCTATCGTTGCTCGGAGTGTGGTGCTCTCAACCATGACGCCCAGAACCCCTGCAAGCATGTGATCTCGATCGCTGAGCTGCCCACCACCTTCGATATCTACGATGTCATAGACGCTGATCCGCCTTTCGGTGTGGATGCGCCGCAGATGCAGCCCTACTATGACTTCCTAGGGTGGACCGGTACAAACGTGACCGACGACCAAGAGTACGCCCAGTGGATACCCATCGACAGCATGGGCAACAAGACGTACACGATCAACGTGCAGCCGCACCGCTACACGTTGCGGCTCAACAGCAGCCCGGGCGTGTGGAACGGCTCGGCGCCGACCGGCTGGCAGCTTTCCGGCACCACCATGTCGCGCGGTTACACGGTTGAGGATGCGCCGTTCGAGCTGCCCCTTCCGCAGCGCAATGGCTACAGCTTCAGTCACTGGGCGTTCAGTCAGGGAAGCGGTCAGGGTCAGAATGTCTACCCGGGTTCGCCGCAGCGACTGGACACTACATTCACGCCGAGCACGACCGCGTACGGGTCCATTCTGTACGACGCTGTATGGACCGATGACCCGTACCAGATAAGCTATGTGCTCTCGGATGATCTGGGCACGGGCACGCTGCCCGAGGGTGCGGACAATCCGCTGGCGTACAGTGCTGAGTCTGAGGACATCACGCTGCCCATTCCGTCGCGCATCGGCTACGACTTCACGGGATGGACCGAAGAAGAGCCAAGCAATGGCGGCCTGCGCGTTCTGGAGGGCGACACGCCGCAGATCGACGTGGTCATTCCGCATGGGTCGTGGGGCAATCGTCAGTTCGTGGCGCACTGGCGCGCATATGAGTACGACGTGGTGTACGACCTTGACGAAGGCCATTGGGAAGACCCGCAGCCGGATAACCCGCAGGTGGCTGTTTACGACCAGTCGGTGACCATAGAGAAAGGGCCTAAGCGCACGGGCTACATCTTCAAGGGATGGCGTGTGATCTATGAGACGCTCAGCGGCCCTGCGACGCGCGACGTGAAGCCTGGCGATGTGCTGGAGCGCGCGAACCTGGTGATCGATGCTGGCGTGCCGGCATATCCCGATGTGCCCATCAATCGCCATGCGAGTGCCACCATCGAGGCGGTATGGATTCCCAACCTGTCGGTTGATGTAGTGGTCGGCAGCGAAGGCGTGCACATGGGCGTGCAGCTCAAGGGCGGCACTACGCGCGAGCCCTTCGAGACTACCGATGGCACAGCTACGCTGCGCAATCGCTCCGATGGCGCGCTCAAAGTGGTATCGGTCACGCCGAACGCTTCCAGCGACTACGACGCTTTGAAGGCCGACGCCTTGCAGCTGTTCCGCGAGGAAGGAAACCTTGCGCGGGCGCAGTTCAACGTGCGACCAGCGCGCGGCAATGTGGCCACCATGCAGGTGGGCACCTTCGGCATTGCAGATGCAGATCGCAGTCTCACGCTGATAGATGACACCGCGTACAGCAGTCCGGATGTGGATGCGACAGGTCCCAACCACGCGCGCAACTGGATGATGGAGGCAGCTGGCAGCGGCAACGAGGACTTGCGGCTGATCTACCGGCTTGACATGGGCACGTTGCAGCCCAACGACATCGACCTGAGCGGAGCGGCGGGATCGCAACTCCACGTAGCTGACCTGGTCTATAAGGTGGCGCTCGTCTTGCCCTAAGGCAGGCGAGCCCGCCTTTAAAACCCAACCGAGAAATGCAAGACCCTAGAGAAAGTGCACCCAATGCCAAGACAAAACGACAACCATCCTTTCAACAGCGACTCGTCGCGCCCCGAGCAGATGCCCACCGTGAATGCCTCGCGCAGAGCTGCGAGCGGTGAGCCGGGCAGCGTGCGCATGCCGGGCGCTTCCGGCACGAGCAGTGCGAGCGGCATGCCAGGCGCAGGCGCGGCAAGTGCGGCGGGCGCGGGCACTGCGGGGCAAGCGCACCCCTCGAATGCGCGGCGCAACGTGATCATCGTGGTGGCTATCTTGGTAGTGGCGATCGCGGTGTGGTTGTTACTGTGGCTGTTCGCCTGCAACGGATCCTCGCTGTTCGATCCTAACGCTCAGACAGGACAGGCCCCCTACAAGACCGACGAAGAGATACAAGCCGAGCTTGACCGCGTGGTCGAAGAGGGCATGTTCAACATCGCCATCGCTTCCACCATCGAGTTCGAGGACGGCACGAGCGAAGGCACGGCTTACATCGAGAACGTGCCGGGCAACCACTACAACATGCAGGTGACCATCACTGAGGATGCCACGGGCGACGTGCTCTACGAATCGGGCGTGCTCGCGCCCAACCAATACATCGAGAAGATCGCGCTGGCCAAGGACTTAGATCCTGGGACCTATGAGGCCACGGCAACCTTCCACGCGCTTGATACCACCACCTTCGATGAGGTGGGGCAGGCCCAAGCGCTCGTATCCATGGTGGTTGTGAACTGACACAAATGCGCGCAAGAACGCGATCTGAGGTCGCGCGTGCATCCGGTTGAACTGAGGTCAAACGCGCATCGGGAATGCGCTTGACATAAGCAAGGGCAGAAATGGCTTGAAGAATAAGGAGGAAAAGCCATGAAGAAGACAAGCAAGCTGTTTGGGGCTATCGCGCTTTCAGCAGCACTTACGGTGGGTTGCGCCATGCCCGCGTTCGCCGCACCGCAGGCCAACGCAGACGGCGACTATGAGGCTGTGGTGGAGTGGAACGAGGACACCGACGGCAACATCATCCCCGAAGAGATCGAGGATGGCGCTGATGGCGCTACCAACACGCCGGTTTACATCGACGTGAACCGCTCCAACATCAACGTGGCGGTGCCCATCGAGCTGCGCTTGGTGGCAGAGACTGCAGGTGGCAACCTAATCTGCCCCTCTGACGGGGTCTATGGCGTGTGGAACTACTCCACCAACACTGCCGTCTACATCAACAAGGTAGAGGTCGGCTACAACGATGACGTCAACGCCAATGGTGTGAATTGGGAACTGGTGACCGATGCGTCTCTGGTCGGTGATGGCGTTGAGGCAGCGACTGCTGCGCTGGGCAACTTGATGGTGACGCTGAGCGCGCCGAATGCAACAGGTGGCGCTGACAGCTACGTGCTGGACGTTGACAACCCGAAGGTGCCCACGCAGGCGACCGCGTGGAAGGTGGGCAAGTCTGGCTACACCACCGAAGGGGACGGCTCCCAAACGCCTACCGGCACCAAGTTCGTGCTGAACTTCGACCAGGTGGGCAGCCAAAGTTCCATCGTGCAAGACGCTGATGCCGCCAACATCCTCAGCCAGGGCGATGGCGCCTCCAAGGCCGCAGCGGATGCCTTCAAGCTGAAGTACACCATCTCCACGGCACGCCCCAAGGCATAAGGCGCGAAGCGTAAAGGAGCGTGTAGTCCATGACGAGGCAAGGCCGCAATAAACGCGATCAATACGTTCAGTCAGAAGCTCCCCTGCAGGGTGCTGGATACGGGGCGTCTTCGACTGAGCTGCCGCAAACGCGGCCTTACTCGCCTGTGGCGGCAGGCCCTGCTCCGTCGATGGGACAGGCGGCGGTGTCGGGCATGCGCGCGCCGGATGGCTCTGCGGTGACAGGCTATGCGGCGCAAGAACAGCCGGGGGTGCAAGGGTATTCCCGCCCCATCGGCACACAGGCCTCAGGCTCGTACGCCTACGCTGCGGCGCATACCCCTCATGCGCAGCAGAGAGCTTATGCAGTAGGTGGCACGCCTCAAGTCACATCGGGTGTTGTGCCAGGTGGCGTGGCAGGGGCGGCAGGTATGCCAGGAGCGCAAGCAGGAGCCTATGCGGGCGCGCCTGTCTATGTGCCGCCCCGCACCTCGGTGTCGCCGGAAGAGCCCAAGCGTAAGAAGCGCCGCGCTGCCTTTTGGATCGCGCTCGTCATCGCCATCCTCGCCATTGTGGCAGCGGTGATGTTGGCGTTCATGCTGCTCAATCCGGCCAAGAGCAGCCGTTCGGGAGACCTCGGCCAGCTTGAGGGCAAGACGGCCGCCGAGGTGCAGGCGGAGCTCGACCGGGTGGTCGAAGAGGGCATGTTCAACATCTCCATTGCGAGCACCGTGGAACTTGCAACGGGTACCAGCGAAGGGGAGCTGCGCATCGAGAACGTGCCGAACAACAACTACCTGATGCGGGTGGAGATCGCGCGCGATGACACGGGGGAGAAGATCTATGAGACCGATGTGATCGAGCCGAACCATCACATCCAGTCCGATGTGCTCGACGCGGACCTGGACCCGGGAAGCTATGAGTGCACCGCCACCTTCTTCGCGCTGGATCCGGAAACCGAAGACGAGATAGGGCAGGTGGCCGCCGCCATGAGGATCAACGTGCTCGGGTGACGAGAAGAGGCGAAAACGCGAACACGTGCGCACGATGGCACGAAGCGAAGAGAGCGTCTACCAGGCGCGCAGAGGCAAGACAAGGGATTTGGGAAGACTGGGAATCGCGAGGGTTCATCATGGAAAGCTTGATCAAGAGAATCGCACGCACCGCTCTAGCATGCGCGCTAGCAGTAGGGCTGGTGCCTGCGGGCGCGTTCGCGCTTGCAGCAGGTGCACCTGAGGCCGCTCAAGCTGCCCCTGAGGCATCGGTTGGGCAGACGGTGCGTACATCGGTTGCAGATGGGCAGGATGGCAATGCGAGCACAGGCGTCTACATCGACGTCATCGACGACTTCGCCATCATCGAGCACACGGAAAACTTCATCGCAGAAGGCGAAGATGAGGCGCTCGCGCACACGGGAGGCGCGCTCTATGCCACGGTGAGCGGGGGATCGGGCGTGGCTTCTGTCACTTGGAGCGTGACCGATGCCGATGGCAACCCAGTCGGCACCTTCCCCGCGCAAGGAGGCGAGGGCGGCCGCTACACGTTGCCGCTTGCCGTGGGCGAGACGTCAGGTGCGCTCAACATTGCCGCGCCGTGCGAGTATACCTGCGTGTTCGAGGCGGTGGATCGCTCGAATGCGCGCGTGAGCTGCACAGTCACCTTCCAGGTGCTGGCAACGGGCACTACGAGCGACTATGGCGCCAAGACCATCTATCAGAACCACGACGAGACCGAAGGCACCACGCCGGTCACCTTCACCGAACCCTCCGCGGCAGGTCTTATTCACAAGTACGTTCAGCAACTGAGCGCTACCGAGGCGCACGCTGGAAGTGCCACCTACGAGGCGCTCTCGCGCATCGCGGCCGATCATGCCCAAACGCAGCCCCAGCAAGGCTCGTACGACATGCATGCGGCATGGACGCTGGGGGCCTACGCCAACATTGCGCCTGCCGATGATGCGGCGCCGTACAAGGGGAACCTGTCGGTGGTCATACCGTTGGGGAAGGCGGGCAATGGCGCGGGCGATGGCGAAGGTGATGGCGCGGGCGCATCCTCGGCCCTTGCTGCGGGCAGTCGCGTCACCGTGTTCAGCTTCGGCGAGGCGGGTGCGCATGAGCCCTTCGCCGCGGTGGTCGAAGAGGATGCTGAAGGCCACCTCTACGTGCGCTTTGAGACCGCAACGCTCGGTGCGTTCGCCGTGGCCTCATGGCGGGCTGCCACCGAGGGTCCCGATGATCCCAACAATCCAAGTGCTACCCGCATCAGCGTGACCGCCCAGGCAGAAGGCCCCGGCTTCATCAACTACGAAGGCACCTACACCTGGCCGCGTGCGGACAAGACGAAGCGCTACATCTTCACGCCTGCGGGTACGAGCCGCCTGGCAAGCGTGACGGTCATGGCAGACGACGCTCCCATCGCGGTACCTGAGACCACTCTGGTCGCCGGGTATCTTGACCTTGACCTGGAGGCCATTCCGGCAAGCGTCTCTTCGGTGACCATCACGGCTGTGTTCCAAACGACGGACCCAGGTGACACCTCCGACGAGCACGCGCTGCGCGTGGTGGTCGAAGCGGGCACGGGCAGCGTTGCGGTCAACGGCGAGAACGCCATCGGGCGCGTTTTCCGCGTGAATGCTACCGATATGGTGGAGCTCTCCTTCACGCCCGAGCTGCCAAGCACGAGCGTTGAGAGCGCCATCCTCACCTTAGAGGGTGCAAGCGCTCCCATCTCGCTCAACATTGCGAACAACACCGCATGGGTCGGCAACATCGCCGCAGATGCTACCGTGACCGTGCGCTTCTCAAGCGAGCCTGCGGTGCCCGATCTGCGCTTCGACGTGGCGCTTGAGGTGGTGGGCGGCCACGGCTCCATTGACGTGCCCTTCGAGCAGGGGGCGGCCACGCAAGCATCGCGCTCGGTGAGCGAAGGCGGCGCGGTCACGTTCGCCCTGCATCCTGAGGCGGGCTACTCCATCTACACCGTGCGCGAGGGCGCGGTCGATCTGAGCGGATTGCTCTTGCGCAGCGCTTCAGGGCTCACCTTCCAGCTGCCCGATGTGCACCGCGATCACAAGATCGAGGTCACGTTCAAGAAGGCTGAGGACCAGCCGGGCGTGGTGCCGAAAGACGAGTACGTGACGCTGGAGACCACCGGCGAAGTGGAAGCGGGATCTTCCTTCACCACGCCGCCTGCGGTCACGCCGCCTTCGGTGATCGTGCAGAAGGGCGGCTCCTACGACGACATCTCCATCATCCCGGCGAGCGCGAAGAGCGTGCTCTCGAAGATCTGGAAGAAGGGCGCAAGCGACCTGACCTGGACCGATATCACCGCGGACGCGGTTTGGACGCCGTGGCCTCACCAGCCTGAGGGCAGCACGGTGACCGGCTACTATGCGCTTGCCGTGAGCGGCATGGACGAGGATACGTTCGTGCGCGCGGTGTTCCGCGATTTCCGCGAGGGCGATGAGGTGCGCGAACCTACGCCGACGCGCAACATCCGCATCAATGTGACCGGCGAGGGCGGCACGGTGTCGCCCAACACGGTGGGCAAGCCGCCGCTGGTGGTGCCGGTGGATAAGGCCATCACGGTGGTTATCATCCGGCAGGATGGGTGGTATCTGTCTTCGATCACCACCACCACGCGCGGATCGGTGCCCGAGGCGGTGGATGCCAGCGGTACGCATAAGCTGACGCGCGCCGCCGAGGGCGGCACCACGGGCGAAGGCAGCGTGGGCGGCAAGGACATCCTGGATGGCGACACCACCTGGCAGATTCCGGTAGGCGACGACGATGCCGACTACACGTTCTCGTTCGCGCCGGATGGCACGATCATCGGGCCGCCCAGTTCCAGTAGCAGTTCCAGCGCGGGGTCCAGCTCTGGGTCCAGCGCGGGCAGCAGCGGATCAAGCTCGGGCGGCCAGAACGGTGGCACCTCGCAGAATCCTGGCCCCTTCACCGTGCGCGCATATGTGGATGCAGGCGCCGACGGCAAGACCCACGGCACGGTGACGCCCAGTTATGCGGTCAGCGTGCCCAAGGGCGACTCTTACACGTTCAGCTTCACGCGCGACATCGGCTACAAGGTGGGCTCCATCACCGACAGCACGGGCCGCGTGCTCAGTACCGGCGGTGCCTCCATGCGCAGCTTCACGTTGACGAACGTGCAGGCCGATACTGAACTGCATGTGAAGTTCGTGGCGTATACGGTGTCGGATGCGCTGAGCCCCATCCAGCGGATGGCCTTGCGGGCCACCACGTTGGCGAAGACGGGCGATTTGGCGGCACCCGGCGTGCTGGGGTTGCTGTCGGTGGCGTTCGCGGCAGCGGGCGTGGCAGTGCTGCTGGCTCGTCGGCGGCGTCGCGATGAAGACGCTGCGGTGGCGGTAGATGCGGGCGGCAGCGCGAGCGGTTCCGGCCCGAGCGCAGGCTAACAGCCATGAAGTGTCTGATGCGGCATACGCGCAGGTGCAGGGCCGGAGGCCTTAGGCGGCTGGCCCGGCAGACGGGCACGCGGATAGGCACGCGGGTGTGCATGTGTGTGTGCGCATGCGCGCTGGCTTTCGCCACGTCGATCCTGGCGCTGGCGGCCCCGGCGCTCACCCTGGCCACCCCTGAGCCCGCTTTCGCCGATGCGAAGACGACCTCGGCGGTGGGCGGCCCGCTCATGATCGCGGGATGGTCGGCGGCGCTGGTGGCCACCGGGTCCATGAACTCGGTGATCCCGCAGGGCTCGCTCATCGTGACCGCGCCAGTGGAGGAGGCCGAGCTTTCGGTGGGCGACGACATCACGTACATGTCCAGCTCCACCACCACGGTCACCCATCGCATCATCGAGGTGGTGGACAGCACCGAGGTCGCGGGGCATCGCGCCTTCATCACGCAGGGCGTGGACAACAGCGCGCCCGATCAGACGCCGGTCGAGGCGCAAAACGTGGTGGGGCGCGTGGTCTTCCACAGCCATGCGCTGGGCGTGGTGCTCGGATTCATCCGGGCGAACTGGCCGCTTTTGGTGGCCTTCGCGCTCATTGCGTGGGGATTTTTGAAAGTGATGCATCGGATTCAGAGGTCAGAGGCGAAGGAGCCTGGTGCTCCAGCGCTGACTCCGTCCGTGCAGATACAGGCGGCAGGTGTGGTGCGACGCGATGGTCGCGCACGTGCCGCCGGGCCCAAAGGAGCCGCGAGCATTCGCTGCTATTACATGAAGGAAAGGGGACGGCAGGTTTTGGGCCACCGGGGATGAGCGGCCGTCGCGGGGGCGGCGGTTGCGGCGGAATGCCGACACGCGTGCGCGGCGGGCGAGCCGCGGTGCGGTGACAAAAGGGATGGGACGGTGTCCCGATAGATGCCAGTGGATGCACGGGCGCAGGTGCGCGCATCGACGACGAAGGGAAAGGGAAGCTTTATGGGAATCATGAATCAGAACCAGGCGCCGCCGGGTGCCTACGAGATGAGGCCGGGAGCGGCGGGCGCTGTTGGCGGCATGGGGGCTGCGGGTGGCGTGAGCGGCGTTGGCGCCATGAGTGCCGCTCGGGCATCAAGCCCCAAGAAGGGCAAGAAGGCGAAGGTGGCAGGTGCAGCAGCGCTGGCTGCAGTGTTGGCGCTTTCGTCAACTTTCGCATGGACCTCGTTCAGCCAGCAGGCAACGAATGAGTTCCGTGCCGAGGCCAACGCAGGAGGTCGCTTGCATGACGACTTCTCGTTCACGCAAGCCAAGAAGAACAAGGACATCTACGTTGAGAACTTCACGAGCGAGGAAGATGGCGCACCTATCTTCGCGCGCGTGCA
>NZ_CALPCC010000030.1 GCF_943192905.1 Adlercreutzia murintestinalis | reverse complement strand
TACCGCTTCCTTCTTCGGGTCATATCGAACACCTTTCACCCTTAACTTGGTGTCCGATTTACCTTACCCTCTCCAAAGTCTAGCGGCCTAGGTTTGTCCAAGAAAACGTCCACGCCTCCAAAGGTCGCATTAACTATGAATATTTACCCCTTTTCCACAATTGGCAATTCGCGCCGGAGGGCGAGTCAAGGCTGAAAACGGTCGCCCGCATTGCCTCCTATAGTAAAGAATTGGGCCGATTTCTTTACTATGGATGCGCAAGAAGGCCTATAGATAAAAAGGATTTTACTAAGCGGCCGCTTTCCGGTTCCTTAATAAGATTTTGGCCCCATTTCTTTACTAACTCCGCTGAAGCTCTACTCCGTGCCCACTTCAAGAATATCCATGTAGCGTTTGAACTCGAATTTCTTATTGCGCGTTTGGTGCGGCGTGGCATCGAGCACAATCCCCATGTCAAGGAATCTATTCACCAGCACTCCGGCAGTTGGCGGCGACACCTTGAGCGCGTGGGCGATCTCGGTTCTGGTCATACGGGGCGTAATGAACAACTGATCGAGCAGCTGGCGAGAACTGGATGCCACCTGTGCTTCAAGCTGGTTGATCATGGCTGTCATACCCTCGCGCAAGGTATCTATCTCCTTCGCCGAAGATGAGGCCTCGTCCGATATCTCCACGATGCCTCGTAGAAAGAATTTGACCCATTCTTCCCACTGCCCTTCAAAACGCACCGCCATCAAGCGGTCATAGTACTCGCTGCGATTCCGCTTGAAGTAGTAGCTGAGATATAGAAGAGGCTGTGACAAGATGCGCTTGTGGCAAAGCCAAAGCGTAATGAGCAGACGACCCATGCGGCCATTGCCATCAAGGAACGGGTGGATCGTCTCAAACTGAGCATGTATGAGCGCGATCTTGATGAGCGGCGGTATTCCATCGTCCTCGTAGAAATAGCGCTCAAGGTCATCAAGGGCCGCGCGCATATCATCCACCGCAGGCGGGATATACACGGCGTTATGCAGCGTGCTGCCTGCTCCGCCGATCCAGTTTTGACTCGTCCGGAATTCACCCGAGACCAAATGGCTTCCTCGCCCCGAAGCCAGCAGCTTCGCATGGATCTCCCTGAGCAGCCGAAGGCTGAGCGGGAACCCGTCGTCGTGCAATCGCTTCAGCCCATGATTCAAGGCGGACACGTAGTTCGTAACTTCCCGAGCGTCAGAAGTCTGCCGCTCTTCCACCTCCAACACTTCAACAAGCGATGCTTGCGTGCCCTCGATCTGCGAACTGATCAGCGCTTCCTTTTTCACATACATGGAAACGAACAGGTCAGGATTAGGAAGCGTTTCGGTGATTCCGTCAAGGCGCCCTAATGCGCGATCGGCCTCGGAGAGCAGGGAGATCATCTCTAGGTCGAATGCTAACGTCGGATCAGTCGGGGGCAGCGGAGTAGGCACAAAGGCCTTATATCCCTCTATCTGCTGCACATAATGACCGGCGCGATCCTTGTCCATGCTTTCTCCTTCATATGCTGTCAGGCGGATGCCATCATCGAGCGGGTGCCATTATCAGGCGAGCGTTGCTGTTGAGCTCGCGCTGCTGTCAGACAGATGCTGCTCTCGGGCGAACGTTGCTGTTTGGCGAGCCTGCCGTTAGACGAGCGCACTCTAGCCTACTCCTTCTTATATAGTAAAAGTATCTGCCATTTTTCTTCTTTAATCAACTTATAGTAAAGAAATGGTCCCATTTCTTTACTATGGATGCGCAAGAAGGCCTATAGATAAAAAGACTTTACTAAGCGGCCGCTTTTCGGTTCCTTAGTAAAATTTTGGCCCCATTTCTTTACTATGGACCGAAGACCGCTTTGCCACTACGCGCCCAAACAGCGCAGCGGAATGACGAATACCCCGTCAGGCCGCCGGTACGCCGCTTCTCCCATGCCGGTGATAACAGCCAAAAAGCCGGGTCGGGCGTGCGCAACTTGAGGAACCGAAAAAACGAACGATTTCCAACCGAGAAAACGAATTTCCCCATCGGACGTGTGCCCTAGTCAAGCTGCACAAGGATGTTGCACCAGTCAAACTTTGTGGTGCACCGATCAAGCTACCCGAGAATGCGCTGCCAAGAAGATGCTCTTGCCTTCTTGCCAAAGATGTTCACTCCCACGATCCATATGACAACGCGCTCACCCATGGCAACGGTCGGGTTAATTCTGGAAGCGCACGGGGCACGGCCGTGTGGGGATCCTATAATTGGGGCATGACTGAATTCACTCACATATCGAATGCCGCTGCATCCACCGAAACGGCTGCCCATGCCGCCGCCACTGCTGCTGCGGATAACGGCGCAACCGCAACCGTCGACACGCCCATCGATGCCGCAGCTACCAGCCCTGACAACGGCGACGCGCCCACCCACATTCGCCTGTTCGGGGCCACGCCCGATTCCATCGTGGACGGACCGGGACTGCGCTACGCTATATTCGTGCAGGGGTGCACGCATGGCTGCCCAGGGTGTCACAACCCAGAAAGCTGGGCGCCCGACGGCGGCACGCTCACCACCATCGACGCCCTCATGGCCGACATCAAGGCATCTGGGCTCACGCAAGGCGTCACGCTCACCGGCGGCGACCCATTCGACCAGGTGGAAACCAGTGCCGAGGTAGCGCGCCGCGTGAAGGAGGCCGGGTTCAACCTGTGGACCTTCACCGGTTATCTCTACGAAGACCTTCTGCGCGAGGCCGAATCGGCTGCATCGGCAGAATCATGCACCCACGCCCGCAGCGGCGCTGGTGCACGCGCCCGCGCTATTCGCGACCTGCTCGCTGCTACCGACGTACTGGTGGACGGCCCATTCATCGAAGGCCAGCGCTCCCTTGAGCTCCAGTGGCGCGGCTCGGCCAACCAGCGCCTGATCGACCTGCCCGCCACTCGCGCGGCCGGGCGCATCGTGGAGTGGCGCGCGCCCACGTTCGACACGCAGAAGCCGGAAAGCTGGTAGGCCATGAATCTCTACGACGCCTTCGACAAGTTCATTCACACCGATTGGATGACCACGGCACTGGGCGTTGTTGCCATTCTGCTGATCACGCTGGTGATTTCGCGCATGGCGGTGGGGCTGCTGCGGCGCATTCTGAAACGCGGTTCGCTACTGCCCACCAGCAGCATCTTCATCAATGTGGTGCGCGTGGGCGTGTGGATCATCGGCGTCAGCTTCATGCTTTCGGTGTGCTTCAACGTGAACGTGAGCGCCATTGTCACGGCGCTGGGCGTTGGCGGCATTGCGGTGTCGCTGGGCTTTCAGGACACCATCTCGAACCTGATCGGCGGCCTGACCGTCAGCGTGTCGCGCATCGTGGAGCCGGGCGACAACATCAAGCTGGGCGCAAGCGGCGTCAGCGGCGTGGTGCGCGACGTCACCTGGCGCCACACCACCATCGACAACCCCGGCGGCACGCGCGTGATCATCCCCAACTCCATCATGAACACCACTGCGCTGCTGAAGCTCACGCCCATCGAGAACGTGTCCATCCCCATTGAAGTGACCGACAGCGAGCAGCGACTGACCTCGGTGGCGCACCACATGGAAGACGCGGCGCAGAAGGCGCTGGCGCGCGTGGACAAGGTCAAGCACGGGCCCAGTGTGTCGTTCACTGAGATCACTGCGAACGGGTTCAAAGGGTCGCTTTCGTTCACGCTGAGCGATGCGTCGAAGATCTCGGCTGCTACCGATGCCGCCATTCGCGCTATCGCGCCGTACGCGCATGCCCACCCGGTGGAGCAGATGTTGGGCACTATTGAGCAGGAGTTCTTGGAAGAGCACGGGCTGTCCACGAATGCTGCGGAGGCAACCGTGTTCGCCGATATTGGTGCCACCGAGGTGGTGCCCACTGCTGACCCGAGCGTATCAGGCCAGATCAAAGCAGTGGAAAGCGAAGAGGGGTCGGCTATTGCCGCGAAGGCGGGGGCGGCGCCCATCGGGGTGCCTCTTGCGCAGGACGCGGAAGGTGCGGAAGGACCGGAGGGCGCGACGGGCGCAGAGGGTGCGGAAAATGCGCAGAACTCAAAAAGTGCGAAGGTCGCAGAAGGGGCGGAAGACGGGTCGACGGTGGTGGCAAAATCGTCGACGAATCGAGCGAGAAGAAAAGTTCCGCCCCAACCTTCAGGATGAACCCACCTGACTAGGTGGGTGCCCGCAGCTGGCTTCCTGGCTTTCGCATCAACGGATGCGAATCCCCATTCCACCTGCAATCTAGGACTCCCTGGTTGTTTGCATCGGTCCATCGCAAAAACAGGCGGAGCGGAACCTGATATGAGTATACGATACGCAAGACGCCTCCGCTGCCCCCGCGCAGAGAAAACATGTAGCCATTCCGTAGACTTCGTTTTGCAAGCTTTTGGCGCTCCACGAACTCCATTTCAACAGGGTCTCTCCATAAAGTCTTTTCCTGGGGTCTTTCCACGGGGTCCTTCCCTAGAGCCTTTCCATAGGGTCCCATTCCCACAGATAGCCATTCCGTCCGCCCCGATACGACTTTCAACATGTTTCACGTGAAACATTCTTCGGTCATTTCTATTTGCGACTAGCATTCCCGGCAAAAAAGCCTTATGATCAGTTGTAATACATATTACACAAAGGAGTTGCCATGGCTGATTCTCTGATAAGCGCTCGCGTGCCGAAAGCGAAGCGAGATGCCGTTGCTAACGTGCTCGCGTCGTTGGGCTCCAGCACGACCGAGCTGGTCAACCGAGCGTTCGACTACGTGCTTGCCGAAAAGAAGCTGCCGGAGATCAAGGCGGCTGACGACTGCAGCGCGAACAACGATGACTTCTCTGCTTTCGTCAGTAGAACCACGTTCGATATCCCTTGGGCCACAGATGGCAGCGTAGCGGCAGACACCACTGCGCCAGACAGCGCCGCAAACTACAAAGATATCATCAGCGCTGGGAGACAGGCGGATTATGAACGTCTTGCTTGATACCTGCGTAGTCATAGATTACCTAGGACGCAAAGAGCCGTTCTTCCATGATGCCGAGCTGATAATGGCCGCTGGGTTCTTCCGCGATGTGAAGTTATGGACAACAGGGCAAGCACTCAACGATGCGTTCTATGTGCTGAGGAAGTACCTCCCGGCCGATCAGATCCAGCAGGCCATTGTGGAGCTACTGGAGGTGATAACGCCGGTGACGTTGGCGCCCGATGATTATCAGCGGGCAGCCCGTCAGAACTGGGATGATTTTGAAGATTGCCTTGTGGCTTTGTGCGCCCAGAAGGCCCGCGCGGACTATCTGATCACCCGCGACGCGAGCGGCTTTACCCGCTCTTCGGTTCCTCCCATTAGCCCCGCCGACTGGCTTGCGCTCATGCGCACGCAAAAGAATCTGACCTACTCCGTCGTCTCTTTGGAGGACTGAGCCAAAGCAAAAGGCCGCCGCGTAACTGTTTCACGTGAAACATGTTGAAATCCAGAACGCTCGAACGCCCAACAACCACCGCCCAACCAAACATAGCTGCGCCATAGACTGTTTCACGTGAAACATGTTCACGCGAAATGCGAAGGTTTCTCGCAAAGCGCAAAGGCCCCTTTGCTTCGTGTGGTCTTGCGCGAAGCACGAAAGCTCCCTCGTTTCACACGGTTGTTTCACGTGAAACAGTCTTCTGAAACCGCAGCCGTTAGCGTTAGCTTTAGCTGGTGGTCTGCTGGCTGGAGCTGCTGCTACCGCTGCTCTCGGGGCCCGTGGACACCGTGATGGTCACCGTTGCGCCCTTCTTAGCACTGGAACCCGCATTCGGGCTCTGGCTGATCACGTTGCCATCGGCCACCGTGCTCGAGTGCGCCGTGGTCACGTTGACACTGAAGCCAGCATTCTGCAACGTGCTGCGCGCAGCTGCTTCGTTGAAGCCCACCACGCTGGGCACATTCGTCGAACTGATACCCGAGCTGATCACGTACGTTACCGACGAACCCTTGTCCACCTTCGTGCCCGCCGACGGACTCTGCCTGATGATGCAGTTGGCCGCCACGTTGTCGCTGGCCTCGCTGCCGCTCTGTGACAGCGTCAGCCCGACACCCTCGACCTTCTGGCGCGCAGCCTCTAGGCTCAGGCCCTCAATGCTGGGCACGCTCACCTGCTCGGCGCCCTTCGACACCACGATGCTCACCGCTGAACCCTGGTCGGCCTTGCCCTTGCCCACCGGCGTTTGGCTGATCACCTTGCCCGCCTCCACGGTGTCA
Source organism: Adlercreutzia murintestinalis (assembly GCF_943192905.1). Taxonomy (GTDB): domain Bacteria; phylum Actinomycetota; class Coriobacteriia; order Coriobacteriales; family Eggerthellaceae; genus Adlercreutzia_A; species Adlercreutzia_A murintestinalis. The sequence continues at coordinate 10,810 of NZ_CALPCC010000030.1, read as the reverse complement.
CTGGCCTCCTCGGTCACATTGCCCAGCGTGAAACCAGCAGCCACCAAAGCACGCTCAGCCTCAGACTCGGTCATGCCGGTCACATCCGGCACCTCTATCTGTTCGGTGCCCTTCGACACCTGCAACTTGATCTCTTCGCCCTTCGGCGCCATGGTGCCGCCCTTCGGGTTCTGGCTGATCACCTGACCGGCTGGTACGTTAGTGTCGTAGACGTATTCGACGTTGCTATCCACCTTGAACCCGGCGTCCTCGATCACCTGAATGGCCTGCACTCGGTCCTGACCGACCACATTGGGCACCTCGGCCTGTTCGCCCTTGCTGGCGAACACCGTGGTCATCAGAATGGCCACCACCGCAATAGCCACCACCGCGCACACCGCGATGATGGCAGCCTTCTTCTTATTGCCTCCCGCATCCGGGCTGCTCGCGCCGCTCGCACGATAGCCGCCCGCCGCATGGCTACCACCCGCCGCGTGCGACCCTGCACCCGCGCGCGTGACCGGCATGACCTGCGTGCTGTCGATGCCCGGCGCGCCCGCCGCGGCGCCAATAGGTGCAATAACGCTGGTCTGCGCGCTGGTGAACCCATCGCGATTGAACGGCCGCCCGGCCAAAAAGTCGCTCAGCGCTTGCCGCATATCGTTCGCGGTGGCAAACCGCTGACCCGGCTCCTTTTCCATGGCCGTCAGGATGATGTCCTCGAACTCCGGCGAAATATCCGGATTGATCTCGCGCGGCGTCGGCGGGAAATCCTGCACCTGCATGAGCGCCACGCTCACCGCATCCGGCCCGTCGAAGGGCAGCGTGCCGGTGGCGGCCTCATAGAGCACCACGCCCAGCGAGTAGATATCGCTGGCCGCCGTCAGGTCCTTGCCCTGCGCCTGCTCGGGACTGATGTAGTGCGCTGTGCCCAGCACGGTTTGCGTCTTGTCGCTGTTGGAGTTCTTCGCGCGCGCAATGCCGAAGTCCATGACCTTCACGTTGCCGTCCGGCTGCACCATGATGTTCTGCGGTTTCACGTCGCGGTGGATGATATCCTGCGAATGCGCCACCGACAGCGCCTGACACACCTGCACGCCAATCTCGGCCACCTTGCGCTGGTTGATGGCACCGCGCTGCTCGATGGCCGTTTTCAGGTCGGACCCGCGCACGTATTCCATCACGATGTAATAGGTGCCGTCATCGAAGCCCCAGTCGTACACGTTCACGATGTACGGGCTTTGCAGATTGGCAGCCGCAGCGGCTTCCTGTTTGAAGCGGCGCGCGAAATCGGGATCGTCGGCGAACTGCGGCAGCATCACCTTCACAGCAACAGTGCGCCCCAGCACATTGTCAAGCGCACTGTAGACCTCGGCCATACCGCCGATGCCGATGCGCTCCCCTATCTCGTACCGGCTGTTGAAGATCTTGCCGGTCATGGGTCCTGTTCCGCTCACGATAACTCCTTTTGGTTCATTTCATCTGCGTTTATAGCAGGAGTCGTCATAGGTTTAGCCATTATACTCCCCCCACTGCTCTCCTGCATCGCACATCGTGCATCTTTCAGCGTGCCGTGCACTTGCCTCCGCGCCCTTCCTTCAAAAGTGCGTGCCTTCGCAAAGTACCCCGCATTCCCCGACACGGCGTCGTGCCCTTCTCTACAGCGTGCCTTGCACTTCCAGCGCGGTGCGAATGACCGACTGAGCCTGCGCCGCAGCCGACGTGCGACTGCCCGCCTCTTCGATCATCAGTGCCACCACCAGGTTGCAGGCGCCATCCGCATCGGCCACGCCCACGAACCAGCTATCGTTCTCCTTGCCCTCATGCTCGGCGGTGCCCGTCTTGCCCGCCACGGTCACGCCCGGCACTGCAGCCGCCGCGCCGGTGCCGTTGGCCACCACGCCCTTCATCGCCGCCAGCACATCATCGGCAACCTGCTGCGTCGTTGCGCGCATCAGCGGCGTGGGAGATGCCGTATAGCTGCGTGCGCCGCTGGCGTTGTAAATGCCTTCCACCAGGTAGGGCTGCATGATCTGACCGCCATTGGCCATAGCGCTTCCCACCATGGCCATCTCGAGCACCGTGGCCTGCGGGCCAGCCGGGCTCTCGTGCTCGCCCACCGGCTCGCCAGCCGCCGCCCATGCGGTCTCCCACGTGGTCATTTCCTGCGGGTCGGGCATCAGGCTTGTTGCCAGCGGCAAGTCGAACTCCACCGGCGCGTTGAACCCGAACGCCTTCGCCGCTGCTACCAGTCGCTCAGAGCCCAGCTCCACGCCCATCTGCGCGAACACGGTGTTCGCGGACAGCTCGAAGGCGCGCCGCACCGTGACCGTGCCGTAGCTGCGCTCGTGCATGTTGGTCACCGGCGCGTTGCCGATGTCCATCTCGCCGGGCGCGTCGTATTGGGAATCGTCGGTGCATACGCCGTCTTCCAGCGCACCCGCCAGCGTTACCATCTTGAAGGTGGAACCCGGCGCGTACAGCGCCTGCGTGGCGCGATTCAGCAACTCGGAGGACCCCTCACTGGAATTCGCGATCACGTTCTCCACGTCCGCCGCATCGTAGGTGGGCGAAGACGCCAGCGCGAACACGGCGCCGGTCTGCGGGTCCATGACCACGCATGCGCCCCGCTCCCCCGCAAGCGCGTCCTGCGCCGCCTGCTGGATCTTCGAGTTCAACGTCAGCGTCACGTCGTTGCCCGGCTGCGCGATGCCCGCCAGCGAGTTCATCACATCGGTCCAGCTGGCGTAGTTCTCGCTTCCTTTGAGCGTGTCGTTGCACTCGGCCTCGATGCCCGCGGTGCCGTACGTGCCGGAGTAATAGCCCACCACGTGCGCCGCCAGCGTGCCCGCCGGATACACCCGCTCATACGTGCCATCGGGCTGCTCCACCGACTGCGCCAGCACCACCCCGTCGTACGTGGAAATGGTGCCGCGCTCGCTTTGCGCTTCCTTGGCCATGGTGTGGCTGTTGCCGGGCATGTTCTGGTACGCCTCGGCATTGATGACCATGATGTAGGTGAGGTTCGCGACCAGCGCCGCGAACAGCACGCTGAAGAAGATCAGCGCGAACGTGATGTTCTTGCCCAGCGCCACGCGCCCCAGCACGCTATTCGACGAATGCCGCGACCGCGTGATGGCCGAGGTCATCTCAACGTCAGAGCCGGTGCCCGCATCGCCCGCGCGCAGCAGCAACGCCACGATGATGAACCCGGCCAACAAGCTTGAGCCGCCCTGGCTGATGAAAGGCAACGTGATGCCCGTCAGCGGGATCAGCCGCGTCACGCCGCCCACGATGATGAACGCCTGCAAGATGACGATGCTGGTGGCGCCCACCGCCGCGAACGAGCTGACGTCGCTCTTCGCGCGCGCCGCCGTCAGCATGCCGCGAATGGCGAAGCACAGATACAGCAACAACACGCCCGCCGCGCCCAACAGCCCGCATTCCTCGCCAATGGCGCTGAAGATGAAGTCGCTTTCCGCATACGGGATGATATCGGCCATGCCGCGCCCGATGCCCACACCGAACATGCCACCATCGGCCAGCGAGTACAGACTCTGCACGATCTGATAGCCCTTGTTCTGCGCGTCCGCGAACGGATCGAGCCATACATCAACGCGCACGCGCACGTGATCGAACATGAAGAACAGCGCCACCGCCGCAACCGCCGCCAGCAGCAGTCCCACCACCACGTATTGCACCTTCCCCGTGGCAACGTAGAGCATCACCAAGAACACCGCGAACAGTACGAGCGCGCTGCCCAGGTCCTTTTCCAGCACGACGATCAAAAACGCCAACGCCCACATGGCCAAAAGCGGCACCAATGTGGACAGCGATGGCAGCCGCACCGGCCCTACCTTCCACGTGAACACCGACAGCATCTCACGATTCTGCGCCAGATACCCCGCCAGGAAAACGACGATGCATATCTTCGCCAGCTCGCCGGGCTGGAACGAGAACCCCCCGACCGACAGCCACAGGCGACTGCCGTTGATCTCGATGCCCACCACCGGTAGCATCGGCGAGAGCAGCAGCAGCACGCCCACGATCATGAAGGTGTACTTGTAATTGGCCAGCTTATCCAGATTGCGCACCACCACCAGCACGATGATCATGGCCGCAACGCCAGCGAACATCCACATCAGTTGGCGCATGGCCAGATCGGGCACCAGTCGCGTCACGAACGCGATGCCGATGCCCGAAAGCGCGAACGTGATGGGCAGCAGCGCCGGGTCGGCGTTCGGCGTCAGCTTGCGCACCGCGAAATGCGCGATGAGGAACACCACGAAGATGCCGATGGGCACGCCCAGCGTGTTGAATGAGAGCGTCTGGCCCCCCGTGACCACCAGCATAGCGAACAGCACGATCACGATGGGCGCGGCCACAATCAGCAGCAACAGCTCCATATTGCGTCGTGTCATGTGGCGGCTCCCGAGGTAGGCTCTGGTGAAGCGTCGCCTGCTGCGGCCGGGTCAGTGCTGGCAGCGTCGCCTGCAGCCGCACCACCTGCGGCTGGGTCAGCGCCTGCCGCGGCCGCGCTACTTGAGGATGCGCCACCACCCGCCACATCGCCTTGCGGTACCGCCGATTTCTGCGAATCGAACAGATCGAGCCGATACTGCTCGATGAGCCCATGCGCCGCATCCAGCGAATCGCAGCGAATATCGTGGTTGCGAACGCGGTTCGCCACGCCCGGCTGCAGGCCGTCCACCGGCACGTCGGTCACTTCGCGCAAATCGCTAAAGCTCACGCCGAACACGTCGCCGGGAATGCCTTGGTACACGGCCACCCGACCGTCCACCTCGCCCAAGTACGCCGCCGTACCGATCCAGGCGTTGAAGCCCACGAAGGCCCCCACGAAGGCCAGCACCACCAAAGCGGCCACCACGGTCATGGTTATCTTGGTCTTGCGCGCCAGCTTGCGGTGCCGCGCGGCGGCGTCTCCGGTCACGTCCACCACGATGGTGGTCACATTGTCGTGACCGCCCGCATCCACCGCAGCTTCCGCCAGCATGTCCGCAGCCGCCTGCGCGTCAGGGCACATATCCAGAATGCGCTCGATCTGCGCATCGTCGATCATGCTGTACAGGCCATCGCTGCACAGCAGCAACCGATCGCCTTCGTCCACATTCATTTCGTAGAGGTCGCACTGCATGCGCGGATCGCTGCCCAGCGCCCGCGTGATCACCGACCGGTTCGGATGCGTGCGCGCCTCTTGCGCGGTGATCTGCCCCGACTCCACTAGGTCAGCCACCAGACTATGATCGCGCGTGAGCTGTTGCATGCGGCCACCGTGCAGCAGATACGCGCGCGAATCGCCCACCTGCGCGATGACCAGCCGCGTGCCCTCCAGCATGGCTGCCGTGCACGTGGTTCCCATGCCTTCGCGCCCGATCCCATGAGCCGCCGCGCGAATGATGGCCAGGTTGGCCTCTTCCACCGCCTGACCCAGCTGCTCGGCATCCACCGTCACCGGCGCACGCTGCGCGATGACGTCCACTGCCATCTCCGAAGCCACCTCGCCCGCTGCATGGCCCCCCATGCCGTCGCACACCACATACAGCGGCGGCTGCACGATCAGGCTATCCTCGTTGTGCTCGCGCACCCGACCTACATCGGTGCGGCTACCGAACGTGCGGTGCTCTTGTGTGCTCAGCGCGCTCATCATTCGTACCTCACACGCATGGCCACATCGCCCACGTTCACTACATCGCCATTGCGCAGCGCCTGCGGCTCGCTGACCGGCTCACCGTTCACCAGCGTGCCGTTCGTGGATCCCATATCTTCCACGAACAGGTTCTTGCCCATCAGCTGGAACTTCGCATGGCGCCCCGACACATACCCTGCCGCGATCACGATGTCAGCCTGCGGCGAGCGCCCTACGATGATGGGGCCATCAACTTCCATTTGCACGCCGCGCAGCTCTTTCGGGCCGCGCTCGACCGCCACGCTCCACGAGTGGGCCTTCTTGCGCGTGCCGCGCACCTGGCTGATGCCCGTGCGCATAATGGCGAAGAGAAACAGATACAGCAGCGCCACGAACAGGAGGCGCGCTATCAGCAATATGATGTCGATCACTCGGCAGCGCCCCTATGATAGAAGTTGGAATTCAAGCTCGGAGGTGCCCAGCGTGATCATGTCGGCATCGCGCAGCGGCGCGGTCTTCACCTGACGCCCGTTCACGTACACGCCGTTGGTGGAACCCAGGTCGGTGATGACCCAGGTGCCGTTCGGCTCGCGGCGAATCTCGGCATGCACGCGCGACACGTTGATGTCGGGCACCACGATATCGTTGGCCGATTCACGCCCGATATGCTCGGCGCGGCCGGTCAACTGGTAAGCGCGGTCGCGTTGTTCGTCATAGAGGTAAACCTCCATGCCGCCCGTGGAGGCCGGAGCCTGTGCGCTTGCAGCAGGCACCGCGTTCATCACCGTGGTGCGCGGCGCATCGGCATAGCCGTCGTCAAAGCCGCCATCGGGCTCGTCGGCGTAATCGTCGTAACCGTCATACCCGTCGTAGTAGTCGTCTTCGAAGCCATTGTCCACCACTGGCGGCACGTATCCGCGCGCCTGCTTGACCGATGGCCGTGCGCTGCGCGGCATGGCGCCCGCACCCGGCGAAGCCCCAACCCCCGGCATGGCACCGGCGCCCGGCAAGGGAGCCTGCGCCTGCGCTGCCGCAGCACCCGCACCCATGGCACCCGGGTGCCCCATGCCATGCATGGGCGCCTGCTGGGCGGCGCGTGGCATGGGTGCTGGCTGAGGTGCCCGCGACACAGCCGCACGGGGCCCAGCCGCCGGAGCCGCCAACCCGTAGCGCTGCAATTCCTCATTGCGCAGACGCGCAACGATGGGCGCCGCCACCATTTCAGCGACCACATCGAACTTACCGCGCTTCAACTCCGGATCAGCCAAGAAACGCACCAGCGGCTGCCCGTCCATGTCGAGCCCCATCTCGTTGGCCTTCGCCATCAGATAGGTTTCCACCTCACCGGCAAGCGTGGGATAGTATCCGAACAAGCGCGCATCGTCTTCCTGACTGACCAGCACGGTGTACAGCGTTGGCGCGTATTGCACGCCCGCGCCCACGATCTTCTCGCGGCGCATCTGCTTTTCGGCCTTCTTGGTTATCTGCACAGGAGACAGCGACGAGCCGCCGAAACCGGAGGCCATTCCCTCAACGGTATCTTCCATCTTCCCTTCGAACTTTGAAAGGAAACCCATGCGGATACTCCTTGCACGCGCGCGTACATGAAAACATAATTCTCTATATAATGCCATAAATAAGCCGTCGAACCAATCGGAGGAACCATGTATAAGAAAGTGCTCGTGCCCTACGACGATTCCGAACACGCCAAGAACGCACTGCGCAACGCACTTGATTTGGTGCGCGGGACCGACGGCGAGATAACCGTGCTGAACGTGGTGGAGTGGCGCGACTACAACGCGGAAACGTTCAAGATCGCCAGCCGCATGGCCGGTGTGGCGGTTGATGACCTGGATATGGGCGCCATCGGCACGCTGAACGATACGGCCGAGCGCGAAGAGATAACGCGGCTTGAGCAGAGCATCGCCGAGTTGGTGGGTGCCGACGACCGGGTGAGCGTGGCTGTGGTCAACGGTAGCCCGCATGACTCCATCGTTGACTTCGCACGCGACAACGACTTCGACTGCATTGCCATGGGGCATCGCGGCATGGGCGTCATCCGCGGCATGCTGGGTTCGGTGTGCTATTCGGTGTTGCAAAAGGCCACCGTACCTGTGCTGGTCGTGAAGTGACGCAGCGCAACGGACGGGTGATGTGAAGCTGAAGCGGCCGGTACGCATACTGCGCGATGTCGTAGCATTCGTGCTGGCAGCAGCGGTGGGGCTGGTGCCCATCGCTGCGGTGCACAGCTGCGCAGAGCCCGCAGCCGCACAGGCGCACCCCCTGTTCTCAACCGGAAGCTCTGCGGGGCAGAGTTCCGCAGAATCGGACAGCGCCGCAGATGATGCAACAACGGAGAGCCTCGCTGCAACGGGCGCATCTGACACGAGCACAACGTCTGCAGATGAAAGCAGTGCCGTAGCTTCTGCCAAAGCCAGTGCAGCGATTCAGGCGACGTATACCCTTGAAGACCTGTTCCCCTCAGACCAGCTTCCCCGCGCGTTCTCGCTCACGAACGGAGATCTAGCAACCAGCGTGAAGTTGCAAAACCCGTGGGGTGCCTGCTGGGCGTTCGCCATTGCCTCGGCGGTGGAAAGCAGCATCTTGGAAGCGCAGGCGCGCGAGGATGGCACCTTCGCCGAGCGCATCCAGGCGGGGGTGGACGTGGTGCCGAAGCTGTCCGGCCTGACCGATCAGGTGGATATCTCCGAGCGGGCCATCGCGTGGCTCTCGCACGAGCTGCAAACCGAAGAGAGCGCTGGTGCGCAGGCGGGCGAAGGCCTCTATCGGGTGGATGCGAACGATCCTGCCACGCAACTTGCGGGCGGCAACTTCTCTATCGTGGAGGCGGCGCTGGCAGCGCGGCAGGGCCTGGTGTCCGAGACGGCAGCCCCCTATCAATACAACGGATACAGCACAGGAGCCACGCCGTGGTTCACCACGGGCACAGGCGGTGTTGATGCGCGCGCCTTCGACTGGTCGGTGGACGATGGGCTGCGCACCACCAATGACGTGGGCTGGTACGTCAGCGGCATTTTGGAACTGCCCACTCCCGCCGTAAGCGAATACGATGTGCAGGCGGGCGCGTACCGCTACGTGGGCTACGACGCTGACGCCACCCGACAGATCAAGCAGGCGCTGGTGGAAGTGGGCGCGGTGTCCATATCGCTGGAAGCCGAAACCTCACTGCCCGGCCAGGCGCGCCAAAGCGACCACTTCGACTACGGCACGTGGAGCCAGTATGACGCCGCCGATGACGTGTTCACCAACCACGCAGTATCCATCGTGGGCTGGGACGACACCTACAGCAAGGACAACTTCGGGGGCACCGCGAGCGGGCGGCCCGCCTCCGATGGTGCGTGGCTGTGCAAGAACAACTGGGGGAGCGACGCCCTGTATGCCGCGCTGGGCGGCAGCGCGCAGGCCACGCATTGGGGACTTGAAAGCGATGCGGGTGCCAGCGGGCTGTTCTGGCTGTCGTATCATGACCACACCATCACCTCCCCGGTGGCCTTCCAGGTAACGCGTAACGATGCGAGCCACGACACGCTGTACCAGCATGACTACCTGGGCATGTCCGAGTATTCCGAACCCGCCAGCTACGAGGGAACCGTGCTCGTGGGCAACATGTTCACCGCACAGAGCACCGAGCTGTTGCGCGCCGTGACCGCGCAAACGTTCCGCGCGAACGAGCAGGTGGAGTGCTGGGTGTACCTGATGCCCGCCGAAGGCGACGACGGGTGGGAAGCGGCCTACGCGACCGAAACGTTCGACACAGCGGGGTTCCACACGCTGATGTTGGACTCGCCGGTGCTGGTAGCCGAAGGGCAACGCTTCTTGGTGGTGCAGCGCGTGCACGCGAACATTCAGATGAACGGGCGCGCAAAGGATGCAAGCTACCTCAACCTGGAGCTGGCATTCGCCGAGCCGCCCGATGGCGGGCAGCTGGTGGAGACCATGGCCGCGGTGAAGTCGAACCCGGGCGAGACGTACGTGGCTTTGAGCGATGACGTCAGCCAGTGGATGAGCCTTGAGGACTTCAACACCTGGTACCAGGACGTGCGCGCGCAGACCGGCGGCGCCAACGTGACGTACGGCAACGCCCTGGTGAAGGCCCTGACCGACGTCACGTCCATGGCGGACGACGAGCACGTCTACGAGTTGGTGCCGCTTTCGTAGATGGTGCAGCGCGCATATGTCCCGCTGAGCTGATCATACCACCCGATGACGAAGCATGGATGACCAGGCTGGTCGCAGGGTCATCTGGATTGACAATCAACCGTATAATGCTGCCTGGTCGTGCAACACCAACCAAGGAGGACATATGCGCTACGAGATCGTGGGGGGTTCGTTCCCGGCGGTGATCTGCCACCTGGAACAGGGCGAGCAGATGAAGACCGAGAAAGGTTCCATGGTATGGATGGATCCGGTCATGAACATGGAAACCACCGGCGGCGGCGTGGGCAAGATGTTCTCCAAGATGTTCTCTGGCGAATCTATGTTCCAGAACATCTACACTGCCACGGCGCCCGGCATGATCGCATTTGGGTCCAGCTTCCCGGGACGCATCATCCCGCTTCAAATAGCGCCCGGTCAGGGCTTCATCGCGCAGAAGATGTCGTTTCTGGCCTCAGAGATGAGCGTTGATCTGTCCATTCATTTCAACCAGAAGATCGGTGGCGGCTTCTTCGGCGGCGAGGGCTTTATCATGCAGCGGCTGAGCGGCCAGGGCATTGCGTTTCTGGAGTGCGACGGCGACTTAATGCAGTACGAGCTGGCGGCTGGCCAGAGCATGCTGGTGGATACCGGCAACGTGCTGGGCTTCACCGAGGGCATGACGCTTGAGGTTGAGCGCATTCATGGCGCGAAGAACATCGTGCTGGGTGGCGAAGGGCTGTTCAATACGAAGATCACCGGGCCGGGCACGCTGTGGCTGCAAACGATGCCGCTGGCCACGCTGGCGAACTCCATTGCCGCGCACCTGCCCGTTTCTAACTAAGAGCTGAACGAAGCGCCGAGGTAAGGAGCGAATCTTGCGGCGCACCCAAGGCTGAACGGCGCGGCGCGCGCCCGCAGGAGGCAGAGCGCCCCATACATGCAAACAGGCGGGTTAATTCTCAAAAAGTGTGTCCGGAATGGCCAACAATTCCCAGATCACGATGGGAAAACCATGGCTAAAAGTTG
>NZ_CALPCC010000029.1 GCF_943192905.1 Adlercreutzia murintestinalis | reverse complement strand
TAAGCCCCGCATCGCCGATGGTACTGCGGCGTCAGGCCGCGGGAGAGCAGGACGTTCCGCTCGCGCAGGGTGCTTTTTGCATTCCCGAGCAAGAGGGAATGTAGTACACTATCGTGCGATCGATTCTGATGCATGGAGGCATATATGAAGATCCTAGGAATGGGTGTACCAGAACTTCTCATTATCCTTGTTGTCGTGCTGCTCATTTTTGGGCCCAAGAACCTCCCAAAGCTTGGGAGCGCGCTCGGCAAGACCGTCAAGGGATTACGTGACGGCATGGGCGCAGGCAAGAAGGAAGCTGCAGAGGCAAAGGATGAAGAGGTCGTCGAGGAAGTCGTCATTGACGATGCGCCGACGGTGAATACCTCTGATGCTTCAGAAACGCCGAAGAAGACCGTAAAGAAGGTTGTCGTCAAGAAGGCGGAATAACCCTATTTCGATGCCGCTGTTTCACCGTTTGGCATCCGTATATTGATCGGAAGCACGCTTGTTCTCGCAGGCGTGCTGCTATGTTGAGACTCGATTTGAGGGAACCAATGGCAGAATCAAACTACATTCTTACTAAAGAGGGTCGCGAAAAGCTGGAAGAAGAGCTTCACTATCTTGAGACGGAGAAGCGCGCTGAGATCGGCGAGCGCATCAAGGTGGCGCGCGAGTTTGGTGATATCTCCGAGAACTCAGAGTATGACGATGCGAAGAACGAGCAAGGCATGGTCGAGGCGCGTATCGCAGAGATCACGCGCATTCTGAGCGAGGCTACCGTCGTCACCACGCCGAAGCGCTCATCGAAGGTCAATGTTGGTTCGACGGTAACGGTCGATATGGGTGGCAAGGAGCGCACCTTCACCATTGTGGGTGCTGCTGAGAGCGATACCTCGACTGGTCGTATCTCGAACGAGTCGCCAGTTGGACAAGCGTTGCTCGGCCATAAGAAGGGCGCTGAGGTTGTGGCGGTTGGCCCGACCGGACGCGAAACGAAGATGAAGATCGTGAAGATCGAGCACTAGTATGACTGATACACCTGAAATGATTGAAGATGACCCTATCGAAGTGCGTCGTGCCAAGCGGGCAGCGCTCATCGAGCAGGGTATTGATCCGTACGGTCACGCATTCGAGCGTTCGGCGTTCGTAGCGGATCTTAATGCGGCCTACGCCCAGCTCGCGGACGGCGAGGGCACCGAGGATGCGGTCGATGTTGCCGGTCGTGTTATGGCCAAGCGCGTGCAGGGCAAGATTGCCTTTCTGGAATTGATGGATCCCACGAGCACCATCCAGCTCTTCTGTCGTATCAATGCGTTAGGGGAGGCTGCCTTCGATGCGCTCAAGGATATTGATGTGGGCGATTGGCTCGGCGTGCATGGTACGGTTATGCGTACGCGTCGTGGGCAGCTCTCGGTAGCTGTTGACTCGTTTGAGCTGCTCTCCAAATCTTTGCGTCCTCTGCCAGAGAAGTTCCATGGTCTGACGGATAAGGAAACGCGCTATCGTCAGCGCTATGTCGACCTGGTGGTCAACCCTGATGTGCGTACGGTCTTCGAGAAGCGCTTCAAGATCATATCGGCCATTCGCCGTTACATGGAAGATGCAGGATTCTATGAGGTGGAAACGCCGTTTTTGCACCCCATCTTGGGTGGCGCCAACGCGCGTCCCTTCGTGACGCATTTCAATGCGCTCGATCGTGACTATTATTTGCGTATCGCAACTGAGTTACCGCTGAAACGATTGCTGGTGGGCGGGTTTGAGAAGGTCTTTGAGATCGGTCGGCAATTCCGCAACGAAGGGATGGACCCCTACCATAATCCCGAGTTCACCACGATGGAGGCATATCAGGCGTTCAGCGATCTTGAAGGCATGATGGAGCTGACGCAAGGCTATATTCAGGCGGCAGCTCAGGCTGCGTGCGGGACCTTGCAGATCTCGTATCAGGGCACGCCGATTGATTTGTCGGGCGAATGGCGCCGTGCCACCATGATCGAATTGGCAAGCGAGAGTGCGGGTGAGGACGTGAGCTTTGCACGCAGCCGAGAGGACCTGGCAGCTATCGCGAAGAAGCACGGAGTTCAGGTTGAGGATACATGGGGACGCGGTAAGCTGATCGCTGAAATATTCGAGGCGGTTGCTGAGGATAAACTCGTGCAGCCCACGTTCGTAACCGAGCATCCGCTCGAGGTGTCTCCGCTTGCGAAGAAGAAGCCGGGCGAACCCGAGCTGACCGAGCGGTTTGAGCTTTTCATCTGCGGTCACGAGTACGCGAATGCGTTCACCGAGCTCAACGATCCGGTCGATCAGGCTGAGCGTTTTCGTGCGCAGCTTGAGGCGAAGGATCTCGGTGATGACGAAGCGATGGGCTACGATGCCGACTACATCCGTGCGCTCGAGTACGGCATGCCGCCGGCGGGCGGCGTAGGAGTTGGCATTGACCGCCTGGTCATGTTGCTGACAGATTCGCCGACCATTCGCGACGTCTTGCTTTTCCCGCACATGAAGGACGAGGCTCCAACAGCGGGCAAGGCAACGAGTGCGCCCGCTTCGACTCCAGCAAGCACGTCAGAGCCTTCTTGCAGCGAGGGAACGCCGTGTGCGCCGCTTGATTTTTCCAACGTGATGATCGAGCCATTGTTCGCTGACGAAGTGGATTTTGACACATTCAGCAAATCTGATTTTCGTGCGGTGAAGGTGAAGGCATGCGTGGCGGTGCCGAAGAGCAAGAAGCTGTTGCGGTTCACGCTCGACGACGGTACGGGTACCGATCGCACCATCCTGTCAGGTATCCATGCGTATTACGAGCCGGAAGATCTGGTGGGAAAGACGCTGATTGCGATCACCAATCTACCGCCTCGGGCGATGATGGGCATTGATTCTTGCGGCATGATCATCAGTGCCGTGCATGAAGAGCCAGGCCCCGATGGGGAGCCTGAAGAGCGACTGAATCTACTGATGGTTGATGATCGGATACCGGCAGGCGCAAAGCTGTATTGATAGGCGGTTGGTCTTCTTTTGAAAACGAGACGCCCCATGCGGCAAGCATGGGGCGTTTTTTCCATGGTGGGCGCCGCGCGTTATTCTGCCTCAAGAAGGGTGATTTCAAAGTTCAGAGGCTTGCCTGCGAGCGGGTGGTTCATATCGAACACGATGTCAGAGTCGGTCATTTCGATGACGGTGGCATGGTGCGGGATGCCATCCGGCCCTTGGAGGGCCACTTCGGCACCGACCGAGAGCTTTTCAGCACCGGGGAGAGCGTTGATCGGTATGCGCTGGATAGCGTCATCGCTGGGCTGCCCATATGCATCTTCCGGCTCGAGTCGCACGGTCCGCGTCTCGCCGATTTCCATGTTGACGACAGCTTTGTCGAATCCGGGAATCATCTGTCCTGCCATGCAAACGAACGCGAGCGGCTCGTCGCGCTCGCGAGATGAGTCGAACACCGTGCCATCGTCAAGCGTGCCGATGTAATGAACCTTCACGTGCTTGCCAGTATTGTCCATGTCTCGCTTCCTTCCGTGCGGGCTATCGGTTACGGGTAAGTGTACGCTATCGTTGCTGCCTTTTCGCAAACTGTTGAGCGGGGGAAAGAAAGCCGATGCGCCTTTGTAGTGCGCAAGGCGGGAAAGGCGGGCGAAAGATGTTGGCGCATGAGGGGCACCATGAGGCATGCTTTCATGGTGCATGAATCGTGCGACGATGATGCACGATTCATCCCTTCATGATGCACGAATCATGCGAAGATGGTGTGCGCACCGTGCTTTCAGCACGAACCGTGCGGCGATGGCGCGACAGAAATGATGTAGCGCCGTTTACGGATTCACGGGCGCATGGTGGGCATCATCAATCGCTCGAATATCACGCATTTCGCGGTCACGAGATATCTTGAATCGAAGGAGCGCACTGTGTGACGGCTCATGTGGTATCCGATCGTGTCGCGATAGTGGCACTGAACAGGGAAAATAAGCAATCATGAAAGGGCAATGTGGAACCCTTCCTTCATGTGCTGCGTTTGAATATTTGGTGGTTTCAACGGATTCGTGCATTGAAGTATACGTTTCGGCAACCTATCATGTCATGGAACGAATTCTATCCATACATGACTGCGGCCAGGGGTGTGCCGCAGCATTGATTCGGAGGTATCTACCTTGGTTCGTATCACGGATTTCGTTGGCTCAGCAGGCAGGGTGGGTCTTGCAGCTGCGTTGACGCTGACCATGGTGCCCGCGCTCTCTTTAGCGACCCCTCAGGTCGCTTTGGCAGAAGAAGTGGCATCCGCTTCGGCACCGGCATCTGAGGATGCAGCATATATCCGCCCCATCAAGCTTGGCGAATTGATCGTGAAGCTGAAGGGGGATGGTGTTTCGGGCGTAGAGGCCATCACGAACTATCTGACCGGTCAGGGATTCACCAAAGCTGAGGTCATGGCCATGGATGTGGAGGCGATTCGCGCTTATCGTCCCGATATCGCCAATGAGATTAGCTGGTTGAAGGGTGTGCTGTCCGCTCCGGCTGAGGCTGAACCCGTACCCGATCCGGAGCCCGAACCAGAGGTGCCGACCGAGCCGGAAGCGCCGACCGATCCCGATGAGGGTGAAGAGCCGGGAGAGGGCGAAGAGCCAGGAGAGGGTGATGAGGGGGAGACGGGCGATCCCGTCGATCCTGATGAGGGCACCGACCCCGATGAGGGCGACGAGGGCGAAGACGGTGAGGGTCCGAGCGTTCCCGATCTTGTCGTTCCGCATCCGGTGTTCGGTGGCGTTGCTGCCGATAACGAGCAGAGCGATGCTCCTGCGTACCCGGAGTGGTCTTACAACGGTGACACCACCTACATTCCGCACAACGTGGGCGTGAACATGACCACCGAGAAGTTCATCGCCGTGATCGGTGAACAAGCGCGCGAGATCGCGGACGAGACGGGGCTCTATGCATCCGTCATGATCGCGCAGGCTATTCTTGAGTCCGCTTCGGGCAATTCCGCTCTGGCAAGCGCTCCGTACAACAACCTGTTCGGCATCAAGGGCGCCTACCAAGGCGAGAGCGTTTCCATGCGCACCATTGAATACGATGCTGATGCCGTCATGTATGTGACCGAGGCGAGTTTCCGCGATTATCCGACCGTGCGTGAATCGCTGATGGATTACGCCATGCTGCTGACGAACAGCATGGGCAATTTCTATCAGGGCGTTTGGAAGGAGAACACGGTCAGCTATGTGAATGCCTGTGATTTTCTCCAGGGGCGCTACGCGACCGATATTGCCTATTCCGCGAAGCTTCAGGATTTGATCGTCACGTACGATCTGACGCGCTACGATCAGCCGCTGGGCTATGAACTGGTGCATGACTATCAGGTGGTAGCGCAGAACGACCACCACTACAGCTCTGATGCGAACCTGGAAACGGGCGAGTTGCAGATGGAGCAGCGCGATCTGGTCGACTTGGTCGTGGAAGCCACCAGCCATCTCGGCGAGGATTACGTGTGGGGCGGCACCACCCCGGGTTCCTTCGACTGCTCTGGTCTGATGCAGTATGCCTATGCTCAGGCGTTGGGTGTTGAGATCCCGCGTACCACCTATTTCCAGTGCATGCAGGGCGAAGATGTTGATTTCGCCGACCTTCACATGGGCGATCTGCTGTTCTTCGCCTACGATGACGGAACGGCGGGGCACGTGGGCATGTATTTGGCTGAAGGGTGCTTCATTGAGGCCCCGCAGACCGGCGAGGTCATCAAGGTGACGTCCATGTCGGAGAAGATGCCGACGTTCGCCAAGCGCGTCCTCGAGACGAAGCCGGTCGACACCGAGCAGGCTGAAAAGTCCACACAGGAGAAGTTCAATCGCGCGGTCGCCATGATCCGCACGCAGCAGGCATGCGATGCCAGCGATGCGCTACCCATCTCAGTAGGAGGCAAGCGCGCCTAGGTATCCTCACCATGACGCGAACCATGCAGAAGACGGGGCCAGTATGGTCCCGTCTTTGCGTTATGGTGGGAGCATGAAGGCGAACTCGCGCTCACTAGCACTCGGAATCATTGATTGCTAAAATCTACGCGAGAACAGAATCGACGAGCGTATGGGAATGAGGAAGACATGTCATTTGAGAAATTCACCGATAAAGCGCGCAAAGTGCTTGTCTTGGCGCAGGATGAGGCGCGTGGGCTGCATCAGCCCTATGTTGGTACCGAGCACATCCTCTTAGGGCTCATAAAAGAGAAGGAGGGGCTTGCGGCGCAAGCTCTTGAGCGCATGAGCGTCTCTTATGATGATGTGGTGCAGGCTATCAGGCAGGTCTCGTCAATTGATGAAGATGCGGATGTGTCGGGTCATTTGGCTTTCACGCCGCGGGTGAAGCGGGTGCTTGAGAACTCGCTGCGCGAGGCTATGCAGATGGGGCAAAGCTACATCAGCACCGAACATCTTCTGCTCGGCATCGTGCGCGAGGGCGAAGGAACCGCGCTTGACGTTCTGAAGCGGCTGGGGGTGAGCGGGGACGATGTGCGCTCCACGATGAATGATATCGTGGGCCAGACGCCGGTCATGGCTGGCCGCGCGGGTTTCGACGCTGCTGGCGGCGCTCAGAATAGCATGCTGGCTGAATTCGGCACCGATCTGACCAAGAAGGCGCGCGACGGTAAGCTCGATCCGGTGATCGGGCGTGCGGCCGAGATCGAACGCGTGATGCAGATCCTCTCGCGGCGCCAGAAGAACAATCCTCTGATCTTGGGTGAGCCGGGCGTTGGCAAGACCGCTATCGCTGAGGGCCTCGCTCAGCTGATCGCTTCAAATCAAGTTCCTGATATCTTGCGGGACAAGCGTTTGATCACCTTAGATGTTTCCGCCTTGGTCGCGGGAAGCAAGTACCGCGGCGAGTTTGAAGAGCGCATGAAGAAAGTCATCAAGGAGGTCATGGACGCAGGCGATGTGCTGCTGTTCATCGATGAGATACATACCATCATTGGCGCTGGGTCAGCGGAGGGCTCCATAGACGCAGCCGCCATTTTGAAGCCGCCGCTCTCTCGTGGTGAGATTCAGATCATCGGCGCCACCACGCTCGAGGAATATCGCAAGCATCTTGAGAAGGATAGCGCCCTTGAGCGTCGCTTCCAGCCGCTTACCATCAATGAGCCCAACGAAGAGCAGGCTGTGCGCATCCTGGAGGGACTGCGCGATAAGTACGAGGCGCATCATCAGGTGCATTTCACCGAAGAAGCGCTTCAGGCTAGCGTGCAGCTTGCGAACCGCTACATTCAGGATCGGTATCTACCCGATAAGGCGATCGACGTGCTCGATGAGGCGGGCGCGCGGATGCGCATTCGCAACATGACCTTGCCACCGGAATTGCGCGAGCTCGATGACCAGCTCCGTCGGGTGCGACAAGACAAGGATAAGGCCATCGGTGAGCAGAACTACGAGCGCGCGGCAACGCTGCGTGACAAAGAAGCCGAGTTGAAGGCGAAGCGCACCGAAGCTGAGCAGCAGTGGGAGGCTGATACGTCGAAGACGATACATCAGGTAGGAGTAGAGGATATTGCGGACGTGATATCCATGAGCACGGGCGTGCCGGTATCCAGCTTGACCGAAGCTGAGACTGAAAAGCTCTTGCGGATGGAAAGCGTGTTGCATGAGCGCATCATCGGGCAGGATGAAGCCGTCACGGCGCTCTCGAAGGCCATCCGTCGCTCACGGAGCGGTTTGAAAGACCCGAAGCGCCCGGCGGGTTCGTTCATCTTCTTGGGGCCGTCAGGCGTTGGCAAGACGGAGCTGGCCAAGAGCCTTGCCGAATTCCTCTTCAATACCGAGGATGCGCTGCTCTCCTTCGATATGTCGGAATACATGGAGAAGCATACGGTGTCGCGTTTGGTCGGGTCGCCTCCGGGGTATGTTGGCTTCGATGAGGGTGGTCAGCTGACCAAGGCGGTACGACAGCGTCCGTATTCGGTCGTGCTCTTCGATGAGATCGAGAAGGCGCATCCGGATGTGTTCAACATTCTGCTCCAGATTCTGGAAGAAGGACGCCTGACCGATGCGCAGGGCCGCACTGTTGATTTCCGCAACACGGTGATCATTTTGACCTCGAATGTGGGCGCGCGGGAGATCGCGCAGTCGACCACCTTGGGATTCAGCCCTCAAGGTCAAGAAGGCCTGTCGGACAAGGAGATCAAGAGCCGCGTGATGAGCGAGGTCAAGAATCTCTTCCGTCCCGAGTTTCTGAATCGTCTTGATGAGATCATCGTGTTCAAGAGCTTAACGGCAGAGCAGATCGGCCAGATCGTTGAGTTGATGGTGGCGGAATTGCGCGACCGCATGATCGAGCAGAACATGACCATCAATCTGACCGATGCGGCTCGCCGTCTCATTGCCTCTGAGGGAGTGGATTCAACCTATGGAGCCCGTCCGCTGCGGCGCGCCATCCAGCGCATGCTCGAAGATCCTATTAGCGAGCAGATTCTCGAGGGTCGCTGGACGAGCGGTTCGGTCGTTGAGGTGGACGTGAAGGGTGAGGGTGAGGATGCGGAACTGGTGTTCAATGAGGGCACCGGTTCAATTCCGGCACCGCGCAAGCGGGATTCTATTGCCCGTGAGGCGGAACTGCTGCTGACGAACTTCGATCTGAACAATGCCGGTATGGGCACTCCAGCCCCGGCCGGAGCCATTGGTGGCGGTGCGGAATAGCGCCCTTCAAGCGCAAAAAGGAATCCATTCGCGCAACGCGCAACGAAGAAAGGCCGCATCTGCGGCCTTTCTTGATGGCAGTTCGCTATCCTTCGTAGGTGACCTTCGCGCCTTGCGGAGTATCTTCTATGACGAAGCCAAGGGCGATCAAGTTGTCGCGAATAGCATCGGCGGTATTCCAATCCCTTTCAGCCTTCGCCTGCGCTCGCGCCTCGATCAGGGCCTCTACTGCTTCGGTAGCATCATGACCGCCATAACCAGCGAACTCGTAGGCGAGGGCGATCGTTTCGGGAGGATACTCGATCGACGCATCGTCTCGATCCTCAAGACGTATACCGAGCACGCCGAGCAACTCCGTGATGCAGTCGCTGGCTTTGACGACCTGCTCGGCATCTCGGGTGGAAAGCGAGCGGCCTGAGGTGGCTGTATTCATCTGGTTGACCAGCGTGAAGATGCAGCCGAGCGCTGCTGGAGCATTGAAATCGTCGTCCATGGCGCTGCGGAATCCTTCGCGGGCAGTTTGGACGAAGGATTCGATCCGTGCGGCATCCAGCACCTGCGGCGCGTCAGAAAGAGACGTGGCGCAGAGCCAACGCATGTTTTCGAGCGCGGTCTCGATGCGTGAGAGCGCAGCGTCAGCTTCCGCCATGCGCTCGGTCGAGAAATCAAGCGGGCTGCGATAATGCGTTTGCAGCATGAGCATGCGCAGCGCCTGCGGCCGCGCATCTTCGAGCACCTCGCACAGCAGCATGAAGTTGCCCAGCGATTTGCTCATCTTCTCGGAATTGATGCGGAGCATGCCCGAATGCATCCAATAGCGGGCAAACTGGCCTTCGCAGGCGCACTCGCTTTGAGCGCATTCGTTTTCGTGATGAGGAAATACCAGATCGGCCCCGCCGCCGTGGATATCGAAGGGCAACCCGAGATACTTCTGGCTCATGGCCGAGCATTCGATATGCCACCCTGGGCGCCCCGGGCCCCATGGCGATTCCCACGAAGGCTCGCCAGGCTTTGCGGCTTTCCAAAGCGCGAAGTCGAGCGGATCGCGCTTGCGGTCCTCAAGGCCTTGCCCCTCGGCGCGCAATGCGCGATGGCCGGCTTCCATTTCATCTATCTTGCGTCCCGAGAGGTGCCCGTAGCGCGCATCCGAGCGCACGTTGAAATAGACATCACCGTCCACCTCGTAAGCATGGCCCTTTTCGATCAAGGTCTCCACCAACGCAATCATGGTGTCGATCTCTTCGGTCGCCTGCGGACGGATGGTGGGATCGGCAACGCCTGCGGCATGCATATCGGCGATGAAAGCCGCGGTGTATTCCTCGGCTACGTCCGCCGCACTGCGCCCTTCCTCGAGCGCCCGCGCAATAATCTTGTCGTCCACATCGGTCACGTTCTGCACGAACGTGACCTCAAAGCCGCTCCACTCCAGGTAGCGTCGGATCATGTCGAAGGAGATGAACGTGCGCGCATTGCCGATATGGATGCGGTTGTACACAGTGGGACCGCACACGTACATGCTGATCTTTCCCGCCTCGCGCGGAATAAGATCGACCTTCGCACGCTTGTTGGTATCGTAGAGCCGTATCATCTTCATTCTCCTTCACGGTAGAGGATGCAGGTAGCCCAGGCGCTGATGCCCTCTTCGCGCCCTTCAAAACCGAGGCGTTCAGTGGTGGTTGCCTTCACGCCGACATTGTCTTCGCTGATGCCTATGGCATGTGCGAGGTTGGCGCGCATCTGGTCTCGATAGGGCGAGAGCTTGGGGGCTTGGGCAGCTATCACGCTATCAACGTCAATGATCTGAAAACCCGCATCGCGCACGCGTTGTGCAGTCTGCGCGAGCAGAACCAAAGAGTCGGCATCCTTGAAGCGCTCGTCAGTGTCGGGGAAGAGCTTGCCGATATCTCCAAGACGCGCCGCCCCGAGCAACGCATCGGCGATGGCATGGGTGAGAACATCGGCATCCGAGTGCCCGTCGAGTCCTTGACTGTGCGGGATATCCACGCCGCCGATGATCAGTTTGCGTCCGGCAGTGAGAGCATGCACGTCCATCCCCACACCGCAGCGAATGTTCGCGGGACTCACTGTTCCTCCGAAGGGATCGCGCTCTCGGCTGCGGCGCGCACCGCCGAGGCCAACAGCAGGTAATCTTCCGGTACGGTCAGCTTGATGTTGTCGCGTTTGCCCTCGACCACCATAACGGTGCCTCCTAAGCGCTCGATGAGCGATGAGTCATCGGTTCCCACGAAGCCATCCGAGAGAGCTGATTGCTGCGCACGGCGGTAGATGCCCGTGCGGAACACTTGCGGAGTTTGCACGTTCCAGAACACCGCGCGATCAGGTGTGCCCAAGATCATTCCGTTCTCCACGATCTTGAGCGTATCGATGGCCGGATGACCTACGACCGCGCCATCCACATCGATGTTGCCTTTCACCGTATTGATGGTGTGAAGGATCAGATCAGGTGTGATCAGCGGTCGCGCGCCATCGTGAAGAACCACGTAATCGAAGTCATCGGGCACACATTCCAAGCCTCTAAAGGCCGACTCTTGTCGAATCTGGCCTGCGGGTGCCATGACGATGGGCGTCACGAAGGGAAAGGGATCGACCGCGCGCTTGAGGTATTCTTCAATGCGATCCTCAGGACAAACGATGACGATGAGTCCGATATCGCCCACTGCGTCAAAGGCTTCAGCTGACCAGGTCAGGATAGGTTTGCCTGCGATCTCGACCAGCTGCTTGCCGCCTTCGCGCCCGAAGCGCTCTCCGGTACCGCCCGCTAAGATCATGGCTGCCGTTTTCGGGTTCTTATCAAGCTTGCCCGTGAGATGCATGGTGCTTCCCGGCAGTGCGTCGAAGTCGAAGGCTTGTGCGAGCAGGTCGGGCGCAGAGAGCACATCAGGGGTAAACACGGGGTCGATTGTGTGGGGCATAGTGGTCCTCGATGGTCGGATATGAGTATGCTTCCAGTATACAACCAGCCTGTGCGCGGCTGAGCAGGCGCTCAGAGAAATATCCAAAGTCGTGGCGCACGGCACGGGCAAACTGCTAAGATATCAGACATAGGTTTGTCGGACGAAAGGGTGAACATGGGAGTCAAATCAAGCGAGGTACTGGAGATATCCTACGACGAGCTCCAGCCGTACCTGCATGCCAACCATGCTATCTATATGGATATTGATGGTCAGTGCTATTACCTGACCGATGTGAACGACCGGTATTGGCGCGTTCAGGATTGCTCCCAGAAAAACGACAAGGGTCACTACGTTGATGTCAGCGAATTGGTGCCAACGATCGCCGAATTCCTGGAACTGCCGTTCCTTGAGGGCAAGTCTGTGCGCGACCTTTTCGAGAATGCGACGTTCTACGCATCTGAGAAGTAGGCGTTGTGCCACAAGCGAAGATATGATGGGAGGCGGCTCGTGGCGGGCCGTTTCTCTTTGAGGAGGCAAAGCGATGGCAGAAGAGCATATACCTGAGGGCGCACCGGAGGAATGCGGGGGCAGCTGTTCTAGCTGTGGGGTCGCAGGCTGCGGTGCGCGCAGTGAGGACGGCCCGAGCAAGCTTGAGCCCAATGCGCGCTCGAGCATCAAAAAGGCTATTGCGGTGGTGTCCGGCAAAGGCGGGGTAGGGAAATCGTTGGTCACCAGCCTGCTGGCAAGCGAATTCGCGAAACAGGGCAAGCGCGTAGCCATTCTGGACGCAGATGTGACCGGTCCGTCCATTCCGAAGGCCTTCGGCGTGAGTGCACGACCGATCGCCGATGAGGATGGCATGAATCCCATCACCACGCCCTCGGGTATCAAGGTGATGTCGGTGAATTTGCTGCTCCCGAACGAAGATACCCCGGTAGCTTGGCGCGGTCCGGTCATCACGAATGCATTGATGCAGTTTTGGCAGGATGTCAACTGGGGCGATATCGATATCATGCTGTTCGATATGCCTCCGGGCACTTCAGATGTGTTCTTGACCATCTTCCAAATGCTGCCCATCGATGGTATCGTCACCGTATCGGCACCGCAGGAGCTGGTGGGCTCCATTGTGGGCAAGGCGGTCAATCTCGCGCACAGCTTGAACGTGCCGGTGATCGGTCTCGTGGAGAACATGGCGTATTTCAAGTGCGACGAATGCGGCAAGCAGCATCACATCTTCGGCGAGCCGAAGGGGGCGCTGGTGGCTGAGAAGTATGAGATCCCGGCAGTGGCTACCTTGCCAATGGATCCGAGCTTCGCCGAACTGGTGGACGCAGGCAAGATCGATCGCTATGACACGGAAGGCGCGCTTGCGTCCATCGTCGAGCAGATCGAGAAGGCGTAGCGCGACGGTGGCGGCATTCGGGCGGCGTGCGTTCACGATGCTTTACGGGCGATGCTCGGTGCTGCTCGCTGGATGTGTGACCGAAAGGGTCTTGGCAAACGCTCAGGTTGTGCTATAGTAGTCAACGCATTTTTTCGGGGCATTAGCTCAGCTGGGAGAGCGCATGGCTGGCAGCCATGAGGTCAGGGGTTCGATCCCCCTATGCTCCACCACATTGTCAGCGGCGGGCGCAAAGGCGCCTGCCGTTTTTTACAAGAGAAGATGCCGCAGGCATTGCGCCTGTGATCCGTTATCAAGAGCCGGGTGAAGGAGTTGGCCTTGCGACCCCGGCACCAACCTGTGGTTTCGGCTGCAAGGTGGTAATGCCAACATCGATGAAGGAGGAATCATGGCTGATGCCGCGCGCTCGTACGTATTCACTTCCGAGTCGGTGACCGAAGGTCATCCCGATAAGGTCTGCGATCAGATCAGCGACGCCATTCTCGATGCGATCCTGCGCAAAGAGACCGAATTGCAGCAGGCCGGGTATGTAGCGCCCGATGGGCAGCCTGCCGACGTGAGTCGGGTGCGGTGCGCTTGCGAGACGCTGGCTACCACCGGTACCATCATGGTGACCGGCGAGATTCGCACGCAGGCATACGTTGATGTGCCCGCCATCGTGCGCGAAGTGGTGGATGATATCGGCTACAACCGCGCGAAGTTCGGCTTTGACGCCAGCACCTGCGGTGTCATGAATTCCATTCATGGGCAATCTCCAGACATCGCGCAAGGCGTTGATGAGTCGTTCGAGGTGCAGAAGGGCAAGGGCAGCGCAAGCGATCCGTATGAGCTGATTGGCGCTGGGGATCAGGGCATGGTGTTCGGGTATGCCGTGAACGAAACCCCCACGCTCATGCCGATGCCGATCTATCTGGCGCATCGGATGGCTGAGCGGTTGACCGACGTGCGTAAGAACGGAACGCTCGATTTCTTGCGGCCCGATGGCAAAACGCAAGTATCGGTGCGCTATGAAGAGGGCAAGCCGGTTTGCGTGGAGAAAGTGGTCGTGAGCACGCAACACTCAGAGGATGTAGAGGCTGACACCATTCGCACGGCCATCATCGATAACGTGGTCAATCCTGTGCTTGAAGAGGAAGGCGTTACGCTTGCCGATGACGCTGAGGTATTCGTGAACCCGACGGGACGCTTCGTCATCGGAGGCCCTATGGGAGACGCGGGTCTGACCGGACGTAAGATCATCGTGGATACCTATGGCGGCATGGGCCGTCATGGTGGTGGCGCCTTTAGCGGAAAGGACTGCACGAAGGTTGACCGGAGTGCCGCCTACGCTGCTCGCTGGGTGGCGAAGAACGTTGTGGCTGCCGGATTAGCGGATCGCTGCGAGGTGCAAATCGCCTATGCGATCGGGGTTGCCCAGCCGGTCTCCATCATGGTGGACACCTTCGAGACGAACCGAGTGCCGGTGACCGACATCGAGCGAGCGGTAGCTGAGGTGTTCGATCTGCGTCCGGGGGCTATCATCGACGCGCTCGATCTGCGGCGCCCCATCTATCGCAAGACGGCTGCATACGGGCATTTCGGCCGCGAATTGCCCGAGTTCACCTGGGAGGCAACTGACAGGGCCTCTGCGCTGCAAGCTGCCTGCGGCATTGCATAGCCTGCGGG
This sequence comes from Adlercreutzia murintestinalis, assembly GCF_943192905.1. Taxonomy (GTDB): domain Bacteria; phylum Actinomycetota; class Coriobacteriia; order Coriobacteriales; family Eggerthellaceae; genus Adlercreutzia_A; species Adlercreutzia_A murintestinalis. Next base: position 4,294 of record NZ_CALPCC010000029.1, on the reverse strand, counting down.
GCCATGGTGGCGCGCACTGCTCATATCGTCTTAGATATACCCACGCAAGCACTCGATTCGCCCTACACCTATGAGGTGCCCGCGCATCTTGTCGACGAGGCGCGGGTCGGGTGCGCGGTGCTTGTGCCGTTCGGATCTCGCAAGGCCATCGGGTTCATCATGGAAGTGGAAGAGCGGGTGACCGACGAAGGAGGCCGGGCGCTCAAGAGGCTTGAACGCGTGCTCTCCCAACCGTATTTCACCGCGATGGGCGCGCGCTGCGCGGCTTTTCTGGCACAGCGCTACGTGGCACCGCTGTCTGCCTGCGTGCGGTTGTTCACCCCTCCCGGGGGTGTGCCGCGCGTGGTGCGCAATCAGCACGGAGGCTGGAGGCTCGAGCAGCCGACGGTGGGAGAGGTGGATGACCGGTGGGTAGTTGCCGGGCCGCAGCTAGATCGGTTTCAGCCGCGCAAGAATGCGGTAAAGCAGATGGCCGTGCTTGAGGCGGTGCGCCGCGGGGATGTGCGCATGACGGAATTGACCCTTGAATATGGCGCGGTTTCTGCCGCGGTACGGGCGCTCGTGGAGAAGGGCGCTGTGGTCGTGGAGCGGCGGCGCCGGATGCGCGGCGACGAGCAACCCGCATGCGTAGCAGGCTCGCGAGCGTATCAGCGTCCTGCAGCGCTCACCGAATGCCAGGAGCAGGCGCTCTCCGCGATACGCGCGGCTCAGCATCAAGCCGATGGCAGCGTGGTGGTCGTTGACGGTGTGACCGGATCGGGCAAGACCGAGGTGTATCTGCGCGCGATCGAAGCGGAGCTCGTACGTGGTCGCACCGCCATCGTACTCGTGCCGGAGATATCCTTAACGCCTCAGACGGTAGCGCGCTTTCGATCGCGTTTCGGCAGCACGGTGGCGGTGATGCATTCGCGCATGAGCATGGGCGAGCGCTACGACCAATGGGATCTCATTCGCGAAGGTGCGGCGCGCGTGGTGGTGGGTGCGCGCAGCGCATTGTTCACGCCCTTGCAGAACGTGGGGTTGATCGTCATAGATGAAGAGCACGAGACCACCTACAAGCAGGAGAGCGCACCCCGTTACGTTTCGCGCGATGTGGCGGCGTGGATGATGCAGCAAAGTTCGGGCACGCTTGTGCTCGGTTCAGCCACCCCGTCCATCGAGGCGCTGTATCAGGCTCGCGTGCGTCCCGGGTGGAGCTTCGTCTCCATGCCGAAGCGCGCGAACGGCTCGCCTTTGCCCCAGGTGGAAGTGGTTGACATGGCCGCCGAGTTCGCCGCGGGCAGTCGTTCCATGTTTTCGGGACGGTTGCGCCGCGCATTGACTGATGAGCTGGCAGCAGGACACAAGGCAGTGCTCCTGCTCAACCAGCGTGGCTTTGCCAGTTTTCTGCTCTGTCGAGATTGCGGGTTCGTGCCCGAATGCGTCAACTGCTCAACCTCGCTTACCTTTCATGAGCGAGGAAACAAACTGGTCTGTCATCATTGTGGTTATGAAATCGCAGCACCAGCGGTCTGTCCAGAGTGCGAAAGCCCGTATCTGAAACGCTTCGGCGCAGGCACGCAGCGGGTCGAGACGGAGCTCAGATCGCTGATCGATGCTGAGCTTGGCGCAGATGCGGCTGTTCCGGTCGTGCGCATGGATGCCGATACCACGGCGGCCAAAGGGGCCCATCAGCGTCTCTTGGAGGAATTTGCGCGTGCGCCCCGAGCGGTGCTGTTGGGCACGCAGATGATCGCGAAGGGTCTTGATTTCGACGATGTGACGCTGGTTGGGGTGGTCAATGCCGATACGCAGCTGCATCTGCCCGATTACCGCGCGTCGGAGCGCACGTTCGATCTGATCGAGCAGGTGGCAGGTCGTGCCGGGCGCGGTGCGCTCCCAGGGCGGGTGATCGTGCAGACCTACGAGGCGGATTCCATCGCGATCAGGGCGGCTGCTGCATACGATCGAGAGGCCTTCTTGGTGCCTGAACTCGAGAAGCGCCGGGTGCTTCGGTACCCGCCGTACGTACGTATGGCCAATGTGCTGATATGGGGGCCTGACGAGAAGGCTGTGCGCGCTGAGGCGGATCGCTTGCACGCATGCATACGCGAACGAGTTGCTTCGGCGGATCGCGATTGGGAAGTGCTCGCAGCTACTCCGTGCGTCATCGCGCGGATACGAGGCAACTTTCGATGGCACATCGTGGTGAAGGGACCTCAAGACTGCGATATGGCCGCCGCTTTGCGGGATGTCTTCGCTCATCGCAAACCGGATGGGAGAACCACCGTTGCGCTCGATATCGATCCGGTCGATCTGCTCTGAGGTCAGGATCAAAATAATGAGCGAAAAGCATTGATTTGTTCCTGATAGTTTAGTATTCTATTTGTTCGCATATCTGCGCTCATTTGAAAGGAATGTCGAGTGGCTAACGTCTCAAAGCAAGCCCAGGATAAGGCAAAAACGCAGACCAAAAAGAGCCCCAGCAAGACATCCAAAGCAAAATCGGACACCCCCAAAGCTGCGGCGAAGTCCGCAACGAAGAAGACCGCTGCGAAATCATCCGCGAAGAGCGCAGCTGCATCCACAGCGAAATCGTCTGGGAAAGCGGCGAAGAGCACTGCGCGTGCGTCGGAGAGAGCAAGCGAGCAGACAGCGGTGAAGAGCACCGCCAAGAAGGCACCGGTCAAGAAGGGGACGGCTTCTAAGAAGGCACCGGTCAAGAAGGAAGCGCCTGCTAAAAAGGCATCCGCTCAGACGAAGGCGTCCACCAAGAAAAAGGCAGCACCGAAGGCGGCACCGGTCGAAGAAGAGGTAACGGTGATCGTGGACGAGGCTGATGTTGAGGATATGGAAGCCCCGGCCGACGAGGCCATCACGGCATCCGATGCTGAGACAGCCGAAACCGAATCCGACGAAGAGCTGCTGGAGGGCATCCCTGAAGAGGAATTGAAGGCAACGGTTGATGTTCAGTTGCCAAAGGTTGCTTCGGCGCGTTCTAAGGCGAAGGCGGGCAAGCGCAATGCCGAAGCATCAGTGACCATGCTCACAGGGGATCCGGTGCGCATGTATCTCAAGGAGATCGGCAAGGTGCCGTTGCTGACGGCAGCAGAAGAGATCGACCTTGCCATGAAGATAGAAGCTGGCATCGCGGCTAGTGAAGAGCTTGAGAAAGCACAGGCTGACGGGGTAGAGCTCAACAGGCGAGACAAGCGCCGCCTGACTCGCGTGGAGCAGGTTGGATTCGATGCGAAGCAGGCGCTGATCGAGGCTAACCTGCGTCTGGTCGTATCCATCGCGAAGCGCTATGTGGGGCGCGGCATGCTGTTCCTGGACCTGATCCAGGAGGGCAACCTGGGTCTGATCCGTGCGGTGGAGAAGTTCGACTATACCAAGGGCTTCAAGTTCTCCACGTATGCCACGTGGTGGATCCGCCAGGCCATCACGCGTGCCATCGCCGACCAGGCGCGCACCATCCGCATTCCGGTGCACATGGTGGAGACCATTAATAAGCTAGTGCGCATCCAGCGCCAGCTGTTGCAGAGCTTGGGTCGCGAACCAACCCCGGAAGAGATCGGTGAGGAGATGGGGTTGCCTGCCGAGCGGGTGCGCGAGATCCAGAAGATCAGCCAGGAGCCGGTGAGCCTGGAAACGCCGATCGGCGAGGAAGAGGATTCCCAGCTGGGCGACTTCATTGAGGACGACGCGGCCGTGGTACCGCCCGATGCGGCCAGCTTCAGCATGCTGCAGGAGCAGCTGGGCAAGGTGCTCGATGGTCTCGCGGAGCGCGAGCGCAAGGTGATCGCGCTGCGCTTCGGTCTCGAAGATGGCCATCCGCGCACCCTGGAAGAGGTTGGGCGCGAATTCGGCGTCACCCGTGAGCGCATCCGCCAGATCGAGAGCAAGACGCTGGCTAAGTTGCGCCATCCGTCGCGTTCGAGCAAACTCAAGGATTATCTGGAAGATTAGCCTTGCATACGAAGCGTCTTTCGATATAATGAATAGCCGTCGTTTCAAGCAGCGCATACATTCCTCGGTAGCTCAACGGCAGAGCATCCGGCTGTTAACCGGAGGGTTGTAGGTTCGAATCCTACCCGAGGAGCCAGGTATCATAAGCCCAGTCGCAAGGCTGGGCTTTTTTCATAGCTTGCCGCTCTCGCGGATGAGAGCGCGGGAAGGGGAGGGATGACTGTCGATAAGAGGGCGCGCGTGCTGTTCGTGTGTCATGGCAATATCTGGGCTTAGGTCTCAAAAAGTGTGTCTGGGGCAATTATTCACACGATCCTAGAACCAGCCTGTTGCGTTCGATCCGCTC
>NZ_CALPCC010000028.1 GCF_943192905.1 Adlercreutzia murintestinalis | reverse complement strand
CCGGGGGGGCAGCGCGCTGCCCGATGCGCTGTCGTTGGCTTCTTCCCTAGACTCGTTCTCGCTGGTTTCGTCGGCGACGATGCCCAGCTGCTCCTGGGCGATCTGGCTGCTCTTGTCGACGCTCACCACCGCATCGACGCTGTCATCCAGCGCGACGGAGACCGCCGCAATGCCAGGATCCGCCTCTCCGTTCAAGCGCTTTTCGCGCAGCAGCTCCATCTGTTCTTCGGGAAGCTCCCACAGCACGTCGTAGGAGGTGCCTTCCTCGTCAAGCATTTGCATATAGTCGTCGATGAGCTGGCGCGTTGTTTTGCCATTGAGGTAATTCATGGGGTCGTAGCGCACCGCATTGCCGGTGGTGTCGGCCACGAAGTTCGCGATGCGCGGCACCAGCGTGGCATTCACCACGAACGCCATCACCACGAACAGCGCGGTGTACACCAGCAGGGCCGCCAGCGTCTGCATGGACAAGCGCCGCCGCAGCACCCGAGACTGCTGGCTCTTCAAGCGGCTCATGCGCTCTGCTCCGGCAGGGATCCCGCGCCTTCTGCGGCAATGCGATACCCCACGCCCCAGACGGTTTCGATCAGCTCCTTGGACGAATCAATGGCCGCCAGCTTCTCACGCACGTGCCGAATGTGCACCATCACGGTATTCGACGCGCTGGCGTCGTAGCGCTCGTCCCACACGCGCTCGTAAATCTCGGAAGCGGGAACGGGCTGCCCGGCGTTTTGCATGAGCAGCGCCAAAATGGCGAACTCCTTCGGCGTCAGGCTGAGCGGCTTGTCGTGCAGAGACGCCTCGTGCGCCAACAGGTCAACCGCGATACCGTGCGCCTCTAGCTGGCCAGGGCTTGCCGGTGTCGCACCCCGCCGCGCCCGCCGCAAATGCGCCCGCACGCGCGCAACCAGCTCGCGCGGTTTGAACGGCTTGGTCACGTAATCGTCGGCGCCCATGGTGAAGCCAACCACTTGGTCGGTCTCTTCGTCGCGCGCCGACAAAAACACGATGGGCACATCGGAGAGCGCCCGCATGCGCCCGCACAGCTCGAACCCGTCCATCTTGGGCATCATCACGTCGATGATCGCCATATCGAAGGGGTCCTGCGCGAAGGCCGCCAGTGCTTCTTCCGGATCGGTGAAAACGGCAGTTTCCATGCCTTCTGGCTGCAGCAGCGACGCCACCAGATCGGCGATCTCTTGCTCGTCATCGACCACCATGACGCGTGTTTTGTCAGTGTTGGCTGCCATGCCTGAATTGTACCCCGCCGCGCTTGCGAAATGCCCGAGCGAGGCGGTTTTAAGGAAAAGTTAAGGCGTATTAAGGAAAGGCTAAGCATGCGGTATGGGAACGTTAAGGCGCCCGCGCGCTAGTCTGAATGCGTTGACTGAGCGTGTCGATCAGCGGCCGACGATGAGAGGAGCGCCCCGCATGAATATCGCATACACCTACACCAGCGAAGACGCTTTCCCCGAACCGCGTGATTTCACTATGGATCGCCGGTCGCGTCAGATGGACAGCCTTTCGCGACAGGTATATCTGTCGAAACTGGCCCAGCGTCGGCGGCCCTCGCGCGCGAAGCAAGCGTTCATCATTGCCGTCACGGCGCTGGTGGGGGTCCTGGTGATGGCCGCGCTCAACGTGTTCGTGTTCTCAAGCATCTCGGCGCTGCCAGCCGATCTCATGGCGCAGCCATCCGCAGAGGACGGGTCGAAGAGCACGCCGCGCCACCTGTGGGTTCGCGGCATCACGCCATTTCTTTACCAAGTGGATGCCGAATGGGCCGATGAGCCCTACGCCGACGGAACCATCGGCACGCACGGATGTGGCCCCACCTGCCTTTCCATGGTATACGTGCAGCTCACGGGCAAACGCGACATGGACCCGGTCGCCATGGCGGCGTTCAGCGAGGAATCCGGCTATACCGAATCCGGTATCACCAGCTGGCTGCTGATGAGCGAAGGCGCCGCGCGTCTGGGTCTGATGCCGCAGGAGTTGAGCGCCAGCGCCGATACGATGCGCGCCCAACTGCGAATGGGCCGCCCCATCATCTGTAGCATGGGGCCGGGCGACTTTACCACCGAAGGGCATTTCATCGTGGTGTGCGGCGTGGATGATCAGGGCCGCCTGATTGTGCACGATCCGAACAGCCCGGAGCGCAGCCAGCAGGTTTGGGATGCATCGCGCGTGCTGTCGCAGTGCCTGAATCTCTGGAGCTTCTCTTCTGGCAGGTAAGTTGCAACTCTCGCGCGTAAAGAGCGTTTTACGCCTTATAATAGGGGGATCACCCTAATAGGGGGTTCAACTTGCATTAAGGAGGCACCATGGCGTTCTATTTCGAGGAACCTTCGCGCACATTCAACGAGTATCTTTTGGTGCCCGGATACTCGGGGAGCAATTGCATCCCCTCTGATGTGTCGCTGAAGACTCCTTTGGTCAAGTACCGCAAAGGACAGGAAGACTGCTCTATTTCGCTGAGCATCCCCCTGATCAGCGCCATCATGCAGTCGGTGTCTGACGACCGTATGGCGGTGGCGCTGGCTACCGAAGGCGGTATGTCGTTCATCTATGGCTCGCAGAGCATCGAAGACGAAGCGGCCATGGTGCAGCGCGTGAAGGACTACAAGGCTGGCTTCGTGGAAAGCGATGTGAACCTCTCTCCCGATATGACGCTGGCCGATGTGGTGCGCTTGAAGGAAGAGCATGGCTTTTCCACCATGCCGGTCACGCAGGACGGCCGCCCGCACGGCAAGCTGCTGGGCATCGTGACCAGCCGCGACTATCGCGTCAGCCGCATGGATCTGACCGAGAAGGTAGCGGACTTCATGACCCCGCGCGAGCGGTTGGTGGTGGCGCCCGCTGACACCACGCTCAAGGACGCCAACGACATCATCTGGGACAACAAGCTGAACTGCTTGCCCATCGTCAACGACGCGGACAACTTGGTGGCGCTGGTGTTCCGCAAGGATTACGATTCGCACAAGAGCAACCCCGACGAAATGCTGGATGACCACAAGCGCTACATGGTGGGTGCGGGCATCAACACGCGCGACTACGCCGAGCGTGTGCCGGCGCTGGTGGAGGCGGGCGTTGATGTGCTGTGCATCGACTCGTCGGAGGGCTACAGCGCGTGGCAGGAGATGACCATCAAGTGGATCCGCGAACACTACGGCGATGCGGTGAAGGTGGGTGCGGGCAACGTGGTCGATCGCGAGGGCTTCCGTTTCTTGGCTGAGTGCGGCGCCGACTTCATCAAGATCGGCATCGGCGGTGGCAGCATCTGCATCACGCGCGAAACGAAGGGCATCGGCCGCGGTCAAGCTACTGCGGTGATCGAGGTGGCTCGCGCGCGCGACGAGTGGTTCGAGGAAACGGGCGTCTACATTCCCATCTGCTCGGACGGCGGCATCGTGTATGACCATCACATCAGTCTGGCACTGGCCATGGGGGCCGATTTCGTCATGCTGGGCCGCTATTTCGCCCGCTTCGACGAGAGCCCCTCGAACAAGGTCATGGTCAATGGCAGCTATATGAAAGAGTATTGGGGCGAAGGTTCGGCCCGCGCGCGCAACTGGCAGCGCTACGACTTGGGCGGCACTAAGAAGGGCATGTCGTTCGAGGAAGGCGTGGACAGCTACGTGCCGTATGCTGGCGCGCTCAAGGACAACGTTGAGCTCACGCTCTCGAAGGTGAAGAGCACCATGTGCAACTGCGGTGCGCTGACCATTCCGGAGCTGCAAGAGAAGGCGAAGCTGACCGTGGTGAGCGCCACTTCCATCGTGGAGGGCGGTGCGCATGACGTTATGCTGCGCGACAAGAACACCTACGCGAGTTCGGCGAGCATGAGGTAGAGAAGGGAAGCGCTTGAAGGGACGCGCGAACAGAGCGAAGAAGCTGACCGCAGGCATTGCGGCGTGCGTTCTTGCGCTTTCGCTGTCGCCTGCTCCTGCGTTAGCTTACGCCCATGCAACTCTGTTCGAGCCAAGCTATGAGGCGGAGCCTGCCGACTGGGATGACTACCTGGGTCCGATCGATTACGCGGGCGCTATGGTCGAACAGCAAGATTGGTCGGTGGGGGCCGAGGTGGTTCCCGATGTTGCCGCACTGCGCACCTGGCTGGAAGCGCGGCTTGAGGCCATGGAGCTGCCGGATGTCATCTTGCACGTCAAGTTGAACGCCACCGAGGTTGTGCCTGCTGTCAACGGTACGGCGGAGGCACCCGAGGGCGTCGCGGGTTCTTTCAAAGCGGAAATCGAGATCAACCGGAGCATCATCGGCTTAGTGTCGAAGCATGTGCCCATTAGCGGCATCATCTTCCCGGTGCCCTACGTCGCTCCGCCCCAGCCCGACCTGACGCCAACGCAACAGGCGGGGCAGCAGATCGAGCAGGCCATTCTCGCGCAGATCGCGGACGACCCTGAGGCGTGGACGGTCGAGCCAGACGCATTGGGCGATATTGCCGCCGACGATGTGGAATCAACGAAGGTAAGCGTGCGAAGCTGGGTTGATGCGAAAGTGGCACCGCTTGTGCCCGTGGGATTCAGCCATGAAGTGGGCGAGCCGGATATCGTCTTGCCGACCGAAGAGGACGAAGGATCGTTCGTGTGCCCGATCTATCTTGAGGAAGCTCAAGAAGACGAGGCGGATGGCGAAGAGCAGACGCACGCAGCCGCAACGGGGCAACCGCACTCGCTCATGATGCGTTCGGCGAGAACGGCAACCATGGAGCCCTCGCGCGAGCCCACACTGCTCATCAAAGGCAAGATCGCGCCACGCGCCGTGAAGGTTCCCAGCGAGCCCGACGATCCGGATACCCCGCCTGATGGCGATCAGAATCTGCAGCCCGATGACGGCAACGGAGACAGTAACGGGTCGCAGGGGAGCGAAGAGCCGAAGGATAATCGTAAGCCCATTCATCCACTGGCGCTGCGCACCATGGATCCGGCACCCGATATCATCAATACGGCCACCCAGCTCGATCGCTCTCGTGTGGTGAAACGACCGAATCAGATCGGTGGCGAAGAGGCGCCAGCGTCCATGTCGTCTACAACGGTGCAGCGCGGGTCATCCATCGCGCCAACCTCCGATGCTTCGCAGTCGACCACAGCGGCTGGCATCACCATTTGCATCATAGCGCTTGCGGTCATCGCGGTGTGCATTTGGCAGTTGCGCCACAAAACGCACGAACGCTAGAGAGCCAGAGAGTTAAGAGCCAAAGAGTCAGAGAGCTGGTGCGTCAGTGCAGAGTGCCAGCGCGCATCTTCGACAGCATCAAGAGAGCGTCCGACTAGTCCTCGCTCGCAAGCCCTTTCACGAAGTCTCGGATCAGTCTGCGCAGATCGTCTACGCCGGTACCCTCGGACGAGCTGGTCAAAATCACCGGCGTGCCCTTCGGCAACTCAAGCTGCTTTTTGATGACCGCTGCTTGGCGAAGCGCTTTTTGTCGGCTCAGCTTGTCGGCCTTCGTCAGAGCGATGGCAAAGGGAAGCTCGCTCTGCACGAGGAACGCGACCATATCGTGGTCCAGGGCGCTCGGGTCGTGCCGGATGTCTATGAGGCTGACCACCAAAGCAAGCTGGCGATCCTGGTCGAAATAACCCTCGATCAGGTCGGACCAGCGTTGCAGTTCGGTCTTCGAGCGTTTGGCGTAGCCGTACCCAGGGAGGTCTACCAAGTCAACGCCATCTACGTCGTAGAAGTTCACGGTGGCTGTTTTCCCCGGCGTGCCGGACACCTTCGCCAGCCCTTTGCGGAACATCAGGCGGTTGAGCAGCGACGACTTGCCCACGTTCGATCGCCCTGCGAACGCCACTTCGGGCAACGCACTCTCGGGCAGTTGCGCTGCCGTTCCGTATGCCGCTTTGAAACGTGCGTTATGGAAGTTCATCGTGCGCTCCATAGCTTTGGTATATTGAATGGCGCGACCACGCATCAGCTGGTTCCAAGCAAGAGGCATGGTATGACGAGCAGCGCGTATTCCCGGCCTTCAAATGCGGGAAAGTTCGGGGCTATTCTACAGAAAACAGGCGAGATTTGCGAATTTGACTCCGAACTTCACCCGCAACGTGGGAAAGTTCGGAGTCGATGAATCTCAGGAGCTTCGTTCGCTCTTCTCATACGCTCGGCGCATCCTACCGGTGCTTGGGGGTTTTGGCAGGGCACTGTCGCTATAATATTCGCTAGCAATGGACACGGTTTTGAAGGACCCCTATGAAAGCATATGACCCGCATGAGATAGAGCCGCGCCTGCAACTGGAATGGCAGGAGAGCGGCCTGTACACGGTTGACGAGACGTCGGACAAGCCGCGCAAGTACGTGTTGGAGATGTTCCCGTACCCGTCGGGGGACATCCATATGGGGCACGTGAGCAACTACACCTACGGCGATGTGGTGGCGCGTTATTCCCGCATGCGTGGGTTCAACGTGCTGCACCCCATGGGATGGGACGCGTTCGGTCTGCCGGCCGAGAATGCGGCCATCAAGCATCATTCGCATCCGGCGAAATGGACGTACGACAACATCGATACCCAGCGCGCCAGCTTCAAGCGCATGGGGTACAGCTACGACTGGGATCGTACGGTGGTTGCATGCGATCCGGAGTACTACCGCTGGGGCCAGTGGATATTCCTGGAGTTCTGGCGTCGCGGGTTGGTGGAGCGGCGCAATAGCCCGGTGAACTGGTGCGACGATTGTGGCACCGTGTTGGCGAACGAGCAGGTGATCGACGGGCGCTGCTGGCGTTGCGACTCTGAGGTGCAGAAGCGCGACCTGACGCAGTGGTACTACAAGATCACCGATTACGCCGAAGAGCTGCTGGCCGATCTGGATCAGCTGACCGGATGGCCTGAGAACGTGAAGCAGCAGCAGGCGAATTGGATCGGGAAGAGCGAAGGCGCGAATGTTGATTTCGAGCTGGTGCCGTTGAGCGCTGAGGTCGGTGCCGCCCATTCACTCGAACAGTCCTCGCTGCGCTGCGGAACTCGCTCGGTGGGCGACACCGACCTCAGCGCCCAAGATGTCGCCCATTCGCTCGAACAATCCTCGTCATGCTGCGGAACTCGCTCGGTGGATAGCACCGATCCCAGCGCAGAAAAGGGAGAACCGAGCGGAACTGGGGAACCCGAAATAATCACGGTGTTCACCACGCGCGCCGATACGCTGTTCGGGTGCTCCTTCTTCGTGGTAGGTCCGGAATATGAAGGGCTGGCGGCGCTGGTGGCTGGCACGGCGAACGAGGCGGAGGTGCTCGCTTTCGCCGAAGAGGCCCGCAAGGTGAGCGCGGTGGAACGCGCGCAGGGCGACCGGGAGAAGCATGGCATCTTCACGGGGCGCTACGTGGTGAATCCGGTCAATGGCGAGCAGGTGCCGGTGTGGGTGGCTGACTATGTGGTGGCCGACTACGGTACCGGCGCTGTTATGGCGGTGCCGTGTGGCGACCAGCGCGACTTCGATTTCGCGCGGAAATACGACTTGCCCATCATTCCCATCATCTTGGGTGAAGACGATCCGCTCTACAATCAGCTGAAAGCCGAACAGGGGCGCGCGGTGACGCAGGTTGATTGGCCTGAGGCATACGCAGCCGAGGGCGTCTTGGTGCAAAGTGGCCCCTACACTGGCATGAAAGGCGGCAAGCACTCAGAGGGCGAAGCTGCCATCGTGGCGGCGCTGGAGAAGGCTGGCAAGGGCAAGCGCACCACCGAATATCGGCTGCGCGACTGGCTGATCAGCCGTCAGCGTTACTGGGGCAACCCCATTCCGGCCATCCATTGCCCGCAGTGCGGGGTGGTGCCGGTACCCGAAGAGGACCTTCCCGTGCGCCTGCCCGAGGACATTGACCTTGCCGCAGGCGAAACGCTGGCCACGCACGCAGGTTTCGCGAATACCACATGCCCTGCGTGCGGTGGCCCCGCCAAGCGCGAGACCGACACGATGGACACTTTCACGTGTTCCAGCTGGTATTACATGCGCTACTGCGACCCGCATAACGTGCATGCGCCGTTCGCGAGCGACCAGGTGAACGCGTGGATGCCGGTGGATCAGTACATCGGCGGCATCGAGCATGCCATTTTGCATCTGCTGTACAGCCGCTTCTTCACGAAGGTGCTGCGCGATGCGGGGATGCTCGATTTCGACGAGCCGTTCGAGAACCTGCTGTGTCAGGGTATGGTGCTCGATGCCAACGGCGAGGTAATGAGCAAATCGAAAGGCAACGTGGTCAGCCCGGAAGAGATGATCGCGGACTACGGCGCCGATGCGGTGCGCGCCGCCATGCTGTTCATGGGGCCGCCGGACAAAGAGAAGCTGTGGAATGACGACATCGTTCCCAGCATGCTGAAATTCCTGAACCGCGTGTGGCGCATCGTGCATGATCTGGTCGGCAAGGCGGGCGACGAGACGCTGTTCGATCCGCAGGCCGATGCGTCCGATGCTCATGCGCTCGCCATGGAAATGAAACGCGAGCGGCATCGCGTGGTGGGCAAGGTGTCTGACGATTTCGACCGCAATAATTTCAACACGGCGCTGGCGGCCATCATGGAACTGACCAATGCAGTGGCGTCGTTCTTGCGACTGCGTCCGGCCGAGCATCGGGTGGCGTGCGAGACGGGCGGGCCGCTGTGCCGCGAGGTGGCCGAGACGCTAGTGAAGCTGATCGCGCCCATTGCGCCGCATATGGCAGATGAGCTGTGGCAGACCACGCTTGAGCAGAGCGGGTCGGTTCATGAACAACCCTGGCCCGAATACGACCCTGAACAGGCCAAGGCTGACGAAGTGGAGATAGCCGTGCAGCTTGCCGGGAAGGTAAAGGCGCGCATCATGGTGACAGCGGATGCCGACGAGAACGCGGCGGTGGCGGCGGCCGAGGAAGCGGTGGCTTCGCACCTTGAGGGAAAGACCGTCATCAAGCGGATATACGTGCCGGGGCGCCTGGTGAATATTGTGGCGAAGTGATCTTGGCAACAATATGGCCAAGAAATGCTGCTGATACGATGATGCGCCTGCGCAGGGGTGCATAATCGGCTCTATGAGCGAGCTAGGAAATACGCTGTTGATCGCGAACCCCGTGGCGCAGAGCGGACGGGGCTTGGCGGCGGCGCAACGAGTGTGGAAGCTGCTGAGCGACCAGCTGGGCGATTCCGTTTCGCTGGCAATGACGAAGAGCGCCCATCATGCTGTTGATCTGGCGGCAGGTGCTGCCAACTTCGATACCGTGGTTGCGATTGGTGGCGACGGGGTCATCCACGAGGTGAGCAATGGCTTGATGGCGCTTCCCAATGACGACCGGCCGAAGCTGGGCCTCGTACCCGTGGGGTCGGGCAATGATTATGCACATATGCTGGGCGTTTCGTCAGACCTTCGCACCGCATGCGGTCAGCTGCTCTCGGCGGAAGCGCTCGATGCCGATGTGGGTCTGGTCAACGGAACGTTCTACGTGGAGACGCTCTCCTTCGGGCTTGATGCGGCCATTGCGCTGGACACCATGGATCGCCGCAAGCGCACGGGCAAATCGGGCACGCCTCTTTACATGGCCAGCGGCTTCGATCAGCTCATGCACCACCTTGACTCGCTCTCCTACACCGTGCAGTTCGACGACGAAGAGCCTGTGAGCGGCATGTCCATCACCTTCGCGGTGCAGCTGGGGAAGTACTATGGTGGCGGGTTCAACATATGCCCGGACGCGAGTTTGACGGACGGTCTGTTCGATATCTGCATCGCGCATCCGCCGGTCGGCAAGCTCAAAGCTGCGGTGGTGTTCATGATGGCGAAGGGCGGCAAGCATCGCAAGGTGAAGCAGATCGAGACGCGCACCGCGTCAAAGGTGCGCATTGAGTTCAGCGAGGAACCGCCCGCCCAGGTTGATGGCGAGCGTATCGAAGGCCGCGTGTTCGATATTGATGTGGTGCCGCATGCGCTTCGGGTGCTGAGGCCAGCGCCGTAGCGGTTGACGAGGCCTCAGCGCGCTGAGCATCGGTGTGGCGAATCGGCGCCTTGAGGATCGACGCCTTTACGCGTAGAACAGAATCTCGTTATAGGTGGGCACGGGCCACATGTTGCGCTCCACGATGATCTCCATGTTGTCCACCGCGTCGCGCAGGCTGTCCATCACGGGCACGATCTGGTGCGCGTTCATGTTGGCGCGCTCCTGCTGATCTTCCAGTTGTAGCGAAGTGAAATGCAGTTCGTGTAGCTTCTCTAGCTGACGATTGATCTCAGCTGAACCGAATAGCAGCGTTTGCAGCTTCTTCTGCTGCGTTTTCAGATCAGCGCTGGGACAGGCCGCCTTCACCTCGTTGATGTGGCGCGCCACCTCGGCGGCGAAGCGGTTGATGGCGGGCAGGTAATCGCGGCGCACCAAGCGCTTCATGGTGCGTATCTCGATGTTCATCGTTTTGTTGTACTTTTCCAGCTTCACTTCGTAGCGGCTGCGGACCTCGGTTTCGCTGAGCACATGGAACTCGCCGAACAGGTCAATGGATTTCTGGCTGATGAAGCACGGCAGCGCGTCGGCAGTGGTCTTGTGGTTGGCCAGTCCGCGGCGCTCAGCCTCGATGGGCCACTCGTTGCTGTAGCCGTCTCCGTTGAAGATGATGCGCTGGTGGTCGCGCAGGGTGCGTTTCACATAATCGAGCGCGGCTGCGCGGAAATCGTTGCCGGTCTTGCCCGCCATTTCGTTCGCGAACTCTTTCAGGCTCTTCGCCATGGCCGTATTGAGGATCATGTTGCAGTCGGAGAGGTTTTGTTCGCTGCCGGGCATGCGGAACTCGAACTTGTTGCCGGTGAAAGCGAAGGGGCTGGTGCGGTTGCGGTCGCTGTTGTCCTTCAGGAAGTTGGGCAGCTCGGCCACGCCCAGGTCCATCTCGGCGCGCTTGTCGCTGTGGTAATCCTCGCCAGCGATGAGCGCATCGACCACGCGGCTCAGCTCGTCGCCTAAGAAGATACTGACAATGGCTGGCGGCGCTTCGTTCGCGCCGAGGCGATGATCGTTGCCCGCGCTTGCGGCTGACATGCGCAGCAGTTCCTGGTAATCGTCCACCGCTTGGATGACACCGGCCAGAAACACCAGGAAGCGCAGGTTGCTGATGGGGTCGTCGCCGGGGTCGAGCAGATTCTTCCCGTCGGCGCTGAGAGACCAGTTGTTATGCTTGCCGCTGCCATTGATGTGCTCGAACGGCTTCTCGTGCTCAAGACAAACCAGCCCGTAGTGGCTGGCAAGCAGGCGCATCTCTTCCATGGTCAGCAGATTTTGGTCAATGGCTCGGTTCGCGTTCGCGAACAACGGCGCCAACTCGTGCTGACAGGGGGCAACCTCGTTGTGCTTCGTCTTCGCCGGTACGCCCAGCTTCCACAGCTCGTCGTCAAGCTCCTTCATGAAGTTGTTGACGCTGGGACGGATGGCGCCGAAGTAATGCTCTTCCATTTCCTGGCCTTTGCAGGGGGAGTAGCCGAAGAGCGTACGGCCGCAGAGCATGAGATCCATGCGTTGCTCGTAGTCTTTTTCGCTGATGAGGAAGTATTCCTGCTCGGCGCCCAAGGTGGTGATGACGCGCTGGTGCGGCTCGCCGAAGAGGCTGAGCACGCGGTTCGCCTGCTCTTCAATCGCGCGCATGCTGCGCAGGAGGGGTGTTTTCTTGTCCAGGGCTTCGCCGGTGTAGCTACAGAAGGCGGTGGGAATGCACAGCACCTCGTCTTTGATGAAGGCGAACGAGGTGGGGTCCCATGCGGTGTAGCCGCGCGCTTCAAACGTGGCGCGCAGACCGCCCGAGGGGAAGCTGGAGGCGTCCGGCTCGCCCTGGATGAGCTCCTTGCCGGAGAAGCTCATGATGGCGTGGCCGTCGTCAATGGGGTCGATGAAGCTGTCATGCTTCTCTGAGGTGATGCCGGAGAGCGGCTGGAACCAATGTGTGTAGTGGGTGGCTCCCAGCTCGATGGCCCATTCCTTCATGGCGTGCGCGACCACGTTGGCTACGTCTAGGTCAAGCGGCGCGCCGCCTTTGATCGTTTTCATGAGCTGCCGATAGGTTGCCGAGGGCAGACGCTCCTGCATCGTGTGCTCGTCGAAGACCATTGCGCCATAAATATCCTGGACCTTGGACATTGCTGCTCCTTAGAGGTTGCTAGAGGTCGTCGCACGGTTTCCGTGCCTGTACGCATTGTACGTTACACGGGGTGTGTTGCGATATGTTTTCGGGCGGAAAAGAAGAAACCCGCCGAAGCGGGTTTCCAAAGGGCATTTGTGCGACTGCGTGCGATCGTGATTCGCATGCGATGCACGAAAGCTTAGCGCTTGGAGAACTGCGGACGCTTGCGCGCCTTCTTCAGGCCGTACTTCTTGCGCTCCACCATACGGGGGTCGCGCGTGAGGTAGCCGGCCTTCTTCAGTTCGGCGCGATAGTCGCCAGCTTCCAGCAGCGCACGGGCGATGCCGAGACGCAGCGCGCCAGCTTGACCCGAGATGCCGCCGCCATTGATGCGGGCGATCACGTCGAAGTGCCCCTGGGTGTCGGTCACCTTGAACGGCATGGTCGCATAGCTCAGCAGACCAGCGCGGGTGAAGTAGGCGTCGCCTTCGCGGCCGTTCACCGTGATCTTGCCGGTGCCGGGAACCAAGCGCACACGCGCGATGGCGTTCTTGCGACGGCCGGTGCCGTAATAAAGGGCTTCTGTCTTAGCTTCTGCCATGGTTTAACCCTCCAGTTCTATCTTGCGCGGGTTTTGCGCTGCATGCGGATGGTCGGGGCCAGCGTACACCTTGAGCTTCTTGCCCTGGGCGCGGCCGAGCGTGGTCTTCGGCAGCATGCCCTTCACGGCGTGCTGGATGACGCGTTCCGGATGCTTCTCCATGGCCTCTGCGAACGTTTCCGACTTCAAGCCGCCGGGATGCCCCGTGTGGTGGAAGTAGGTCTTGTCCGCCGTTTTGTTGCCCGTGACGCGGATCTTGTCGGCGTTGACGATGACCACGAAATCTCCCACGTCCACGTGGGGCGTGTACTGCGGTTTCGTCTTGCCGCGCAGGATGTTGGCCGCCAGCGATGCCACGCGCCCGAGGACCTGGTCCTCAGCGTCGATCAGCACCCACTCGCGCTCTACCTCGCCGGGCTTTGCATGATACGTCTTCATCAAGCATTCCTTTGCTACGGTGCTCAGCGGTTGAAGCACCCTTGCGGGACCGCTGAACGTGTGTGGTTTCAAAAGTGCAGCTTCACCGCGTGTCGGGTTCCTACGCCGACGGCATCGCGTTGGGTCTGGACACCCGCGCTGTGCCTGCGCCTTCGCTGCTTTACGGGGCTTTTGAAAGCAACTTTTAGAAGATAAATGAAGCTCTTCGGGAAGTCAACGGAAAACCGCTTTCAGAGCGCTCCGAGCAGGTAAAAGCATCGTTTCCGAACATAGCATCTCTCACAAACTGCTCCAACTGAGCTTCATGGGCTTCAAAACAAAGACTCGGAAGCATTAGTGGAATCTGTTGCCTTGTCTGTCCGTCATTTTGTATCATTGATACAAAATCGGAAAGGAATACCATGGGGAAGCTGCTCTATCCACCGACATATGGTCCGCTCCTGGATCCTGATGGATGGCTGCCTGAATATCCCCCTGAGCTCTATATAACGGATGTCTCGCGCTCACACGTTGAAAAGTACCTTTCTGCCGCAAAAGCTTGCATCAGAAATGACGAATTCTATATCGAAGAAGGCGGCAAGAACGAATCGCGTCTCAAGAACAGGGCGTTCATCTTCGCCTATGGCCTCCATATGCCCGCATCCCTCAAAAGGCTTTTATTGACCTCGATTCCCAGGAGTTCTGCCACATCAAGAAGACCGAGTACGGAGGACTGCTCTATGTGTTCTGAGCACAGCGCGAGTTGTAAAAGGCCCTCAGCGGTATGGAATCCGTGCTGATCTACATCAAATTCGACTACGACAAGAGCAGACACAAGAAGCTTGTGGTCGTATCTCTCCATGAACTGGAAGATCCTATCTATGTTCCGTTCCAAGAATAGGAGCAAGCGATGAAACCTTTAGCATACTGCCCCCAGTGTTCAGAAGAAGTCGATTTCGACACGCGGATCGAAACGGAAACGACCGAGCTCGATGGGCATCTTTATTCCTATGAGACAAAGCGCGCCTATTGCCGCACCTGCGGCTCAGCAGCTTCGTATCTTCCCTATCTGGAAGAAGCCGGCAATGCTTTCGGAGATGCAGTGCGGTCCGAACAGGGCATCGTGACCCTTGCTGTGGTCCGCGACCTTCCGAAAAGATACGGGATAGGAAAGCGGCCGCTATCCAGGCTGCTCGGCTGGGGAGAGCTGACCTATTCCCGTTTCGTGGATGGCGCGATCCCTTCCAAAGAATATTCCGATCGCATCCAGCATCTCTACGGTGATGCCCAGGCCTATTACAGTTGCCTAAAAGGGGGCAGGGGCCGCATCAGCGAGCACGCCTATAACAAATCAAAACGCGCCGTCGAGCGCATCTTGGATAAAGAATACCCGGGATACACAAAGGTCCAGGAAGTTGCCTACTTCTTCATGTCGCTCGCAAACGGCGACCTGACGAATTCAGCGCTCAACAAGCTGATCTACTACGCCCACGGTTTCAGTTATCGCTTCTTGCCGCAACCTTTAATCCAGCAGCGGCCGAAGGCATGGACTTACGGGCCTGTCTATGGCCAGGTCTGGCATGACTTCGAGAACATCTGCAGAGAAGAGCTTGCGACGGAAGACCTTGCGGACGAGTCACCGTTCAGCTGCGAGGAAGAAGATTACCTGATTGCGGTCTACTCCGCATTCGGCCGTTATAGCGGTAGCGTTCTTTCCGACATCACCCATACGGAAACCCCGTGGCTCGCAGCTCGGGAACGAGGGGCTGCCCAACCAGATGAGCCCAGCGACGAGCCGATCGACCTGAAAGAGATGAGCGATTACTTCAAGGCAATCGCAGCAAATGCGCACATGGCCTCTCCACGCGACATCTCGAGATACGCCAGATCAAAAGCCAAGGAAATCAGATAATGGGGCTCACTAAGCGCGGGTGCGGCTGAAGAGCTCTTTCCAGTCGCTGGCGGCCAGGATGGTGCCGGCCAGGATGGCGATGCAGCAGACGATCTCCACGGGCCCGGGGATGGTGCCGAGCAGGATGAGGCCGAACAGGACCGCCCAAGCGGAATAGGAGATGTTGAGGGCCATGGCCTTCGCCGCTCCGATGCGGGATATGCCCTTATAGTAGAACAGATACGAGATGGAGCCCGTCAAAGCCGCCAGAGCCACCACGCCGGTGGCAAGCGTCGGCACCGCTTGGACGGTGAAGAGCCACGCGCCGAAGACGGGCAGCACGACGACGCAGTACACCAAAGCCGAGGTGGTCTCGCGGATCTGCAGCGCTGTTTCGTTGTCGACGTTGTCATCGCGCATGCCCCAGGCGCAGATGACGGCTTCAGAACCCCAACCGACCACCGTGGCGAAGGCGCCGAGCAAGCCGATCACCGGGTCGCCCGTCACCGTGGTGTCCGACGCCAGGTACCCCATGGCGATGATGCCCCCCAGCGCTACGATCAGCGCGATCACCTGCTTGAACGACATCGTCTCCTTCAGCAGCAGCACAGCCATCACCGTGCCGAAGGCCGGATAGAACGACGAGATGATAGCGGTGTAGCCCGCGCCGATGTTGTTGATGGCGATCACATAACCGGTCATACCCACCGGGCCGCCCAGCAGCGCGCCCAGCATGACCACCTTGCCGCTTCGTGTTTTGAGAGCGGCCACCGTGTCTTTGAGGCGACCACGCACTAGCATGTAAAGGAAAAGCCAGATGGCGCAGAAGACATCATGGAGCGCTGATCCTACGATGGCTGCCAACGCCAGCGCCTCCACCGTGCCAATGAATGGAGCCATGGACATACCGATGCCCAAGATAACGGTATCCAGCCCCCACAGAATGCCACTGGTAAGACCGTACTTCATATCGTTCCCTTCTTATCTGTTCGGCGTGTTGCGTGTTATGCGCGCTCGTACATGCCCAGTGCGCGCTCCACATAGTCCTTCCCGTAGCGGTAATAGATGTGCAGCCATTCGCCCACCATCTCGCCTTGGGATTCTTTGTACAGTGACCAGACGTACCAACACCACCCCGCGAAGGCCACGAACGCGAAGTTGTGACGGAGCTCTTCCGGGCTGGGTTCGCGCCCGAAATAGAACGCAAGGGCCTGTCGTGCGGTTTGGTCGTCTGCTTGGGTTTCCACGATGAACGTGCCATAGTCACTCGCGTAATCTGCCATGCCCGCATATTCCCAGTCGATCAAGTGCATGGAGCCTTCTTTGTCGAGCAAGATGTTCATGGGCCAGAAATCGTTATGCGACAAACAAACGAGCGAATCGTCCTGCTCTACATAGGCGTGCAGACGATCGATCTTCTGTGCGACGTTTTCGTATCCTGCGATGTCGATCGCACTGCGGCGGCCGAGCAGTCCTTCGTAGTAGCGGCTCTTCTCGTAAAAATCGAACGTCGCATCAATGTGCTGTTCGCTGTCGTGCAGTCGGCGAGCGAGCTCCATCATGCTACGAAGATGCTCTTCGTTTGCAACATCAGGAGCTTCGCAGTCAGGGACGAATCGGGATATTTTCCAACCACGCTGGGCATCTTCGAAGATGAACGTGTCGTCGAGGCCAAGATCCTGTGCGATCTTCTGAGCGGCTGCTTCGCTCGTCCGATCGACCAAGACATCGGTTCCCACGCCAGGGTGCCGATAGACGTACTCGTTCCCGTCTACCGAAAAATGACAGGAAAGATTGGTGATCCCTTGTTTTAAGGGATAGACATTCTCGATTTGCGATCGGCTGCATTCAAGCACGGTTTCGATGTTGGCGAATATCTCAGAATCGACGTTTTCGAGGAACGAAGAATCGAAGCGCTGGAGCTCATCGAGCGAGTCGAACTCATTGATCATGCCTGTGGGATAAGGCTTGACCATCATATCCAGTTCGTCGATATGATCGATGAAGAGCTGTTCCCAAAGCTTATCGCGCGTTTCAGGCAAGTCGTATTCAGCATCAAGGATATCAACAAAGCGATGCGAGAATGCGCGGTCGAAATAGGCATGACCCATCATGTACCATGCGTCCTGGCCGCCGATCTGCACATCCACAATGCGCTTGCCAGCACCTGCGGTCATGCACCATTCCTCAGTGGGGCCTTCGATGAACTGGGCCGCATAGTACGCTTTCCATTCGTAGGGACTGAAAGGATTGTCGGTAAAATAGTTATCAGATGAACATATATAGGTGTTTCCCAGACGGTCTTCCACCACCTTGAGAGATGAATGATTGTTTCGTTCTGCGTATTGCTCATTGACGGCGATCTTCACATCGAAGAGATCTTCCAGATAGAAGTACTGTTCCTGCTTGTAGCCAGTTACGATAGTGATGTCGGTGATGCCTGCTTCCTGGAGTTGCTCGATCTGGCGCTCGACGAGCACTTCGCCGCGGACCTTGAGCAAGCCCTTTGGCTTCTCATACGAAATAGGTGCGAAGCGAGATGAAAGACCAGCAGCAAGAATGATCGCGTTATCCACGCGATACGGGGAAAGTTCTGTGTGCCCCTTTGCAGTGATGGCTCCCTTCTGGTCAAGAAGGAGGTCGTCTTTCAAGGATTTGAGCGCGCCATTGATAGTACCGAGTGAAAGGCCGGTTCGGGCTGCTAGATCTCGTTGAGATGAGTGCCCATTGCGGGCGATCTGTGACAGAACAGCGAAAGTGGTCCTGCTGAGCACGATGCCTCCATGTTCAAGCCGAATAGAATCATGACTATTATTGAACATCAACGTAAATGCACAAGCGGAATCTTTGCCAGCGGGTGTTCATATGGGGTAAGTGGATCAATAGAAATGAACATATTGGCACTAAGGTAATGACTGGGCGGAAGAGGGGTATGTGTTGTTTTGACTATGTTTTGGAGTAAATGTATTCAATTTGTTACCCTTACATCATTTGTCCCTTGGATAGGTCACAACAAGGGTCGACCAAGGAGAAGGTATGGTGAACAAGAATCGCTCCGATGCAGGTAAGTCGGATATGAGTACAGCGAATAAAGCTCTTGCATGTGTGCTTACCGTTGCGCTTGGCGCAGGTATGCTGCCGGTACTGAATCAGTCAGAGGCGTTCGCGGCAGAAGATTCCGTGGACCAGACCGCTTCGGAGCGCGTATCTAGCGAATCGGCATCTGCTTCCGAAAACGAGACTGATCAGCCCATAGACGACGCCTCTTCGCAGGACGAAACGAACGAGAACGAATCCGCATCAGCTGAAACCGCTCCGGGAGCAAATGAGAATGCGGTTATGGGATCGAGCGCTCGCAGCGCCCAAAACGAGTCCGCGGATGCAAGTGAATCTGCTAGCGACCCGCAACAGGAGAACAGCTGGAGATTTGCGAATGGCCAGCCGCTTGCTCCTGAGGATATCGACACCACGGGGGACAGTGCCCGTAAGTCACGCAGCATCGTGAACAACGGCGGCTACAAGGCATTCGATTGGTTTGATGCAGTCGGTGGGGCGTGCCCAAGCGAAGGTGCTTCCACTGGCATTGATGTCAGCGAGCATAACGGCAACATCAACTGGACGGCCGTGCGAAACGCAGGTGTCAACTTCGCCGTTATCCGATGCGGGTACGGGCAGAATTATAGTTCGCAGGATGACAAGAAATGGATGCAGAACGTTCAAGGGTGCAATGCGGCGGGTATGCCGTTTGGTGTGTATCTGTACTCCTATGCGAAGGATACCGCTTCCGCTCGAAGTGAAGCGGATCATGTGGTGCGTTGTTTGAAAGCCGCACAGAGTCATTTGGGGAACTTCAAGTTGCCCATCTATTACGATATGGAGGACAGCACCACCGAAAGTGCGAATCTGACCGCCATTGCACAAGCTTTTATGGGGCGTTTGGCCGAGCACGGATATCGGAACGTGGGCGTCTATGCGAATACGTCGTGGTGGAACAACAAGCTCACAGATAGTTGCTTCAATAGCTGGCATCGCTGGGTTGCCCAGTACAACACCACGGGTTTGGTGTACTCGAAGTTCAATAAGAACAACGATATCTGGCAGTTCTCAAGTGCAGGCGCAGTGGATGGCATCTCGGGCAAAACGGACCTGAACTATTCGCACATATCGTCGTTGCCGCGCCGATCTGGCTGGAGCTGGCATGGTAGCCATTGGATGTATTGGGAAGGTGGCGAGGCCGTAAAGAGCTGCACCAAAGTCATCGGAGGTGCGACATATCGGTTCAATGCGTCGGGTCATATGTTGACCGGATGGGTCAAAGAGGGAAATACGTGGTACTGGCATCAGAGCAATGGCGCTATGGCCAAGGGCTGGGTGTACATGGCGGATCACAACTACTACTACTTCGATCCGTCTACCGGTGTGATGAA
>NZ_CALPCC010000027.1 GCF_943192905.1 Adlercreutzia murintestinalis | reverse complement strand
GCGGATCGAACGCAACAGGCTGGTTCTAGGATCGTGTGAATAATTGCCCCAGACACACTTTTTGAGACCTAAGCCGAGAGCTTCATATGAGCGGATCGAACGCAACAGGCTGGTTCTAGGATCGTGTGAATAATTGCCCCAGACACACTTTTTGAGACCTAAGCCGCGTGATTTGCGTATATCGTCCAGATAAGCAAACAGGTCAGACGGCGTATCAACCATCTGACCTGCTGTAAAAGCTGGTCGGGACGACAGGATTTGAACCTGCGACCCCTTGACCCCCAGTCAAGTGCGCTACCAAACTGCGCCACGTCCCGCGACCGCTGCGAAAAGCAGCTTGATTATTCTAGCGCAAAACGGCAGCGTTTCAAGAGGTTTCGGATAAGAGGTCGCTTGCTTTGGTGATAATGCGCTGCGCCAACTGTGCCTTCGGCATCAAGGGAAGCTCTTCGATGCCCGCCGAGGTCACGAAAGCTGCCTTGTCATCGTCGGTTCCGAACGCTTTGCCATTCCCCACCTCGTTCGCCACGATCATATCAGCGTGCTTGTATCGCAGCTTCATCTCAGCATGGGCGAGCACCTGATCGGTTTCGGCGGCGAACCCCACGACGATCTGACCGGGGCGCCGATCGGTCGCGAGCGTGCGCAGCACATCAGGATTAGCAACGAGCGGAATGGCCGTCAGTTCCGCGTCGTCGGTTCCCTTTTTCAGCTTCTGCGGCGCCGACACCGCTGGACGATGATCGGCGACCGCTGCCGCGCCAACGATGATGTCAGCATCGGATGCTGCCCTGCGCGCCTGTTCGAGCATCTCGCGC
This sequence comes from Adlercreutzia murintestinalis, assembly GCF_943192905.1. Classification (GTDB taxonomy): domain Bacteria; phylum Actinomycetota; class Coriobacteriia; order Coriobacteriales; family Eggerthellaceae; genus Adlercreutzia_A; species Adlercreutzia_A murintestinalis. The sequence continues at coordinate 19,092 of NZ_CALPCC010000027.1, read as the reverse complement.
GCCGTCTCAACGGAAACGACCGTGGCGCCATCGGGATATAGCAAAGATACCGGACCACTCACCACGGTCACGCGCGCGCCTGCGTCAAGCGCCGCTTGCGCGAGCGCAGCGCCCATCTTGCCGCTCGAACGATTCGAAATGAAGCGCACCGGATCGATAGGCTCAACAGTGGGACCGGAGGTGATGAGCACATGACGTCCGACAAGAGCGCGCGCTGCCAACGGTTCGGCCAATTCCAAAACCGCGCGCGCGATCGCAGAAGGCTCGGGCAGCTTACCGGCGCCCACCTCTCCGCATGCGAGGCGTCCGCTTTGCGGATCGAGCACCTGCACGCCACGCGCCCGCAGAGTGGCCAGATTGCTCTGCGTGGCCGCATTCTCGTACATATGCACGTTCATCGCGGGAGCCACCATCAAAGGAGCAGTGCAGGCCAGCGCGGTGGAAGTCAGAAGATCATCAGCGATGCCACCGGCAAGCTTCGCCACTACGTTCGCGGTACACGGTGCGATCAGGAACGCGTCGCATTCCTCTGCGAGCCTGATATGTGGGATCGGATCTGTCGCGTTGTCGAACAAGCTCAACCCCACCGGATGCCCCGAAAGCGCTGCGAACGTGGGCGCGCCGACGAAGCGGGTGGCCGCCTCGGTCATCACCACGCGCACGTCCGCGTCGGCCCTTTGGAGCTCCCGCAGTATCTCGCATGCTTTATACGCTGCGATGCAACCGGTCACGCCGAGAAGAATCCTCATGGCAGATCAGCTCCCTCTCTTCTCATCCTGCTCTCCCCCGATGAGGTCGGCCATCTCATGCCCTGCATCGGTGAGACCCTCGGAGCGGTTTCGTATGATCGAGAGCGCTGATCGCAAATCGGCGGGCAGCGCATCGCGAAAGGACAGCGCCGCACCGCTTATCGGATGATCGAAGGCGAGCGCGCACGAGTGAAGGAATTGACGATCGAGCCCAAGCGATGATGCCGCACTGCGAGGCGCGCCCGCGGTATACGTCTGATCTCCGACGACCGGATGTCCCACGTACTGCATGTGCACGCGTATCTGATGCGTGCGTCCGGTGAACAGCTTGCACTCAACGAGCGTGTAGCCGTTATCGCTCTCCCCTCCCGCAAAGCGCTCAAGCACGCGCAAGGTCGTGAGCGCATCCCGCGCATGTGGCGCATCCAGCACCGCCATGCGGTTGCGCTCGCGGGGATGCCGCGCAATAGGGGCATCGATCATGGCGGTATCGTGTCGAATGATGCCATGGACCAATGCCACGTAGCGTCGGTCGACCTCGCGTGCGCGAATGGCCTCCATCAGATGCTCGCCGCTCTGGTCAGTCTTCGCCGCCAGCATAAGACCGCTCGTGTCGCCATCGAGGCGATGCACGATGCCAGGTCTGTCGCAGTCTCCTTGCACGTTGCAGAGATGGTCGGCACCGCAGTGATGCACCAGTGCGTTTGCCAAGGTGCCAGACGGATGATCGGCGGATGGGTGCGTGAGAAGCCCTGCTTGCTTCGAGAGCACGATCAGGCTCTCGTCCTCGAAGCGAATGTCGAGCGGGATGTCCTCCCCTTCCACCACGAATTCCGAGGGCGCGTCGTCGAGCTCGCAAACGATAGCCTCACCCGCACGGACGATGCGGCTCTTCTGTGCCGTCTCACCCGCAACGAGCACCCGATTCGCGCTGGCAGCTTTGGCGGCAGCCGAGCGACTCGCATACAGTCCGCAAGCCGCAAGGAGCGCATCGAGGCGCTCTCCATCCTCTGCGGCAGCGACCACATGGCAAACCGACCGCGCCATCGCTATCCGCATCCTTTCTGCGCCTCTTCGCGCATGCCGCTCGCGAACAAGGAGCACAACGCGATCGCGATACCGCAGGTCACGCCGATATCGGCCACGTTGAACACGGGAAAATCGATGAAGAGGGGCTGAATGAAGTCGATGACATACCCATGGGTCAGCCGATCGATGATGTTGCCGAGGCCGCCTGCGAACACGAGCGAGAGTCCCACGGTCAGCGTCACCGTAGCATCCTGAGCGTAGCCGAACAAATACACTACGATGGCGATGCACAGTATGATCGAGAAGATGGCGAGCGCGATGGTCATGCCATCGAAGGAACCCCACGCGCCACCGGTGTTGTGGACCAGACGAAGCCCTATCACTCCCGGTATCGGTTCAGAGATGACCTCGCCCGCGCTGAACGAATCGAACCACGCCTTGCTCAGCTGATCGAGAACGAGCCAGGCGACAACGATGCAGCTGAAGATGACGGCACGCCTGCGCACCGTGGAAGTACCGGGTTGTGTTCGATCGTGCTCGGACACCGCGCGAACCCTACCCTAGTTGGCATCGAGCATATCGAGCACCGATGCGCACCGATCGCAGAGGTCCGAATAGGCGGGGTTGGCGCCTATCTCACGATAGTTCCAGCAGCGCTCGCACTTCTGCAGGTCGGTATGCGCCACCTGCACGCGAAGCTCATCGGCTTGCACCATCTTCACCTGTGCCACGATCAGCATCTCCTCGAGCACGGCGGGCTCGAAGGCTTGCACCACCTCAAGCATCTCGGCGGGCATCTCGATGGAGACCTCAGCCTCCTGGCTCTTCTTGACGACCCCTTCGTTGCGCGCCTCTTCGAGCGCCTTCGTCACCGCTTCGCGCACCTCGAGCAACACGGCGAAATCGGTTACGATGGCCGCCTCGGCACCTTCGGGCATGGCAGGACGGAAGTCAGAAACGGCAGGCCACCCAGCAAGCTGTGCGCTTGTCGGGCGTCCCGCACGCGCTCGCATGGCGGGCGGATAGCAATCCCATACCTCATCGGCAGTAAACGACAGGATCGGCGCGAGCACGCGCACGAGCACGTCCAGAACGTTCATGAGCACCGTTTGCGCTGCCCGACGTCGCGCTGACGTGGCCGCCTCGGAATACAGACGATCCTTCACCGCATCCATGTAGACCGCCGAGAGGTCGTTCACGATGAAATCGTAAACGGCACGATACACGTTGTGGAACTTGTACTCGTCATAGGCGCGCTCGATATCGCGCAGCAAGGCTCTGGTGCGCACGTACGCCCACTGATCGAGAGGTTCCAGTTCATCCCAGGTGCTCACTGCATCTTGTGCATCATCGAAATCGTCAAGGCTTCCCAATATGAATCGGAACGTATTACGAATGCGGCGATACGCATCGGAGGTGCGCTGCAATATCTCATCAGAGATGTTGACATCTTGCGAGTAGTCAACGCTGGCGACCCACAGGCGCAGCACGTCAGCGCCAGATTTCGCCATCACCTCGTCGGGCTCGATGCCGTTGCCGAGCGACTTCGACATCTTGCGGCCTTCGGCATCCATGGTGAAACCGCAATGCATGACCGCTTTGTAGGGAGGCACGCCATAGGCGCCTACACTGGTGAGCAGCGAAGACTGGAACCACCCGCGATGCTGGTCCGATCCTTCTAGATACAGATCGGCGGGAAAGCGCATGCCCTCGTTCGCGCGATGTTTGAGCACGCTGGTGTGAGACACGCCGGATTCCCACCACACGTCGAGAATGTCCTTTTCGGGCACGATATCGGTACCACCGCAGGAAGGGCACTTCACCGTATGCGGTAGATACTCCTTCGGGTCATGGGTGAACCACGCATCGGAGCCTTCGGTGCGGAACAGCTCGATCACCGCATCGAAGGTCGCCTCATCGGCGATGGTCGACCCGCACGCGCCGCATTTGAACACCGGGATGGGCACGCCCCATGAGCGCTGGCGCGAAATGCACCAGTCCGGTCGATCGGCCACCATGGCGCCGATGCGCCTCGAGGCCCACGACGGGATCCAGCGCACCTCGTTCTCGATCGCCCGCAGCGCGCTCTCGCGCAGACCGTTGGCATCCATGGACACGAACCACTGATCGGTCGCGCGGAAGATGACGGGCTTATGGCAACGCCAGCAGTGCGGATAGGAGTGCTCGATCTTCTGTTCGGCCACAAGGGTGCCCTGATCGGAAAGCCAAGAGATGATCTCTGGGTTCGCCTCATCGACGAAAAGCCCTGAGAACGGACCCGCCTCATCAGTGAGCACGCCGTTGTCGTCGACAGGCATCAGAAGCGGCACATCGAACTCGAGCGCGACGAGATAGTCGTCTTGCCCATGGCCAGGGGCGGTGTGCACGGCTCCTGTACCCGTATCGAGCGTCACATGATCGCCGTAGATGAGCGTGCCCTTCAGATCTTGACGAATGGGACAGGTGTAGGTCAGGCCGCAGAGTTGCTTGCCTGGGATGCAAACCGGCTCTCCGTGCGCATCGCGCACGAGCGACCAATCCTCCCATCCGGCGATGGCAGCCACGTTCTCAACGAGCTCTTCTGCCATCAACATATTCGCTCCATCGACGCACACCATGACATATGCCGCATCCGGCGCAAGGGACACGGCCGTGTTCGCCGGTAACGTCCAAGGCGTGGTTGTCCAGATGAGCACGTAGGCGTCTCCCTGCGCGCCAGCCGCTTCGAAGACACCAGGCATCGCATCCAGCTTGAAACGCACGAAGATCGACGGCGAGGTTTCATCGCTGTATTCGATCTCGGCCTCGGCCAGCGCCGTATGGCAGCTTGCGCACCAGTGGATAGGCTTGCGACCGCGATAGATAGCCCCGTTGAGATACATATCCTTGAACAGTTCCACATTGCCCGCCTCGTAATCAGGAGCGTAGGTCAGATACGGATGCTCCCAGTCGGCGTTCACGCCCAAGCGCTTGAAGCCCTCGCGCTGCACGTTGACGTACTCGGTAGCCCAATCGCGGCATTTTTCGCGCAATTCCGGCTGCGAGGTGGCTGCCATCTTCTCAGGGCCAAGGGTCTTTTCCACCATGTGCTCGATAGGTTGTCCGTGGCAGTCCCAGCCCGGAATGTAGGGGGTGTAGAAGCCGCGCTGTGCGTGACTTTTGTTCACGAAGTCCTTCAGTATTTTATTGAAAGCATGCCCTATATGAATGGGGCCATTCGCATAGGGTGGTCCGTCATGCAGTACGAAGGGCTTGCCGTCCTTGTTCTTCTCCAGCACCTTGCGGTACAGATCCATCTCTTGCCACTTCGCCAGGCGCTCGGGCTCTCGCGATGGGAGGTTCCCGCGCATGGGGAAATCGGTGCTGGGCAGGATCATCGTATCTTTGTAATCAGCCATCGCGGCTGTCCTTTCTTTCAGCTTGGCAAACTAATTCAGTATATTAGAAGCTGCGCCGCCATTCCATACCAACAGCGCGGTAGAATGTGCGCATCAGGTACCGATTCGCACACGAGGGGCGCCCATGGCTTTCGAAATAGTTACAGACTCCAGCTGCAACCTGAAAGAGGAAATGATCGATGATTTCGGGCTGCATGTCCTTCCTCTCACGTTCATGGTCGATGGGCACGAACGCCAAAGCTATCTGAAGGGGCACAAGACCGACCTGCGCCAGTTCTACACCATGATGCGCGAGGGCAAGGTCATCACCACGAGCTTGCCACGCATCGCAGATGCTGAGATGACGATGCGCGACGTGCTCGATCGGGGCAACGATCTTCTCTACATCGGCTTTTCGAGCGGCCTTTCCGGCACCTTCGAAGCAGTTGACCTCCTTGCACGCTCGCTCGCCTCTGAGTATCCGCAGCAGCGTATTCTCACGGTGGATACGCTGGCAGCATCGGGTGGCGAAGGGCTTTTAGTGTGGCATGCGGCGCAACGCGCGCGCAATGGCGCCTCGCTCGACGAGGTCTACCGTTGGCTTGAGGACAACAAGCTCCACCTTGCCCATTGGTTCACCGTCGACGACTTGATGTTTCTGTTCAGAGGTGGACGCGTTTCCCGCACGAGCGCATGGGCGGGCACGCTTCTCAACATCAAGCCCGTCATGCATATGGACGACGAAGGGCATCTGATCCCGCTTGACAAGGTGCGGGGAAGACGCAAATCGCTCCATGCGCTCGTCGATCACATGGCGCAAACGGCACATCAGCCTATCGCGGATCAAACCGTGTTCATCACTCATGGTGATTGCATCGAAGACGCTGAATACGTAGCTGACCTCGTTCGCGAGCGTTTTGGCGTGCGTGAGATCGTCATCAATTACGTCGATCCGGTCATCGGTGCACATTCAGGCCCCGGCACGCTCGCCCTGTTCTTCTTGGCCAGTGAACGATAGCAACGCATCTGTCGTTCTGCCCGCGTGGCACGCCCCAGCGATTCTCCTTGTTGACCTTGATGCGTTTTTCGCGAGCGTCGAGCAGCTCGATCATCCAGAATGGCGCGGCAAGCCCGTCATCGTAGGCGGGGATGCGGATAGCCGCGGCGTGGTGGCGACCTGCTCCTACGAAGCCCGCCGATTCGGCGTGCGCAGCGCCATGCCAGCGGCTCAAGCGCAAAGGCTCTGCCCCCAGGCCATATGGACCCATGGTCGCCACGCGCGCTACAGCGAGGTATCGCGCGCCATCATGGCGCTCCTGCGAGATGAGACGCCGCTCGTCGAACAGGTATCCATCGACGAGGCGTTCTTAGACGTCTCCCCCACCCGGGTCAACACGGAACACCCCGTGCGCATAGCTCAGCGCATCCAAGATGCGGTCGATGGGCTTGGGGTGTCATGCTCCATCGGCGTGGGCACATCGAAAGCCATTGCGAAGATCGCCTCGGATATGGACAAACCACACGGTTTGACCGTGGTCTACCCGGGAAGCGAGCGAACCTTCTTAGGCCCGCTGCCCATTCGTACCTTAAGCGGCATCGGTCCGGCTGCCGAAAAGCGTCTGATGCGCTTTGGCATTGCCACTTTGAGCGATCTTGCCGAGGCCGACGAGGGTGCCTTGCGCAGCGTGTTCGGGAAGAACGCATCCCTGATGCGCCGCCGAGCCTTAGGCGAAAACGACTCAGCGGTCCAAACCGAACGCGCAACGAAGTCCGTCTCGAAGGAGATGACGTTCGCACGCGATCTCACGACGTGGGATGATATCCACGCTGCGTTGCGCACCCTCTCGACGCAGGTTGGGCGACGCTTGCGCCGCGCACACCTTGCCGGGACAACCGTGACGGTGAAGGTGCGCTATGGAAACTGGGAAACGCACAGCGTGCAAACGCAACTTCCCCGCCCCACCGACCATGAGGCGGACTTCATCGAAGAGGTTTGCCGGATGGTGCGCACCGTGTGGAATGAGGGTGTGCCCGTGCGTTTGCTCGGCGTGGGCATATCGCGCTTTGAAGGCGCAGAGCCACAACAGACGAGCCTCTTTGCCGATGAGCACGCTCACCAGCAAAGCGCTCGATGGCACGATCTGGCAAGCGCCACCGATTCGCTCAAGGATCGCTTCGGCGAGGATGCGGTGCGCTTCGGCCATGAACTGCGCAGCACCACCAAGACCACCGGCACGCAGTCGAAGACCATCACCAACAGCGGGGAGATTTCACCTAATTGAAATGGAAGAGCCGCTGCGCCAAATGATATCCGCCAAGCCCTAAGCGGCGGCCCACCTCGGTCGGCAGATTCGTGCCCAAGTTCAGCACGTTCGTGCGCACGCGACGGTAGAGGGCGCTATCCGTTTCCTTCAGATACTTCCAGAGATCGTCGAGCTTGTCATCATCCTCGTCGGTATTCCGCATGCGCAAGAACACCGAGGCGATGCACATCATCATGGACAGATAGCTCTCCATGTACTTGCGAAGGCGCCGCGGCTCGAGGCTCATGACGTCCACGTCAGCGATCATCTGGCGCGCCACGCGCACATGCTGGTCGATGCGTCGCATCATCACGCGCTCGTTGACCGATTGATCCTCGCGTCCAATAAGGTAGCGATACATGGGCGCGTCGATGTAGTACATGGTATGCACCTGCGGCAGCGGCTCATAGACGAAGATGTTGTCCACGTAAAAGCAGTGCTCGGGCAGACGCAAACCCATATCGCATAGCAATTGCCTTCGATAGATCACCGAGTGCATGAGCAAGTACTGCGAATGGTTGAACGAGCCCACCTCGTCCCACCCGAACTGTCGACGCTCGGGAAAGACGTTGCGATAGTGCATCTCGGTGCGCGAGTCTTCGTGCACCTTCTCATACACATAATTCGCGATCACCATATCGGTCGGATGCTCACATGATGCCTGCTCGCGTAGATACGCCATGATCTCTTCCATGGAGCGCGCGTCAAGCCAATCATCCGAATCGACCACTTTGAAATACAAGCCGCACGCGGCTGCAAGTCCTGCATTGACCGCCGACCCGTGGCCGCCGTTTTCCTTGTGAACAGCGCGAACGACACCGGGGTGAGCCGCTTCCCACGCATCGGCCTTCGCGGCAGTGCCGTCGCTCGATCCGTCATTGACGATGAGTATCTCCACATCGTCACCGCAGGCCAGCAGCGATTCGATGCAGATATCCATGTACTCTTCGGAGTTGAAGCACGGTACCGCGAAGCTGATGGTCTTCATAGGTTATCGCTCCACCCGCATCTCGCCCGCTGCGAGCTTATCCCCGATCTCCGCGGACAGATCGAGCGCCAGCGATATGATGCGATCCATGTTGTAATAGCGATATTCCGCCAACCGCCCCAGCGGGAAGAAATTCGACAAGCTCTTCGTCATATCCAGGTAGCGCTCGTAATGGGCGCGGTTCTCATCGTTGATGATGGCGTAATAGGGTATCTGCGTTTCCGGATCCTCGTAGGCGCGCGAATACTCCTTCATGATGGTAGTGTTCGGTGCGCTCTGCGCCGTCAGATACTTGAATTCGGTGATGCGCGTGTAGTCCTCCGACACCGTGTAGTTCACCGTGCCGCATGGCAGCTTGTGCTCCTGCTCATAGGTCTCGTACACGAAATCCAAGCTACGATAAGGCAAGCGCCCGAAGCGACCCACGAACAGCTCATCGAGGGGCCCCGAATAGATGATCGGACCGGTGAAGACGGTATCCTTCACTTTGATGGCGGACAGGCGCGCATCCTCGTCGCCGTCCTGGAAAACCAGCTCAAAGACGCTGGTGGCATCGGTCGAGAGGCACACATCGATGCCGTCGTAGCCGAGCATCGCCTCGAAGAGCGCCGTATAGCCAAGCGCGGGCATGCCCTGATAGGTGTCTTGGAAATAGCGGTCATCACGCGAGATGAACACGGGCACGCGCGCGGTCACCGACGGATCGACCTGGTCAGGAGTCTGACCCCACTGCTTTTGGGTGTAATACAAAAAGACGTTCTTGTAGACGAAATCAGCTATCTCGGCCAGATCGGGGTCCTGCTGCTCGCGCAGCTCGTTGATGGTCACCTTGCGCTCGTCGCCGAACACATCGACCAGCTTGGCGATCAGCTGCGCTGCACGCTCTTCGCCAAAGGCGATCTCCAGAGAGTTCTTGTTGAACGGCACCGGCATATAGGTGCCGAACCAATCGGCCAGCACGTGATGCTGGTAGGCGATCCACCCTGAAAACTGGCGCACATAATTGAACACGCGCTGCTCGTTAGTGTGGAAGATATGCGGACCATAGCGGTGCACGAGAATGCCCGCATCGTCGTACTCGTCATACATGTTGCCAGCGATGTGCGGCCGCTTCTCAATGACGAGCACGCGGCAACCATGCCGCTCCGCCAGCTGACGTGCGGTAACGGCACCCGCAAACCCGCTGCCCACCACGATCGCATCGTAGGTGGTCGCATCCACCTCTTTGAAATCAATATATGAGACGCCCATTCAGCCGTCCTTCCCATTCGTGTCAATGCACAATCCGGTATTCTACAATCAACAAGGTTTTATTCCAACCGAGAGGAGCCGATCCGATGAGCGCATTCCTGGATACCATGGTGGCACGGGCGAAGGCCGACAAGCAAACGATCGTGTTGGCCGAAGGCGATGACGAGCGCACGTTGCAGGCTGTCGAGAGGCTCCTTGCAGACGACGTCGCCAAAGTGATCATCTTAGGCGATGCCGACGCGATCGCTGCATCGCCCTACCGTCTCGAAGGGGCCGAACTGATCGATCCGCACACCTCGGACCTTCAGGAGGAATTGGCGCTCGAGCTCTACCACGTGCGTCGCGCCAAGGGTATGACCGCGGAAGCGGCAGCAGAGCTCATACGCGACGTGCTCTATTTCGGCGTCATGTTGGTCAAGACCGGCCGCGCGGACGGCATGGTAGCCGGCGCATGCCACGCAACCGGCGATGTGCTGCGCCCGTGCTTGCAGATACTCAAGACCGCACCTGGCACCAAGCTGGTCAGTTCGTTCTTCATCATGGTGGTTCCCGATTGTGAGTACGGCGCAGACGGCACGTTCCTCTTTGCCGATTGCGGGCTAGAAGTGCAACCCGATGCGGAGCGCCTGGCCCATATCGCCGTGAACTCCGCGCAATCCTTCCGCACGTTAGTAGGTGCCGAGCCCTTCGTTGCCATGCTCGCCCATTCGACGTACGGCTCCGCCTCGAACGACGACGCGAACAAGGTCGTTGAAGCTACCCGCCTTGCGCACGAGCTTGCGCCGCAGGAGGCCATCGATGGGGAGTTGCAGCTCGACGCGGCCCTATGCACCGAGGTGGCAGCATCGAAGTGCCCAGGATCATCGGTCGCGGGTCATGCGAACGTGCTGGTATTTCCCGATCTTGATGCGGGCAACATCGGATACAAATTGGTGCAGCGCCTCGCAAAGGCGGAAGCCTACGGCCCCATCACGCAAGGCATCGCGGCACCGGTGAACGACCTGTCGCGCGGATGCACCGCCGATGACATCTACGGCGTAGCCGCCATCACCTGCGTGCAAGCACAAGACCATCCGAGCGCCTAGCGCTCGGACCGGATATCAGATATCGGCAGAGAGGCTCTCCTGCACCAGATCGAAGGTATCGCGGGCGATCATATATTCCTCGTTTGTGGGAATGACCAGGATCTGCACCGCGGAATCATCCGTTGAGATGACGCGCTCGCCGCCGCGGCCCTTGTTCTTCTCAAGATCGAGCACGATGCCAAGCGGTTGCAAACCGGCGAAGATCATACGGCGCATCTTGTCGCAGTTCTCGCCTACCCCCGCTGACAGCACGATGGCATCAACGCCGCCCATCACGGCGATGTATTGCCCGATGTATTTCTTCACCGAATTGGAATACATCTCATATGCGAGCTGTGCACGGTCGTTTCCTTCCTCGGAGGCCGTGCGTACGCTGCGCAAGTCGTTCGAGATGCCTGAAATGCCAAGCAAACCGGACTTCTTGTTGAGGATGTCGTTGACCTCTTGGCTGGTCAGACCTTCATGCTCTATCAAGAATGGCACGATGGCAGGGTCGATCGCACCCGAGCGCGTGCCCATCATAAGACCATCGAGGGGGGTCAGTCCCATGGAGGTGTCAACGGCAAGACCATGGTCGATCGCGCTCATGGAACAGCCGTTTCCCAGGTGACAGGTGATGATCTTCAAGTCGTCGATCTGCTCGTCGAGCATCTCTGCGGCACGATCGGCAAGATAGCGATGCGACGTGCCATGCGCGCCGTATTTGCGAATGCCGTATTTCTCGTAGTATTCATACGGGATGGGATACATGTACGCTTTTGGCTGCAAGGTGTGGAAGTACGAGGTATCGAACACGGCCACCATGGGCTTATCCGCCATGTAGGTTCGGCATGCCTCGATGCCCATCAGCGCAGCGCCGTTATGCAAAGGTGCAAGTTCGGCCAGCTCTGCGATCTTGTCGATCACTGCATCATCGATGAGCACCGAGCGATCGAAGTACTTGCCGCCCTGCACGATACGGTGACCGATGGCATCGATCTGATCGAGGGAATCGATGGCCTTGTTCTCGCCGCTCGTCAGCGCCTCGAGGACCAAAGCCATGGCTTCGTTATGATCGGCCATGGGTGCATCGATGACCACTTCGTTGTCGTCGATGCCATGCTTGTGAAAGGCCTCATCCGATCCAACGCGCTCGCAGATGCCCTTGGCGAGGACCGAGCGTGTTTCAAGATTGACCAGTTGGTACTTGAGAGAGGAAGAGCCAGCATTGAGTACCAATACGTTCAAGATAGAGCCTCCGCACGATCGGTTGCAGTATCCAACCTATGATAGCGGTGCGCGTCCATCATGCCCGCACGCTGGCATTTCCTTTCGGCAAGCGGATTAGCTCAAGGAAGGATCCCCGTCGTTCATGGGCGCCCCTCCCAGCACATGGATATGCACATGACCCACTGACTGGCAGGCATCGGCACCCGTGTTCGCGATGATGCGAAAACCCGTCTCGCGCACTCCCTGCGCATCGGCTACGGTGCCCACCGTGCGCATCAGATGAGCCAGCGTAGCATCTGGGATATCATCGGCGATATTGTCATAGTGCTCTTTGGGGATGATGAGCGTATGCACTGGCATCATAGGATTGAGATCCTTGAATGCCACCACGACGTCGTCCTCGTAGACCTTGGTCGCAGGAATGTCGCCCGCTGCGATCTTGCAGAAAATGCAATCGTTGTCCTTCATGAATCCTCCTATGCCTTGAGCAACGTAGTATCTTGCACCTGATCGTCGGGCGCTTCGGAAAGCTCGCCCATCAACACCTCAACGCGCTGCTCAGCCGCTGTAAGGCGCTCTTGCAAGCTTGACAGAAGCGCTGTCCCGCGCGCATAGCGCGCAAGACTCTCCTCAAGTTCGAGCGTGCCTGACTCAAGCGCAGCAACGATGCCCTCTAATTCCGTCATCGCTTCACGAAAGGTCATCTCTTCGATAGGTTGATCGTGCGTCGACATAGGCATCAGTCCTTCCTAGCAGCGTCTACGAACGAAGCTGCTTGTCTGTTGCGTGCGCGACAGCACAGGCAACAGAACCGTCTCGTAGTGTGACATCCAAACGATCCCCTGGTTGTACCTGGCTCACCGAGGAGATAACGTGACCATCTTCATCTCGCGCGATCGCATACCCGCGCGCCACCACTGCGAGCGGCGAGAGGTCGTTGAGATGCGCTGCCGCTACTGCCAAACGCGCCCGTTCGCGCTCCAACTGGCGCGGCAATACCGCTCCCAAACGCGCCGCCATCTCATCGATGACGCGCGCATCTGCATCCAAGAGGCTCATGGGATCCTGGAAAAGCCGACGAGAGGCACATGATGATACCCGCGCTGAAAGCGATGCGATCTGATGCCGCAGAGCGCTTTGCATGCGCAGCCGCCACGCCGCAAGATTTGCCGTGAGCGACTCCGCTTGAGCCGAGACCGCCTCAGCTGCTGCGGTCGGCGTTGATGCACGCAGATCAGCAGCCATATCCGCAATGGAGGTATCGGGTTCGTGACCGATGCCGGTGACGATGGGCACCGGCATCTGCGCGATAGCGCGCACGAGCCCCTCATCATTGAACGGCATGAGGTCCTCGAACGAGCCGCCTCCCCGCACGAGCAAGATAACATCAACGTCTGCCTCAGCTACCCGATAGAGCGCCTCGGACATCTCGCGAGGCGCCTTGGCCCCCTCGACCCCAACGCCTGCGAATACCACATCTGCGATGGGCAGACGACGCCGCAGCGTGCGCAATACATCATGGACGGCCGCTCCGCGCGGAGAGGTGACCACGCCGATGCGCCTTGGAAGCGTAGGGATGGGCCGTTTGCGCGCGGACTCGAAAAGCCCTTCCGCTTTCAGGCGCGCGGCCAGCTGAGCCACCTGCAAACGCAGCACTCCCTCACCGGCAAGCGCCACGCTCAGCACATCGAAGTTCATCCGGCCCTTCGCTGCGTACAAGGTGAAGCGCCCGGATAGTTCCACCATCGCGCCGATGGTAAGCTGCACGCCGCTTGCCGCATAGCGATTGTTCCACATCATGCATGGTAGCGACGCCGTCTCGTCCTTGACAGTGAAGTAGACCGCCTTGTAGCGCGGATTGACGGAGAGCTCGGAGATCTCTCCAACGAGCTTTACCGTAACGCCCTCGAGCGCACCTTTCGCCAATGCGAGAGCCGCCGAGACGCTGAGCGCATCGTTTGGTTCCCGGTGATCCGCATGCGCCTCCACCGGCTAATCACGCCTCTGCCCCAACAGCCACAACAGCTGCAAAATGGACGTCAACGCCGCTGCCACGTAGGTCAGCGCACAGGCGCGGAGCACATCGAAGGCGCCCTTCTGCTCGGCGGGAGGCAAGCCGATGCTACCCATGTAGGCCATAGCGCGCCGCGAGGCGTTGAACTCGACGGGCAGCGTGACCAGTTGGAAGACCACCACCGCCGCGTACATGATGATGGCCGCCCACACGAGCCCCACCATATTCAAGAAAATACCGATCAAGAGGATGAAGATCCACGCATTCGACGCCAGATTCACCACAGGAACAATGGCGGCGCGCACTTTCATAGGAGTGTATCCAGCAGCAAACTGACACGCATGGCCCACCTCATGGCATGCGGTTGCCGTAGCCGTCACGCTGCTGCCCGCATAGGCCTCTGGCGAGAGCGTGACCGAATTGCTGCGAGGGTCGAAGAAGTCCTGTCCTTCGCCTCCAGGACGCACCTCAACGCCTTGAATGCCGTAGTATGCCAGCATTTGCCGGGCAGCTTCAGCCCCCGTCAGCCCGTTCACAACGGGTACTGATGCGTATTTGCTCAGTTTTCCATTCACGTATGCCTGCGCGCCCAGCCCAATGGCCAAGGTAACCACGATAAGCGCGAGATAACTGTAATCCATCACGGTATGCCTCCTGTTTTGGTTCGCTGCATCATACCACGCAGGCCATCTCGATGCCGCCTTCAAGCCAAGGCGTTATGAGGACGCTACCCGATGCGATTGACCACCAATTGATTGTCCTCAAGCTGAAGCGACAGGCGTCCCGCCAGCAGATCCTCAAGCTCTGCACCGATCAACTCCCGACGCCAGCCGCGCACGACCTCGCTCTGCTCTCGATACCCCCGCGCAAGGGCGGCCAGATCGCTGTGCGAAGCGAGCGTTTGCATGGCGATGCCATTTTCCTTAGCGCGATGGCGCACGAGCGCTTGCATCATATCCACCGCTGCATCCACGTTCAGCTCGTTAGATTTGCCGCCTTCCAGTCGTGGCCACTCATGCGGCGGTGCCGCAAGACCGCGCTTGATGGCCTCCACGATGGCGCGTGCATCGCGCGTAGACACATGCTGCTTGACGCCGCGCACCATGAACAGCTCGTCAATGGTGATCGCCTCCCGCTTGCATGCCTCCACGATCTCTTCGTCCCCGATCACCCATTTCCGGGGAATGTTGCGCTTCTGCGCGCACTGTTCGCGCCAGGCGGCAACCTCGCGTGCTGCCGACACCTGAGCTCCGGTGAGCTGATTGACACGCTTGAGCCGAACGTAGCGCGTCTGCGGATCGGATGCGTAGCGCTGGGGATCGGCCAGAGCGCGAAAATCATCGTCGAGCCAGTGAAGCCGCCCGCGCTCGTTGAGCATATCCACCATCGTGGCATACAGCTCGGGTAGATAGATCACGTCATCAGCGGCATAGCGCACCTGCGAATCCGACAAAGGGCGCTTCGACCAGTCGGTGAACGAATCTCGCTTGGATAGGCGCACGCCGCAAAACGCATGCACGAGCGAACCGAACCCCACCTGATGCGATTGCCCGAGCAGCGCTGCCGCGATCTGCGTGTCGAACAGCGGCCACGGCATCCGCCCCACCTCACGCAGCAATATCTCGATATCTTGCCCGCCCGCATGAAAGACTTTGCAGATATCCTCATTGCCGAGCAGCGGTGCGATCACGTCGAGACTGCCGCATGTAAACGGATCGATGATGACCACCTCGTCATCGGTGGCCATCTGAATGAGGCAAAGCTTGGGATAGTAGGTTTTTTCACGGATGAACTCTGTATCGATCGCCAACACGCGCGAGGCGCTGGCACGCTCAACGAAAGCCGCAAGACGGCTCGGGTCAGACAGGTACTGCACGAAAAAACTCCCCCAGTTGCTGCATTGATGGGCTATTCAGTAGTACCATCTTACCAAGAAGGGAATGTGAAATGAAACTGCTCGTCATCAACAACGTGGCATCCGGCCTCGGAGACCTCTCCGTCTTCGACTTCTGCCGCACTTTCGCGCAAGATGGTGATGAGATCGTCGTGCGCACCACAAACGGCCGCACCGATATCCGCACGCTGCTCGGTGATGCCGATACGTTCGATTGCGTGGTAGCAGCAGGTGGCGACGGCACGGTGACAACGGTGGCATCCATGCTCGCTGATACTGGTATTCCCGTGCTACCTTATCCAGCAGGTACGGCGAACCTGCTCTCGGCGAACCTTTTCTCCCCGACCGACATCCATGAATTGGTCCGCATGACCCGACGCGGGCGCACCATGAGCTTCGATCTGGGAGAGATCGAGCTCTCCGATGGACAGCGCTTCGGGTTCACGCTCATGGCGGGAGCCGGATACGATGCGGCCATCATGAAATCGGCCGAGCAAACCAAGCATCTCTTCGGCCCGATGGCCTACTTCACCTCCGCGTTCGCCAATGCCACGCCGCAGCATTCCACGTTCGATCTGACCATTGATGGCGAGCATATCCACACCGATGGCGTGGGCGTACTCATCATCAACTTTTCCAAGATACAATTCGATATCAGCGTGGTGCACGAGAATATGCCGCGCGACGGCATCTTCGATATCGTGGTATTCCACACCAAGGATGCATTCGGCCTGATACCGGCACTTTTCGCTGCCATCCTCGATCGCACGGGCGAGTTTCCCGCGCGCACCGAGGCTTTCGAGCTCTTCCAGGGCTCCGAGGTTGAGGTGGTGGCCACACCGCCGCTGGTCGTTGAATACGATGGTGAGGTGACCGGCACCACCACGCCATTCACCGTGCGTATGCTGCCCTGCGCGGCTACGTTCGTGGTGTCAGATGAATGCTTGCGCGCTTATTCTTGAGCGGTCGTGTCACCCGCGGCAGCGCTGCTCGCTTCGAAACGGCGCACGTTGGCGTGATAGCGCATCTGTATCAGTTCCAACACGATGGCGAACACCATGGCGAAATAGACCATCAGCTTTTCAAGATGCATATCAAGCACCTCGATGCCGGTCGTGATGCCGCATGAATCGAGAACCAATAGCACGCCGATGGCGGCGATGAAGACCAGTGCCAGTATCTTCATTTCAGGATTGCGATTAATGAACTCAGAGATGGGATCGATGAAGATCATCATGAGGACCACGGCGATGATCACGGCCAGGATCATGATGATGAGGTGCTCGGCAAGCCCTACTGCCGTGATGACTGAATCAATGGAGAACACGATATCCATGATCATGATAGTGCCGATCGCTTGACCCAGATTGATACGATGCTTCGCCGCATGCTCTTCCGAGGTTGCCGCGCGCAACTCGGTCAGATCGAGCGTATCCTTCAGTTCGCGGATGCCCTTGTACACAAGGTAGGCGCCACCAGCCAACATCACCAGGTCACGGATGGTGAACTCATGCACCCACGCTCCCAGCGACACCTCGAAAAGCCCAATGGTCATGTGAACTAGCCAGCTCGCGAAGCACAGGAACAAAACGCGCATGATCAGCGCCCCGGCCAAGCCGAGCTTTCGACCGATATGGCGCTGTTCGGGAGCGAGCCGATCGGTCGTGATGGAGATGAACACGATGTTGTCCACCCCGAGTACGATCTCGAGGAAGGTGAGCGTGAGCAAGCTGATCCACGCTTCGGGCGTTGTGAAAAGCGAGAGGTCCATGTCTCTAGGGTAGACCAGAGCATGCAGGCAGGCAATGCTATAATCGGCTAATGATATCGAACCGTTAGGAGCACCTATGCCATCCGGCACCGATCCCGAGAAGAACCGAGACGATGCGGAGGGCATCTTCGCACCCGAACAGACCGAAGACGCCGAAGAGCAGGGGAAGAACCAGACGCCCTATCGGCTCAAAGATCCCTCTGACAAAGTAGCGTACCTTGATGGTGATGCGCTCGGTCGGCCATTGAATCCGCCGCGCGCCATCATGCTGGGCGGTGCGGGCCTTGTTATCACCGCAGGCGTTATCGGGGCGGTCGTTCTCGGTGTGTATTTCGATGGTATGGTGAACGGCCCCGCACGCGAACAAGCGCTCGTTGACGAATACGTAGCCAAAGAGGTTACGCTCGGACTGCCGACCTTGCCTACGCTCGTTACCTTAGATGATGCGGCCATCATGGCTCATCTTCAAGAGAGCGGCGCTACGCTCTTCGAGCGTTCGCAAGCCGAGCCAGGCAAACCGCTTCAAGTCATCAAGCTCCCGGAAGACGTGAGCCTCGCCGATGCCGCGAGCCTGTACTTGAAAGGCATCTCATCGCTTTCCGCATCGGAGGCAGCCAAGCTGCTCAACGGCTCATGGGAACTCACCGTCAATCGTGAGAATGGCCTGAACATGGGCATCCACTATGCTGACTTCACTTCAGGCACGCCTGAGCGCGCGGTGAGCAACGCAGCCCTCTCGCAAGGCTTTGATACCGAAGGTGATGTGGAATCCGGTGTGGACAGTTCGGGCAACACCTATATTGCCGGAGCTATCTCCATTGCCGATCAATCCTATTCATGGAAGGTGTCAGCGGTTCCGCTTTCCGACGTGTACAGCCAGAAGGGCCTGCCTGAGAACGCAGTGTACGTAGGCATCCGTCTCTATCGCTAATGAGGAGAAGATGGAGGCGACGCCCGGATTCGAACCGGGGATGAAGGCTTTGCAGGCCTCTGCCTTACCACTTGGCCACGTCGCCATCTCATGCTCAAGAAAAGGGCCGGCCACAGGGACCGGCCCGTATCTCTAATGGAGCGGACAACGGGGTTCGAACCCGCGACCCCCACCTTGGCAAGGTGGTGCTCTACCAGCTGAGCCATGTCCGCATCGCGAGCGTTAATGATACTAGAACGCTCTGTGTTGTGCAAGGGCAAAATGGTGGGCCGTACAAGATTTGAACTTGTGACCCCCACCGTGTCAAGGTGATGCTCTCCCCCTGAGCTAACGGCCCGGATCTTTTGCCGCGCAACGGTTCGATATATTACCAGATGACAGCGTAACGTCAAAGGGTTTTCTCGATATCTTTTTGGGGTTAATTCTCAAAAAGTGTGTCCGGAATGGCCAACAATTCCCAGATCACGATGGGAAAACCATGGCTAAAAGTT
>NZ_CALPCC010000026.1 GCF_943192905.1 Adlercreutzia murintestinalis | reverse complement strand
CCTGTCGCAGCGCTGCCACGAGTGGGATACTGGTCGATGCACACGCGCACGAGCGACCCGTCGGCAATAGCGGGACCCTCTTCGAGAAGCGTGAAGATATCATGATGTATGCGCGGATCGTCCGGGATGACGATGCCGTAGGGTTCGGCGATTTCATACGTGCCGATCAACACGGTGTGAGCACGCTCCACAACGCGCACGACGCGCGCCTCGGGGCGACCGCTCGCTGATCGGTGCGCGCGCCTGCGATCGTGCATGCGGGCAACTTCAACGGTATCGCCGTCAAAGGCATCGCCGACCACTGAGCGCGGAATGAAGAAATCGCCTTCCGCCGTCTTCACGAAACCAAAACCGGCGCGGTTCACCTCGATGACGCCGCGCGGCTGCACGCGCGCTCTTCCTGATGCGCGCCTTTTCTTGCGACCCATATCAGCGCGCTTCTATGAGCGAACGAGCGGAATCCATGGCCACTAAAAGCTGCGTATCGTCAGCGTCGGGCCCCGAACCGTTTGCGACCGTGACATCAGGGGTCACACCTACCCCTTCGATATCGTGACCGAGCGGGGTGAGATAATAGGCGGCAGTGTAGCGCGCCGCACCGCCGAAGGAGAGCTCGCGCACCACTTGCACCGAACCCTTCCCCATGGTGGTCTGCCCTACGGTGGTGGCGCGCTGGTTATCCTGAAGCGCCGCCACGAACACTTCAGCAGATGCCGCCGTGAAGCTGTTGTCGAGCACCACGACAGGAGCATCGGTGATGGTCTCCCCCGAGGCGTTGCGCGCACTGGTTCCATCGTTGGTTTGTATCTCCACCAGAATGCCGCTGGGCACGAAGAGGCTCGCCATATCGAGCGACTGCGTCAGATAGCCGCCGGGGTTGTCGCGCACATCGATCACGAACGCCCGCGCACCCTGGCGCGACAGATCGCGCACGGCGTCTTGTACGAGAGATGCCGCATTCGCGGTGATCTGGCGTATCTTGATGTAGCCGACCTCTTCATCGAGCGCCGAGGTCACGTTCGGCTCATCGTAGCGCTTGCATTCGAGCGTGGTGGTGAACTCGTCGCCCGTCTTCGCATCGATGCTCGTCGGACGCATCCAAGTGATGACCACCGCCGTACCCTCATCGCCATCGAGCGCGCCCACGGTCTCGGCCATGGTCCATTCATGGCTGGAGTCCCCGTTGATGGAAACGACGAAATCCCCTTGCTCGATCCCCATCGCATACGCTTGCGATCCCTCGAACACATCGGTCACATACGCACGCCCATCGTATTCCCCGAACAGCACGCCTACGCCTCGATAGTTGCGATTGGAAGATTCCTGCACGTAGTTCTCGTACCGGGCCGAATCGAAGTACTGAGCATAGGGATCGTTGGTGGCCTTCAAAAGGTCGGTCAACATGCTGATGGTGGCCTGAGTGAGGTCAAGCTCGTCCATGCTGTAGGACTTCAGGATGTCCTCCACCTCGCCTACGCGCTCCGAGATGGCATCATAGGTGGTCTTGTCGTTGGCTGCGACCGCCTGGCTGGAAGCCTCTTGCACCGGAAAACCCAGCGACTGAACGAACGACGTTTGCGAGCGCACCGCAAATCCCAGCACGAACGTAGCCACCAGAGCAAGAAAGCACAAGCATGCAGCCGCGACCCGCTTGTTGCGAACACGTTCCCGCAACCGCGCCGTTTTGCGCTTGCGACTACTGGCGCTCTGGCGCTCGCGTTCCATGCGATCCCTTGCTCCGCCTAGACCTTAAGATAGCGCCGCATCGCGAACATCGAACCGATGAGGCCGATAATGAGACCTGCCGCAACCAGCGTCACGTAGATGATGAGGTACGTGGTATCGCTGATCGAGAAATCAAGGAAGCGAATGGCACCCTGCAGGGCCGGTATCGCGAACATGCGCAAAAGCTGGAGCACCAGGATAGCCAACAGCGACCCGATGATGGCATGGATCGCGCCTTCCATCAAAAACGGCCCGCGGATGAATCCGTTCGAGGCACCCACCAAGCGCATGATGGCGATCTCCTTACGGCGCGCCAAGATGGCAAGGCGAATGGTGTTATTGATGAATACCAGCGCGATGAACACCAAGATGATGACCAGCGCGATACCAACATAGCGCACGTAGTTCGTGATCTGGAAGAGACGCTCTACCGTGCCTTGACCATACTTGATGGAGTCAGCCACATTGGATGGGTCCTCGCAAATCTGGCGATAATCAGCATCCTGCTCGATGGCCGAAGCGATCTGCGTGACGCTCTGAGGGTCGGACAGCTCCACGTCAATGGAAGCAGGCAACGGATTGGTGCCATCGAGCTGGTCGAGGATCTCAGGGTTGGCGGTCATGGAGTTACGGAAATTCTCCAGCGCCTGGTCCTTTGAAGTGAACGAGACCGATTTGACGTCGGTCATCTTCTGCACGGTAGACATCACTTGCTGTATCTTGGCATCCTGAGCATCGTCAGACACGAAGCAGGTGATGGTCACTTCGCTTTCCACCGAACTCATGAGCCGTTCGAGCATCGAGCCGCCTACCAAGAAGATGCCGATGATCAGAAGCGACAGGAAAATGGTGACGATGGAACCGAGCGCTGTTGAGAGGTTTCGGACGAACCCCTGCATGGATTCCTTCAGAAAATAACCGATGCTAGACATCGAAACCGTACACCCCCCGATCCTGGTCACGGGTCAGATGCCCTCGGTCCAGCGCGATGACGCGGCGGCGCATATTGTCCACCATCTCGCGATCATGCGTTGCCACGAGCACCGTGGTACCCGTACGGTTGATGCGCTCGAGCAGATCCATGATGCCGCGGGAGGTTTGCGGGTCGAGATTGCCAGTAGGCTCGTCACAGATCAAAAGCGGCGGGCGATTCACGATAGCGCGCGCGATAGACACGCGCTGTTGCTCACCGCCGGAGAGCTGATCGGGCTTCTTGCCCAGTTTCTCCTGCAAACCCACCAAGCGCAGCACCTCAGGTACCTGCGTTTTCACCACGTGCTTCGATTTGCCGATAACCTCAAGCGCAAATGCCACGTTCTCGAAGACCGTCTTGTTCGGCAACAACTTGAAGTCCTGGAACACGCAGCCGATATTGCGTCGCAGATACGGCACGCGCCAGTTGCGCATAGAGGATAGATCCTCGTCGGCCACATAGATATGCCCTTGGCTCGCCTTGATCTCGCGCGTCAGCAGCTTGATGAAGGTGGATTTGCCCGACCCCGAATGACCTACGAGAAACAGAAACTCGCCTGCGAAGATCTGGAGGGAGACATCCGAGAGGGCTGGCCTGTTTGGCTGCGCCGGATATATCTTCGTCACATGTTCAAAGGTGATAACGGGCGTGCCCATTTTCTCAGGTGCAGCATCGGTGACATCGAGCACCGGCAATGCTTGCGACAGCTGGCTTGTCAGCTGCGCTTTCGACTTGGGTCGGGGGCTGCGTGCATGCGCGCTATGCCGGGCGCCTGCGCGTGCGGCCCTCGCACGACTTGCGTCTTGTGCCACAGTGTTTGCTCCGTTCAAATAGCTTACGTGTACTGGGACCTTCCTATTCTAGCAGAATCAATCCGATCCGGAAAACGAGAGGGCTGCGCGCACGATGGCCTGAGCGTCCAGCTCGAAATACTGCATAAGCTGATTGAACTCGCCCGATTTGCCGAAGGTATCGCGCACGCCCACGAATGCGCAGGGTACCGGATGATGCGCGCTGAGCGCATGAGCGACCGCGTCACCTAAGCCTCCCCATACCGAATGCTCTTCTGCGACCACGACACGCCCTGTCTTCGCTGCCGATGCCACGATCGTTTCCGTGTCGAGCGGTTTGACGCAGAAGGCATCGATCACCTCAGCATCCACCCCGCGCTGCGCCAGTAGATCGGCCGCTGCGAGCGCCTCTCCAAGCTCTACGCCGTTAGCCACCAGCGTCACATCGCGTCCGGTGCGCACCACATAGGCCCGCCCCATCTCAAGCGGCACCTCGGGCGCATACACCTGACCCACCGCGGCGCGACCCATGCGAATGTAGACCGGGCCGGGCGTGCGGGCTGCCAATGAAAGCGCAGCGCGCGCAGCGTTGTGGTCTGCTGGCACCAGCACGCGCATCCGCGGGATTGCCCGCATGAGCGCCACATCCTCGAGCATTTGATGCGTGCCACCGTCAGGGCCCACCGAAATGCCCGCGTGAGTGGGTGCGATCTTCACATTCAAATCGGAATAGCACACCGTATTGCGAATCTGATCGTAGGCGCGACCCGTACCGAACACAGCAAAGGAACCGGTGAACGCGATATGCCCTGCAAGCGCGAGACCTGCCGCCACATCCACCATGTTCTGCTCGGCGATACCGCAGTTGAAGAGCCGATCTGCATACTCAGGACGCGCCGCTGCGAACTTCGCCGTGGTGGTCGATCCGCTCAGATCGGCATCGACCGCTACGACAGGCAAGCCCTCATCGGCAAGTTCGGCAAGCGTTGGCCCGAACGCTGCGCGCGTTGCCTTCTTTACCGAAGCATCTCGTGCGATGAAATCTTGGTTCATACTGTCACCTCGCATGCGTCCAGCTCGGCAAGGGCCTGCGCCAGCTGATCGGCATCAGGCGCCTTGCCGTGCCATCCCGCTACATCCTCCATGAATGACACTCCCTTGCCCTTGATCGTATGCGCGTAGATCAGATGCGGTGCATCACCACCTGCAGCTTTGGCCTCGCCGAGAACACGCACGAGCGCACCAAGATCGTGTCCATCTACCTGGCTTACCTGCCAGCCAAACGCACGGAACTTCTCGGGGATATCAGCCGGGTCGCACACCTCGCTTACGTGTCCGTCAATCTGCAGCCCATTGCCATCCACGATGGCGATCAGGTTACCGAGACGCTGATGCGCGGCGAACATAGCCGCTTCCCATACCTGGCCTTCTTCGCATTCGCCATCACCCAGCAGCACGAACACGCAGCCATCTTCCTCGTTCAGACGCAGACCGCATGCCAGCCCGCATCCCACCGACAACCCTTGACCGAGCGAGCCGGTACTGACCTCAACGCCGGGACACAGCTGCGGATCGGGATGCCCCTGCAACCGTGAGCCCAGCTTGCGCAATGTCAAAAGCTCATCGACCGGGAAAAACCCTGCCCGCGCGAGAGTGGCATACAGCGCAGGCGCCGCATGACCCTTAGCCAGAATGAAGCGATCTCGGCCTTCCTTCTGCGGTGCGGCGGCGTCATAGTCGAGCACATCCCCGAAATACAACGCACAGAGAATATCGATGCACGACAAAGACCCACCTGGATGACCACTGCCAGCCTCGGCGATCATCGTCAGGATATCGCGCCTCATCTGAAGCGCGGTGCTTTCCAAAAATGAGATGTCCACAACGCTCCTTATCGGATCGGAAACGCCATCCTGCTCATTCTACAGGATGGCGCCGCCCTGTCACCCGTCAAGGAGCTTTCTGGAACACGTGCTCAAGCGCTCATCTGCTCAACGATGGAGCGCGGATCGCGCGCCTCATCGAAGGCGCCGCGGATGATGCGTCCGCGCTCCTTGTGACGAGCCTGGTCGCTGTCGGCCTGCCCAAGATCGCTGCGCTGCCGCTCAGAGGCGCGCTCGTCGGCTGGATCAGTCCAGATCCGCTCGGCCACCGGCGCCCACTGCGCTGCCATAGGGCGCGTCTTCGCCGTCAACTCATAGACCGTCTCATCTTCGGTCAGATACGTGGAATGAGCACCCGATTCCTCGACCAAACGCTCGATGCATTCCGGATTCTCGAGCATCGGACACGGGCGCAGATGATTGTCGTTGAACGGCTGATTGCGGTAATACCCCATGAACAACGGCGAGCGCAGCGCCTCCAAAAGGCTGACCTCGTGAATGTTGGCGTTGGAATAGTGCACGAAGACGCACGGCTCCACATCGCCTGCCGCGCTGATATGCAGGTAGCGCCGTCCCCCGGCAATGCAGCCACCAACGAATTCGCCATCGTTTTGGAAATCGAGCGTGAGCAGCGGTTTCTTCTCCCGCATCTCATGATTGAAGCGATAGAGATGCTCACGCTGCTCAGGCGTCGGCATGAGCTCGGCCGGCGCATCGGCGCCCACCGGCATGTAGGTGAATATCCATGCGAAGAGCGCACCCTTGTCGATCAGCCAGTCGTAGTACGTCTCAGTGCACACCGAGGCAGCGTTGGCGGACGTGAAGCAAATGGAAACGCCGAAGGGCAGCCCACGCTCGTACAGAAGCGTCATACCGCGGTCGATCATCCGATAGGTGCCCTCACCACGGCGCGAATCGGTAGCTTCCTCGTCGCCCTCAGCCGAGATGATGGGCACGAAATTCTTCACGCGCGCGACCTCTTCGACAAAAGCCTCGTCGATGAGCGTAGCATTCGTGAAGCAGAGAAACGCGCAATCAGGATGCGCCTCACACAAACGGATAAGGTCCTTCTTGCGCACGAGCGGCTCGCCACCTGTATAAATGTAGATATGGGTGCCAAGCTCTTTGCCCTGACAGATGATGGAGTCGATATCATCGTAGCTGAGGTTGAGCGCATGCCCGTACTCAGCTGCCCAACACCCCGTGCAATGCAGATTGCACGCGCTCGTGGGATCGAGCAGGATAGCCCATGGGATATTGCAGTGATATTTCTCGCGTGCCTTCTCCTGCTTGTCCCAGGCGATGAGGTTTGCGTCGGTCAGAAACGTCTTGATGAGGGGGCCGATCACATCCTTGTCAAGCTCACCGAGCTTCGCGATCAGCTGATACCAGTTGTTGCGCTCTTCGATGGCGCGACGAAATGCGTTTCTCTGAGACGGGAACAGCTTTTCGGGAAGCATGGCATCAAGGGTTCCCATCATTGATTCCATGTGCCCCGCTGGGTCCTCGATCAGGTAATCGATCGCTTTGTTCGCCGCGGTTCGCTTCGCAAATTCCATAGGTCTCATAGCGCGTATCCTCCGAATCGGCACATCCTGTTATTGATGTAATGTGACGATTCTAGTCATCTTTCAGAAACGCGCGTCAACGCCTTTTCCGGATGTTAGATTCCCGTTACCAGGGGACATGCAGAGAGGCAGGTCATCAGCCGAGCGGTAATGCCGCCAGCACGCACCCCATCGCGATCATTATAATGAATCAGTTACCTGAACAATCGATCGTGAGGCAGACCACGCATGAGACCCGTTATAGCCATTGCACCGCAGCTTGAACTCGACCAGGAAAGCTATGCCGCTCGGAGGCGGTATGCTACGTTCATAGAGCAATGCGGAGGCGCTGCGGTGGTCCTTGCTCCCGCCCAAAGCGACGAGGACCTGGCATCCATCTTGAACGCATGCGATGGGCTGCTCTTGGCGGGTGGCGCGGACGTGGAGGCGAGCCGCTATGGCGCTGAAGCGCTTGACGGATGCGATACCCCCCAGCCCGAGCGCGACGATCTGGAGATGAGCCTTGTGCGCTTGGCGAAGGCGGCCCATATGCCCTTTCTTGGCATCTGCCGGGGCTTGCAGGTGGCAAACGTCACCTTCGGCGGCACATTGCATCAACGCGTCGCCGACAGCGCGAGCAACCTACAGCATTGGCAACCCGAGCCCTACGACGTGCCAAGCCATGCGGTCGATGTGCTCGCCGATACGCTGCTCGCACGCATCTTGCCTGCGGGGACCATCGAGGTGAACAGCATGCATCACCAGGGCGTGGATGCGTTGGGAGCGGGCCTTGAGGCAGCCGCTGTCGATCCATGCGGATTCATTGAGAGCGCCTACGCCCCTGACGAGAACTTCTTCTTGGGCGTGCAGTGGCACCCCGAATACGCGCCTGCGCTGCCAGAGAGCATCGCGGTGGGGCGGGCCTTCGTAGACGCATGCGCGCGATTCCATGAGCGGCGAAGCCTCGGTGCTGGCACGGGCAGCCTCACTGCCAATCACCGCTACACCGCCGAATACCTGATGCTGGCGCAAAAGCTGGATCCGCAAGGTGACGACCGACGCCGCACGTGGGAGTACCTGGAATCCTCCACGTCGAAATACGACGGTATTACCGTCTTCTCTTCCTCACTGCCGCGCCTGTTCGATCAGACCACCTACGACACGTTCAAGAATATCGCCGAGACCACCTATCGCATCTTGTGCAAAGTGGTGGATGCGTATAGAACCGACCCTGCCTATCGCAGCATCTTCGGCTATGATGCGCGCGCCGAAGAGCTGATCTTGCTACCGTGCGGTTACACTGAGCCGCTGCCGCTCATGCGCGTCGACCTCTTCCTTGATGAGGACACGCTGGAAGCGCGATTCTGCGAGTTCAACAGCGATGGCTCCAGCGGCATGAACGAGAATCGCGAGATAACGCTCGGCGTACAGCCAAGCTCGATCTATCGCGCGTTCGCGCAGCATCACCGGGTGCGCGACTGCGTAAAGAGCCTGTTCGAGGGGTGGGTAGATGAGTTCCTGCGCATCTATGGCACGTTTGAGAATCGAGTCGAGAACCCAACGATCGCCATCGTCGATTTCCTCGATCACGCGGTGGTGGAAGAGTTCAAGGTGTACGGACACATCTTCGAGGAGCGCGGCTACCGCTTCGCCGTATACGACGTGCGCGAACTCTCCTTCGATGGCGAGCGCCTGCGCGGCGAGCGCGCCTATTACGGCGAGGATGGCCTCACGATCGATGCTATCTGGCGGCGCTGCATCTCCACCGATGTCGTGGCGCAGTGGGATGAGAGCCAGCCACTCATCGAAGCGGTGCGTGCGTTGAAAGTGGCGCTCATCGGCAGCTTCGCCGGGCACATCGTGCATGATAAGCGCATCTTCTCGCTGCTCATGCGCCCGGAAACGCAAACACTGCTGACCGCCGAAGAAAACGCCTTTCTGGCGCGCACCATACCCTACACCACCTACCTCGACAGCACGCATGCCGATCTGACCGAGGTGTGCGACAACCGGCAGGACTGGGTGATCAAACCGCTGGATTCGTATGGCAGCCAAGGTGTGTACGTGGGCCTTGACTACGACCGAGGCGAGTGGAGCCGGTTAGTGGACGAACACCGAGACGGTAGGTCGGGCACGACATATCTGGCGCAGCGATTCTGCAACCCCTATCCCACCCCGGCGATTCCCCTGTATGGCAAAGAAGAGGACTACGAACTGCCACCGCGGTCATACCGCAACCTATCGGGTCTTTACGTGTACGGCGGGCATTTCGCGGGCGTATTCAGCCGCCAAGGGCCGCAAAACATCATTCTGGGCAAAAAGGGCGGCGTGACCGCGCCGACTATCTGGGTGGACACGAATACCGAGGAAGGATAGGTCGCATCAATGAGCACCTCCGCACAAAAGAGCGTCATGCAGGTCATCACCGCCATCATGCTCGCGCTTACCTATTTCGCAGCCGGGTTCGCCCTGTGCGCTGGCATCCCCGCCACCACAGGCTGGCTTTCGTCGCAAACCTCGCTTTGGGAAGGTTCGCCCTTCACCGCCGCTCAGATGCAGGATCTCGCGCTCGCCACCCGCGACTACACCGTATCAGGACACGATCGCGCCGCGTTGACGGAAGCGCTCGCCCACGCCAATGAAGCAGCAAACACCCCTTATGCTGCGCTTGAGGGAGAACAACTGATCTCGCAGGCGCCAGACGCCTACACGCTCGACGCTGACGCACTAGCCCATCTTGATGACGTCTATGAGGTGGTCAGCCGCTTCACGATGCCCCTTCTTGGGGTGGCACTCATATCGGCATTTTGCCTGATGGCCCTATTGCGAATGTTCGGTTATCGACCGGTCGGAGTCGCCCTTGTTGGCGCGGGTGGTGCGGTGCTGGTGCTGTTTGCCGCGCTTGGCATCTGGGCCTCAATAGGATTCGACGGGCTGTTCACGAACATTCATACGCTCTTCTTCGCTGATGGGAGCTGGGTCTTTCCTGCCGATTCTCTCCTGATTCGCATGTACCCGCACGCGTTCTGGGTGGGCATGGGAGGTATCTGGCTTGCCTCATCATGCGTCCTCGCTGCGCTCTCGCTCGTCATCGGCGCCCTCATGCTGCGAGCCGCGAAGAAGCGTGCAGCCGCACGTACGCGCACTTCATCAGCTGCACCAGCTGCACAAGATGCCCCGAAAGAAAGCGCCGGTACCGAAGCCTGAACCGAGCCAGAGCTTCGCAGTTTGCACTCCGAGCAAGGAGGTCTGGATGCGCTCCGGACTGTTTAGCCAAGCACGCATTCAAGCTTGCTGCGAACGCGGGTGGTAGCAGGTCGTCACCACCTTGGCGATATGCGCACCTTGGTCATCTCTCACCTCGATGGTGTAGAACCCAACCCTGCGCCCTGGCTTGTCCACGTCGGCTGTGGCGATGAGCTTCGTGCCACGCGATGATGTCATGAACTCGATCGTGGACGAGAGCGAGACCGACGCAGAGGCGCCGCACATCGTGGCCACCGCGAACGCGTAGTCAGCCAACGTGAAGATGGCGCCTCCCATCACATGTCCTTCTGC
Organism: Adlercreutzia murintestinalis; assembly: GCF_943192905.1. Taxonomy (GTDB): domain Bacteria; phylum Actinomycetota; class Coriobacteriia; order Coriobacteriales; family Eggerthellaceae; genus Adlercreutzia_A; species Adlercreutzia_A murintestinalis. The sequence continues at coordinate 11,720 of NZ_CALPCC010000026.1, read as the reverse complement.
ATTCAGATGGCCCGCTGTGATCTCCATCTCGCAAACACCATGACCGATCCAACCCTCTACGATGCGACAGCCAGCGCGGTCGTAGGCGAAGGTGTCACGCCGAAAGAACGCCTCCATCTCAGCGAGCGTGGGGTAATCGGGCAGCCTCGGATGTTGAGCGTCACTCGATCCAGTTGGGCGCGCGCCATCAGCGGTCGTCGCGATCATAGCGGCGCGATCGTCCGCCTCAGTCATCGAGACTCCCTCCGAATACGGCCGAAAGCGTGCCATCAATACGTGCCATCACATCATCCATGCTCATGAGCTTGATGGACTCGAACAGCGGCGGGGACACCATGTTGCCCGTCACCGCCACGCGCAACGGCTGGAAGAGCTGCTTGGGCTTAAGGCCGACGGCTTCGCCTTTGGCCTTGCACGCCTCCATGGCGGCATCCTCATCCCAATCCCCTTCAATCGATGAGAGGACCTCACGGCACAAGTGCAGTGCACGGTCAGCCTGCGCTCCCTCTTTCAAAAGGACCTTCTGCACCGACTTCTCGTCCAATTGCACGTTGGGACCCCAGAAAAAATACGCGAGCTTGGCAGGTATCTCGTCGAAGCGCACGAGGCGCTCGGAGATGAGCGGGAAGATAGCACGGAAGAGCTCTGGGTTGTCCGCCACGTGCGCAAGCGCCTTTTGCCAGCGCTCGGCTACCACGCCTTCCCCTGGCGCATGCGCCTGGCGCGCAGTCTCAGCCTGCTCTTCCTTGGAAGGCGTAGGCACGATATGGGCGCCCGCAGGCGCTTGCACGCCATCTACGTACGCCTGCGCGAGCCACGGCGTCGCCGCCTCCACCCACGCATCCGCGTCCATCTCTCGAATGTAGACGCCGTTCATCCATTCCAGCTTGGTCTCGTCGAACACGCCGTCTTTGCGATTGATGCGATCGAGCGTGAAGCTCTGGCAGAGCACATCCTCAGGGATGATGGTGGTCTCGCCATCGAGCGACCAGCCGATGAGCGCCAGAAAGTTCACCATCGCTTCAGGCAGATAACCGCGGTCGCGGTACTCCTCCACGCTGGTGGCCCCATGGCGCTTCGAGAGCTTATGGCCGTCAGGTCCCAAGATCATGGGCAGATGCGCGAACGTCGGCACCGTGAAACCGCATGCCTCGTAGATAAGTATCTGGCGCGGCGTGTTGGAGAGGTGGTCATCGCCGCGTATCACATGCGTGATGCCCATGTTCGCATCATCGCACACCACCGCGAAGTTGTAGGTAAACGTGCCGTCGGTGCGCTGGATGATCATGTCGTCCATGACGTCGGCTGGAAAGCTCATATGACCGTACACCGCATCATCGAACTCGATGGGGCCATGGTCCGCAGGTACCTTAAGGCGCCACACATGCGGCTCGCCCGCCTCGATGCGCGCCTGCGCCTCTTCTGCAGAAAGGCAGCGGCATGTGCCATCATAGCCCGCATAGCCGCCCTCTTCGGCCTCGGCCTTAGCGCGCTTGGCATCCAGCTCATCCTTCGTGCAGAAGCACGGATAGGCGCGCCCGGACGCCTTCATCTTGTCTAGCGCGGCTTGGTAGGTTTCCGTGCGCTGCGTTTGGAAATACGGGCCGCACGCCCCGCCCACCTCAGGACCCTCATCCCAGTCCAAGCCCAGCCAGCGCAGAGCGCGCAGGATGATCTGCGTGTTCTCCTCGGTAGAGCGCGTCGGGTCGGTATCCTCGATGCGCAGCACGAACGTGCCGCCCATCGTGCGCGCGAACGCCCAGTTGTAAATAGCCGTGCGAGCGCCCCCGATATGGAGCATGCCCGTGGGACTGGGCGCAAAGCGCACACGGGGATCCTTCTCTACCATCTTTGCCTCCTTTAGATGAGCGTGGACGATGCCGCGCGAACAGCTCGGTTCTTGATACAAGATATCGTATACCAATTTGACCGAAGAGGCAGGTAGACCGCCGCGTTACCGTATGCTTACCGCATGCAGAGCCGAGCCTTCTCAAGATGAGGATCGCATTCCATGCTCGAGAAGGCTTTGCCTTGCACACGCCGCGATCCGCCACGGATCGCGCGAATGGCTCGGGTCCACTAGAACGTCTCAAGCAGCTCTTCGCCGTATTCCGCTTCAAGACTGCTGATGAGTTTCTCGAATTCAGCGATATAGCCGCCGATGATCTGACCCACGAGCCGCTCGGCCAATCCCGCATCATACACATGCTCGGCGGCGTTGCGATCAGCCAGCATCGAAAGCCAAGCATCCTCATCGATGAAATCATAGGCGGAATACGCAGCCTTTATGATCCCTCGCGGAGAGCCCACCGCAGCATCCAGTCGTCCCTCGTAGGAAAGGGCCTTCTGCAGCAGCTTCCATGCAAGCTCGAATTGCATGGCGAACTTATCGACGATGCCGCTCTGCACGAATTCGTTCTCAAGGTCCTGCTCGGGCGCTTGTCTCAGAACGGCGAGGTTCGCCTTGTAGTTGGAATACTTAGCCATACAACACTACTCCTTCTTCGGCGATCCGGCACCTCAACTCTTCGCCGATATCCTTAGAAAGGTCGATGATGTCGAACTCCAGTAGCGTTGGGCAGCGCTCTTCAAGAGCCCCCTCGAAATCATGTACCCGCGAACCGGAAACAGCAAGATCGATGTCGCTCTTCTCGGAATAGCGCCCTGTAGCACGTGATCCGAACAGAAGGACCTCATCCATCCCGCATATCCGAGCGGCATCCCGTATGAAAGCGATAACCTCGTCTTTAAGGCCGAAGTTGGCCATAGATGCTCCTTATCAAATGCCGGTGGTGAAGCCCTCGTATGGTCGACACAACATTCGGGATTATAACAAGCACTCAGCGTTCCTCCTTGCCCACAAGGTCCTCGAGGAACGCAGCGATCCGGGTCAAAAAGCCTTCATCGTCAGGCTGGGCGCCGAGCACGCGTACGGGCACCGTCAGCTTGCGCTTGTCCTTCAAGTAGCGGCAGCCACGACGGCGCAGGCGGGTCTGCTCCTTCGCGTCGATGATGATAGGCTCCACCACCAGGTTGCCACCCGTCACCGAGACCGTCTTCAACCCGTGCTCAGCGGCGAATGCCTTCACGCGCGCCTTCGCGAACAGGTTCAACGCGGCAATCGGCATATCGGGATGCGCGAGCCGCAGTTCATCTGCGAACGTATCCACCATGCCGACCGTAGCAGCGCTCGCCAAGCGGCGATACCATAGCACGCGCTCATCGGCGTCAGGGATGTATTCCTCAGGCAGATAGGTGTGGCCGGGCACGTTCACCGTGATGTCAGAGAGCGCCGGCGGCAGCGCATCGGTGATGGCGCCATCGCCTTCTCGCGTGGCCGCTACCGCTTGATTCAGCATCTGCGCGAACAGATCGAAGCCGACCGCGCTCATGTTGCCCGACTGCTCAGCGCCCAGCATGCTGCCTGCGCCGCGGATCTCAAGGTCGCGCATGGCGATGCGCATGCCGCTGCCGAGCTCCTGATGCTCGTCGAGCGCGATCAGGCGCGCCTCGGCCTCTTCGGTCAGCGGCACTTCCTCAGGGAACATGAAGTAGGCGTAAGCCTGCACGCTGCTGCGGCCCACGCGGCCCTTCAGCTGGTACATCTGCGCCAGGCCCAACCGCTGCGAATCCTCGATGATGAGCGTGTTGGTGTGCGGGTTGTCGATGCCGCTCTCGATGATGGTGGTAGCCACGAGCACGTCGATCTCGCCCGCGCTGAACTCCTCCATCACGCGCTCGAGCTGCTCTTTCGACATCTGCCCGTGCGCCACGCCCACGCGCGCCTCAGGCGCCGCCTGTACGACCCGCGCCACCGCGTCCTCGATCGTGCGTACGCGGTTGCTCACGTAGTACACCTGCCCGCGCCGCGAGAGTTCGTAGCGCACCGCATCGGAGACCACATCGGGGTCCCACTCCCCCACATGCACCTTCACGGGCAGCCGGTCGTCGGGCGGCGTGAGGATCAGGCTCATATCGCGCACGCCCGACATGGCCATCTGCATGGTGCGCGGGATGGGCGTCGCCGAGAGCGTCAGCACGTCGATCGTCTCGCGCAGGTTCTTCAGCTGCTCTTTGTGCCCTACGCCGAAGCGCTGTTCCTCGTCGATGATGGCGAGTCCCAGGTCCTTCGGGTTCACATCGCGCGAGAGCAGCCGATGCGTGCCGATGAGCACCTGACAAGCGCCGCTGGCGAAATCAGCCAGCGTGCGTTCCTGTTCGACGGTGCTCTTGAAGCGCGAGAGCACTTGCACATCCACATCGAAGGGCGCGAGCCGCTCATGGAAGCTCGTGTAGTGCTGCTGCGCCAGGATGGTCGTCGGGCACAGAAGCATCACCTGCTTGCCCGCTTGCGCGCAGATGAACGCCGCGCGCAGTGCCACCTCGGTCTTACCGAAGCCCACATCGCCGCAGATGAGCCGGTCCATCGGACGCTCTGATGCCATATCGGCCTTCACATCGGCGATGGCCGCGCGCTGGTCAGGCGTCTCATCATAGGGAAAGCTCTCTTCCATCGCGGCGATGATGGGGCCCTCGACCGGGAAGCGATACCCCTTCGTGGCAGCGCGGCGCGAGTACACGTCCACCAAGTCGAACGCGAGCTGTTTGGTGGCCTTGCGCGCCTTCTGCATAGCGCGCGACCAATCGGAGGTGTTCAGGCGCGTCAGCCGCGGGCTGGCGCCTTCGGCTCCCACGTAGCGCGTCACGCGGTCGAGCTGCTCCACTGGCAGGAACAGCTTATCGCCCTCAGCGTATTCCAGCTCCATATAGTCGCGCTCGGTGCCGTCTATCTCGCGGCGCACCATGGCCTTGAACAGCGCCACGCCGAACACGGCATGCACCACGTAATCGCCCGGCGCATACGGGAAGGTGATCTTCGTGATATCCACCGTCTTACGCGCCCGTGATGCGCTCTGCGCCCCTTGCGTATCCGAGATGGACACCATCGCCAAACGCGCCTTCGGGATGACCATACCCAGCGGGATCTCGTTGCTGACCACATTCACGATGCCCCGACGAAGTTTGCGCACCCCATCAGCGAGCGCGTTCGCATTTCCGTCCTCAACCACCTCTTGGATAGCAAGCCCATGATCCACAAAGGCGAGCTTCATATCCTCGCGTACCCGGTAGTTAGGCGCGCTGAACACGCACGTGTAATCAGCTTGCGTCCAGCCGAGCAGTTTGCCGAACAGCCGCTCGGGCGCGCCTGCCACATCGGTCCGCTTCACGGGTAGTTCATCGTCGGGGGCCGCCCCCACGCGCATGATGGACACATAGAGCGCATGCTGGCCTGCGCCGAAATCGAGAGCGCTCGGCTCTGCATACAGCCCTGCTACGCTAAATCCTGACCCCTTCGCGCGCGCTTCAACATCAGCGAAGACACCCGCCGCATCGTCCATCACCGACCGCGGCTCCATTAGGCACACGAGCGCATCGGGTGATACATAATCTCCCAGTGTTACAGTCTGCTCGAAGAGATAGGGCAAAAGCACCTCGGCCCCCTCAAAGCGCAAACCACCCTCCAGCTTATCCCATATCTCGCGCAACGCCTTATTCGTGAGCGCTGGCTTCTCGAGCGCCGCGCGCGCACGTGCGAGCGTCTCGGGTGTGGTCGGGAATTCGCAGGCGGGGTAGATATCGATAGCAGGCAAGTTCGCGATGGTTTGACCCGTCGAAGGCACGATGCGCCTGATCTCTTCCACCATGTCGCCGAAAAAATCAATGCGCACCGGATAGACGAGGTTCGCCGGGAATACATCCACCGTGCCGCCTCGCCGCGCGAACGTGCCCGGCCCATCCAACTCGCCGGTGTTCTGGTATCCCGCGCCCTCCAGCGCCCGCACGAACCCGTCCAGATCCTCCACGCCAGCAAGTCCCAACTCGTCAAGCTCGGCTTCCGCGCGCACGCACAGCGGTCGATCGGCATGGGCGGATGCGGGCGGCAACATGCGCACGAGAGCGCGCGCACTCGACACCACGACGACCGCGTCACCTTCTCGCAACGCATGCGCTGCCTGCATGCGCAAAGCGATCGTGCGCGCATCGGGCGTTCGCGGCTGAAAAGGATGATCGGTACGCTCGGGAAAGCGCATCACCCGGTCCTCTCCCAGATACGCCGCCACATTGCGTGCGAACGCGATCGCAGCCTCTTCGCCGCTCACCACCACGAGCGTGCACTGCGGCTTATGAGCGAAGCGCGCCGCCACCAAGAACGGTCGCGCCGATGAGGCCACCGCAAGCGTCGCATCATCACCTGCATCGAGCGTACCCCAGAACCCATCCAGGCAACCGGACTTCTCGAGCGTTTGAGTAAGGGCATCTATGAGCACCAGCATCTCCAACCACGAAACGCCGCATCGCGCGGCTTTGAGAAGCACTCATTCTATACCAAGAAGCCACCCGCGAGAGAGCCTGATGCGCATTCGATGTCCGAGCGATACGTGCAGACGACCGCGCGTCTCTTTCCTCGACCACATGCGAGCGCTGCACAAATAAGCGATCCCGAACGGTGGTATCTTGTATTTTCGATATGGCTGGTTCCACATCGCATCGATCGCTGACCGAAGGAGCATTATGCCAAGCGACCCTCAGAAGCACACTACCAAGACCACCTCCACCAGCGAACCATCTGCGGATTGCCCCACGATGGGCGCAAAAGATGCAGAAGGCGCCGTCTACGACGCACGCAGCCTCGGGGCACCCAAGATGGGGCTCTTCGGTCTCCAGCACATGTTCGCCATGTTCGGCGCCACCATTCTCGTCCCCACGCTCACAGGTCTTTCCGTCTCGGCAACGCTGCTCTTCGCTGGGCTCGGTACCCTATTCTTCCACCTGGTCACCAAGGGCAAGATTCCCGCGTTTCTCGGCTCATCGTTTGCCTTCATCGCCGGATACGCCGCCATCGCCCCCGCAGGAGAAGCGAACTTGCTGCCGTATGCCTGCCTCGGGGTTGCCTGTTCGGGGCTTTTGTACTTCGTACTCTCCGCACTGTTCCGCATTTTCGGAACCGACCGAGTCATGCGCTTTTTCCCACCAGTGGTCACGGGACCCATCGTCATCTGCATCGGGCTTATCCTGGCAAGCTCCGCGATCGCGAACTGCGAGACCAATTGGCCCATCGCCATCGTGGCCATCGCCATCATCATCGTGGCCAACATCTGGGGGCGCGGCATGATCCGCATCATCCCCATCCTCTTGGGCGTGATCGGATCGTATGTCGTAGCTGCGTGCGCGGGCGTCGTCGACTTCACGCCGGTGGCCGAAGCAGCATGGATCGGGCTTCCGGTGGCATGGCCGAGCACCGTGTTCTCTCTGATCGGGCCCGATTTCGATGCAGGACTTGCCATTACCGCCATCATCACCATCATGCCGCTGGCCTTTGCCACCATGATCGAGCATATCGGCGATATGTCAGCCATCAGCTCTACATGCAACCGCAACTTCCTTGCTGAACCCGGGCTCCACCGCACGCTTCTCGGCGACGGCTTCGCCACCATGATCGCATCGCTGTTCGGAGCACCCGCCAATACCACGTACGGCGAAAACACCGGTGTGCTCGCGCTCACGCGCGTGTTCGATCCGCGTGTGGTGCGCATCGCCGCCCTCTTCGCCATCGTGTTTTCATTCTGCCCGAAGTTCGCCGCGATCATCGCCGTGATGCCTGCTTGCGTCATTGGTGGCGTTTCGCTCGTGCTCTACGGAATGATCTCGAGCGTAGGCATCAGGAATTTGGTGGAGAATCACGTCGACTTCATGAAGAGCCGCAACATCCTCATCGCAGCCTTGATCCTTGTCCTTTCGCTCGGCATCGCCTACAGCGCAGCGGGCGCCGTCACCATTCCGCTCGGCGGCATCATCATCTCGTTGTCGGGCCTTGCCATCGGCTCGATCGTTGGCATCGTCTTGAACATCGTGTTGCCGGGGTATGAGGATTCTTGGGGCCTGAACGCGCCCGAGACGGAAGGTCCGGGAGACCCGCCGCTTCCGCTTGAAGCTGAGGTTGAGAACCTTCCCATTGATTGAAGGGGTCCAAGGGGTCTCTGATCGCCTCACACAGTCTCCTTTCTCCACGTCGAGCCGTTCATGCGGATCGGTCGGCATGTCGTCAGCAGTAAGGCCCTTTCCTATATAATCGGAGCACAGCAACCCAGCCGAGAGGAAGCGCGGATGCCCCGAGAGACGAATGCCCATAAACGAGAGCGCGCCTTAAAGATAGAGCAGCGCATGTGCGAGCACTATCCCGCAGCCGAATGCGCGCTGCGCTATTGGGACGACCCCTTCCGCCTCACCATTGCCGTCATGCTCTCGGCGCAAACGACCGATGCGGGCGTCAACAAGGTAACACCCGCCCTTTGGGAGCGCTACCCTACCATCGCCGACCTTGCGCAGGCAGACCCCGCTGATGTTGCGCGCATCATCAGCACTATCGGCTGCTTTAAGGTGAAATCGAAGCACGCGGTCGGCATCGCTCAGATGATCATGGCCGATTTCGGTGGCCAAGTACCACCCGATATGAACGACCTTCAGAAACTGCCCGGTGTTGGGCGCAAGACGGCCAATATCGTTCTCAACGAGGGATTCGGCATCGTGGAGGGCATCGCAGTGGATACCCACGTGAATCGCATCGCGCATCGTTTGAAGCTGGTACCGAAAGACGATGACCCCTCGAAGACCGAGCGAGCGCTGCTCAAGCTCTATCCGCGCGAGATGTGGGGACCCATCAACCATCAATGGGTGCTCTTCGGTCGCCAGACCTGCATCGCGCGCCGCCCCAAGTGCGCCGAGTGCTTCCTCGGCGATCTTTGCCCAAGCTGCTCATGCGACAACGGCCCACACGCCTGAGATCATCAGATCGGACAGCCTTTTCCTTCCTTGCTTCCTCCCTTCTTGCTCCTGATAGGTGCTTTGATCGAGTTGCTTTTCGATCTCTGTGCATCTTCTAACTGTTGTGCATCTATCCCAGCTCTAATACATATCCAACGTTAACCTTGCATGCATCTAACAGCAAAAAATAGCCTTTGAACTGGTATTTGTTTATGTTAAAGTCAGCCCATGGCGATCTATCTGACAGGTCTCACGGCCCTTGCTTTCTGGCGCTGGAGAGCGCTCAGTATCTCGCGCGCAGACGAGCCGTCGCTCACGCGTCTGACCCATTTCGGCCCCTGCACCGAACACCCCTCTGAGATCGCCGTCGCCTGCCGCGCTTTCCGAAACGACCATGACCCTATCCATGTCACTTGCACCAATACGCGCACTGAGCTGGCTGTGCGCTTCCATACCTGCATATGCGAGGTGCCGCGTGGCTCCATCTTCCGGCTGAACGATCGCCTCTTCGTCGTCTCCCCCGAACTCGCGCTCATGCAAGCAACCAAGCGCCTACCTCTTACCGCTGCCATCTTGCATGCTTGTGAGGCATGCGCCACCTACACCTTCGACGAGGACGACCTGCGCGGCTTCCGCGATCGCCCACCGCTCACCTCTGTCAGGCAACTGATGCGCTTCGCGAATAGCGTGCAACAGCTTAGCGGCATCAAACAGCTACGTCGCATCACCGCCCATGCGATTGACAACGCCGCTTCACCCCGCGAGACCGCCACAGCCCTCATCCTATCGCTACCGAATCGCCTCGGCGGTTTCGGTCTCCCACAACCCACCTTGAACAAGTCGATCCCTATTCCCACCAGCGAGCAGCGCGCGCTCGCCCAGAGCACATTCAGAACGGATCTGTTCTGGGAGCGCCATGGCATCGCTCTTGAATACGATAGCAACGCCTTCCATTCAAGCCCCGCCGACATCGCACGAGATTCACGACGTCGCAACATCTTGCATACCCTCGGCATCGAGGTCATCACCATCACCAACGCTGAGCTCCGCTCAATCGACGATACCGAGCGCATCGCACGCCTCATCGCACGTCGTCTTGGTAAGAAGATACGCATACGCACCGCGGACTTCCCTAACAAGCACTACGAATTGCGTAAGCTTCTCCTTTCCAACCACGCCTGATTCTATGAACGTTTTTCGAGCGCTCTTCTCGACCTGCCATCAGTGTAGAGACAGCCAACTGGATCATGCAAACGTCCCATAGGCTCCTTCATTCGACGATCGGGGGCAACGGTCGTCGCAAATCAACTGAAGATAATCTACGGTCACGTTTTTTCAGTCCTCGGTGCCAAAATTGACGTTTTTTCTGGAGAAAAGGACTCAGCGAGCAACGCATGGCGTTCGAGTTGTGAATGATACGGGCAAAACTGCTCATCAGCGGCTTCCGATTGCCGCCTTCCGTGCACTCTTTTCTGAAAAAGCGTCGATTTTGACATGAATCAGAGACAAAACGCGACCGGAGACATTCTACCTCAATCTAAGCAACACGCTTGTGGTGCCAACCAGGCCTAATCAGCTCACCCGTCTCGCGGTAGCGCACCTCCACGCCGCATCGCACCAGATCAGCCAGCACCGTATCCACCAGCAACGGCAGATTGTCAAACACCGCAGGCGTCAGGCCGATGGTGACCACCTCCGGCTCGCGGTTCTCAACCTGCATGCCGAAGCAGCGCCCCTCCGCCTCGTAGCCCATCAACATAGCGGCATCGAACAAGTCGACGAGCTTTAGATCATGCAGCGAAGCCATCGCGCCGGTATGCCGCGCGATATCATCAGGCGCGAACTCGAACACCGTACCTGCCGATTCGCCAGTCCCATCGATCGCATCCACTGTCACAATGTAATCACAGCGCTCGACATAGCCCACCATAGCAAGGCTCATGCAGCCCACATCAAGCAGCTCCACCTGGTCAGAAAGCTCATAAGCGGCAAGCTCATCATAGACCGCAGGGCCAACGCCATCGTCGAGCATCAAGCGGTTGCCAACGCAGAACACCGCGATGCGCTCGGGCTGACGCGATGCGCTCATATGCTGGTCCGCATCGTCAGGTTGTACAGCGTCGCGAGGGCTAAGAGCACCGCGCCTCCCACCGCACAGCCAATTGCCCACCAATGCTGGCGCTTCAGATAGAGCGCCCGCGAGACCCCGCGATTCTCAGCGCGGTGCGCGGCGATCGGCTGGCTCACGATGGCGAACGCGACGGTAATGGCCAGATAACCGAGCGCCGCGGTCGCAGAAGCAGCAATGGTGAGCGGTGTAGGGTTCTGATAGGTGGCGAATAGCAGATTATCGATGAACAGCCAAGCCGGGTAATAGAGAATGGTCACCCAAAACCCGTGCGCAGGCCCCCAGATAGGAGGCAGCAAGAACGCCGCGACGTTGAAGCGCGGTAGCCCCTTCATGAACGCTTGCTCCTGCGCTATCTGCTCGTCAGTCAACTCCGCCATATCCAACCTTTCATCGCATGCTCACCAAGATGATACCCTAAGCGCACCATTAGGCCGGATCTGCGGCATTCAGCCTTAATGCGTTGGCCTGAAGCTCGCACACGGTCTCTGATGTGATCGGCATATCTGGCACCTGACCTGCCTCCAGCTGCTCGCAGGCATACAGACATGCCCGTATGAATGCTTCGTGCGTCTGATCGATCATCCCCAATTCGCGGGCAGCGCGAAAACAGGTGTCCAGATCGGTCGACGCGCCCACGCGCCAAAGATGAAGCGTCACCAGACGCGCCGTTCCGCGAAACCTCTTCTCGAGGGACACCTCGCTCATATCCTGATCCCTTCTCCTGTATGTCGTCAGAGCGAAAAACGGCGGCCCGGAGGCCGCCGCG
>NZ_CALPCC010000025.1 GCF_943192905.1 Adlercreutzia murintestinalis | reverse complement strand
GCGCATCGGGCAGCGCGCTGCCCGCCTGGACGGTGGGCGAGTTTGAGCAGCATCTTCCCGACGGGGTCAACGATTATGCGCATGCGCAGACCGTGCCGCTGACGCTTGATATGCTGGCATTTTACGCTGCCTGGGAAGACTTCGAGCGCATGGCGGAGGGAACCAACGGCAACTGGGATGTCTGGTCAGAGGGCGAAAGCGGTACCTATGCGCCGTTCGTCGCGCGCGATCTGACCACGTACCGGTCGGTGAAGGTGTTGAAACTGCCGGTGGCTGTGCTGCTTTATCTGATGGGCTGCCTGGTGATCGTTTTGTGGCAGATGCAGCGGTCGCTGCGGTGTTTCGACGAGCTGTCTGGCGCGGTGGCGGGACTCATGGCCGATCGCACGCGCCCGGTGGAGCTGTCGTCGAAACTGGCTATCGCGCAGGGCGAGCTGAACCGCATTCGCTTGGAGGCGCTCGCCGACGAGCGCGCGGCGGCGGCGGCCGAGCAGCGCAAGAACGAGCTGGTGGCGTATCTGGCCCACGACATCCGCACGCCGCTCACCTCGGTGATCGGCTACCTTTCGCTTTTGGATGAGTCGCCCGACCTACCAGCCGAGCAACGACAGCGCTTCACGCGCACGGCGTTCATGAAAGCTGAGCGGCTGGAATCGCTGATCGAGGAATTCTTCGAGATCACCCGCTATAACCTGCAGGCTATCCCCATCGAGCGCAGCACGGTTGACGTGCAACTGTTCCTTGAGCAGATCGCCGATGAGTTCTTTCCGCAGGCCTCGGAGAAAAACGTGAGCATCACGGTCAAAGCGCCCGAAGGCCAGACGATTTTCGTCGACGGCGAGAAGCTGGCGCGCGCGGTGGGCAATGTGATGCGCAACGCCGTGGCCTATGCTGATGCAGGCACTACCGTGAGCGTGCGGGCGCAGCGCGAGGGGCGCGGGGCGCATGCGGCTGGTTGGATGATCACCGTGACCGACCACGGGCGCGAGATATCGCCCGAGCACTTGGAGAGCATCTTCGAGAAGTTCTACCGCGAAGACGGCGCGCGCAATGCGCAATCCGGGGGCGCGGGGCTGGGCTTGGCCATCGCCAAGGAGATCATCGTGGCCCATGAGGGCACCATCGAGGCCGAAAGCGAGAACGGCGAGACCACCTTCACCATTACCTTGTAGCCCTTTCGCAGCGTGGAGCTTCTTGCCCCTCCATTTCCTTCCTACCCTTTTTCCTTTCCGCTCTCTTGGAGCGCCTTCACCATTACTCTAGGCTGCCTTTTATTCTCCATACTGCTTTCCACTCTCTACGCTTTTTCCATTCACTACACTGTTTTCCACTCTCTGCTCTGTTTTCCACGCTCCATACTGCTTTTCATTCTCTGCACTGCGTTCCATTGAAAAGCGACCAGGATCACATGCACATCTCAGAGACTCCCGCCCTCTCTTTCAGGGCTTCCCGCAAACTGGTTACAGATATTTATGCACGGAGCACAGCTCTCCCAAATGCTAACTAGCGTAAGAAGGGATCGGCTAACACAAGGGACTACCGGGCAGTTTCGCATGGTTTCGGAGCAACATTGAGGAATTTTGCCTTTTGCGACCACTTTTTGGGAATTTGAGCCGTTAATGCGAGCCAACCGACTCGCCTTGAGCAGACCCCCGAAAACCCTCAACACTCTGAACTGGGGAAACAGCATAGCGAAAAACCGTGTGAAGCGATCTCGCGATGTTTAAGCTCGCATTAGCGGCTAAAATTCCCAAAACCAAGCCGAAATGGCGTTTTTATTGCGCACACAGCATGGGCACATACTCGGGATCGGCGCCCACGTACGATTACAGAACGGTGAACATTAAGTGGCGCAACGGTAATGCACACACCCTCAACCCTTGCTTTTGCGGTCTGCGGCGTAAGATGCAGATACGCAAAGGGAGTTCCCTTCCTCCTTTTCCCTTAGGGAAGATACCCCCTTCTTCCCGAGCCGAAGATGTGACCCGCATCTTCACCAATGGAAGATGACATCCCACATCTTCCGAACTGGAAACCGACGTCCCTAGGTTTCCGATGAATGCGGAGACCCAGAGACGGTTTCCAACGGACGTTTCCCCTGACGTCCAACAGACGAGGCGGCTCATCGATGAGTCGCCTCGCTGCGTTTGGGGTGCATTTAGGCGTACACTAAGCTAGTAGATGATTGAGGCTGGGCAAAGCTAGCAGATGGTTGGGGCTGGGCAGATGAGCATATAGCGTCACCGTGCGCTGTTGGGGAAACGGCCGAGGCGACTGCTGGAAAGAACAGCGGGATCCACTACCGAAAGGGCAACGGACGGCTGGCGAATGAAAGGCGACAGTATCACTGAAAAGAGCAACAGAAACCGTGCCGGAGGGGCAGCAGAGGCATTGCCAAAAAGGGTAACGGGCAGCCTGTAAGCGAAGCCGACGCTATCGCTGGGACAATAGGAGCCGTGCAATAAAGACAGCAGGCAACAGAGGCACTACCGAAGTACTATCAAAGCGCCACCGAAGAGCTGCCGAAGAAGCAACCAAGAAAGGATGCGAGATGGACAGATACCAGATGCGCATGGCCGACCGCGAGCTCAGCTTGGAAGAGGCGTATGCGATCCTGGAAGCGGGCGAATACTGCGTTATCTCCACCGTGGACGAAGACGGCGCACCGTACGGCGTGCCTCTGTCATACGTGATGCTGGACGGCAAGCTCTGCATCCACACTACTAACACCCATGGCCACAAAATGGATGACTGGCACCGCGACGCGCGGGTCAGCGTAGCGGTCGCCACCGAGGTGGAGCCCTGTTTTGAGGACACGTTCTTCACTACGCGCTTTGCGTCGGTGGTGGCAAGCGGGCGCATCAGCCCCATCCAAGATACCGCGCGCATCCGCAAGGTACTGGTGGCGCTCTGCATGAAATACCTGCCCGAGCTCAAAGATGAAATAGGCCCTGCCATCGAACGGGAAATAGCCGATACCGCCGCATGGGAAGTCACTTTCAGCGAAGTGCGGGCGAAAGGCGCAAGGAGGCACCAAAAATGAACGAGCACCAGCGTACGACCGAACCAGCCACGCCGGAGTCTCTTGCGGGCCAGGCTATGTCAGAGTCCCTTGCGGATCCGACCGCTCCTGAGTTTCTGGGGAACCCGGACACATCCGAACCCCTCGCGGATCCAGCCACGCCCGAACTGTTGCACGTAGAGCAGGTGAGCAGCGGTTGGGTGAACAAATACCTGCTGACCTACCGGATGCCCGACGGCTCGCACATAGAATACGAGGCGGCAAGCCGCAAAGGGTTGGAACGCTATGAAGCGGCGCTCCGCGCGAACGCGGCAGTTGCGACCGGCGGCCCGGCGCCACAACCCGATGCGGTGTGCATCGTGCCGCTGCTGCCCAACGATACGGTGCTGCTGATCCGCGAATTCCGCTATCCGCTCAATGCGTGGTGCCTCTCGTTTCCAGCTGGGCTGATGGAGCCCGGCGAGACCATCCGCCAATGCGCACAGCGCGAGCTCATGGAGGAAGTCGGCTGCCGCATCAACCCAGCTTATGGCGACAATGCGACCCTGGTACTGCGTCAGGCTGGGTACTCGTCCACCGGCCTTACCGAAGAGAACGTGCAGGTGATCATGGCGCGCGTTATCCGCGACGGCGCACCGCAGCCCGAACCCAACGAGCTGATCGAGCAGATCGAACTGCCCTATGCCGAAGTGGGACAGTTCTTGGCAACCACCACCGATCTGATTGGGACGCGCGCCCAGCTGATCTTGGAGCATATCCGGCGCATCTGGGGTCACCGCCGCAAGCAGCCGCTGCCGCAGGAGCCCATGACGCGCCAAGACTTCGCCTAACCCTCAGCGAGTTTCCGAAGACGGCGCACATTGGCGCTCAGATGCTCTCAAACGTGCGGCCACACGCTTTGCAGCCCGCGACACGCACGAAGGCGAACCGCCGGCGGGCAGCGCTTACGCATTCAACAAGAACGCCTGATAGCCCCGGTACGCCTCGTAAATATCGGCTTTGCTGGTAACTTCCCAGGGGCTGTGCATACTGAGCACCGCCACGCCGCTGTCGATCACATCCATGCCGAAGCGCGCCGGAATGAAGGCGATCGTGCCGCCGCCGCCCGCATCCACCCGACCCAGCTCGGCAGTTTGGAAGCTGACCTCCGCATCGTCCATCACGCGCCGCACGCGCGCCACGAACTCGGCGCGGGCATCGTTGCTGCCGCTCTTCCCGCGCGCGCCGGTGTATTTGTTGAACACCAGCCCGTGCCCCAGATACGCAGAATTCTTCGGCTCGAACACGCTCCCGTAGGCTGGGTCCACGCCAGCGGACACATCACTTGATAGCATGCGCGAAGCGGCCAGCGCGCGACGCAGCGGCAGCGAACCACCCTGCCCGGCCAGCTCCATCACCTCAGCGATCGCATTCTCGAAGAAGGCACTCTCCATGCCGGTGGCGCCCACGCTGCCGATCTCTTCCTTGTCAACCAGCACGCATACGGCCGTGGTGTCCACCTGCGCATCCGCCAGCGCCAGCTGCGCGCGCAGCGACGTATACGCGCACACGCGGTCGTCCTGCCCGTATCCCAGCACCATACTGCGGTCGAATCCCAGATCGCGCGCGGCACCTGCGGGCACCACCTCCAGCTCGGCCGACAGGAAGTCCTCTTCCTTGATGCCGTACTTCTCGGCCAATAGTTTCAACGTGAACGCCTTCACCGGGTCCTTCGCGTCTTTCCCGTCCGCTGCGTCGGAAGCCCCATCCACCACGCGGTTGCCCACCAGCACATCCAGGTCCTCGCCCTCCACGACCTCGGAGCCCTTCTTCTCCATTTGCTTCTGCCCCAAATGCGGCAGCAGATCAGTTACGCAAAATACGGGGTCGCTCGCATCCTCGCCCAGCACCACCGGCACCACCGTGCCGTCGGTCTTCGCCACCACGCCATGCAACGCCAGCGGCAGCGCAACCCACTGATACTTCTTGATGCCGCCGTAGTAGTGCGTGTCAAGCAGTGTGAACCCGTCCTTCTCGTACAGCGGATTCTGCTTGATATCCAGCCGCGGTGAATCGATGTGCGCGCCCAGGATGTTCATGCCCTCTTCCAGGGGTCGGCCGCCCAGGTGCACCAGCACGAGCGCCTTGCCCTGCGAGGTGGCCCACACCTTGTCGCCCGGCTTGAGCGCGCGCCCCTCGCGCACCGCCTCCGCCAGCGGCACATAGCCCGCAGCCTCCGCCTGACGCACGGCATCGGCGCAACACTCGCGCTCGGTCTTGTTGGCGCTGATCCACTGCTTGTACTCGGCCGCCAGTTCCTCAACACGCACAAGGTCGGCCTCAGTGTATTTCTTCCATGCAGATTCGCGTTCCATCGTCATCCTTTCGCCGGTTTTGCGCTCAATCATACTGCAACGCTGCGACGCCCTTGCGAAAATCCGAAAACGGTTTGGCAGCAGCGCGGCCAAAATCCTCAGAATCCACTATCATGTTCAACAGTTTTAAAACGCTGAAGCGAAGAAGGAGACATTATGACCATGAAGGTTCGCGACGTCATGCCTGACGCCGGCAATTCCACGAACTTCAACATCGTGCCCGACAGCCAAACGCAGGTGGGCACCACGCTGGAGAATCTGAAGAGCGCCGTCAATGGCGAAACGGGCGCCAGCGCGAAGTACGCCGCGTTCAGCAAGGCTGCGGCTGAAGCTGGCTATGACCAGATCGCGCGCCAGTTCGCTTGCACCTCGGCTGCCGAGCAGATTCACATCAAGCTGGAAGTAGCCGAGATCAAGAAGAAGGAGCCGGACTACGTGCCGCCCGAACCGCCGACCGACGTTGCCACGTTCAAGACGGACGTTGACCTGATCAGCGGTGCGCTGGGCGAGATCTACGAGACCTCCGATATGTATCCGTCGTTCATCAAGGTGGCTATCGACGAGGACGAAGCTGCCGCGCAGATGGTGTTCACCCGCGCTAAGCTGGCCGAGAGCGTGCACGCCGAGCTGTATCTGGATGCCTACAACAACATCGACGCGCCGGACGATCGTAAGTTCTACCTGTGCCCGGTGTGCGGCTACATCCACAAGGGCGACGATTTCGAGAAGTGCCCCATCTGCTTCGCCCCGAAGAGCGCCTTCAAGGAGTTCTAAGAGGCAGCGGTGCCGCCGAGCGCCCATCGAACGCCGCGGTGGCTAGGACTGTATGGGCACTGCGTGGGCGCATGCTGCGAAATGCCGCCGAGCGTCTCTCGCATAGAGCCTCGCGCGCAGCATTTCACGAGCGCATCTACACAGATGAAAGAGGCCGTCCGGCAGGGCGGTCTCTTTTTTAGCGCCCGACGCCAACCGTTTGGGCAGTCTTGCTACTGCTGTTCGTTCTGCTCGTATTCTGCTTGCTTTCGCCTTTGCCTCACTCGTTAGTCGCCTTGGCCCTCGGCCAACACGTCAAGCGCCTTGCGATAGCCGCCCGTGCCGTACGTCAGGCACTTCGACACGCGCGCGATGGTGGTTGCCGACGCACCCGTTTCCTTCTCAATAGCGGAATACGAAAGGCCGGCATCAAGCAAGCGCGCCACCGCCAGCCGCTGCGACGTCTCGCGTATCTCGCGGATGGTGAACATGTCCTCGAGCAGATCGAAGATGCCGTCTGGCTTCTCCATGGCAGCCAGCACGTGTAGAAGATCGTCGACCTCCCGCGTGCGAATCTGCGCGCGCGCACCTGCGTCAGCCATTCTGCCGCTCCATTCGCAACAAGCCGTACTCGATGGATTCCACCAGCGCGTTCCATGACGCTTCCAGCACGTTCTCGGACACACCGACCGTGCCGAACGTGCCCTGCCCATCGGCCGTGGTAATGGTCACGCGCGTCAACGCATCGGTGCCTTGGCTCTCGTCGGGCAGGCGCACCTTGTAGTCCGCCAGTTCAAGCTGGGCAACTTGCGGATACGCATCGCTGATAGCCATGCGCAGCGCTGTATCCAGCGCTCCCACCGGGCCAGCGCCTTCGCCCGTAGCCACGAAACGCTGGTCGCCCACGTGTATCTTGATGGTAGCCTCACTGGCAGCATCCTTAGCCAGCGCGCCGCGGTCCTCATGATCGTCCACGATGACGCGGAAGCTTTCCAACGTGAAGGCAGGCTGATACTGCCCCAGATGCCGCATCAGCAGCAACGCCAACGACCCGTCTGCCATCTCGTAGGTGAAACCGCGCGCCTCGCGCTGCTTGATGTCATCCAAGATGGCCTGAATATCGGCACCTTCTGCCTCCAGGTCAAAGCCCAACGCCGCGGCCTTCTGCAACAGCGATGCCTTGCCCGCCAGTTCGCTGACCACCATGCGCGCGTCATTGCCCACCGCCTGCGGCTTCGCGTGCTCGTAGGCCTCGGGGAAGCGCGCGATGGCGCTTGCATGCAAGCCGCCCTTGTGCGCGAAAGCGCTGCGCCCCGTATACGGATGGTGGGCTGACACCGGCATACCCGCCACTTCGGCCACGAAATGGGACACCTCGGTCAACTGCCGCAGGTTGCGCTCGCCTACCGCGTGCCGTCCCATCTTCAATTCCAGATCGGCGATGACCGTCAGCAGATCGGTGTTGCCCACGCGCTCGCCCAAGCCATTCACCGTGCCCTGCACCTGCGTGGCCCCTGCACGCACCGCCGCCAGCGAATTGGCCACCGCGCACCCTGAATCGTTATGACAGTGAATGCCCAGCGCCTGACCCGGCAGCGCCGCAGCCACCTCGGCCACGATGCGCTCCACCTCGAAGGGAAGCGCGCCGCCGTTCGTCTCGCACAGATCGATGCTGTCCGCGCCTGCCTCATGCGCCGCACGCACGCACGCCAGCGCATAGGCCGGATCGCTCGCATAGCCGTCGAAGAAATGCTCCGCATCGAACACCACGCGGCGCCCCGCCGCCTTCAAATACGCCACCGACTCGCCGATCATGCGCAAGTTCTCGTCAAGCTCCGCTTGCAGGGCTAACAGCACCTGCTTGTCCCACGTCTTGCCCACGATGGTGACCACCGGCGCACCGCATTCAAGCAGGTCGCGCAGCCCTTGGTCGTCCTGCGGCGCCACCCCCTTGCGGCAGGTACTGCCGAACGCCGCGATCTGCGCATGCTCGAAGCGCATGTGCTGCACGGCCTTGAAGAAGGCGATGTCCTTCGGATTGCTGGCCGGAAACCCACCTTCGATGAAATCGATGCCGAATTCGTCCAGCCGCCGCGCGATCAGCAGCTTGTCCTCAAGCGACAGGCTGACCCCTTCGCATTGCTCTCCATCGCGCAGCGTGCAATCGTATGTGAATACCTTCGTCACTTAGATCTGCGTGAGCCAATCGGCGTACTCTTCGGCATGTCCGTAGGCGATCTTGAAGAAGCGGTCCTGCAGCTGACGCGTGACCGGCCCGGGCTTGCCCACCACGCGGCCATCAACCGACCCGATGGGCGTCAGTTCGGCGGCGCTGCCCGTCATGAACACCTCGTCAGCCACGTACAGGTCGCTGCGGGTCAGGCTTTCCTCGCCCGCCGGAATGCCCAGCTCGTCGGCAATGGTCAGCACCGTGTCGCGCGTGATGCCCTCCAGCACGCCGTCGGAAAGCGGCGGAGTGCTCATGATGCCATTGCGCACCACGAACAGATTCTCGCCGGTGCCTTCGCAGACCAGTCCCTCTTCGTTCAGCATGATGGCCTCAGCATAACCGTGCTCCTTCGCCTCAAGCTTCGCCATGAGCGAGTTGAAGTACGAAGCGGTGGCCTTCACCGCAGGCGGGATGGCGTTGATGGAGCGCTGGCGCCAGCTGGACACGCCGACCGCCACGCCATTCGCGAGCGCTTCTTCGCCCAGATAGGCCTCCCACGGCCAGCACGCGATGATCACATCGGTGGGCGCGCCGGACGGGTCCACGCCCATAACGCCGTAACCGCGGAACACCAGCGGGCGGATGTAGCACGCGGGCAGATTGTTCGCCCGGATGGTCTCCACCGTGGCCTCGCACAGCTGATCGACCGTATAGGGCAGGTCAATGGCGGCTATCTTCGCGCTGCGGTGCAGCCGCTCCATATGGTCGCGTAGACGGAAGATGAAGCTGCGGTCGGAATCGGGGTCCTTGTAGCAGCGGATACCCTCGAATACGCCCGAACCGTAGTGCAGCGAATGCGACAGCACATGCACGTTCGCATCGGCCCACGGGATCAGCTTGCCGTTCATCCAGATATAGTCGACCTCGGTGATATCTGCCATAAGTTCCTCCAAACTCCCGAAACACCGCATGTGCGAGCGTGCGTACTTGATACAGATTAGCGAAATGATACTGCTATCAACAGCTCAAGCGCGCGAAAAGATCGCAGATGCGGCGATTTGGAGACCACCGGGGCGCGCGGGTGCGCATCATGCTCTACCGCTCGTTGCATTTCAGCTCCTTTAGCTGTGTGAACGCGACTGAGGTGATATTCGTCCGTAAAAGTGGCATCTGTGCCACTTTTTCATCTGTAAGAATGACATAGTCGGTGCTGTATCAAAGGCGGATCAGGCTCAATCGAACTAGATCAGCTGCACTCTGTTCCATCGGCCTTCTTGCGCCTGCGGGCAGCCGCCAACAGCGCAATACCAGCAGCGGCAGCAGCAAGCGTCGCGCACGCCAAAACAAGGGGAGCAACCAGATCTCCGGTGCGAGCAAGACTCGTCAAGCGATGCACCGGCCGCTCGGTAGCGCTCAAGCCATCTTCCGCGGTACGCTGCACGAATGCTATGCGCAGCTCGGTATCGGTTTGCACGTTCGCGAGCGTATAGGAGGCTCCTGCATTGGTGGTCAGAACGCGGCTGCCCACAGAAAGCTCAACGCGATAGCCCATCTCCGCCTGGAAGGTGAACCCAACGCTGTCTCCGCGATGCACCTGCACAGGAGTTGCAGGCGAAACGCTGCCGTGCACCTTGCCATCTTGTCCGGGCACCAGCACAGGCACTACCGTAATCACGCCTGAACCCGTGTTGCCGCCCGAAGAGCCCGCGGAGCTGCCGGTGGAGGAACCAGCAGACGAACCCGCAGAGCTTGAGGCGCTGCTCGAGCTCGAACTGCTCGAACTGCCATTGGGCTTGGTGGGCCTAAAAGTGATGGTGATGTCTTGGTCCTCGTCGCTATCGGGGATCTCGAAGGTATCCCCGTCACCGAAGGCATCATCAGGCTTGCTCTGATCAAGCTTCACCTCGGTGCGCACATCGCCCGTTTCGTCCGCACTGGCGTCTTGTCCCGTACGCACGGGAGCGGTGCGATCAACATAACCCCAGCTCCCATCGTCACAGATGACGACCACCTGCACCTTCGCCCCCACCGGCACTACCAGAGGCGGCTTGCCCACCGTGTTGGGCGACACCGTGCCGCTTGCCCCGTCTTCGTGCTTCACATTGATGGTGACCTTGCGGGTGGGAGTGGGGTCATGCACCGGATCATCAGCCGTGCGATCCCGGAACACCACGCGCACGAACGTATCTTGCGCGACCGCGTCAAGGGTAAGCTCGTAGTAGCCCGTCGACGTGCTGCCCTCGGGCCTATTGGGCCACTCCACCCATGAGGCTGCGACCGTATCCGTTATATCGTGCCAGCTCAGTTCATCGGTGCCCTTGACGTGCACGCTGGCAAGCGCACCCTGGTCGTTTGCCGGAATCACATAGAAGCTGTAACCCGTCTGCGCTGGTATGACCACCGAAGGCGGCGTGACGATAGCAGGGCGCGCCTGCGTGCTACCCGCTTGCACCACCGATTCTGTCTGGATGGTCACATACGACTCGGGCGGTACCACATCGGGCAACTCTTCTGTTCTTCTAAACTCCACTTCGATGGTGTGATCGCGATGGATATCAGGAATGCGCAGCTCGAATCCACTACCCTCTCCGCGATTGAGCCACGACCCGATCTCAATGGTGCCATCCATGACCGTATAGATTCCATATCCTGGCTCTGGGAACAGATTGAAGATCGCAGAAGCACCGTCTGCGACCGTGCGCACGACATGAGTTGTTGCGCCACCGTCGGCCCACGTGGTGTCAATGGAACCGTGCCCTGCCTGACCTCCCACCACGTCTAGGGTAACCTGGTGGGTCGCAACAGGAGGCGCGATCTCTTTCGAGAAGCGCACGACAATGTGCGCATCATCGGCTATACCATAGATGAAGGCACGCATATCATAGAGCGCAAGCGGCACTGGCTCGCCCTGCCCAATCTGTATGGTCGCGCTTGCAACGCTTTGACTAGGCGTGGTCGGCTGCGCACGAAGCTCTATGGTGTCGGTCGCGCCAAATTCGAAGCGATGGGTGGGGCTTGCCTGAACCTCGTTGATGTACACCTCACCAGGACAAGTAGCGCTGTCTTCCACCTCAACGGTGAGCGTATGCTTCACGGCAGGATCTTCGGTGCCCGGCCCTTCCGGAATTGGCTCGAAGACAGCCACGATCGAAACCGTATCCCTGTCGCTTGGCACGCGTGACAGATCAACATCCCAGTACCCAAGGGTAGTTGCAGTCTCCGGGGGTACAAGCGCATCAACATCCGAGGTGACTTGCGCCAGACGCCAGCCAGCAACAGGCGTGAAGATGTACCGTATAGTCTCACGAGCGGGGAAGCGATAGGTCCCTTCATAGTTGATAAACCCCGAGCCTTGCACTGAAGCCTCTACGGTAAGCGCGCGCTCATCTTCTGTTGCGCGCACCGCAATGCCGAACACGCCAAGGCCCTCTGATTCTTGCGTAGAGAAGCTCACGTACAGCGCACCGGTCTCGTCAGCACGTACGTTACAGAGAAACGCCTGCTTGTCCCCGCGCTCGTCATAGCCCACCACATACACGCTCTGACCTGCAACGATGCCCGCATTCTGCGGCACCGGAAGCACTACCGAGAGTTCCCCGCGATACGGTGCGGGAGAGCCCTGGGTGGGGCGGTCGAAAAGCGTGGCAAGCGAATACGCCGAGACAAGATGAGGCGGGTTCGTACTGTTTGCACGCGCCGCAAGTTCTTGCAGATGTCCCCACGCTTGAGCGTTGGTGGTTTGGCTGATGTCAACCGCGCTCACGTGCACGACGTTCTTGTGGATGCTGCCCGTCAGAGAAGGCTCGGCGAACGTCTCAGGAGCACCGTCGGTGGTGCCGTCGTGGATGGTTTGGTCGTGCACCGGATAGACCGTTTTGTCCGCATAATCGCTTGTCTGCCCTGGTGCGAGCACTTCTATCCACACCGTGCCGGTAACCGTGGCCTTTGAACTGTCGGTAGCGCTGAAGACGCACTCATAGAACCCGGGCGCTTCGAGGCGAAGCGCACCTTGCGCCTCCCCTGCGGAAAGCGGCAGCAAAAAGCGTCCGTTGAAGGTGCCATCCGACCCAACATCTTCGAGCGCCTCATAGACCGCTCCATTGACCGTCCAGGTAGCGGACACGTTTCCTGCCCAGCCGCTTACGGTTGCGAAAAGCGACCCTGCTGTTGCGTCAAGTATTGCCTGTACGCCTTCGCCACTGATCAGATGCGTAGGCTCACCGCTCATCTCGATCAGCTCGAAGCCTGAGACCACATCGACGAAGACCGCGGTATCCGCGCTTCGGGCACCATCACTGATGCTCACAATAGGCCCCTCTTCCACAGAAGGAAGCGCCTGTGCGCCCACCTGAGCGCTACGGTTCACCTGGTAGGACGTGTCCGTTGCGAACGCAGACGTTGGCACAAGGCCAAGCGCCAGCGCTGCCGCGAACGCGCACGATGCGATCTTGTTCAATAGGCTTCTCATAACAGCATCCTCAACATCGAAGTTCCCAGTTTTTGTCCCTTTACCAACACTCATGCGCGCTCAAGCATCCCCGCGCAACTCATGCAAGCCCTTGCGTCTGCCATGCCGAAAACATCCGCGCACCACCTAGCCAAACACGTTGATGTTTAACCGAGCACGTTGATCTTCATGGCGGCGGCAACTTGCCCGATTTCATCTTCCGTTTCCGGATCGAGCGCGAAGAACGTGGCGGTGCACTCGTAGCTTCCCGGATCAAGGTCCACATCAAGCGTGTCCGATTGGATGTGGTGGTTAGGCTCGATCACGTCGGTCTGATACAACAGTTCACCGGTATCGCTGCGCGTGATCTCTACCCGCATCAGATAGTTGTTGTTCGGCACATTCTCTATGCGCAGTTCGCCTTCGCTTGCGCCATCTGCGAGCTCGACCACGCTCGCAATGGAGATGTTGAACATGCCCTCTTCAACCACCCGGTCAAGCTCCGCCTGCACCTCTGCAGCCGACTTGCCCTCAAGCTGGCCAACATCGCCCGACCGGGCGCTCTTGGCGGGGTTGAGCAGCATAAACGCAACGACCGCTGCCGCCACAAGCGCAAGGATGATGAGCACGATCCACATTGCGGCTTTGCGCCGACGCTTGGGCTCTTGCGGCGCCACTGAGGTGCGTGGCGGCACGTAGGTAGGCACCCCTGCGTGCCCCGGCATACCTGCTGCTGCCGCACTTCCGCCCGGCACAGAGGCATACCCTTGCACCGCGGCTGGCTGGGCAGCCTGCGGCGCACCTGTCCCGTATGCGCCTGGCTGCCCGTACCAAACCTGCTGCCCCTGGTAGGGCTGCGGTAGCTGCTGGCCCATGCCATAGTGGCCAGGCTGATTGCCCGTAGGCATGTACGGCTGCGACTGTCTCAGCTGACCACTATTCTGCTGGCCTGTATTCGTTTGCCCCGGCATGGGTCACATTCTCCTTCTGCCTACGCTATGGGACGCGCAGTGGAGATGGTGTACTTCAGCTTGAAAGCATCTGCTGCGGCCTTCTCTGCACCGTCACCCTGGCTAAAGATGTTCGCGGCATCCGCGTCTTCCACGATGGAGCTCTCAGAAGAAGCGTCGAAGTTCAGCGGGAAGCGCTTCTCAACGATGCCGCCATCCCCGTCATCCACCGCCTTGCTGATCTTCCAGGCAGAGGCCTGCGTGGGCACCTTGGGGTTATCCACATCAAGAACGTAGCTGTCAGCGCTGACGGCACCAGGAGCGTTGAGCTTCACCAGCAGATTGCCGAAAGCAGGGCCGCCCAGCGCAGGCTCAACACCATCGCCAACCAGCGTGCTGTCTTGCACGAGCAGCCAGTTCACGCCATCCTTGTTGACCTCTTCGTTGTACTGAACCTCAACCTTGTTGATGTAGACGGCGGTGTTGGTGGAGTAGTTGATGACGCTATAGACGCCATCGCTCGGGCAGATCAGGCTGCCGCCTGCGGTCTCAGCCACCAGCCGCAGTTCAATGGGCACGGCCACATCAATGTTCGAGCGCTTCACGTCAATGTAGACCGGCGTATCAGCACCCGCATCCACGCCATCCTTGATGGTCTCAGGCACGATGTTGCCATCTTCATCGGTGTTCCAGGTAACCACCGGTTCAAAGTCGCCATTGGCATCTGTGGACGGTGCGGCGAATGCTGGCACTGCCGTTCCCAGTGCGAGCGCTGCAGTAAGAGCGATGCTACCCAACAGCTTGCTTGTCTTCTTCATGGCTTTTCCTCCTTTTGTCTTCAAGCCATTTCTTCCTTGCTCTATGTCAAGTGCACTCCCGATGCACGTTTGACCTCAATTCAGGACCACGATGGAGACTTTGGCAGCCGCCTGGCCAATCTCGTCGAAGGTGGTGGTATCGACCGCACGGAAGGTTGCCGTGGCCTCATAGGTCCCCGGCTCCAAGTCCTTCGCAAGCGCGATCTTCTCGATGTATTGATTGGGGGCAAGCACGCCAGACTCGTAGAGCACATCGCCCGTTTCGTCCTCGGCGATGCTCACTTGCATGTTGTAGTGGTTACCCGGCACGTTTTCGATATAGGCTGTGCCCTCACTGGTGCCGTCTTCAAACTCGATCACGCTTGCGATCGAGATGTTGAACATGCCCTCTTCAACCACGCGGTCAAGCTCAGCTTGTATCTCTTCATCGGTCTTGTATGGCGCTTGCCCCGTTTGGGCGCTCGGGTCGAACAAAGACGACCCGTTGCAAGCGAACAGCCACACCAAAAGCCACACAGCAATGGCCATCACCAGGATCAAGAGCACCACGATGATATTGCGCCGCACGCTTGACCGGGCAGGCGGAACAGGTTGCGCCGACCCTGGCGAAGCCGCATTCGTGCGCGGGTCAGACACGGGCGGCAAGGGCGTCTTCGCACCCTCAGGGCCACCGCTTGTTTTTGGCATATGCGCGCCTGCGGCCTCCGAAACGTGCGGACGACGCGAGACGTTCGCCGCAGGCATCTGCGTAGGAAACTGTTCGTGTGTGTTGTTGTCGTTGGGCATGAAGGTGCACTTTCTCTAGGGTGGTCGGTTATTACTCTTTGGTTTTGCGCGAAGGTGGTGCTTAGGGAGTGACCAGCGCGAAGGTGTAGACAAGGTCTGCCACCTGCAAACTTGCTGCTGCGGGCAGGTTCACATCCTCCGGCATCAGGCGATCTTTCACACCCAGCTCGTCTCCGGCAGGAGTTGTCTTCATATCAAGGGTGTATATGAGATCGAGCGAGTGAGTATCCCAATCGTTGTAGTAGGGAAGCAGCCACCAGCCGCGCGCATGCAAGCCATATTCGTCGTTGGTCCAATCCTCATAGAGGATCTTCTGATCGTCGGGAATGTCGTCGGGCCGCAGTTCGCCGGAAGCGTCAGCGATCCCAAAACGCGCCACTTGCACTTCGCCGTTTTTCACAACGGGATGCACGGTGAAGGACGCTTTGCCCAGGGCTTGCTCATCCGCGAAGATGGCAAGGGCATTGTCCTTGAGCGCATCGTAGTCGGTGTTCGGGTTTGGTTTGACCGAAACGACCTTGAGCGCGCCATCCGAGCGGTTCTCGATGGTGGCATGCCCCAGTTCGCTCTCGTCAGGTGCAAACGGATCGGCTCCGTTGCCGGACTTCAAGGAAAGGCCCATGTGCACGCCTTGTCCCCCTACGGGCACAACCACGTTGAGGTTCGGCACCCATATGGCCGAGAAGGTGACGGTGCCGCGCTTCTCGGGCGCCTCGTCCGCGCGCGTTCCTACCACCGATATGAAGTTCGGGCGCGCGAGGTGTTCATCTGCCGCATAGGCGGCCGTTACCTCGGTGCCGTTCACGTCGGTATAAGTGATCTTCCAGCTATCGAAGAGATAACGTGCACGCTTAGGGGCCTTGGGCAGCACGACGTCTTCGTCGTAGGTAGCAACCATAGGGTTGTCTGGTTGCGGGTCTGCCCAGGCGCCCGGTGTGGTATCGAACGTAATATCGTATACGTGTGCGCGCCAATGTGCCTTGTAGGTGCGATTCCCCCATGAATGCGTTGGTATGGTCACGTCAATTTGAGGATCGCTACCCACAATGGCGGGAGCTGGTGATGTTCCAGCAAGGCCGCTCGGAGGATCCTCTATTTCTATAGTTTCCGTCCATCCAAGGAAGTCATAACCGATACGAGTAGGAATTGGCAGCGTAAAATTCTCGGAATCATAGTTGTAGTTAAGCGGATTATCTGATCCCTCAGGCAAAGAGCCTGCGCCATATTCGGCCCCTCGGTCATCACCTAACTCATAGGTTATTTGATAGGGATTGGTGGACCATACTGCTTTATATTTGAAATCACCATATTCACCTATGCCTGGAGTAAACGTAGTAGTCAAAGCACTGGTATGCGTTTGTCCATTGTTGGTAAGAATGACCCAATAATCGAAAGTGTGTCCTGACCATCTTGGCACGGGCAGCTCGAACGCGGGAGTCTCTACTGTATAGGTACGATAAGCTGAATGCGAGTTGTTCCCGTCAATGCTAAAGGTCTTAAGATCCTCCGCATTCCAAGCGCCTGCCCCCGCATCAAGCGTAAACCTATATGAAATAGGATTAGCATGGATGGTGTATACCTTATTTCCTAACGTTTCAACGGGGATAGATTGGGCATACTCATTGTTATCGGTTACATCAGTCCCTGTCCAACCTCCGAACGAGTAATAGGGCTTCATCGTAGGGTTCCCAATAAAGAGGGTACTGTCGAAATTAATGTTGTAGAAATTGAACGAGGTAGGTAATGCCTTCAAGCTTGTCACATGTTTACACGGATCAGTGCTGTCATGTTCAAGTTCACCGCATTCCGCGCAAGAATATGAAATCGTATATGTTTTGAGCTTGAAGTGCGCATAGTACGTCCAAACAGTCCCTTCGCCCCACCCGGTAGATGGACGCGAAGGCTTCCATGTTGATGCATCGGAAACTTTTGAGCCATTGGGAACTGCCCAATATGCAAATTCAAATCCATCATCAGGGGTAGCAACAAGATCAATCGGGAAATCACCTGTATCGGGCGCCAACTTATAAACTACCCCTTGAACAGTCCTTTCTTCATCCAGCCAGCCTCCCATGTTGTAATTGTCAAGATGTGCATATACACGCACTGTTGCGTCTTTTTTCTTTGCCCAATGTGCATAATAGGTAATCGTGCCGACCCCGTATTTCTCAGGGAGCTCCGTAATTTGATCTCCGCCTTCGGCCTCGGTATACCATCCCGCAAAGTTGTAGTCGGGACATTTTGGTATAGCAGTCGGCAACGTGCGGTCGGTGATCTTGAGATCTGTTTTGCCTGTAAGTCTTGCCGGACCACCTGTTGCCCCAGATCGAACGAGATTAAAGGAGATATATGCATCCTTTGCAGACCATTGGGCATATATGGTGGCAGGAATCGAGACTGAGGAATAGTCGCTTTGTAAAATTCCGCCATCACTGTACACCTTTGAACCGCCGCTGCTTCTCGTATAGAACCCGCTCAATTTATATCCATCACGCTCTGGTTTCTCGGCTATGCTTGGTGGGGTGCGTCCTTTGACAATCCGGATGCTCGTGTCGCCTCCCGACCCCTTATTCGGATCAATGGCAACATTACGCACCCAACGCGCATACATCGTCGATGGTGTGGTAGAGGTGATTGTTGTCGAGTATTGACGAGCACCTGAGCTATCGTAGTAGCACGTACCATCTGATGCGGTCTTAGATGAGTAGTAGCCGCCAAACGTCCACGTAACACCTGTTGGCTGATCTGTGGGGCTTTTTGGCGTCTGCTCTGCCGTCAGCTTGCTTGGAAGTTGTCCTCCATACTCTATGCTGATTGATGTGCTTCCATTGGAAACTCCATCGTTCAAATCCAAGGAAATGTTGCGTGCCCATCTCGCAGTAAATGTTATGTTTCCAGATGTACCCGCTGGAAGTGCATAGAGAGATTTGAGGTGGCCACTATGCCCGGCCACATTGCAGACCTCATAGATCTTAGTATTGCCGTAATAGTAGCCTTGGAAAGTCCATCCGCTATAGGTAGGCACAGGAATATTTATCCTGGTAAGATCGTGAAAGCCTTGACAGTCTTGTACATAACTTGTTGAGCTGCTATATCTATAGGACACTGTGCTATACGTATTTTGCGTACCTGGACCAGGTTCAAGTTTTGCAGTAGAGGTCTTACCTGTCCAAGATGCTTCCCAGGTACAGCTACCGCTCAGCGTTTTGTGATTAAGTACATTATTTTCTGCGGTAGTAAGAAGTACACCATTTGCATCAAGCGCAACGTAGCCGCCGCCGCTTGCATCTAGTTCGGAATGGTACCCTCCAAACCCCCAGTTAGAATCCGAGCATGTTGGTGCCTTAGAAAGAAGCTTCGCTCCACCTTTCTTAAAATTGGACGCCTCTTTGAATGTAGTGTCACTTGAACCTAACCAATCCGTGCTAAAACCGCGATCGGTATAGTAATAGGCCTTGATCGTGGACTGCTGTACTGTTGATGCTATAGGACGGTCTGGAGCATTGCCCTCGAGAGTGAACGTAGCTCTCCAAAGTGCCTTCAAGGTATAGTCGCCGTATATCGTATTAGATGCATACCAATTTTTGTGAGGAATATTATCCGTTAACCATGTGTCATACGCAGGAGATCCGGACGGCGCCGAGCCGACCCAACCGACAAATTCCCATCCGTCGCGAGTCGGGGTGTTTCCTGTCGTCTTATCCGTACCATGATCTGAATCATAAAAACCACTAACGCCTCGTTTATACGAAAGAGTCTTACTTACTCCAGCACCGGAGCCAAGATTCCCACCGTTCGGATTCAAAGTGATCGTATAAGAGATAGCGGTCCAATGAGCATACCAGATAGTATTTTCTCCTACCTCATGAGCCGTATAAAGCTTTCCAGCATTGGTGAGCCGCTGCGTATAACCAGTACGAGCAGTATAGAATCCACTGAATGTATGGCCTCCATAGGTCGGCGGAGCAAAGAGTACTGTTGTGGTATCGAAGTAACTTATGATCTTGGTTTTGTTTGTTTCTATATCATACCCACTCCACGCAGATGTGCCATATCCATACCCTTGATAGTAGTAAAGCGTTCCTAGCGTGGTACTCGAGGTATGTGCTGGCGGAAGATTGTCTACCAAAGTAATGCTGTAACGCCAAACTGCGGTAAGCGTTGCATTTCCCCATACTCCTGTGCCCAAAATCTCAGAAAAATTCCTGCAGGTCCCCGGAGCATATGTCACGCCGCCAAATTGAAGACCCGAGCCTTTGTTAGCCGTAACCAGATCTCCACTGACCGTCCAGCCAACAAAGGTGGCATTGGCTCTGTAAGGAGTTGGTATGGATATTTTTTCAGTTTCAATGGTGAAGCGCACGTCTGTGGTTGTTGCTCCGGAAAAGGTGCCTCCATTACCATTTACGCTTAGCGTATATTGAGTCGGACTCCAGATAGCATAGAAATTTTTGTCAGATGCACTATCAGATCCGACTCCTAAGTTACCCATAGAACCGGTTTTTGTTCCAGAAGTCGCATTCGGATTCGAGGACCATCCCATAAAAGTATAGCCAGTACGGGCAGGAGCCGTAGGAACATTCA
This sequence comes from Adlercreutzia murintestinalis, assembly GCF_943192905.1. Taxonomy (GTDB): domain Bacteria; phylum Actinomycetota; class Coriobacteriia; order Coriobacteriales; family Eggerthellaceae; genus Adlercreutzia_A; species Adlercreutzia_A murintestinalis. The sequence goes on along the minus strand of NZ_CALPCC010000025.1, from coordinate 2,945 downwards.
TGGCGTTTTCAAAGACTACCCTATCGGTCTGATAGAGCGTCTGACCTGAACCATAGTCCACATACCAATTCACGTTATAGGTTTGCTTTTGGAAATAGAATACCAACTCCATATTTCCTGATTTGGTACCTTGTCGATCTGTATTATCTGCTGTGAATTTGACCCAGTCATGCCAACTACCATTGGAATAGCGCCGAAACATCGTGTGCGACCGCTCGTATCCCTTATTAGGGGTGGCGTACACTGCCTCAATATCATAAGGATTGTCCTGTCCCCAATTCGACGTTGCATTGTTTGGAACCCACCAAAGGTGCGCCCAACCATCATGGACACTCACATGGTCCAAATATGTCCATGTCTCATCTGTATGCCCTCTTGTTACCGTACTTTCAACTGGTTGAGAGTTCGCTGTGTCGTATGCTGAATACCACTTGAATGAGCCACCTTTTGTATCGGCCACACGAATTCGTATCTTGGTTTCTTCTGAGGCATGAAGATCGATGCCCTCATTTTCGTCTGCAAGCATCATCGCAACAGCCGTACTTAGCGCTCGACTCGCACTTTGAGCTATTTCACCGATAGCTGATGGATCAGAATCTCTCTCATCTTGCTCGACCGACGTATCTAAGTCAGTCGTATCGTCAAGCTCATCAAAGTTTGACTGAGAAACATCGCTCTCTTCGCTTGTCACGCCAGCACCTGCAGAGTCAGTTTTAGCAGGATGAGCCGATGTTTCTCCGTCCGTTTCAGGTACGTTCGCAGGGCGACCTTCCTCTAGTTCGTTTCCAGAATTGCTCACTTGCACCTCAGTCGAGATAATTGGTGAAGCAGCAATCGGGGTTCCTTGAGAGGTTCCATCTGATTTATTGTCCACACTAGTACCCAAGATAGAGTACTCACCACTGACGAGTTGAGGACGCTCTTGCTGCATTGCTCCAGATGAAGAGGGTTCCAAAGAAAGGTCAGCGCTGAACACCGGCGGTCGCGCAATGCTTTCCTCATTCGGGTCTACATCATCAACATCCTGATCACCGTCAGCAGCTGTGTCAGCATCGCCTTCTTCTTCATCGTCTTCTTTAGCGCCACCAGCACCTTCTTCGCCACTATTGCTCTCATCTGACCCAGGTGCAGTCTGCGTGGCACCGTGCTTGATGGTTACCACGCAAGCGGCTTTCGCAAGCTGTCTATCATTTAGACTTATCGCAGCGGTGATCGTAGTTTGACCAGGCTGCTTGGCATTTACAAGACCGCTTGCATCCACGCTGGCGCACTGGGCGTTGTAGCTGAACTGGACCTCAGTGTCACCCGGGGCCAGCAACATGCCGCCCTCGAACAGATCAGCACTCTGACCAACTTCCAGCTCAAGCACGCCCGACTGCATCTGCACGCCATAAGGCAGCAGATGATTGCCCGCCGCTGGCGCACCGACCGACCACGCATAGGTCTCGTCTTCGCGATACGGCACATAGATATCCACGCCCGTATTGCCCTGCAACGCAGAGGTGGCAACATCGCCCGTCGTTCCGCGCGCCACCACGGTCTTGAGGTTCACGCAGTCGGCGAAAGCGGCATCGCTCACCTCTAAGGTGCTCGCGGGCACGAACACATCCGTTATGGCCGTGTTCGCGAACGCGCGCTCGGCAATGCTATGCAGCCCCTCGTTCAGTGAAACGGCGACAAGAGCACCGCAGCCTTCAAAGGCGCTTTGCTCTATGCGGTCAACGCTGCCAGGAACACTAATCTCCGTCAACGCGGTGCAATCCGCAAACGCATGCGCACCAATGGTGAGCACGGTGTTCGGAATGACCACCTCCGCAAGAGAGTCCTGTCCTTCAAAGGCGCCATTTTCAAGCGCAGATACGCGATACGACACGCCATCAATCTGGGCTTCCGCGGGAATCTCCACCCGGACAGGCGTCGTATCCCCTTCCCAGCGGACAGAAAGCGTGAAGTCGTCCAGCAGAGTGTAGGTAAGGCCGCTGTTGCCCCACGCCGGGCCGCTCATGGCACCAGGTTGCGCCGTCTGGGAGAAATGCGTGAAGCCAGCATCCTCCCACGTGGCGCGCGTGTCGTCGGAGGCCAGGGTTACGGTGGCGCTTTCGGCAACCTGCGCCGAGAACGCCGGATAAGTTGCATATGAGATCGCACTGCTGTTGGAAGCGGTCGGCGGCGTCTGCTGGGCCTGCTGGGCCTCGGCGGAAGCCGCCTCACCGCGCTCGATGGCGTATACGCTGCCCGTTGCTACGATGGTACGCAGAGCATCGTTGCCCCAGAAGGCTCCTTCGGCAATGGCGGCGCACGCGGGCGCGATCTTCGCACTGGTGCCCAGGCCAGCCGGTGCCGCCACCAGCGTCAGGCTGCGGGCAGCGCCGTCGCTTTCGGAATCGTTGTTTTCGTCGGCTTGATCGTACCGATACAAAATACCGTCTCGGGTGGTGAAGGCAGCGCCTTCGAGGGCAGAAACGCCGGTGCTCCCTGACATCTGGACGGCCGAAAGCTTTAGGCAACGGGAAAATGCACAAGCAGGGACGGTGGCCAATCCATCAGGGAGCACGGCTATACCCTCCATACCCTCCGGGACGAGGAGGAGGTCAGTTGGCTCGTTGGCGTCGTTCACACCGAAGAGCATGCCGTTATAGCTTTGGAAATGAGCGCTGTCCGCAGCCACGCTGATAGCAGTGACGTTCGGGAACAGCTGGAAGAAGCCCGGGTCAATTGATTCGACCGAGGCAGGAATGGAGATGCTCGTAACGCCGGTGGCCTTGTCAGCCGGAGCGTAGAGCTCGCATGCGTACGGATTGCGATTTAGCGCACTAGCACCGCTGTTTTCATCAGATTCGTTTGTTGTTTGAGAATCGTTACCCGCGGGAGCGCTTGAGGCGGCTTCACCAGCGGCATCGTTTTGAGTTCCAGCTACCTCGGCAGAATTATCGCGGAGCCCGAAC
>NZ_CALPCC010000024.1 GCF_943192905.1 Adlercreutzia murintestinalis | reverse complement strand
CGTAAGCCCTGCCATGCCGCCTGAGATCTTCTCGTCCTGATTCAATCCGATGATCCGCAGCGGATAAAGTGCATTATTCCAACGTACCTTACACTCGTAGTTCGTACCATCTCCGGTGCAGAAATCGTAGTACATGTCATACGGCCAAGCGCCCCTCGATTGGCTCGGAAGCTTCTCGGCGTCTTCCTTCACTTCAGCCAGACTGTAGCTGATCGGACGATCAGCATTGCGCTTATCGATCAGATAGAAGTCGGCGGCGTTCTTATCGGCATCCGTCGTGGGACCCATACCCCGAACGCTTTCGATCACCCAGGTGCACTTCATGAGGTCATTGTCGGTATCAGGACTTTGCGCTGCGGTCTTCGCAGCATCCTTGAGGGTGCTGCCAGTCAGGTTCAACGAGATCGTGCCCTTGACCGTTGCGCCCTTAGCCATGACATATCCCTGTGATGGCTGGGCATCGGCAGCAACCGTGTAGACGCTCTTAGCCGATGTCTGATCCGGTTTCCACTCGGCACCCGTGATAGAGCCAAGTGTAAATGCAGCTTTCGCATTCGCTCCAAGCGTAAAATAGGAGTTCAGATCAGATGCATTGCATTTGATCTCCTTGATACGAACGGCATTATTGGAATTGTTCTTGAAGTCGCCTGACCCCGAAACCGTACCAAGGCTCTTGATGTTGATACCTTTCGGATCGGTGGAATCGGAATCGTTGAGTGCTATGGTTGCAGGCACATCAACATTGATATTGGGGACATCATCCCCCGCAGCACGCCCGACAGGCACATCGGTGCTCAGCTGCGATGTCTCGGCGAAAGCAGCGGCCGGAACCATAGAGACCGCAAGCGCCATCGCCGCCACGAGAGACATCAGGCGTCTGCCCGTGGATAAGGTCGATCTTGACATGGCAAATACCTTCCTTTGTCAATCCCGCACCCGCACTCCCGTACGTCTCATTGGCGCGGCGGTGGTATATGCCAAATCCTTTAGCTGTGCGTTGTCTCATACACGTAACGGTTTATAAACCAAAAACGAACCTTCTGCAAGATAACAGACCTGAATATGGTGAGAATCTCTATAAAACTATCGTATGAGCGAGTCAGGGATTGATTTCTATTGTCAGCCGAACAGACGAGGATCTCCCGGATATTCCTCCATGGTCAGCCGAACACGTCTGGATGAGTGGTGAGTGCTGCGCAGCAGAAGCATGCAGCGAGGTCTGATAGAATAGACCAAGCAGTACGGGGAAACAGAATGGGACTTTCACTGATCCACAGCACGCAAGAGCGTGATGGATCGCGCAGAAAGTTGGGTAGGTGGCTCCATAGAATTTGACATAATTCATTTCACTGAATCGCACATTAGCGTAAGGGCTGAGAAACCCTCACTTGAGACAACGCTATGTCGCACAGCTCGGAGCCACCCACCCAACTTTCTGCAAGCATGACTGAATAGATCCCTGCATCACAGAGAACCCATAAGCGCGTCGTTCGTTAGCACGCCGACTGACACCATGGACAGCGCACCGCAACCGACATGCCCATTGGCTGCTCTTCGTCAGCGCATCTTCAATTCTTGCGGATCTTATCGGGTTGGGATCATGACCGGAAAGAAGAGCATAGAGCGAATGCCCCCCCCCGCAGTTGGAACCCTCAAATCGGATTTCGTACGGGGTGCAGGTCGTCTTGGTGTTCTGCTGTTCGTTCACTCTGTGCAAAACATGCCCTTCATGTTGCGGTCTGCGTTCGCTTCCACTCGTATCTGGAAGCGAATGGCTCCACACTATAACATCAATCGGATCAGCACTCCGGAAATCTTTATATGAAATCCACCTGTCAACAAAGACCGCCAACAAGTCCCTCGCAGCTTGGGCAGCCGCAGAAGCAGCACCGCGCGGGCCACAACAATCTCTCTGAATCTAGCGATGTGCGGACCGCTGCAACTATTCCGCGTGACAATGCGCAAACCACAGCATCTTCACCGTAGTGACGCGCGAACTACAACTTTTCCAACTTGGCGATGCGCGAGCTACAACAGCTTCTCCAGTTCGGCAATAGCGACCGTGAACGCAGCCTTATCCTCCGGCTTCATCTTCTCGGACTTCTTCATGAGGTACTTCTGCACGCTGCCCACCGCATTACGCAGGGCGCGCTTGGCATCCTTGTCCATCTGCTTACCTTCAGAGCGCAGGCGCTCTTCGGCCTGATTCACCAGCTCTTGCGCGTGTTGGCGCTCGTCCATGGCATCGCGGCGCGCCTGATCTTCGGCGGCGTACTTCTCGGCATCGGCGATAGCGGCGGCGATCTCGGCATCGGTCATACGCTCGCTGTCGGTGATGGTGATAGACTGCTCGTTGCCGGTGCCCAGGTCCTTCGCCGTTACGGTCAGGATGCCGTTGGCGTCGATGTCGAAGCTGACGTTGATCTGCGGCACGCCAGCCGGTGCGCGCTTGATACCTTTCAGCGTGAACTTCCCGATGGTCTTGTTGTCGGCGGCCATGGGGCGCTCGCCCTGCATGACGTTGATCTCCACCTTGGTTTGGAAGGGCGCCGCGGTGGTGAAGACCTGCTCGTAGTGGATGGGCAGCGTGGTGTTGCGCTCGATGACGCGCGTGGCGATGCCGCCCACCGTTTCAATGGCGAAGCTCATGGGCACCACGTCGAGCAGCAGCAGCTGGCCGCCGCGCGGGACCATGGCGCCGCCTTGCGAGGCGCTGATGGCGGTGGCCAGCGTATCGGCTTGGATGGCCGCACCTTGAGCCACGCACTCGTCGGGGTTGATAGTGCTGGCGGGCATGCGGCCGGTCAGCCTTTGCACGTGCGCTTGCACGGCCGGGATGCGCGTGCTGCCGCCCACGAGCAGCACTTCGCCCAGTTCGCTGGCGGCGATGCCCGCGTCGTTCAAGGCCTGCATGACCGGCTCGGTAGTAGCCTCCACGAGCGAGCGCGTCAGTTGGTCGAACTCGGCGCGCGTGATGGTTTGCTCCAGGTGCAGGGGGCCTGCGGCGTTCTGCGCGATGAACGGCAGGTTCACCGTGGTGGAGGTGATGCTGGACAGTTCGCGTTTGGCCTGCTCAGCCGCTTCGCGCACACGCAGCCGCGCCGAGGGGTCGGCCGCCAGGTCCACGCCGGTTTGGGCACGGAATGCATCCATGAGGTGGCGGGCAAGCGCGTCATCGAAGTCGTCGCCGCCCAGATGGTTGTTGCCAGCGGTGGCCAGCACCTCAATGACGCCGTCGCCGATTTCGATGACCGATACGTCGAAGGTGCCACCGCCCAGGTCGTAGACCATCACCTTCTGGGCTGCGCCGTGGTCAAGCCCATAAGCCAGCGCCGCCGCCGTTGGCTCGTTGATGATGCGCAGCACGTTCAGCCCGGCAATAGTGCCCGCGTCCTTGGTGGCGTTGCGCTGCATGTCGTTGAAGTAGGCGGGCACGGTGATGACGGCGTCGGTTACGGTGGTGTCGAGGAAGTTCTCAGCGTCGGTGCGCAGCTTGCGCAGGATCATGGCGCTGAGCTCTTGCGGTGTGAAGGCGCGCCCATCGATGGGCTGGCGCCAGTCGGTGCCCATGTGGCGCTTCACGCTGGCCACGGTGCGGTCGGGGTTCATGGCGGCCTGGCGCTGCGCCACCGCGCCCACCAGGCGCTCGCCGTCTTTGGTGAAGGCGACGACCGAGGGGGTGGTGCGCGATCCTTCGGCGTTCGCGATCACCTCGGGGGTGCCGCCTTCCACTGCCGCAACGCAGCTGTTCGTGGTACCTAGGTCTATGCCGATCGCTGTCATGGTTTGTCCTCTTTCGGTGAGTTGCTGATTGGTTGGGGTGCTTTTGCTGTTCGGCCTATTATCCGCTATCCGGACCGTACTTTGCTCTCTTGATCATCATTCGTCACATTGCTCAAAAATGTTTCACGTGAAACAATCTGCGTGAAGCGTTCCCGCTCAGATCCACCCCACAGGGCAGGTGTACGGGAGCAAGTGTTTCACGTGAAACATTCTGCCAGAATCGTGCACATTGCATACCACCAGCGCATTTCGAGTCAGCTGTACTGGATGAGTGTTTCACGTGAAGCATTGGGAAAGCGAAAATGCACTAAAGGCACGCGAGCAACCGCGAACGACTTTGAATTGTTTCACGTGAAACACGAGCGAGCAAAATAACAACACAGTACCGCTATTAGGTAATAAGACAACAAACAAATGTTTCACGTGAAACAATTCAGGCGCGTGAGGGCTAGAGCACTTTGGTTTCGTCCAGCTTGCGCATGACAAAATCGTTCAGGCGGATGATGGGGCGCCGCAGCACCAGCCCCACCACCAGCGAAGCTGCCAAAAACGCCAGCAAGCACGCAAGCGACATCCAGTATTGGTCACCATAAGCGCCGAACATAGCGCTCTCGAACGCCTGCATGGAATGTGTCAGCGGCAGCCACGGGTAAATGGCCTGGAAGAATGGTGCGCTCAACTGCACTGGGAAGATGCCACCCGCACCACCGATCTGCATAACCAGCCCGATGACCATGATGGCCTTCCCGATGACCCCAAACGACACGGCCAGCGTATAGGCCAGATTGCTGAACACGATGGCAACTACCACCCCGGCTAACACGTACAGCCCCACGTTCTCGCACTGCACCCCCACGAACAACACATTGCCCAAGCACACCACCACCGCCTGCGCGATGGCGATCAGCGCGAAAATGCCGTAACGACCCAGGTAGAGTTGCGCGGGCGAAGGATATCGGGGGTTCGCGGACCGCTTCTGCGTTGGTGCGGTGCTGCGCAGTTTCGCCAGCTGCTTCGGCGCCACCGTGGTGGATGTGAGCGCGACCAAGAAGAGGGCGCCCACCCAGAGGCTCAGCGATGTGTAGAATGGACTCATGCTGGAACCGTTGTTGTCCACTTTGAATACAGGATGCTCGACCAGCTGCGTGGGCACAGACAAGAACGATGCCAGCGCGTCGGGGTTGCTGCCGATCAGCGCGCGCACCTCAGCAAGATCGGACGAATCGAGCGCACTTTTCAGCTTATCGCACGTACCTTGCAACTCGCCTGCCGCATTGCCCAAAACGCTGCCCGTAGCATTAAGCGACTGACCGATACCGCCCAGTTCGCCGCTAAGCGTATCGGCAGTGTCCGACATGCTCTGCGCCGCCTGCTCAAGCTGCGCAATGAGGTCGTCGGCCTTCGTGGTGGCCTCGCCAATGTCCGCAGTCAGCTGCTCAGCGGTCGGCAGGTCGGCGCGCACGTCGTCGGGAAGCTTCGCCAGCGCCTCATCGTAAGCCTGGCGGTTGGCGGGGTCGGTCAGCTTGCCTTCCGCCTGATCCAGCACGCCAGCCAGCGTGCGGCACTCATCCGACAGCTTCGCCAGCATATCCCCGGTTTTGCCCGCAAGCGTGTCCGCGCTCCCCACCAGCGCGCCGAACGCCTCAAGCTCTGCCTGCGACTGGCGCAGCTCGTCCACAATAGCCTGCAACTGCACCGTCAACTGCTGCGCAAAATCTTGCACACCGGCACCGCTCATGTAACTGGTCAAGTCGTCGCTGATATCCAGCACGATATCGGCCACGGTCTTGTTGAACGCCTGGTCGATCTGCGTTTGCAATTCGGTTGCTCCCTGGCTGGTCACATGGGGAGCGATGGCGTTCTCCTTCTCGTTGCTGTAATACTGGATGGTCGCCTTCGTAGAATGGTCGCTGGTCACGCTCATGAGGTCGGCCGAGAAAGTGCTCGGTATCACGATGGCGGCGTAGTAGGCGCCGCTCTTCACGCCCTCAACAGCGGCCTGCTCGTCTTCGAAAACCCAGTTGAACTGGTTATTCTCGTGCAGGCGCGCCACCACCTGAGCACCCGCGTCCACCCGCGTAGCCACCAGATCGCTCTGGTACCCCGCATCCTCGTTCGCCACGGCAACGGTGATGCCCCCCGTGTTCTGATACGGATCCCAGAACCCGAGCGAGGTCAGCCATGCGTACAACGGCGGCACGATGATGAGCCCCATGGCCACGATGGCGCAGATGACGTTGGTCATCAGGTTGCGCAGGTCGCTCTTGAATATCTGGAAGGCGATCTTCACGACCGACCACCCCGCTTATGCCGCGCGGACGCCTTCTTCGCCTGTGGCGATGCCTTTTGCAGCGGTTTCTCCGGTTCCTGTAGCCGCGGCGCCTTCCGCACCTGCGCCGATTTCCGCAGTTTTAGCGTCTTTTGCGCCTGCGCCGGTTTCCGCGGCTCTAGCGCCTTCCGCGCCTGCGCCGGTTTCCGCACCTGCGGCCCCTTCCGCGATGTCTTCCGCGGCACTTCCCCCGCTTTCCCCGCTTTCCCCGCCAGCTTCAGGCACGAGGCGATGTTCATATCCACGTACGTGATGGTCACCAAATACCCCACTACCACCAGCGTGCCCACCACGAATAGCGCGAGCAGCATCAGCGTGCGATCCACACCGCCGCGCAGCACGATCAGCAAGCAGATCATGACGGCTGGCAGCGCGAACAGCGCCACCCAACCCGCACGCACCAGCCGATCGTAGCGCGCGTCGAAGCGCTTCGCCCGTTTCTGTATCTTGAGGCGGTACTCCGGCGTCTTCATCAGCGCACGCACCATGGCCCGGAACCGCATCTGCTGCGCACCGCCCAGCACGGCCTCGGTGGTGAACAGGCCGCCTTCGGCCAGCTTCTTGTCGAACATTACGTTCAGGTTGTAGCTGCATCGGCCGAAGCCGAGGCCCACCGCGAAGCCGACCGGCCCGAACACCAGCGCCAGCACCAGCATATCTTGCAGGTAATGGAGGCCGTAGAAGCCACCGATTGCCTCGCGCATGGCGTCGATGGAGTACGTGAACGGCAACAGCGGATTGAGCACCTGGAAGAACGTGGGCATCATTTGAATGGGGAACATACCCGACGACCCCGGTATTTGGATGATGAGCAGCACGATGGCCAGCGCCTTGCCCACATGGCGCATGCTGTACACCAGCGCGAACATCAGGTTCGCATACACCGCGCCCGCCAGCACGCCCGCGCCGATGAAGGCGGCCGGACTCTCGCACTGGATGCCCATGAGCACATCGCCCGCACACACGATGGTGCTTTGGATGACGCTGATGACCATCAGCAGCAGCCACCGACCGAAGTACGCCTGCGTAGCCGTGAAGGGGGGCAGCCCCTGCGGGTCCACGCGAACGCGCATGAGCGCCAGCACCAACAGGCTTGACACCCACAGCGCCAGGTTGGTAAAGAACGGCGCCACGCCTGACCCGTAGTTCGCCACCGGGTAGACCTTCTCGGTATGCAGCTGCACGGGCTGTGACATGAAGCTGGCCACCTGATCGTCGTCGAGCCCCAAGAAGGTGCGCAGCTCGGTGTAGCTGGTCGAGCTTTGAAGCGCCTGTAAGCTGGCAAGCATATCGGCGAGGTTTTCCTGGGTGGTACCGAGCAGCGCGTCGGAGGCGTCGGCCGCGGTGGCAATTTGGCTCTTCGCCGTCGCAACATACGCTGCGACACTGTCGCGCAGCGCGCCCAACTCGCTCGCATCCGACTGCTTGATGCTGCTGACCGTGGTGCGCAGCTGGTCAATGCGACTGCGCGTCTGCCCGATGTCGGCATCGGCCTGCGCCAGGCTGATGGCAAGGTTCTCTTCGGCCTGATGTTCATCATCAACCACCTGGCCGCCCACGCGCTGCGATATGGCAAGCGCCTGATCGCTCACCATCTTCACGAACTGCTCGTCGATGGTCTTCTGCACGGTTTCCGCCCCAGCATCCACGATCTTAGCGCCCGAACCGCTCAGCTTCTCATTGATGTAGTAGTCGATCTGCGGGCGCTCGAAGTGCCCGTCGAAGGCGCTCAGGAAACGTGCGCTGAAATCTTTCGGTAGCACGATAGCGGCATAGTATTCGCCCGACTGCACGCGCTGGGTTGCTTCGTCCTGGCTGACGAACTCCCAGCCCATCTGGTGGTTCTCGCGCAGAGCGGCAACTACCTCCTCGCCCACATCCACGTGCCCCGTATAGGAACTGTCGGCCCCTTCGTCATTGTTGACCACGGCCACCTTGAGGTTCTCGGTGTTTTGGTATGGATCCCAGTTGGCGGCCACGATGTACCACGCGTAGAGCGACGGCAGCAGGCACACGCCTGCCAGCACGATAACCGCAATGGGGTTGCGCACGATGCGACGCACGTCTTGCGCGAAGATCCGCCCTATGACGGAAAGGTATGTTCGGAGGCGCTTCATATGCGGATGCCATGTCGAATGATCGAAAGGTGCTCACGCAGGCGGTATGTGTGGCCGGGCGATCGAGTGCGCGTGGCCGAGCGAACGCGAATGCATGCGGTCAGGTGAGCACCGCGCGCAACGCTAGAGCAGCCCCGCCGCTTTGGGCATGGTCAGCCCGAACACCGCCATCGTAATGCCGCGCATCACCAGGAAAATGCCCAAGAAGATGACGAACGACGCCGGCATGAACATGAACATGAACGCGCAGAGAATGGAAATGGTGCCGTTGGCGATCATCCAGCCCCAACCCGCGCCCAACCCGCGCAGCCCCACGCCAGCCACGATGGCCATGATGCCGTAGACCAGCACGAAGATGCCCGCCATGAATGGGATAACCGAAGCCGTCACGATAGGGTGCACCAAGAACATGATGCCCAAGATGATGCTGCAAATGGCGTTCACCAGCGCCCAGCCCGTCTCAAGACCGGTTTTGCGCAGCCGGAAGTACGCCACCGCATCGAAGACGCCGCCGACGAGCAGCATGGCGCCTGCCGCAATAGCGATGGATACCAGCGATAGGTCCGGCCATGCCATGACCACGAAGCCGCACACGAGCAGCAAGATGCCCCAGAAGAAGAGGCCCCAATCGCGCCCGATCGTTCCTTGTTGACCCACGCCCTGCTGGCCTACACCCTGCTGTTGAGCATGCTGCGTAGAAGTAGACATCTCTTTCACCTCTTCCATACACGCCGCCCTACCCGTGCCACGCATATGTGCACATTCAACCAGCAAGCAACCGGAGCACTCAGAGCGGCAACCTCTACCTTGATAGTTGGAGTGTAGAGCAGCCCCAAAACCGCGCCTGGAGACTCCGCAGTCAGTCAACCTTTCGTTAGGAAAGCTGAAACTGCACGTTACATGCGCTCAATCGGCCTTGAGGTTATTCTTCGTACGATGGCGCGATTTCAACGTAACGAAAATAACGTAGATGCCCAACACGAATGCGCCCACGTAGCCAAGCACGCCCAGGATGGGCACTTCCAGAAACCGGGGTTCCATATTGGTGGTACAAAGAATAGACGAGCCGATGAACAAGCCCATAGAAATGAGCGCAAGCGACGCACGCCCCACCGAGGCATAGATGGTTGCCAGCGCATCTTCGGAGACTTTCACGTCGCCTTTCACGCGCAGCTCGCCGCGGTCGAGCATCTCAAGCGTGTCGGACACTTGATAGGGCAGCTTCGCCAGCGCTTCGGTGGACTCGGTAGCGGCCATGAACAGATCGGCGATGCGCTTCTTCACGTGCTCGGGGTCAAGCGACTGCCGCATCACGTGCGTGCTGAGCACCTCCAGCACATTGGTGGAAGGCGAGATGTTCTCCATCAGGCCTTCGATGGTGACCACGCCGCGTACTAACATGGTGACCGCAGGCATCATGATGAGACTTTGGCCGCGCATGACCTCCACGATCTCGCCGAGCACGGTGCCGATGTTGATGTCGTCGAGGTCGGCCGAGCCGTACTTGTCCAAAAGCGACGAAAGTTGCGAGAGCAGCTCGCCGTAATCCAGCTCGCCGTGGCGGCGCGAGATGCTCAGCACCGCCTGCATCAGGTCGTAGGCGTTGTCGGTGACCACCGAGCGCATCATGCGGCCCACCTGCTGGCGCTCCGAGGCAGTTAGCTGGCCGGTCATGCCCAGGTCGATCCACACGATCTGATCGCCGCGCACGATGATGTTGCCCGGGTGCGGGTCGGCGTGGAAGAAGCCCACGCTCATCACCTGCGTCAGGTAGTTCTGGATGATGCGGTCGGCCAGCACATCCATGTTATAGCCATCGGCCTGCAAACGCGCCACATCGTTGATCTGCGTGCCCTGCACGTACTCCATGACCAGCACGGCGTCGTTACTGGCGTGCGGGTAGGGCACCGGACAGGTGATGCCCGGCCAATTCGCGCATTCCTTGTGGAAGCGCGTGAGATTTTCAAGCTCGATGGTGAAGTTGGTTTCGTTGTCGGTGGTCTTCTCCAGCACTTCGATGAAGTTGTCCAGGTTCATCCAGACGGTCTCATGGGCGCTGGCTACGAACTCGGCAGTGGCCAGGGCGCGCTTCATCAGCGTGATGTCCTCGGCCATCTGCGCCACGATGCCCGGACGGCGCACCTTCACCGCCACGGGCGTGCCGTCGAGCAGCACCGCCTTGTGCACCTGCGCGATGGAGGCCGCACCCAGCGGTTCGGGGTCCACCGCCAGAAACACCTGCTTCCAGCTGTGGCCGTAGGCGCGGTCCATGCATTCCAGCACGGTGTCGAAAGGCATGGGGGTCACGTCGTCTTGAAGCTGCTCGAACGCTTCGCAGTATTCGCGGGGCAACAGGTCACTTCGGCTGGATGCCAGCTGGCCGATCTTCACGTAGGTGGGGCCGAGCGCCTCCAGCATTTGCACGGCTTTTTCGGGCGTGAGGCCCTGCATGACCTTGTACTTGCGCATGACGCCGAGGATCTCGCGCATGCGGCGGCCCGATGTTTTGTCACTCAAGGACACCTGTGTAACGTGCATGAATTCCTGGAAGGTAGCCATGGTTCGCTGCTGGTCACAGGGCGTTGGTTGTAGGTGCTGGCTGCAGCTGCCGGTTGCCGGGCGCTACTGGCGCGCCGCCGAACGCGGAATGCTGATTGCAAGCCGCCAGCAGCAGACCGTCAGCGAAGCGCGGAGTCAAACGCACGACCCAAGCCGCCGAACCGCAAACCGCAGACACTAGATGCCCAGCGCCTTCTTCAAGTTGCTAACACGACGGCGGCTCACGGGGATCTTCTCTTCCACGCCGTTGAGCATCAGCAGCAGCGTGCCACCAGATACTGACTCGATCTCTTCCACCATGGAAAGGTTCACCAAATACCCGCGGTGCACACGGAAGAACCCGTGACCGTCCAAACGCTTTTCCAGCTGGGCCAGACTGACCGTGCTGAAATAGCGGTCGGTGTCGGTTTGCAGGTAGGCGTAATCGTCGCGTGCCATGACGAAGCGGATCTTGTCGATGCCGATGAGGATCTTCTTGCCGCCCTTCTCCACCGGAATGCGCTCGCTCTTCTGCGCCTGCACGTGCAGCGCCACCTGCTCGCGCACACGGGCGATGGCTTGCTTGAGACGCTCGGTTTCTACCGGCTTCACCAGGTAGTCGATGGCGTGCACCTGGAATGCGTCCAGCGCGTGCTCACTGTAGGCGGTGACGAACACCACGGCAGGCGGGAATTTGAGGTGCTTGAGCGCCTCGGCCAGCTGCAAGCCCGTGGCTTCGGGCATGTTGATGTCGAGGAACATGACATCGCACGGGTATTCTTTCAGCTTCTCGATAGCCTCGCGCACGCCAGCCGCTTCGGCGACCACTTCCACTCCCCCGACTTCTTCAAGGAGGAAGTTGAGTTCAGACCTGGCTGGGGCCTCGTCGTCGACAATGATAGCCTTGAGCATGTGCTTCCTCCTTGTAGTTCGTACCGCGTAAGTTCGTACCTCGTGCGTTCATGCCAAATACACTTGCGCCTGTTGCTTTGCGCCTGTTGCGCCTGCAGCTGCTGTTCCTGCAACTGCCGCACGTACAGCCATTGTGTTTGCAACTGCTGCGCTTGCGCCTTGTACCCTTGCACTTGGTCCGCTTATACCCCGTACGCTTGTAAGCATTCTTCTGCGCCCGCCACGCGAATACCCGCGCGGGCAGTCTCCCTATTATAAAGCACAAACAGACCGCTTACCGAGAAAATGAAGCGTTTTTCAGGTATACTCGTTTGGTCGGTTTGATCGGCACTGAACCATGGCGTGAAACCGTTAAACTGACGAGATGCGCTATGCCCGGGTGGCGGAATGGCAGACGCGGAGGTCTCAAAAACCTCTACCTTCGGGTGTGTGGGTTCGACTCCCACCCCGGGCACCATCACAATGCGCATTCGTTCGCATTCACCTTCACGTTCACATATACACACCCACGTTCACGCATGCGCGTTCGCGCGCTCACGCCCACATATACGAACACCGCACACGCCTGCACTTATATCCACGTTCGCGTATACATGTGCCTGTTCGCATTCACACTTACATGTGCGCATTCGCACTCTTCCGCACCCAAAATGTTTCACGTGAAACATTTGTTTGCAAGCTTATTACCTAATAGCGCTACTGTGCTGTTATTCTGCTCGGTCGTGTTTCACGTGAAACATTTCCATGCGAACTTGTGCGGATTAAACGAGCTTGCACAGCCTCGCGCCACCTCGTATGGATTCAAACGAGTTTGCCTAGGCGCATGCGACCTCGTGCGAACACGCGACGCTTTCCCCAATTAGTCCTTCTCGCCGGGCTGACGCACCGTGATCTCTTGCTCCTTCACTGATACACGGCTGTGCGGCGGCACGCTGAATGTGACGAAGGTGCTGCCCGCAATAACGCTGCCTTCGCCAATGACCGTCTGACCACCAAGCACGCTGGCGTTACTGTAAATGGTTACGTTATCCTCAATGGTGGGATGCCGCTTCACCCCATTCAGTCGCTGGCCACCCCGCGTAGACAGCGCGCCCAGCGTCACGCCCTGGTAGATTTTCACATGGTCGCCGATCTCGGTGGTCTCGCCAATAACCACGCCGGTTCCGTGGTCGATGAAGAAGTACTCGCCAATCTTCGCGCCCGCACCAATGTCGATGCCAGTGCCACTGTGCGCCAGTTCGGTCATGATGCGCGGAATGATGGGCACATTCATCTCGTAAAGCACATGCGCCAGACGATATACGTAGATGGCATAGAGCCCCGGATAGCTGAAGATGACCTCTTCCTTGCTGCCGGCGGCCGGATCGCCGTCGTAGAGCGCCTCCACGTCGGTCAACAGCACCTGCTGAATGTGCGGCAGTTCGTCGAAAAAGGCGGTGCACACGTCGTTGGTCTTCATCACGATATCGGATGGCACGCATTCTTCGCAGAGGTTCGGATCCACCGTGTCCTCGCAGCGGCTGTCCATATATGCTAGCGCCAGAATAATCTGCTGACGCAGCTGGCGCTCTATCTGAATGAGCGTCTCACCAATGAAGTACTTAGGGCTGGTATTGACACTGAGCATCTCTTCGCCAAAATAGCCCGGGAACAGCACACGACGCAGATTCTTCAAGATGTCCTTGATGACGGAGCGGCTGGGGAAGCGCAGGCCCGGCTTGGTGAAGAATATCTCGTCAGCTTCGTAATTCTTCTCAATGGCAGCGACCACGCGCTCCAAGTTGTCTCCAAACACAACGTTCCCCTTTCCGCTTTTCGCTTCCCAGCATTATAGCGGCAGGACGAGGAAAGCCCGTAGAAAGCCTGAAGCGCTCAAGGTGACGTGCGTGCCATATAACACAGGGGCGCACCACCGGCAAAAACCGCCCGCGATGCACCCCGCACAACGAACGCGCCACCAGCCCTCACGCGCCCGCATACTCTTATGCGTCGGCTCAATCTACCGCCTTGACACATTCCTCATACGACAGCGCGCCAAATGAACAGCGGCGTACCCGAACAAACCCGCAAGCACAAACCCAACCAGAAGCGTAGCAATGGGGTCGCCCGTCTGCGGCAACCCAGTCAATGAGCGTTCTGCCTGAGACACCGGCGTCTGATCACCCGGCACCTCCCCGGCACCAGACGCACCCCCTTCAGCATTGACGGACTGCGTACTATCAAGCACCACCTGCACCTCATGATCTGCGGACACATCTGCAAACGATATCTCGCCGCGGTCAAAAACCTTATCAGCCGCACTGCGACCATCCACCACTACGCGCGTCACCTTATAGGAGCCATCGTTATCTGTAACCGACCATGCCACCTGACATGCGTCACCTGCCACAACCGAGGTGCTTGGCGATATGGTGGCCGGGCCGCCCACAACCGACGTGCGAACTTGGTAGAACACAGGCGCGCTCCCCAACGACGCTTCAACCGCAGGCACGTCATCACCAGGAACACGTGGACGCGTGATGATCTCCACGTCATAGCGCGTACCGGGCGCAACCCCGAAGGGAATATCAAAAGAAGTAGAATCCGGGTCGTTTATCTCGAATCGCTGACCATTGACCACCACTTCGGTGACCTCGTGCTTCGGAGGATTGGGAAGTTCCCAACTAATCGTAGGCCCTGGCGTTCCCGGCTCAACAAAACCGCCGCCGGCTACCGTACCCGAGCTGCCTCCGATAACGGGTACCACCTCTGAATAGCGATCCTGCTCAGCACATAGTTCATCAGGCGTAGGCGTACTGCCCTGCTCCACAAAGAAAACCTTTATCGTGTGGTCCCCTGCAATATTGGAAATGGTGCATAAGAAGTTGCCGCTTTGCTGATCGAGCGAATGCGTGATGGACTCTGCACCTGAAGATACACCAGAAGAACTGCCTAAACTGCGCGTAGCAGGTACTTCATGGGCATATTGAAGCGCCATCAGCGCCTCAGCCGCCTCGTGCGCATCAGTATTCTCAGATGCGGAAGCATCCGCTTCCTCTGCATCCGTCACCGTATCTCTCGCAGCGTCGTCATTCTGGTTGGAGGCCGCAGCGTCGTCCGTACCGGCTGAACTCTCTCCGCCCACACTGATCTCGTTATCCGCCGCTGCTCCTTCATCGTCAGCGCCAGCTGCCACGCCCGCACTTGCTGCGTCTCCCCCGTCTGCGTTGACCTCATCAGATGCCAGATCGTCCAGCTGATCGGAAAGTTCACTGGCCGCTTCCTCTAAAAGAGTCTCAGCGATCTCGTCTTGTTCATCGTGAGCAGCCTCAGCCTCATAAACCACCGCGCCATCAATTTCCACACGATACACACGCGAAACATCAGCGGGGCTTGCAATGATGCCCGAATAGTCCTGGCCGCGATATAGCGTCTTGGACGGAGAAGTGCTTCCCTGCCCAATACTCATAATGTTCACATGATTAAGTACCGGCTCAACATAAACCACTACCTCTTGATTACTACGAATATTGGCAAGCGCCGTACTTCCGCTTTGCGCCGCCGACACAGCAACCCCATTCACCTCTACTCGCGACACCGCATAAGCGGCTCCGGACGGGGCGCGAGCTGGCACATCCCACGCCACGGTATAGCTGCTTCCAGCCGCTACCGTTGCACCTCCTGTTATGGTGCCCGAACCACCTGCAATGCGCGTACTCACCGCATATTCAGCTCCTGCCAGCGTACATTGACCACCAACAGGGGCACAACGCACATCAACAACATGATTCGCATCCATTGCGTCGAATGTAATGCTGCCCGACTGCACCTGCTGCGCATCAAGACGCGCACCATCAACAAGTACCTCGGTCACCTCGTAGCCCTCAGCAGGCGCCCACGTAGCAGATGCGCTCTGTCCGGCACGCACCACCGCAGATGGCGACACTTCTACCTTCGTTGCTTCACCGTACCGGTTCGTGGTGAGCGTATAGTAGCCATAGGTAGTGCTACCACCTATGGACCCAATGCGCGCAAAAGTCACCACTACTTCATGGTCGGCTGACACGTTGGCAAACGAAACAGACGTATCTGCGATAGAACGCTCAATGCCGTCCACTGCAACCGACGACACATACCGATCGGCTCCTACCGTCCAGCCCACCTCAGCATTGCTACCGCCCAGCACAACCGCCGAAGAAGTACAGGTCGAAGCACCCACATCTCCAGCCATGCGCGTTGCGATCGTGAAGCAGCCGGGCGCTAAGATGTCGGGGCCACTACCCGAAACGCCGCCGCTTGATCCCGAACCCTCAACAGATATCTCGACCACAATCAGCGTGTCGAAGCCATCATCGCCGCGGACGAAGATGGTAGCACTGTAGTGCCCGAGCGCGCCGCAATCGATCGCATCCACAACCGAGGCGCCCTTCTTTATGAGCACATCTAAATGGTCATCAGCAGGAAGGCTCTCGATACCTTCCACGCCTGATGCAATGACGCGCTCTACGATCTGTCGCGCATCAAGAACCTGCCCGCTCGTCTGTGCGAGCACAAGCGTTTTCTCCACCACACGAGCCTCGGGACGCTCAGTCACCTCAAGCGTTGCTGGAATCATGCTCACCGCATAGTTTCCAAGCGCATAACGCCCATCGGGACGAAGCGTGGCGCCACCGGCGCCAACCGGATTCACTTTTGAGAATCGCGCCAGCAGTTGATAGACACCAACCTGGGGATTTGCTCGGTCGAGCGTCAGGCCATCTTGGGTTTGGCACGTGAAGCGCTCTTCGCCCAATACCTCAGCTACAGTATCTCCTGGACACAGCATATTGGTCGGCCAGGCCATCGGATCAGGGCAGTTCTCGCCAAGCGCGATATCCCCTGACTCGCCGGTAAAGTCGTAGACAAAAGCCTGCACATCACTGAAATATCCGTGCGGGTCAGCATCGCCTGTCGCAGGGTCAACCATGTCAACGCCCGCTATCCACGTGCTATCCGGTGGCCAATTCTGGTCGCTTGAGAAGCTGGCCTTGATGTCAAGGTTGCGCGGAAGAATCGCCCCGTATACCGTGATGCTGCCATCGGGCGCAATCGAGGTTAGCTCATAATCTGAGGCATCGGCGCCAGAAAGCGCAACACCTGAAAACGTCAGCTTCTGCACACCAGCATCAGCGCTTGCAAAGGAGGCATGCTGAAAACTCAGGTGCACTTCAGCGCCATCTACAACCAGATCATCCAGAGAAACACCCGAAGCGGCGAACGCAGTTGTACCATCGTAGGTCTTGGTGTAGGTGCGAGCAGCGAGTTCTCCTGTACCTTCTGGAGGAACGGACGCATCTGGACCCGCTGGCACGCTCACATCAAGAGGCTTGGGCGCTACCGTGAACTCCACACCATCTTCATAGCCGGCTTCCAAACGATAATCGCCTTCAAAGCGGTTACCATGCTCGTCGGTCACCCAACTGCCATCGGCGGCAAGCTCGTTGTACTTCGCTGCCGCTTGTACGCGATAGCGTCCTGCGTGACGGCTAACGTCAGCGGCGTCCACATCAACCCAAGCATTGCGCGCTTCGTCAAACCTCTGATAGCGGAAGGAAAGCAATGCAGCGCCATTGCCGAGCGCAGCAGAGGCGTCACCAAGAACAGAGGGTACAGTACCACCATTGACCGTTGCGGTCACGTTGGGTTGAGCGCCTACCACGATATCCGCAGCTTCAACATGCATAGTCTTGCCCTGGGTATCAATGCTGATATCCACCTTAACGTAGGTATCGTCTTCTTGTGTTCCGCTCCCACCAGAACCGCCAGAACCAGACCCGCTTTCGTCCTCTTCCAAGCCACCGTACTCTATAACGTAGTTGCAGTTCGTCGCATAGCTATAGTCGTTCCATCTTCCTCCAGCAGATGCAAGCAGATGCGCACACTGCTCACCGCTCGAATTGTTTGGCTCTCTTGTGTGCCAATTGGAAAAAGCCCCATCAACCTGATTGGCGGAGGTATTCGCGTTCGTAATGCCCCATCCGCCTCGCCAGAAGTTCATCCCCTTCTCAGGTCCTGTGGCCCAATAGTATTTTGCATACGTGCTGCTATATGCTCCGGTGCTGTCAATACCCGCAGCTTGAAGAAACGTAGGATGACAGGTTGCACCAATCCACGTATCAGCATTCACGAGCGAGTAGATCAAATCGTGCTCAGCCTGGCTCGTAACAGTAACCAGATACCCTTGCATACCCATATACGTTGATGCAGCCGCCCGGTCGCGCGCAGTCGGCCAGTTCACCTTGGTTGCCACATATTCATAGTAGTGACCATTCTGGGCATTGTAATCGAGCGTACGCTCCACTTTCTCGGTACTCACAATCATGCGTAACGTCTTAAGCGACGTGCTGTTCGAGCGCACCTTCAACTGCAAGTGCTCACGCAGATACTGCTCCCAGACCTCCGCAGTTGCCCCCTGACCTGTCTCGTTGGCCGACTTGTTGCCCCGTTTATTCGCATTCAAAATGGCAAACGTGTGTGCCTGGCCACCGATGTTGACGGTAGCACCCTCTAGCAGAACATCTTCCCCACTCTCAATGGCGCTTGTGAATTGCACCGTTATGCCCCTGATAATCTTGTCGTTTGGAGCCTGGACGCTCAGATAGGGAAACGTATAGGTTGAAGTGCCATCGGTATTGTTGGTTGTCTTTACTGCAGCACCGGCTTTGATGGAAAGTGCGTTGGAAGCATCAGCATATGCCAAAGGTGGTGCTACCGTAGGTGCCACCATAACCCCAAGCACCAGCCCCAGTACAAGGATCGCTTTGGCTGCGATGCCTCGTAGGGTGTTCATAGATACACTCATAGGTACCGTCCTTGTCGATCGAATAGCCATTCCAGTCCCGAGAACGAATACGCAGCATCCCTCATACCCGTATACACGCTCTTGCTTTCCTTGCCACATGTTTCGCATCACCTACCCCTCGCGAGACGCAGGAGAACTGCTACGCCAACGGCGCCGGCTGCCAACCAACACTGCAAGCCCAGCAGCGCCGAACGCCACCGACATCAGGCCAAGCAGCCCAATGGCTTGCCCGTCACCTGTCTTCGCCAAGCTCTGCAACGTGCGCAAGGCGCGCGCCGTGGCCGCATTCGACCCGGCAGGCGACGTTGGTGCAAAGTTCGCAATAACCTCACCATCACGCTCGATGGTGAGCGTGATGGACTTAGATGTAGTGCGCATCGTGCGTTCACCCAGCTCGTCGCGTAGCGTCACCGACTCTGGCTGATATCCCACGGCTGGCCGCAGCGTGAACACGGCGGTAGCGCCATGCGCATAGGTCAGCTGACCCGCCGGACTGATCTGCCCATGGCCTGAGGTAGATGCGTTAATGGTGTGCATCTGCCCAGGTACCGTGGGGGTATTGGTGCCGCTTTCCATCTTGAACGTGGCATAAATGGTGCCTGGACCCGACACCGCAAACGCATGCCGGTCGTAGGTTCTCGGCGTACCTTCGCCCGTCAACGCTCGCGCGCCTTCGATCTGCACACCCTGCGCGCACACGCCTTCGTGCTTGACCAAACCAGTCACCTGAAAGCCCTCAAGCTCATAGCCCTCGTCAGGCTCCACCAAAAGCTCTAGCCGCTTGCCGTACGGCACCTTGATGGAGGTGCCCTCTGGGTCAAGCAGGCCACCATCACCCGAACGCACGTCAACCAGATAATACTCGGGCACAAACCGCACCGTTACCTGCGTGTCAGCGGTCACACCCGCCACCACGTAATTCTTTGCCGCTACCTGCGCCGCCGACAGCATGCGTACCGTAGCATCGGCACCCGTGCCCGTTGCCACCGTGACGCAATCGATCACATACCCCGGATTGGGTCGGAACAGGAAGCGCTGCGCGTTCACACCGGATACCACGCGCACCTTACCCGAGGGATGAATGGTACCGCCAGTGGTATCGCCCACCCTATTCTCGGTGACGACCACACCTGTCATCGTCACATACTCCGTTGCATCCACGCTGGGGTTGTCCGCGCCCGCCCGTTCAGCGAACACTACGCGCACATGCGTGTCAGCCGCCAGAGCACCAATGGTGTACGACATGGCGAACTCCCATACGCTCACCTGCTCGGTGCGAGCCTCATCGCCCTGCCCTGTAGTCACCTCCAGCGACGCGATATACGCACGATCGCTCTCGTAGGAGAACGTGAACGTTTGCGATGTGCCGCCAAGCGCCAAGAAGGGACCGGTGGGGCTCACACTGCCAGGACCTTCTGCCTCAGCGCTCACCGTCACCTCGAAATCGGTATCAGTGGGCGGCTCGGGCAAATCAGCCGTATGTGCAAATTCGACCACCAGCCGATGCTCGCCTGCACCCAACGCTGCCAGTTGCGCGTAAGTAACCACCGAACGTAGCGCGCCGCGGCCCGCTACCTCCGTACCATCAAGCTTGGCCGAAACTACCTCGCATCCCTCTTCAGGAATGAAGGAGAACAGCGCGCTGCCACCTTCGGTCACCCGCACGGTAGCGCCCGGCGATATGATGCCCAACCCTACGCTGCCCGCAGCCACAACCGGGGTCACGTCAATCGTGGACACCGGCGGCTTCGGCTGAGACGCATCCTCGAAACGCACATGCACTTCGACCAGATCACCCGGTACACCCGGCACCGTATAGGTGTCGCCCGTCCACGGAATGACCTCTGTGCGCGTAGTGCCGTCTGGATTCTTGTACGTCAGTTCTACCGCTGCCACCTGCTTGCCCGTATCGGGCTGCATGTTGATGGGCAGCGAGTCGCCTTCTATAACCTGCACCATGCCCGCAGGTGACACCGCACCGCCCGAGCCGCACGTAACTTCCACTGTCACGTACTTCGCCGGAGGCGTCGGCGGGTTCTCATCCTCACGTGGGGCGAATATCACTTCGAAGACGCCATCGCCCATATCGGCGGGCAGCGTGAATGTGCCCCCTGAAATAGAGCCCGCAAAACGCGGATCATCCGCGATGTTCACCGGCTGGCCGTTCACCAGAATCTCGGATATCACATAGCCATCGTCAGGCGTGATCACCACGTCACGTCCACCATCGTCCACCTTGATGTAGATGGTGCCGTCAGGATCCACCGTACCGTTCTCGCCAGCCTTGATGACCCACTTCACCAGCTCGTCTGCTGCCCCGTCGGGTGCGAACACCGCGTGCACCGTATGGTCAGCCGTCACGTCAGCCAAAATGAATTGCCCGTTCGTAGCCGCCAGGCTCGCCGCACTGCGGATGTATTCGTCGTCGGTACCCGCGTCCACGATCACATACGACAGCACATGCCCTTCATCGGGGAACAACGACACCGGTAAGCTGCCGTGGCGTGCCACCTGAATGTCTCCCGCCGGATCAACGCTGCCGCCGGTACCCTTCACACCCACCTTCACGGTGTACGTCTCGCGTTCCTCAGCAGTGGTATCCGCCACGAAGCGCACGCGCACCTGTTGGTCAGCATGAATGTCCATGATCAGCACGCTCAGTCGATCGGCCACACGGAACGGCGCACCGTTGATGCTGTATTCAGTACGGTACTTCACCGTATCGGTGTTGGCCGGAATGAACGTCAGCAGCGCACTGCCACCGCCCACCACCGAAAAAGCCTGCGCGGGTGACACGCTGCCGTGAGCCGCCTCAGCCCCCACCAGCGCACCTGTCTCGTCCACCAGAATGGGCGTTACCGTGTAGACGGCCTTGTCCACTTCCTTGAAGAAAGCGCTCACATTGGTGTATCCGTCGATCTTGATGCGGTCGCTACCCAGCGTGTATTCCCACACGCCCGGCGCTACCTGCACGATGCCCCCATCAGGGTTGCTCGCGAATATCACGATGGGGCGTTCGCCATCTGGTCGGCTCAGCACGATGTAGTCCAGCTCGTGATCGGCATCGGGCGCGGACATGGTGAAGGTGACGTCTTCCTTCTGCGCAATATCCCCCGACACCGTTTGGCTGTCTGGCGTGATGGTGCCCATGTTCGTCTGCGCCGTGACCGTGATCTCTTCGGGGTTCACGGGCAGATCGGCCTCGTCCAACTCGCACGTGATGCGAATAGTCTTGTCCGGCCCCAGCAGTTCAGGCGCGAACAGATACGTACGCACGCCATCCACCGTGCTCGTAGGAGTAGCCGGATGCTCGGTGCCATCGGCATCCACCAACACCACGGCCAGATCCTTGTAGTGCGCAAGCAGTTCAACCGTCAGCGTTAGGCCGTTTTCGGGATCAATATCCTCAAGCAGATACGTACCCGAAGCCAGCACGCCCGACGCATCGGCACGCTTGGCAATCACACCCGCCTCTGGCACCGACACGTTCACCGACAGCGTATCGGGCACGATGTCCACGAAGTCCACGATGATCTCTTCGATATCGGGCAGCATCTCTGAAGGGATCACGTATGAGCCGTCAGGACCCGGCTTGATCTCGATCTCTTCGCCGTCCTTCGTGACAACGTTGATGACCGGCTGCTTACCCGGGTCGGGGTTGGGCGTGATGATGATGTCTCCATCAGGCGACACATCGGGCAGCGTGCCACCGGGCGCAGGGAAGGTAACGTCCTTCGGGCCGCCATCGCCAGGCGTGTATTCCACATCCACCGAGCCGCCATCGGGCACTACGATGGGAATGGAAATGGTAGCCTTCGTGAACGTGGCATGCACCGTGATGTTGCCCAGCACGTAGTCGATCAGGTAGCTGCCCGAAGCCGCATCGCGCAGAGGGAAGCGCCGCCCTTCGGCATCGTCGTCGAAGGTGTAGTAGAGGCTGGCCAGCTTGTAGCCCGCATCGGGCAGCGCCTGCACAGCCGACGGATCTCCATAATACACTGGCGAGGTGGCGGAAAGCGAACCGTGCTCGCCCGCATCAGTGCTCACCGTATACAGGGGATGGCTTATTGGCGTGCCGTAGCGGAAGTAGGCATACACCGCCGTCTGCTCGGTCAGCGTAGGGATCAGAAGCGACGAGTTGATCACTTCTACGCGCACGCGGCCCCCACTAACTGTCTCCATTTCAACGCGGTCAAGCACCGAGCCAGGCTCCGGGTTGAACCGCACCGTGGCTGCACGCCCCCATGTCACTTCCTTGGTCCACACGGCACCAGATTCAATGCCACCGTCAATGGACACGGTGCCCTCACCTTCGGCCACACTGGCCGTCAGTTGCACGGGTGCTTTCGGGTTATCAGGATCATCCGGATCGATTGGCGGTTTCGGGTTATCAGGATCATCGGGATCTACCGGCGGTTTCGGATCGTCGGGGTCTACCATGCCACCCGGCGCACCCGGCACCTGCTCATAGAACGCAGTGATGGTCACCGGCTTCGGCGTTTCGGTAGGCGTAGCCAACTTCACCGTGGTGTAATCAAGATAGTTCTCGCCCAGCGTGCCCGTTGCATCATCGGGCCGCAGCTCAACCGGTGCGCCCTCGCCCGCATCAATGACCACCTTCACCAGCTTGAAGCCTTCATAAGGCAGGAAGGTGTAGCGCACGGTGGTGCCTTGCGCGAAACGATGCGTGCCCATAATGTCGATCAGACCGCCGGTGCGCCCATCCACTCGCGAGGTTACCTGCACGGGCGGAAACGCGTCTCCGGTGCCCGGACCCGACCCCGACGATGCGCGCAGCTCATAAGCCACAGCGAACACGCCAACATCCAGCGCACCCACGCCTGCAGCGCCCCCGGTCAGTTCCACAAAACGGTTACCTGGCGTGCCGCCTACCGGCAGCGGCCCCAGCTTTTCCACTGCGCTTCCCTGGCCGTCGGCGCTGTTGACCACACGCAGCACGTACGCCTCGTCGGGTGCCTCGTCGGGCACCGGCAGCCACACCGTGGTCAAGGGCGACAGATATGGCGCATGGCCATCATTGGCTGCCAGCTGCTCGGTGATGGAGAAATCCACCGCCGTGCCCACTTTCAGCCCGTCGGCTGCCAACAGCAGCGCATTGAGCGTAGCGCCCGGACGGCCCAGTAGATCGGTTGCATTGAGTTGCGGGTCGCCAATATGGATCAGGCCGCGCACGGTAAGCCCCGCCACCGCGGCACTGTCAATGGTCTGGTCGGCGTAGTGTGCGTTGCAATTCACGATGACGCCAGGCACAGCAGTGCGCGGGATGTTCGCACCGTCGCGCGCTTCAATGGTGTAGAGATACTGCGCCTGATTGCGAAAATCGAGCGTGGCGGCATCGTCAGCTAAGTTGAGCCGCACGTGCGCCGTGTTGTTCGCGCCCGGTTCGATGGTTGCTTCCTGCCAGGAACTGGCATCGTTGTAGGCGGTATCGTCCACATACGTGCCAGCCGCCTCGCCTTCGCGCACCAGCACCTGACGCACCCAACGGTAGCGGTAGTAACTCGTGCCGTCACCTGCGATGGGATTGCCATGGGAAAGCGTGGCATCAATGTGGTACGCCCCTGCGTAGAGCTGCTGTGCATCGTCAACATCAATGGCAGTGGTGTCGTCAATGGCAACCGTGAAATCAGAGGTCACCGCCACATTGACGTTGGTGTCTGCCGTTGTACCCTGCGCACCGGTATAGTTCCGCGCATCAGAGACGGCAGTACCATAGGGGTCCTGCAAGACGCGCGATGCCTGCGCCTGGCCCGTGTCGATGTTGCGCGGAGTGGCCGCCAGCGCCGAGGCCGGATTCAAGCCCGCCACCATGCACGTCGCCAGCACTACTGCCAATGCTCGACGCATATGTTTGCCCATTACGCTTCCCATGTTACATCCCTTTACTCTTCGCATCCCAGGAGCTCGTGCGCACCCTAACCCTCCACGATCACGACCATTTCCGCTGCCGCCTGACCTATCAGGTCCTCGGTTTCGGGGTCGTAGGCGAAAAACATCGCTGTACAGTCGTACGTGCCCGCATCCAGATCGACATCGAGCGTGTCGGACTGGATGTGGAAGTTCGGCTCTATCAGGTCGGTCTCGTAGAGCTGCTGACCGCTGTCGTTCTCGGTTATCACCACGCGCATCAGATAGCGATTGCCCGGCACGTTCTCGATGCGCAACTCGCCCGGTGCCGTGCCATTGGCGAACTGCACGGTAGAGGCAATGGAAATGTTGAACATGCCCTCTTCCACCACGCGGTCGAGCTCGGCTTGTATCTCGTCGGGCGTCTTGCCCTCAAGCTGCCCGGCTGTGCCTTGACGCGCGCTCTTGCCGCCGCTGCCGAAGAAGAACCACACGAACAGCGCCGCCGCTATGAGCGCCGCAATGGCCAGCACGATCAGGAACCAGAACAGTGGTCCGCGTTTCTTACGCTTCTTGTCCAGCTGTTGGGGCACACTGGTAGCTGGCGGAACGTATTGCTGTGCCGTCTGGGCGTACTGCGTCACCTGCGCCTGTGTGTAGCCCGCACTCGATGCGCCTTGTTCCTGTGCGTGACCCGCTGAGAAAGCGCCGTGGCCGTAGCCGGGCTGCTGGATGACAGCTCGGTTCGGCGCGTAACCGTAGCCTGTCGCATACCCTGCATGGCCCGGGTAGGCGGGTTGCCCGTTCGTGCTTCCCGCCTGCCCTGCCGTCCCTTGTGCTTGCCCCGGCACAGAGGCTGCGCCTACGCCGGGAGCAGGGTGGGGAACATGCGCGCCCAAACGCGCGTCCCCGCCCATGCCGTACCCGTAGATATGGCCGCTACCGGCCCCGCTCGCAACAACCCCGCCAGCAGCCGACTGGGTTGCTTTGGGGTAATGTGCGTGTTCGTTGCGGTCGGCCATAGTTCTCGGGTTTCCCTTCGGTTCGTTTTCAGATGTCTGCCTAGACGGTGGTCTTGGCAGCGCCCACGGTGTAGATGATCTTGAACGCGTTGTCCGCCGCTACCGGATCGTCCGGATAGCCGTCGCCGTTGGTGTCAGGCTGCGGGTTGGCCGCATCACCCAGCAGAATGCTGGACTCATTCACGTTGATCAGAGCCGAATTGGTACCGGAAAGCTGAAGGCCCATGATGGCTGGCTCGGTCTTAGAAACCTGACGCTGGATAATCCAGCCCGGATCGGTGGGGGTAATAGTGTTGGCTAGATTCACCGCACCGCCGGTTCCCTTGCTGCCCTCGTTGATACCCGCAGCATCGTTTTGAGTGCTACTCGGTCCCAGATTCAGCACCATATCAGCCACATTGCCCTGCTGAGTGGTGCCGTCAGCCGCAAGCGCGGCCACCAGCGCCCAGTCGCCGCGGTTGTTCGTGTGCTGTGTGGTCTGAATCTGCTTGATGGCCACCGGATACGTAGAGTAATTCTCAATGCGGTAGCCGGTGTTCATCTTGCCGTCATAGGCATCGCCGGTGTTGTGCTTGAGACCCGTGGTGGGCGCCAGGATGGCACCGCCTGCAGAGTCCGCCACTACCGTAACGTTCAGCGGCACCGACACGTTGATGTTAGTGATCATGGTGGCGATGTTCACGTTTGTCTCGGCAGTGTCACCCTGCTTGAGGTTGGTGGTGGGATCAGAGTAATCCTGATCGCGTGCACCATACGGGTTGTCCGATGCCACCGCACCAAACGCCGGCACGGCGCAGCCCAGTGCCAGAGCGGCGCTCAAGGCCAAGGCTCCCAGTGTCTTCCCACTTGCTTTCATGGCTTTTCCTCCTTTGTCTTCAAGCCATTTGCTGCTTGCGTATGTCCAGCGGCTCCCACGCCGCGTGGCGCCTCGTTGCGCGCAATGCGCATGTGCTATGGGTGGTTACCCCAGCACGTTGATGCTGATCTTGGCCGCGGCCTGCCCCACCTCGTCGTAAGTTGTCTCATCAAGCGCTGTGAAGGTGGCTGTTGCGGGATAGGTGCCCGGTTCTAAGTCCTGCGTCAGCGCTATTTGTTCGATGAACTGGTTGGGCTTGAGTACGCCGGATTCGTAGAGCACCTCTCCGGTGTCGTCAGAAGTGATGGACACCTTCATCAGGTAACGGTTGCCGGGAATGTTCTCAATGTAGGCCGTACCGCTTGAGGTGCCATCGTCGAACTGGATGGAACTGGCAATGGAGATGTTGAACATGCCCTCTTCCACTTCGCGGTCAAGCTCGGCCTGTATTTCCTCAGCCGACTTGTACGGCGCTTGCCCGTCTTGCGCCGTAGGGTCGAGCAATGCGTTGCCGTTGCAGGCGAACAGGAACAGTAGAAGCCAGATGGCCAACGCCACCAGCACTACGCCCGCAATAATGAGCACCATGCGCCCCGTGCGCTTCTTGGGCGTGCGCGGGCCGCCGGGGGCGCCAGCGCCGCCCGCCACGCCCGAACCGCTCCGCGCGGCTGCGCCGCCCGCCACGCCCGATGCAGGTGTACCGCCTGAGGCCGCTATGGCCACCCCGTTGCGCGGGCCATTCGCACTACCTGCTGGCATTCCTTCGCGCCCCGCCGTTGCCCGAGGCGCACGAGCGGCGCCCCCTACGACACGGCCACCAAATGCGGTACCCGGCGCGCTCGTTGCGTGATCGTTGGTGATGTTGTTGTCGTTGGTCATCGGTTCTGCTCGTCCTTTTCCGTGTGCTTTCTTTTCCCTTTTGCGCGGCGTTTCGGTGCCGCTGCGCCCACTTTTTTCGGGTTTTTAATCGGCTGACCTAGGGCTGCCCCGTGTGGAGCAGCCTTTTTGGCCAGATATGCCTTATGAGTGCTAGTCGCCTCTGATGTATTCGGTACCGTCCGCGTTCACGAAAGGCGTACCATCGGCTTTGATGTCCACCTCGCCGAAGCCGGGCCTCGATCCCGCAGCTGGCATGTGCGGCAGCAACGTGTAGGAGATCGCCGAGGCTTCGTCACATGCAAACATCCACGTGATGGTGGCCAGCGGGTCTTCCCATCGCTTGCCGTTCATCATCAGACCGCTGCCGTCAGGCGCCTCTTGCAGCTCGTGGCTGATGTCAGCCATTTCCGACGGGAAGTCCAGGCTCAACACGCCTTCCAAGCGGGCAGGATCACTGCCCACCCCCGATCCTGCGGAAATGCGCGTCAGCTCTTCGGGCAACACCACGTTGCCACTTGAGTCGAACGTCCACGAATAGGGCGAGCCATAGCGCGGTTCCAGAGGGAACATGGCCACCATGTCAGGGTCGGGCGGCTCGGCGGGATCGTCGCCTTCGCCGAACGTGAAACTCACCCAGTTAGAACGCAGGCGTGATCCGAATATCTGCTTAAACAGGCTCTGATCGAAGTACGTGGTGCGCGCGCCCACCGCCACTTCGCAGGGCGTGCTGGACTCAAACGCAATGCCGCTGCCGCGATACACTGTGTTTTCGCTAGCATCCAGCACGATACCGGCGGTGCTTGCGTTGGTGGGTGCGGTTACGTTGTAGACCATCTGCCACACAGCATACAGGTCAATGTCCTTGGTTTCCGTGTCGCCCGGCTGCACGCCCAAGCACTCGAACAGTTCGCGCACGCTCGTGGTGTGCGGTAGTACGAAGCTGGAGAGCTCGGCACCGTTCTCGCCCGCCTCTTTCGACCAGCTCCAGCCGTACAGGAAGTAACCGGAGACCTTGTCTGCGTCGGCCACCATGTCAGCCAACGGCAGCGGGAAGGTTTCCTCGTAGGTCAACTCGCCTGATAGATAGCCGCCGGGTAGTTTCAACTTGTCCTCTGGGCCATCCTCGGTGAAGCGGTAGAAGTTCACGTGATAGCCGATGTTTTGCTCCCACTGGGCCTGCATGGTCACATCGCCCACGAACGGATGACGATACTGGTCGCCTGGGTTGTAGATGGTGTCTACCTGGGCACCGTTCATATCGGTCGCCACTAGGCGCCAGCCCTTAAAAACATAGCCCACACGCAGCGGCACTTGAGCAGGCAGCAGCTTCACTTGGTTTGCCGGATTCAGCGAAGGCTCGCTAAACAGAATCTGGAAGGCATCAGGCATGTTCGTTATGTGCCCGTTGGCATCGTCACCGGTGTCGCCCGCGTTCGGCTCGAAGCTAACTGTGTAGAGATTCGCTGTCCAGCTGGCTGTTGCCGTGAGGTTGCCATACGTGCCTTGCCTCACCTGCGCGGTTAGACCATTCACAACGCCGCCACCTGCAATGGAGTTTGCACCGGTGATGGTCCAGCCGGTAAAGGTGTAGCCGGGCCGCACGGGGTTAGCCAGCGTGAACGTGAGACTTTCAATAGTAAAGTTCGTCTTGCCCGTCGAAGCGTTCCAGTTCGGCTGCGTTACGCCCGAAGGCAACGAGCCTCCGTTGTACACATAGGAAACGGTGTAGGTATTCGCGCGCCAGTTCGCCGTAGCCGTCAGATGGCCAAACGTGCCCTTCTTCACCTGGGCCGAGGTGCCGTTGGTGGTACCGCCGCCACTGATGTAGCTTGCACCCGCAATGGTCCAACCGGTAAAGGTGTAGCCCGGGCGCGTGGGGTTAGCCAACGTGAAAGTGTTGCTCTCAATGGTGTACGTTGCTGGGTTCGACGGTTTGGTCACGGCCGATCCTGGGTTCACGTTTTCGGCGTAGTTGTAGGTGATGTTATACGTATTGATGTTCCAGATAGGATCGCGCGAGATGTTCTGCGTAAATGCGTTGTTGGCTGCCGTTATGGTGCCGCTGGCATTTGCAACATTTGCATAGCCACCGAACGTATACCCGTTACGCTTAGGAGGCGTAATCGTTTTGATGGCATTCGCGCAGGCGCTGTCAGAGAACCACCCGGTGTCGTAGCGCAAATAGATAACCGTAGTGCCTTTGCTAACATCGGCGTCTTTGCCAGTAAGGGTTACTGTGTAAGTGTTAGCGCGCCAATTCGCAGTGGCTGTCAGGTTGCCATAGGTGCCCTTCTTCACCTGGGCCGAGGTGCCGTTGGTGGTGCCGCCGCCACTAATGTAGCTTGCACCGGTTATGGTCCAGCCGGTAAAGGTGTAGCCCGTACGCACAGGGTTTGCTAGCGTGAAGGTGGCACTTTCGATGGTGTAGTTGCTCTTACCAGTTGACGAGTTCCAATTGGGCTGCGTAGTGCCCGAGGGCAACGCACCACTGTTGTAGTTGTAGCTAATCGTGTAGGTGTTGGCAGTCCACTTTGCATATAGGGTGTACACACCTCCGTTGCCGGAAGTGAAGTTTGGCTTGGTCAGCGTTTGACCACCAGAATAGGCAACCGCACCTGTTGCGCTAGTTGCCCAACCCGCAAAGTGATACCCCGTCTTCGCAAATCCGTTAGCTTGCAAGGTAACGTTGGCATCATAGGTGCAGCTGGTGTCTGCGGTACTGCCGCTTGTGTTACCGTTGCCGTTGTATCTAATCGTGTAGGTGTTGGCAGTCCACTTTGCATATAGGGTGTACACACCTCCGTTGCCGGAAGTGAAGTTTGGCTT
>NZ_CALPCC010000023.1 GCF_943192905.1 Adlercreutzia murintestinalis | reverse complement strand
TACGCGTCATGCCGACAGACGATCAAGTGGAGGGCCTGTTCGCATCGGCTTCCAACAGAGGCAAGCGGGACGATGGAGCACCTGAAGAATACGGGTCGGGAATCATCTGGAGCGAGTTCCACATGCCTACCGAATACAGACGGTGAATAATCGGAGTGGACACACTTTTTGTCCTATAACCCGCAATAATGCATGCGCACTACGTTTGCGCGCAAAAAAGGGCGCCCGCAGGCGCCCTTCCAAACTCTCTATAGGAAAAACTACTTCAAGGCAGCCTTGAGGTTCTCCATCTGCTTCGCACCCAGACCCTGCAGACGACGTGTTTCAGGAATACCCAGCTCTTCCATCAGCTTCTCGGTCTTCACCTTGCCATAACCCGGCAGAGCGTTGATGAAGGACTTCACCTTCATGCGGCCCACGATGGGATCGTCCACCTTCTTGAGGGCCTGCTCGGCGGTCATGGTGCCCAGGGACAGCTTCGTGGTGATCTCCGAGCGCTTAGCACGGACGATACGGGCCTTCTCCAGAGCCTTCGCGCGCTGTTCCGGAGTCATTGTGGGTGCTGGCATGTTAACTCGCAATCTCTTTAGGCGACGCACGGCACAGGCTGCACGCCGCAGTGGATAATTATGACGCATGGTGTATTGAAAGTTCGATTAAGCGCGTCCAACCAGTTCCACAGATATTAATGGAAACCGCGCCACTTTGCACCCATAATTTCAAATTGGGGTAGGATAGAGCGCGATAACGAGGCGAAAAGGGCCGATCAGCGGCCGTGCAGACGCATAATGGAGAGGGATATGTCAGAGCGCAACCCGCTTAACGATATACGCGTGGCATCAAGCGCAGCATTCAGCCGCGGCCAGCAGGACCGTCCGGGCGCCACCACGCTCAACTTCACGCAGAACCAACCGCTGACGGCGAGCGACATCGACACGCTGGCGGTGCTGGAGTTCGCGGCGCAAGACATCTTGCAGAAGTATCACGCGGCCATGCGTCAGATGGAAACGCGCCTGGAAACGCTTGACCAGGACATCAAGCTGCGCCTGTCGCGCAATCCCATTCATCATATCGAGTCGCGCATCAAGAGCGTGCCGAGCATCTTCGAGAAGCTGGGGCGCTACGGCAAGACGCAGACGCTGGATTCCATGGAGCGCTACATCATGGATATCGCCGGGTTGCGCGTCATTGTCAGCTACGTGCAGGACGTCTACGACATCTTGCACTACCTTGAGCACCAAGACGATCTGGAAGTGGTGGCGGTGAAGGACTACATCGCCAACCCCAAGCCCAACGGCTATCGCAGCCTGCATATGATCGTGAAGATCCCGGTGTACTTCCTGAGCGGGCGCGAAAGCGTGCCGGTGGAGATACAGATCCGCACCATTGCCATGGATTTTTGGGCCAGCCTTGAGCACGACCTCAAGTACAAGGCCGTGCACGAGATCAGCGGCGTGAACGTGGGTACCGAGCTCAAACGGTGCTCGGAGATCATCGAGGAAGTGGAGGACCGCATGCAGGTGCTGGCGCGCGCGCTTGAGCAGGATGCACCGGCTGGCAAGCGGGAAATGAAGGCCGCACGCCAGATTGACCTCTCCGATTCGCTGATGGGCGGCGAGAATCCGCTATGATAGGGGACCACTCCACCGCAGTGGAGTGATTCAGACCGCAGATCGAACAGAATGGATGTACGTATGAAGATCAAGAAGATCGCTGTGGCCGCAGCAGCCTTCGCGCTGGTTTCGGCCGTGGCGCTTGCCGGATGCAGCGGGCAACCGGCAGCAAGTTCCAGCGCCAGCGCCACCGATGACGCGCAGGGCACGACCGAAGAGATAGTGCTCGTTGACGACGGCAAGCTGACCATTGCGGCGTCGCTGGACTTCCCGCCGTTCGAGAACCTGGAAGGCAGCGAGGCGGTGGGCTTCGAGGTCGACCTGATGAAGGCGCTAGCCGAGAAGATGGGCCTGCAGGCCGAGTACCTGCCCTCCACCAAGTTCGACACCATCGTTCCCATGATCAGTGCGGGCGGCAAGGCTGACGTGGGCGTGTCGGGCTTCACGGTCACCGAGGACCGCAAGAAGGAGATCGACTTCACCGATGTCATCATGGATTCCAACCAGGGCATCGTGGTGATGAAGGACTCGGGCTACACCGATGTGGCGCAGCTGGCTGGAAAGAAGATCGGTGCGCAATCGGGTACGACCGGCTATGACTGGGCTGTTGAGAACATCGAAGGCGCCGAGGTGATCCCCTTCGACGAGATGACCGCCGTGTTCGCCGCGCTGCAGTCGGGCCAGATCGACGCGATCGCTTCCGACTTGCCAGTCGTGCAATACTACGTCAACAATGCTTATACGGATATGGAGATCATTGCCGAGATTCCCACGGGCGAACAGTATGCTATCGTGGTCAGCAAGGACAACCCCGCGCTGACGCAGGCTTTGAACGACGCTATTGCCGAGGCGAAGGCAGACGGTACCTATGATACGATCTATGAGAAATGGTTCGGTGCATCCGCTGAGTAGCTGGGATAACATCATACGAGGGGCAGGCGTGCGTCTGCCCCTCCTTCTTTTGGTGGGCGTCTTGGTGGCGCTTGCGGGTGCGCTTGCAGTGTGCGCGCTGCCCGTGCAACAGGCCCAGGCGCTCACCACCGAGCGCTTCACCGCGAAGAGCAACCAGGATGGCGCCGATGGCATCATGGGCGCCACCGACACGCGCATCACTTGGCAAGGGCAGGCGGATGAGGGCGAATCCGTCTCCAGCGTGACCATTACGCTGCCCGAAGGTTCGGTGCTGCCAGCTGATGGTACGACGGTCACGGTGTTGGATGGGCTCAAGCGTTTGAGCGTGCCCAACACGGTTGACGCAGATGGCACCAGCGTGACCGCCACGTTCGACGAGCCCACACCGGCGGGCTCTATGGTCATGCTGGAGTTCAACAACGCGCAGTTTCCTGCTGAGGGAGGCACCTTCGCCGTTCAGGGGTCGTACACGCTTGCCGATGGCAGCACAGCGGCCATCCCTGACGCGGGCAAAACCATTACGGTGACGGGCACGACGCCCAGCGAGCAAATGGCTTCCTGGCTGAACGACCAACCGTGGGTGCAGGCGTGGAATTCCAACAAGTTCTTGCACCTGTTCTTCGACCCGGCCATCGTGGTGACCACGGTGCCTGCGGTGTTCTGGGGCTGGCTGCTGGCGTTGGCGCTGGTCGCTATCAGCTTCCCGCTAGCCATACCGCTGGGGTTATGCTGGAGTTTCCTGCGCATGGCCAACAACCGCTTCGCGCGCGCTATCGGGTCTATCTACATTAACGTGGTGCGTGGCACGCCGCTGTTCCTGCAAATATACATCGCTTTCTTCGGGCTGCCGCTGTTGGGCATCCAGATGGACAACTTCGTGCTGGGCGTAGTGGTGCTGGTCATGAATTCCAGCGCGTATCTGGCCGAGATATTCCGCGCGGGCATCCAGTCCATTAACAAAGGCCAGTTCGAGGCTGCGCGCAGCCTCGGCATGAACGGCGCGCAGACCATGATCTACGTCATCATTCCACAGACGTTCCGCCGGGTGATCCCTACCATGACCAGCGAGTTCATCCTGATGTACAAGGACACATCGCTTCTGGCCGCGGTGGGCGTCATGGAGATCATGATGTACTCCAAGACCATCACGGCTGCGACGGGCAACGTGACGCCGTATATCGTGGCGGCATGCTTCTACTTGATCGTGACGATCCCGCTGACCAAGGTCATCAATCATATGGAGGTGCGCCTGGCCGGTGGGCGGCCGAAGCATCGCAAAGCCAACCGGCTGCAAGAGCAGCCCCATCATGACATCATGGCCACGGTAGGCGCGGTGGCTGCCGAGGGCAGCGAGGCTGCGGTAGCGAAGACGCTGCGCATGTCGGAGAGCTTCGCGCACACGCATCAGGTGCATGCAGAGGATTCGCTGGGCAAGAAGATGAAGGATGGCAGACGATGAGCGAGCACGAGCACGAGCACGAGCGCGAGTGCGCCGAGCAAGGCATGGTCGAGCAGGTGCGCGCTGAGCAAGAGCAAGCCGAGCAAGAGCAAGCCACGGCTGCGCATGCTGAGGGCGTGCAAGCCGAGTGTACGCATGCTGAACCTGTCATTCGCATTCAGAATCTGGTGAAATCGTTTGGCGACACTGAGGTGCTGCGCGATATCAACTTGGAAGTGAATCGCGGCGAGGTAGTGGTGGTGCTCGGGCCGTCGGGCAGCGGAAAATCCACTATGCTGCGCTGCATCAATCGGCTCGAGACGCCCACGTCGGGTCACATTTGGTTTGAGGACATTGACGTATGCGATAAGCACACCAATTTGAACGAGGTGCGCAGCCGTTTGGGCATGGTGTTTCAGAGCTTCAACCTCTTCCCGAATCTGACGGCCAAGAAGAATGTGATGCTGGCACAGCGCAAGGTGCTCAAGCGCAGCATAGAGGAAGCTGAGCGTGTGGCCGAGGCGCGACTGGCCGAGGTGGGCCTGGCCGAACGCATGGATTACAAGCCGGCTGAGCTTTCAGGTGGGCAGCAACAGCGCGTGGCCATTGCGCGGGCGCTCGCTATGGATCCGCACGTGATGCTGTTCGACGAGGCAACGAGCGCGCTTGATCCCGAATTGGTGCGCGACGTGCTCGGCGTTATGCGGCAGCTGGCGGCCGATGGCATGACTATGATCGTAGTGACTCATGAGATGGGTTTTGCGCGCGACGTGGCCGACCGCGTCATTTTTATGGATGGCGGCGTTATTGTTGAGCAGGGTACGCCCGCGCAGGTCTTCGACGACCCGCAACATGCTCGCACGAAGGATTTC
This sequence comes from Adlercreutzia murintestinalis, assembly GCF_943192905.1. Classification (GTDB taxonomy): domain Bacteria; phylum Actinomycetota; class Coriobacteriia; order Coriobacteriales; family Eggerthellaceae; genus Adlercreutzia_A; species Adlercreutzia_A murintestinalis. The sequence continues at coordinate 25,627 of NZ_CALPCC010000023.1, read as the reverse complement.
TTGGGGCATATTGCGTAAGAGGGGCGCGAAGGGCGCTTGCCAAGAGACAAGACAAATGGTGCCTGCCGTTTCACCATGATGCTGTCAGCTTGAAAAGGGAGATCGGCACAAAGAAGGACGGCATCTGTCATCATTTCGCCACGCGACCGCCCTTTGGCTATGTGTCTGCCAACTTGAAAGAGATGCCCGGTACAAGCTTAAAAGAAACGCTCAGTACAAGATAAGAAAGCCGCTCACATGCCACCGCTGATACGCTGGGTGCAGCATGTCGACCCGCTCCCTACCGCACCATCACGCCACCATGCGGTGTTGCGAGATATGCATGCCTGGTACTGTGAAGGCGCTTTTTGCTTTGAGGGTGGTGGCGAATGAGGGAGCGATTCTTAGGTACGTTTGCGCGAAGCATGTTATACCGCAGGTATGCTTTTGCCCGCGGGTGTGCGACCCGCTCCTCAAGCTGTCAGGGCAATTTTTCATCCACGCCTCCCCGAGGGGCGTTCAATACAAGAAGTTTTGTCCAAAGTTGCCATGTGCGTTTTTTCTGCGAGCTGAAATGCAAATTGGCGAAATTGAAGGCGTTTGTGGGAATTTGAGCCGTTAATGCGAGTCACATGGACCACAGGAGAAGTGTTTGTAAAAACCTTATGTGTCCTGAACTGGGAAAATAGAAAGAGATGAAACGCGAATGGTTGCGGACGAGGTGTTTTGGCTCGCATTAACGGCTCAAATTCCCAAAAAGAGGGTCCAAAGCACTGTAATTCCAAAAAGGAAAGGATCAAGACGTCTCATTTCTCAAAAAAGCGGGAAGGGAGGGAAGTCCCGAGCGTCGCATTTCCCGAAAAAGCTCAAAGTATTACGTTTTTCAAAAGGGAAGGCCAAAAGCACTAAGCACCAAGTCTTCTCAAAAAAAGAAGATTCAGAGGATCAAGCACCAAGTTTCCCCAAAAGAAGACTTGAAGAGCCAAGCTTCCCACCTCCGTCTCTCTCAAAAAAAAAGAGACTAGATCACCATATTTGTAAACCAAACCAAACCAAACCAAACCAAACCAAACCAGCAGAACATCCGAGCTTAAAAACACCTGTGACCCCTCCTTAAGGGAAAGTTAAGCCTCTGGTAAGCAATCTTCAGGATTCGCTATGGGACCCTTAAGCCTCCCGCTCGATAGCCTTTATACAGGCGCAAGAAAGGAGCGGGCATCATGTGCGGTATCTGTGGTTTTACGCAGGCCGAGTTGGCCGATGTGCGCACGCTCAAGGAGATGTGCGACGTCATGGCGCATCGCGGCCCCGACGGCGAAGGCCAGTTCATCCGTGACGGCGTAGCGCTCGGACACAGGCGGCTGGCGCTGGTGGATCTGCCGGGTGGCACGCAACCGTTCATCCGCGAGAAAAACGGCACGTTCGCCCTTGTGTTCAATGGAGAGATATACAACCATGCCGCCGTGCGCGCCAAACTCATGCAGATGGGCTGGACCTTTCGCACGCGCAGCGACACCGAGACGCTGTTGGTCGCCTACATGCAGTGGGGCGAAGAGTGCCTGCATCGGCTGCGCGGCATGTTCGCGTTCGCTGTGTGGGACGAGCGTCGCGGCCAGTTGTTCTGCGCGCGTGATCCGTTTGGCATCAAGCCGCTGTATTACACCGTGCAAGGTACGCGCTTCATCTTCGCCTCCGAGATCAAGGCCATCCTGCGGCATCCGGCCTATCGGCGCCAGCTCAATCAGGAGGCGCTGGAGCAGTATCTGTGCTTTCAGTTCTCGGCGCTGCCTGAAACGTTTTTCAAAGGCATCTTCAAGCTGCCAGCCGCTCATTGGCTGCGCGTGGATCGACAGGGAACCATGCACATGCAGCGCTACTGGAGTCCGGAGTTTGCTCCCGATGCGCATCTGGAAAGCGAAGAGGCCGCGGCTCGGGTCGATGCGGCGGTGCGCGAGTCGGTGCGCTTGCATGGTGCGGCGGACGTGTCGGTGGGCAGCTTGCTGTCGGGCGGGGTGGATTCAAGCTATTTGGCCAGCTGTTTGTGCGAGAGTGATGCGTCGACGCAGACGTTCACGGTGGGATTCGCCGAGTATGAGGGCGAAAGCGACGAGATAGCGCAGGCGGGGCGCGCGGCGACCGGCCTACGGGCGGCGAACGAGGCGCGCGTGGTCTCGCAGGATGAGTACTGGGCGAATATCGGGCGCGTGCTCTGGCATATGGACGAGCCGACGGGCGACCCGGCAGCGATGGCGCTGTTCTTCGCTGACGAATTGGCGGCTACGCGCGTGAAGGCGGTGCTGTCGGGCGAAGGGGCCGACGAGCTCTTCGGTGGCTACCATATCTATCAGGCGGCGCTGGCGGCCCGGCGGCTGCGCGCGGTGCCGCGATCGCTGTTGCGCCGGTGCGCGCGGGCGGCTGCTATCCGCGGCATGCGCGGGGCGAACTTCTTGGACCGCGCCGCGCAGGGCCCAGCGGGCTGGTATTACACGAATGCCCATCAGGTGGCTTTTCGCCCCACCGAGCGCGACGCGCTGTTGGTTCGCCCGGGTGGCGGGACGTTGCCTCAGCAGGTTGCCGCGCCGCTCTACGAGCATGCAGCGCATCTGCCCGCAACTATGCAAATGCAATACGTTGACCTCCACCTATGGTTGGTTGAGGATATCCTCCAGAAGACTGATCGCATGTCCATGGCGCACTCGCTTGAGGCACGCGTGCCGTACCTGGACACGGAGGTGTTTCAGGCGGCGCGGGTGCTGCCGGAGCGCTTGCGGGTCACGCGCCAGCAAACGAAGGTGGCATTCCGTCGTGCCGCCGCCAGCGCGCTGCCGCTGCATACCGCTGCCCGCACGAAGCTGGGCTTTCCGGTGCCGCTGCGTCAATGGTTGGCCGCTGACGGGCGTCAAGCTCAGTTGCGCGTCCTTTTCGACAGTCCGGTTGCGCGCGAGTTGTTCGATACCACCATGTTGCGACGGCTTTTAGATGAGCATCGTGCGGGGCGCGACCACACGCGACGCATCTGGATGGTCTATGCATTTTTGGTGTGGCATCGTATCTATTTCGACTGAAGAAGGGTGTCTGTGCTGTATCTTCATTTGAAGGCGCACCGCGCCACCCCTCCCTGTCAGCGCTATGCCGTATGCTGGCACCGCACCGCATGCACCCGTCCCGAGCCGTATGTTGGCGCCACACGCCCTCGTCCCGCCATCCCCTGCCGACACCTAGCATTCGCGTCCCGCCGAAGCGCCATGCGGCCCACTTGTTTCGGTTAAAAGCGCGTTTCGTGACGAAAAAGGCTTCGCATAGTGCCCGATCGGTGGCATAATCATCGCAGTTGAATTATGCGATAAGGAAAGGAAGCGCTCATGCCGAAGATCGTGAATTCGTGGAACGATTGGGATCCGCTGAAGCACGTCATCGTGGGACGGTGCGATAACTCCGTCATCCCGCCGGAGGAACCGGCTACGTCTGAGAAAGTGCCAGTCGATTCGGAGATGCGCGGCATGTGGGGCCTGCGCCCGCTCGACACCGTGGAGCGCGGCAACGAGTGTCTGGATAATCTGGTGAAGATCCTGGAGGATCGCGGCGTGAAGGTTGACCGCCCCACGCCGCTGCAGTGGAACCAGGCCATCGGCACGCCCGACTTCCGCAACGACTCCATGATGACCTGCATGCCTCCGCGCGACATCCTGCTCACCGTGGGCAACGAGATCATGGCTGCGGCGAACAGCTTCCGTTGCCGTTACTTCGAGTACTTGGCGTACTGGCCGCTCATGGAGCAGTACTTTGAAGAGGATCCGGCGTTCAAGTGGACGCAGGCGCCGCGCCCGCGTCTGACCGACAAGTCGTACAAGCACAACTACTACGACGAGAAGATCAGCCTGGAAGAGCGCCTGGTGCGCACGGCCAACAAGGACTTCGTGACCACCGAGGTGGAGCCCATGTGGGACGCCGCCGACGTGATGCGCATGGGCCGCGACCTGTTCATCCAGCATGGCCTGACCACCAATCGCGCCGCCATGGACTGGTTCCAGCGCTACTACCCCGACCTGCGCGTGCATGCAGTGAACTTCCCGGGCGACCCGTATCCCATCCACATCGACGCCACGTTCGTGCCGCTGCGCCCGGGCCTGATCATCAACAACCCGCATCGTCCGCTACCTGACGAACAACGCGCCATCTTCGAGGCGAACGACTGGCAGATCGTGGAGGCGGCGCAGCCCGCGCACACCGAGCCGCCGGCGCTGTGCTATTCAAGCGTGTGGCTGTCCATGAACTGCCTGGTGCTGGATCCGAAGACCGTGGTGGTGGAGGCCTCCGAGGTCTACCAGCAGGAGCAGATGGACAAGCTGGGCATGAACGTCATTCCGTGCGACCTGCGCGATGCGTACCCGTTCGGTGGCGGTCTGCATTGCTGCACCGCCGACGTGTATCGCGAAGGCGGCTGTGAGGACTACTTCCCGAACCGCGTGGCTGACCCCACGCTGGTGCGCCCCGAGATGTGGAGCTAAGCTACCAGTCAAAGTTGCATTCCGAAGGGCCGTGCTCTGTGCGCGGCCCTTTCGTGTATCATGGGACGTGTAAGACACGGGGCTTGAGCTTAAGTCAACAGGCAGTCAGCAGATCATTGGCCTGCTGCGGCGGATAAGGGAACCATATCCGCCAATGATCCGTAGATTGGTTGTTTGACAAGTCCCACCTACAACAGAAGAGACGTTCAAAGGGGAGAATATGTCAGACAACACGGACGCTGCGGCGACGGCTGCGATCGCGCACGCGCAAAGGCCTACGACGCAGCAGCGCTACACCGACGAAGAGGCGCACGCCACGCTCAAGAAGGTGGTTGGGTCCTCGTTTCTAGGCAATTTCATCGAATGGTTCGACTATGCCAGCTATTCGTATCTGGCCATCGTTATCACGGCGGTGTTCTTTCCGGGCGAAGACCTGATGGTCGGCATGATGCTCACGTTCGGGTTGTTCGCGCTGTCGTATCTGGTGCGCCCCATTGGGGCCATCTTCTGGGGCAACATGGGCGACAAGAAAGGTCGCAAATGGGCGCTTTCCATCTCCATCTTGCTCATGTCTGGTGCCACGTTCTTGATCGGTTGCCTGCCGGGGTACAGCGTCATCGGCGTGGGTGCGCCGCTTTTGCTGTTGCTGCTGCGCATGCTGCAGAGCTTTTCGGCTGCAGGCGAATATGCTGGTGCCGCCACGTTCATCGCGGAGTACGCGCCAGCGAAGCACCGCGGCTTCTACTGCTCCATGGTGCCGGCCTCCACTGCGGCAGGCCTGCTGATCGGCTCGTTCTTCGCGTCTGCTCTGTTCGGCATCTGGGGCGCCGATTCGTCGTTCGTGACCGACTGGGGCTGGCGCATCCCGTTCTTGCTGGCGGGGCCGCTCGGCTACATCACGCATTACATCCGCACGCATCTGGAGGATTCGCCGGTCTACACCAAGATGCTTGAGGACCTGGACGCCAAGGGTCAGCCGAAGGAGAAGCACCCCATCAAGACCCTGTTCACCAAGCATCTGCGCAAGACCATCATCTCGTTCGGCTGCTGTGTGCTGAACGCCATTGGCTTCTACGTGGTGCTCACCTACATGCCGAACTACCTGGGCACTGTGCTCAATTACGACGAGGCATCCGCCACCATCATCACCAATATCGTGCTGATCGTGTACATCGGCATGATCTTCCTATCGGGGCGCATCTCCGACCGCTTCGGTCGCAAGAAGATGCTCATCGCGGCGTGCATCGGGTTCATCGTGCTCACCGTACCCTGCTTCATGATGCTGAACACCGAGAACTTCGTCATCATCCTGGTAGCGGAGCTGATCATGGCGCTCATGCTGACTATCAACGATGGTACGCTGGCAAGCTACCTGAACGAGACGTTCCCCACGGCGGTGCGCTATTCCGGGTTCGCGTTCACGTTTAATCTGGCGAACGCTATCTTCGGCGGTTCGGCGTCAGCGGTCAGTTTCTGGCTGATCGATGTGACCGGCAACAATCTGGCGCCGGCGTTCTACATGGTGGTCATCTCGGTGATCGCGCTGGTGGCTATGATCATGTCGCACGAGAACAGCCACAAGGAGCTGCACGAAGTAGGGAAGTAGCCGACTCAGCGGATGAAGTTCGTGCGCGCAGGCGGCTCAGGTGCAGGCGGCAGGATCCCTTCGGCGGCGCCAGCAGCCTTGCACTTCAGGTGATAGGCCATGTTGTGGCCCAGCATGCGCATGGTGCGCAGTCCTTCGAGATCGTGCTCGGCATCGGCAGCCTCGCGTCCGTACACCATATTCCAATACACCGACGTGATGATGGGCATCTGCACGATGCTGAAATACTTGTTCATCTCGTCGAACGTGCTCGCGCATCCGCCGCGCCGTGCCACTACTACGCCAGCCGCGGGCTTAAACGGGTAGATGTTCAAGCCGCCGCATGCTTGCGAATAAAATGAGCGATCCATGAACGACTTCGCCGCGCCGCTCATGGCAGCATAGTGCACCGGGCTGCCGAACACGAATCCGTCGTAGTCGGCCGCCCGGTGGTTGAACTCGTTCACCACGTCACCGAAGACGCATTCGCCTTCGTGCTCCGCGCAATAGCCGCACCCCAAACATCCAGCGATGGGCTTGTTGCCCACCCAGAAGCGCCCGACCTCCACACCATCCTCCATCAGCGCGGCTTCCACCTCGTCGAGCGCACGATTGGTCGTGCCGTTCTTGTGCGGACTGCCGTTGACCAACATCACCTTGATATCGTCCATGCGTTCCCTCCTTTTGCGTTCGTTGCTGAAAATCATACCATTGCCAGCTTGTGGGGGTGGCCGGTCGAAGGCGGCGGTAGAATCGGGAACATGCGAGATGCGGAGAAGATGGAGCGCTCACGGCACCGCACTCAGCACAGCATCGCACGCAAGGAGGCAACATGATCAACCAGGAGATGTTCGACCTGGGCGCAGAGCCCAACAAGATACGCGAACTGTTCGCCTTCGGGCTTGAGCGTAAAGCGGCCATCGGTGCGGAGAACGTGTTCGACTACAGCATCGGCAATCCGAGCGTGCCAGCACCCGACTGCGTGACGCAGGCGTTCCGCGACCTGTTGCAGATGGACCCGGTGGTGCTGCACGAATATACGCCGAGCCCGGGCGACCCGCAGGTGCGTGCTGCCATCGCCGACTACTTGACGCGTACGTTCGGGCTGGCCGCTACGCCGGGCAACGTATACGTGACCTCCGGTGCGTCGTCGGCTATCGCCATCACGCTGTCGGCGGTCTGCGAACCGGGTGATGAGGTCATCGTCATCAGCCCGTACTTTCCTGAGTATCGCACCTGGACTCACACTGCTGGCTGCACGTTGGTGGAAGTGCCTGCGCAGGTGCCCAACTTCCAGCCCGACGTGGCGGCCATCGAAGCGGCCATCACCGAGCGTACGAGCGCCATCATCGTGAACAGCCCGAACAATCCGGTGGGCGCGGTGTACTCGCGTGAGAGCCTGACCGCGCTCTGCGACATGCTGGCACGCAAGGAAGCTGAGCTGGGCCGCCGCATCTTCCTGGTGGCCGACGAGCCGTACCGTGAGATCACCTATGGCGCCGAAGTGCCGTATCTGCCCAGCTTGTACGTGGACACCATCGTGTGCTACTCGTTCAGCAAATCGCTCAGCCTGCCCGGCGAGCGCATCGGCTACATTTACGTGAGCGACCGCATGCTCGACGCGGGTGCCATCTTCACGGCGGTGTGCGGCGCGGGTCGTGCGCTCGGCTACATCTGCGCGCCGGTCATGCTGCAGCGCGCCGTAGCGAAGTGCCTGGGCACGCCGAGCGACGTGGAGGCCTACGCCGCGAACCGCGAGATCCTCACCCGCGGCCTGACCGAGCTGGGCTACGAGTTCGTGGAGCCCGAAGGCGCCTTCTACCTGTGGGTGCGCGCGCTCGAGTCCGATGCCGTGGCGTTCAGCGAACGCGCGAAGGACTTCGAGCTGCTGCTCGTGCCCTCGGATAGCTTCGGCGCTACCGGCTGGGTGCGTCTGTCGTACTGTATCGCGCGCGACACCATCGAGCGCAGCATGCCCGCGTTCAAGGCCCTGAAAGAAAGCTATCGGTAGCGCCCTTGTGCGCGTTTGCATGACAAGCCGGAAACGCGGGGTTGACGTCAGGTTTCAGAATGCGCGCGGTGCCGTTCGCGCTGCGAGCGAATGCCATAATCGAATCATCTCAGAGTGCTACCACGAGAAGGAGGCCCATCATGGTTGATTCGATGGAAGAGTTCGAGAGAACAGCAGCGGGCAAAGCTCAGGCAGCTCAGGCAGACCTTGATCGCATTGAGCAGGAAGTCATGGCTGAGGCTGAGGCATCGGTAGAGGACTTCGATGCCATGGGCAACGAACAAGCGGCAGCCGAAGCGGCAGAGACCGTTTTCGAGTTCGACCAAGCGCAGAAATAGCGCGAAGCGAAGGTCGGCAAGAAGGGTTCTTGAGGGCGCGAGCGATCGCGCCCTTTTGCTTGCCGATGTGCGCGATGGAGACGATGGGGAATCGGTTCGGCCCTCTTCGCTGGTTCGGCCCTCTTCATCTATGGAAATATCGTATATTGATACCGAATTCATCGTTGGCGTGGCTTCGTCTTGCTGATGCAGGAGATCGGTCTTGCTCTTATGGCGAAGCACGCACGTGCTGCATCGAAGGAGAAGGCTATGGAGTGCTCAGTACCTGACATGAATCTGGATGACACGTTCGAGGATCTGCTGAACGCGTTTGAGTCTCAAAACTATTGGGTCAGGTTCTTCATGCGTCCCTGTTGTCCGCCTCCGGGCGAGTCGGCGGCGCGCAGTCTCATAGAGCATCTGTGCTCCGACATAGATGCGCGGCCCGATCTGTCACCCGAGCAAAAGCAAACCCTCAAGGGCATCGCCCATGAACGACTGGCGTGGTACGGAGGTCTTTCGGTACGCCGCGCGTCATAGCTTCTCTCCTGCGATCTGTTGCCTGTTGCGCGCTCACTCGCTGCGCCGGGCCTCGACCGGATCCCGGCGGCGTGCGTTGCCCTCGTCTATTCGCTGCGCAGGGCTTCGACCGGATCTCGGCGGCTCGCGCTGCGCGCAGGGATCAGGCCCGCGATGAACGACAGCACCACGCTGATCAAGATCAGCACCAGCCCGGCCACCCATGGCAGGCTCGCCACGTTCGGCACATCGAAGAGCGCATAGACGATGGCGCTCGCCGGAATGCAGCACAGCGCCGTGATGCCCACGCCCAAGATGCCCGAGGTGAGCCCTTCGATGATGGTCTCCGCATTGAATATTTGCGAGATGTTGCCTTTGCTGGCGCCGATGGCACGCAGGATGCCGATCTCCTTCTTGCGCTCCAGCACGCTGATGTAGGTGATGATGCCGATCATGATGGAACTGACGATCAGGCTGATGGACACGAACGCGATGAGCACGTAGCTGATCATGTCGATGATGGTGGTGACCGAGCTCATCAGCGTGCCCACCAAGTCGGTGTAGGTGATCTCCTTGTCATCTTGTCCCTCGTCGACCATGCGCTCGTTGTACGCATCGAGCATATCGATGATGCCCTGTTTGGCCTCGAAATCCTTCGCGTAGATATCGATGGAATACGGCTTGGCCAGATCGGCGTAATCCAGCTTCGCGAGGTTGCCGTCGTATGACGCCTGCTCGAAGTTCATCATGGACATGATCAGCTCGGTCAGCTCGTCTTCGGTCATATCGAAGCGGAACGCATCTTTGAACGCGTCGGCATCCACGCTCATGGCGCTCGACATGTTGGCCGCCATGCTGCCCATCGCCTTGGTGACCGCCTGCGTGACCGCGGAGCGCACTTCAGCAGAAAGTGCGCTGACCACGTTGGTCATGTACTCGGTCATGTAGTCGTTGAGATACTTCTGCATGGCAGCCTGCTGCGCCACTTGCTGTTGCTGCATGGCGCTCATATCGATCAGCCCGTCCTTCATGGCCTGATCGAGCATCTGCTTGGCCGCGTCGCTCATCAGGTATGCTTCCACGTTCGCGCGCGTCCACTCGGTGGGCACCGGGTGCGCTTGCATGAAGCCCTCCATCAGCTTGCCGACCATCTGCGATGCCACCTGCTGGTTCACCTGCATGCCCGCATCGCCGCTCGCACCTGATTGACCTTCGCCGCCAGGTGCTTGGGCATCCATCTTGCTGAAGTCGATCTCGGGCTGCGGCAGGCTGGATGAGTTGAAGTTGATGTTCAGCGAACTGAGGTCGAGCTGCAGCTTGCTCGTGTCGAACGTGAAGGCCGATTGCAGCGCCCCGGTATCAACGGTGAATAGCGAGCCCATATCGAACTCGGGGCCTTCGTCCTCCTGCTCAGCGAACGAGCGGCCATTGAACACGTCGATGGACGGCTCGGCCAGCTGCTCCTGTACGATCTGGGTGGCCCCCGCCTCTTCGATGAGATGCTGGGTCAGCTTGGTGGTGTAGCCGATGCCGCCGGTTCCCAGCGCCAGCGCCTTCGCGTCCTCCTTCACCTTCAAGATGCCCGAAATGCGCAGGTCGGGCGCCCCGTCCACGAGCGTCTTCATGAACGCCTCGTCTTCCGATTTGTCCACCCACACATCGTGTTGGTCGTCATGCTGGTACATCAGCGCCGAGCACACCACCTTCATGCGCACGTCCATGATGTCCTCGTAGCTGATATCCATCACGTCCTCGGGCACCACCACCTCGTCGCCATCCACGAACTGGCGCACCATCGTCTCGATCTCGTCGTGGTCGCGCAGCCCCAGCCCGTACAGCACCACGTCAGGCACCGTGCCGTGCGAGCCCACCACGAAGAGCACCTCGTTGTATTCTTCGGGCAGGTGTCCTGCCACCAGCTCGTATTGCTCTTCGTAGAGGGCCGGGTCATCCGGGATGCACGCGAAGATATCGGTTGACATGGTCATGAGGGCCGCGTTGCCCGATGCAGTGCCGCCCAACCCCATCGCGGTGAACGTGGTATCGGGGTTGATCTGGCGCACGCCATCGCTCGTGTTCGCATCGAACACCTGCGGCACCACGTTGTATTCGTACTGCACCGATTTCGCGTAGCGGTCAATCTCAGTCGCGTTATCGTCCAGGTACGCCTTCAACGATGCCAGGTCGTTGTTCTCTACGCTGGCGAACATGCTGGTGACCATCTTCGTCTCGCGCAGATCGGTGCCGTCCTGCGCGTCCGTTGCTTCTGTCTGAGTCGCCGCATCACCGTCGTCGTCACTCTCGCCACCCATGCCCATGCTGTTCGCCATCAGCGTGGTCATGTCGAAGCCCGTGCTGTCTATCTGCAACGGGTATACCGAAAGCGTCTCTTCTTCCACGTTGGCGATGTAGTTGTTCACGCCGTTGGCAAGCGACAGGATGGCCGCGATGCCGATGATGCCGATGCTACCGGCGAAGGCCGTCATGATGGTGCGGCCCTTCTTGGTCATCAGGTTGTTGAAGGAAAGCGAGAGCGCCGTCAGAAAGCTCATGGATGCGCGGCGAACCTTCTTGTTGCTGGTGCGCGCGAGCTCGTCAGGGGTGGGCGCGTAGGGGTCGGTGTCGGCCAAAATGTGCCCGTCGGCCAGGTTCACGATGCGCGTGGCGTATTCGTCGGCCAGCTCTGGGTTGTGCGTGACCATGATGACCAGGCGATCCTTCGCGATCTCGGTCAGCAGGTCCATGATCTGCACGCTGGTCTTGCTGTCCAGCGCGCCGGTAGGCTCGTCGGCCAGCAGGATCTCCGGGTCGTTGATGAGCGCCCGCGCGATGGCCACGCGCTGCATCTGGCCGCCCGAGAGCTGGCTCGGCTTCTTGTTGATGTGGTCACCCAGTCCCACGCGCTTCAGCTCAGCCACAGCACGCTCGCGCCGCTCTTCGCGCCCTACGCCTGAAAGCGTCAGCGCCAGCTCCACGTTCGCCAGCACCGTTTGGTGCGGGATCAGGTTATAGCTTTGGAAGACGAAGCCGATGCGGTTGTTGCGATAGGTGTCCCAGTCGCGGTCCTTGTACCCCTTGGTGGATACGCCGTCGATGAGCAGGTCGCCTGAATCGTAGTGGTCAAGGCCGCCGATGATGTTCAACAGCGTGGTCTTGCCGGAACCGCTCGGCCCCAGAATGGCGGCGAACTCGTTGTCGCGAAAACTGATGGAGACGCCATCGAGTGCGACCTGAGTGAAATCGCCTGTGGTGTAGGATTTCCTAATATCGTTGAGCTGTAGCATAAGAGCCTCTCGTCACGTGCTGAAAAGCGGACTTAAGGCTCTTATGGTACTCGTAAATTGTCAGTTGCTCCAGCAACGACAGTTTACAATCTGTGTGCTTAGGTGGTTGCGCGCGTGTTTATTCAGCAGCTAGTGGGCTGGGCACGTGGTAGGCGCGGCCTGCGTACTCCTGGTTGAGCTCAAACAGCGAGCGGGAATCGCCGCCGAACAGTTCCATCTTGGTGATCATGTCGCGCGCGGTGTCTTCCTCTTCCATCTGTTCGTCGATAAACCACTTCAAGAATTGCATGGCGCGGTAGTCCTTCACCTCATCAGCTGCCGCATAGATGGCGTTGATCAGGCCGGTCACGTATTGTTCATGCTCAAGCGCTGCCTTCAAGGGCCCCACGAAATCGGTGAAGGTCTTGTCCGGCTGATCGATGGCTTTCAGCTTCGGCATCTCGTCGTTTTCCAGCAGGTACTTGCGGAAGATCAGCGCATGATCGCGCTCTTCCTGCGCCTGGATCATGTAAAAGTTGGCATAGCCGTCAAGACCGGCGTCTGCGTAATAATCTGCGAACGACAGATACAGATACGCAGAGTAGAGTTCCTTGTTGATCTGGTCGTTGATCAACTCGTATACCTTGGGATCCATGGAGTTCCTTTCGATTCGCCATGTGCTTGTATATTGTCCATACTAGAATACCATCAGGAGGAAGCCATGGGATGCGATCTGGACAACATTATGAAAACAGAGGGGCTGCTTGCGGAAGGGCTGCTGGAGATGGAAGGGCTGCTCGGGCCCGACCATGCTGCGCTGCTGATGGTGTCGGGCGGCAGCGATTCGACGGCGCTCACCTACTTGGCAGCCCGTGCGCGCAATGAGGAGTTGCTGGGTCCGGTTGCTCTGCTGCACGTGAATCACCAGCTTCGCGGGGTCGATGCTGCGTCAGATGCGGAATTCGTGGAAGGTCTGGCGCGCCTCTTGGACATTCCATGTTTCGTGTGCGAGGTTGATGTGGCGGGCGAGGCGGCTCGCAGTGGGAGCAATGTGGAAGCGGTGGCGCGCCGCGAACGTTATTTGGCAGCGAACGAGGCGCTCGCGTCCCTGTGTCAGCACGAATGCGTGCCGCTCGCAGAAGGCCGCATCGTGACCGCCCATACTGCCGATGACCGCATCGAGAACTTCTACATGCGCTCCATCGTGGGCACGGGGCCCGGCGGCTTTCGCAGCATGAAGCGCAAAAACGGGCCGGTGGTGCGCCCGCTGCTCAACTGCACGCGTGAGCAGCTGCGAGCCTATCTGCGCGCGCGCAAGGGCGAAGGGCTGCCGGTGATGGAGGATGCCACCGGTGCGCTCTGGCGCGAAGACGCCACGAACGCGCACACCGACCGCTTCCGCGCCTATGTGCGCCACAAGATGGTGCCGGTGGCAGTGAAGTGGAACGCGCAGATGCCAGAGGTGCTCACGCGCACGATGGACCTGATCGCCGATGAGGACGACATGCTGGAAGAGATGGCGGTCGAACTCGTGCAGCAGAGGGTGATTCCCGCAGGCGCAGATGCGCACGTTGCTGAGGATGGCGCCCCATGGGATGAGGTCGCCCTCTCTCAGGGATTCAAGCTGCTGCCTGAGTTCGGAGGCGCGCCTGCGCCATTGCAGCGGCGCGCGGTGCATCGGTTGCTCAAGGGAATGCTCGGGCAAGACGCCCGCATCGATGCCGCATCGGTCGAGGCGGTGCTCGCTGCCTTCGCGGAAGGGGTGCCCCGAAGCGGCTACACCGCGAACATCCAAGGCGACCTCGCGGTCAGTTCCAACAAGCGTGGCGTGCTGGTAGAGCCCATGGCAGAATATCGGCGGCGGCGGAAAGGGTGCTGAGCGAGAAGCGCGGAGCATCCCAACGCGTAACGCGTTCGCGGCGGCCTCGGAGCGTATGCAACTGGCGGGCGGCTGATACAATCTTTGGCATGAATGAGAAAAGGGCCATAACGCGGCGCGAGGCGCTGGGCATGTTGGGCGCAGCGGCGCTGGGCGGCGTGGCGCTTGGCACCATGACGGGCTGCGGCGATCTGTTCGGCGAGGGTGAGCAGGCGTATGTGAGCCCCTATGATTGGGCCTGTCTGGTGCCCGATGGCGAGCGCTTGGCGTATGTCGAAAACGGCGTCGTGCTCTCGCAATGGGGGATCGACGTGTCCGAGCATCAACGCGCGATCGACTGGACCGCTGTCGCGACCGTGGCACCGCAGTTCGCGTTCGTGCGCATTGGGAATCGGGGTGCTACTGTTGGTGCGCTCGACACCGACGAGTGTTTCTTCTCCAACTGCATGGGTGCGGCGGGCGCGCGCATTCCGGTGTCGGGATATTTTTTCTCGCAGGCCCTCAATCAAGATGAGGCGGTGGAAGAGGCGCGCTATGCCCTCGATCGCGTACAGCAGGTGCGCTCGCGCGGCTGCACGATCCAGGCGATCGCCTACGACCACGAAGCGGTGAACATCGAAGGCGCACGAGCGAACGACCTGTCAGGTGCGCAGCTTTCGCAGAATGTAGTGGCATTTTGCGAAGAGATCGCTGCGGCGGGGTATCGGGCTATGATCTACGGAAACCAGCGCGATCTGTTGAAACTGGATGAGAACGTGCGCGATGCGTATCCGCTCTGGCTCGCCGAATACGGTGTGGACCACCCGAGCGCGCCGTTCGACTTCGCTCTGTGGCAGTACACCAACGCAGGCACGATCCCGGGCATTCCCACCTCGGTTGATTTGAATATATGGTTGCCGTCCGTAGACGAGTTGACCACACGCTCGTAGAAGTGGAGCGAAGCCCCACGACCGTGCCGGGGCGTTGCGTTCGGGCACGCCGGCTACGCTGCGTGCTCGCGCCGCTTGCGCAGAACGACAGCCGCGGCTGCGGTTATCGTTCCTGCCGAACCGAGCAGCGCCAGCGCAAGGGCGAAGGTGCTCGTATTGTCCGATAGTGGTGGCATGCTCACGCCTGAAGCCACCTGCGGTGCGCGCGTCTGGGTTGCTGCTGGCGCGCTGGCGCCGGGCTGCCTGAGCGGCAGCGGCCTCTTCACGGGGCGCATCGGCTGGCTTGGGTTCGTAGTGGAGCCAGAACCGCTGGAGCTTCCCGGCTGATTGGGCGTGCTCGCGGCCACGACCTCGTAGCGATTGCCAAGCGCATTGGGCGCTTCGAGCGTGTGTTCTTGGTATCCCGGCGCCACATAGGCGGCCACGTCGGTGGGATAGGTGCCGCCTTCGAGCAAGATGCGCCCTTCGGTGCCGTCAGCCCCCGGTTCCGTGATGAACGGCACGGGCGTTGTGGTGATCATGCCATCGGCATTACGGGTGTACACATCACCGGTGCCCGTGATGGTCACCGTGTCGCCCGTAGCGGAGATGCCGCTGTTCGGTGTGAAGGCGATGTCGCATCCGTTGAGATCGATGGTGGTGTCGATGTCCGCTTGCGCTGCCAGCATGCCCGTTTCGGCAGAGTCGGCAACCAGGGTGATGGTGTCGCCGTCTGCGGCGCCCGCCATGGCGTAGGCGAGCGAGGCATACGGCGTGCCGCCGGTCGATGAGCGCTGCGCCACCCACGCAGGCCCGTTGCCTTGCACCGTGAACAGGCTTGCATCGTTGTTGTAGGCGTAGCGATCGGCGAGCGAGCCGCTCATGGATGAGAGAGGCGTCGTTGATACGTTGTTTACCACGTGCGCGCCTTCCGGCACCGCAGCGGGCAGCGACGATGCGCCTTGGTCTTGCAGGTTGCCCACGATGCCGCCAATGAACTGCTTTCCGTCAAGCGATGCGGCACGGTTCTCGTTTCCGGTCACGGTGCCCGCGCTGTACAAGGTGCCCGCGATACCGCCGACGCCCACGCCGGTCATGGCGCTCACCGTGCCCGTGTTGAGGTTGTCGGCGATGTCGATCGGCGCGCTCAGCGCATAGGCGGGTGCCGCGCCGTCGTAACGCACCCAGCCCACGATGCCGCCGGTGCCGTAGGGACTGGCGTCTGATTCGTTCTTCACGGCAGCGCTATTCGTGCAATGGATGATGCACCCGCGGTTCTTCATCTCTCCCGCAATGCCGCCCGTAGCATATCCTGACCCGATCACAGCGCCTTCGTTGGTGCATCCCGACACGAACGCACAGCACAGCCCCGCGATGCCACCGGCGTCATTGAGTCCGCGCACGGTACCGCGATTGACGCAGTCGGTGATGGTCATCAGGCTTCCTTCGGGAGAATAATACGCCGCACCCACGATGCCACCGCAGTTGCCCGTACCACCGGTTGCGGTGACGGAAGCGGCGTTCACGCATGAGGTGATGGTGCCTTCGGCGGTCATGCGCCCCACGATGCCACCGCACCCGCAGAGCGCCTGCACCGAACCGGAAACCTGCACGCCCGATACGGTACCGCCGCTGCCGAGCAGCCCCACCGCGCCGCCCGCAAGTTCAGAGGTTGGTGCATTCAGATTCACGTCGGTCAGTAGGAGGTTTTGCACGGTACCACCCATCACGGCACCAAACAGGCCGAGCGTGCGATTAGTGTTGATCGACGAACTGCCTGCCGTGGTGATGGTAAGTCCGATTATGGTGTGGTTGTTTCCATTAAAGGTGCCCGCGAAGGGGGTGCTCGTGCCGGTCACGCCGCTTCCTGAGCGCGTGGAGAAACCGATGGGAATCCACTCGGTGCCACTGATGTTCAGATCGGCGGTCAGGGCAATTTGCTCGCCTGCGTAGTTGGTTCCCGCATTCACGGAGTCGCGGAACGCAAGAAGCTCGTCGGTGTTCGAGATGCGGTATGGGTCGCTACTGGTGCCGCTGCCGCTCGCGAAGATGGTGTCAGCCTCGGCCTGAATGCAGGCAGAGGGAGCCGCCACCATACAGGCGCACGCTATTGCAAGGGTAATGGCGTAAACGGCCCTAACGAGCCGCGTCCTGTGCGGCGATATGCGGACCAGATTCATCGTATGCCTCCCGTTTCCAGCTTGAACCTCGTGCGGTGCTCGTGTGCGCAGAATGGCAGAATGGCGCTCACCCGCTCACCGCTTCTCAAGCGTAGGATTTTCCATGCGCGGCGGTGGGTGGAAGAGCCGTTCGCTTCGCGACCATTGCCGAGCCGTAACGTCGCAGTCAACCAAGGGCGTTGTTGCAGGGAGCGTGGAGGAAAGAAGAAAGAGAGGGGGGGGGGCGCTGCCTGCCGCAGCGATGCATGCGCGAAGCGCCGCTCGATGTTGAGGTGCGGCTTTGAGGTGAGTCGCGCTCGTGGCACCTTCGCGCTTTTCGAGATTATCTGGCATGATGGGCACAAGGGAAGGAGGCGCCATGGCAAAGGATGCGTATCGCGTGCGCCGCAACGAAGCGCTCTGGCCATGCGGGGAGATGACCCGCGAGGCGTTCGTGGCGCGCGTGTGGGAAGAGGGCGTCGAGCACGGACGCGATCTGCCTTGGCGTGGCATCGACGATGCATATGCGGTGCTCGTGTCGGAAGTGATGCTCCAACAGACGCAGGTGGCGCGCGTAGAGCGTTACTGGACGCGCTTCTTGGAGGAATTCCCCACGGTGCACGCGCTGGCGGAGGGCAGCACGGCGCAGGTGCTCGCGCTCTGGCAGGGGCTGGGGTATAACCGCCGAGCGCTCGCCTTGAAGCGCGCCGCCGAACAGGTGGCGGCTACGGGCGCCCATGAGCTGCCGCGCAGCTTCGACGAGCTGGTGGCGCTGCCAGGCGTGGGCCCGGCAACCGCAGCGGGCGTGCTGGCGTTCGCCTATCAGCAGCCAGCGGTCTATGTGGAGACGAACGTGCGCGCGGTGTTCATCCATGAGCTCTTTCCCAATGCGAACAAGGTGCCCGATGCTGACCTGGTCCCGTACATGGCCGACGCGGCCGACACGCCTGATCCGCGCGGGTGGAACTACGCGCTGCTCGATTATGGTGCGGCCCTCAAGCGCAGCGGCGTGAACCCCACGCGCGCGAGCACCACGTACGCGCGGCAGTCCGCCTTCGAGGGATCGCGTCGGCAGAAGCGCGCCGAGCTGGTGCGCATCGTGCTGGATGCATCTGCGGGCATTGCGCGCGCAGCGGCGAAGGAGCTGCTGGATGCCGCCGAGGCGGCGCGCGGCCGCGGCCCGGTGGAGGATGACCTGTTCGATTCCATCGTGAGAGACCTGGCGCGCGAAGGATTCCTGTGCGTTGAAGGCGATGTTCTGGCTGTGGAGCGGTGAGGACAGCCGCATCCGCTAGAATGCCGCAAGAGGATACGCCCCAGGCGAGAGGTAGAGGCTATGGACGAGAAGCTCAACGTGATACTGGCAAGCGGCAGCCCGCGACGGCGCGACCTGCTGCAGGAGGCGGGCGTGGCGTTCACTGTGCGCACGCCGCACGCGAAGGTGGACGAGGCGCTGACGCCTGATGAGCTCTCGCAGCCCGAGGAAGCCGCCAAGAAGCTGGCCGAACGCAAGGCGGGCGCGGTCATGCAGGAGCTGCTTGCCGAAAAGCCCACCGGCATGTTCGCGGTCATCGGCGCCGACACCATGGTGGTGAAAGGCGATGCGGTGCTGGGCAAGCCGCGCAACCTAGACGACGCGAAGGCCATGCTGCGCTACCTCTCCGGCGGCCCGCATCAGGTGATCACGGCGGTGTCGGTGTGGCTTTTGGCCGCGCCCGATGTTGAGAACGTCTCCATGGGCTATCGCACCTTCACCGATGCGAGCACGGTGGTGTTCCGCGATCTGACCGACGACGAGATCGCCGAGTATCTCAAACAGGGCGAGAGCTTCGACAAGGCCGGTGCCTACGCCATCCAGGGCGAAGGCCGCGCGCTGGTGGAGCGCTACGAGGGCGCCTATGACACCATCGTGGGGCTTCCCGTCGAGCGCCTTCTGCGCGAGTTTCCCGATCTCAAGGGGCAGTAGGTCAAAAGGCGCGTCCGACGTGCGCGCGCGAACGTCGCAGCATGGTCGCGTTCGGCCCGCTCATGCCCCGCTCGCTTCTTGATGCGGAGTTTGCACGTGTTCGTCATCCGTGCGTTAAAAAACCTGCCGTGCGAAATGGTAAACTTGGTCTTTACTATGAATGCGAAGGGAACGGCAGTGCACAACGATATTTCGCGACAGCTCTACAGCCAAGACCAGATCGCCGAGCGCGTGGCCGAACTCGGGGCTGCCATCACGGCCGATTATGCGTCGCTGGTAGCGCGCGGGGATCAGATCGTCATGGTGGGCGTGTTGCGTGGGGCGGCCATGTTCATGTCCGACCTTGCGCGCGCTGTGCAGTTGCCGGTGGAAATGGACTACATGTGCGTTTCCAGCTATGGCGACGGCGCCACCTCAAGCGGCACGGTGCGCATCCAGAAAGACCTGGGCTGCCAGATAGAAGGGCGCCACGTCATCATCGTGGAAGACGTGGTGGACACCGGTCTGACGCTCAACTATCTGCGCAAGAACCTACTCTCGCGCGAGCCCGCCAGCATCCAGATAGCCGCTCTCGTGCGCAAGCAGCATGAAGGGCAAGCGCCGCTCGAGGTGCGCTATCTGGGGTTCGAGGCGCCTGACGAGTTCATCGTGGGCTACGGGCTCGACTACGCGGAGCGCTATCGCAACCTTCCCTACATCGGCATTCTGAAACCCGAGATATACACATGATGCGGAAAGAAGAACAGGAAAACGCAGAGCATGCCAGACGATCAGAATAAACCGCAGAAACCGGGTGTCCCGAAAGGCGGCAAGCCCGATCCAAGCCAGCAGCGCACTACCATCATCTTGGTGGTCGTGCTGCTCATGGTGGCCGTGTTTGTGGGCGCCCAGTTCATGAACATGGGCGCAGGGCAGACCACCGACACGCTCGAGACCGGCGAATTCGTGCAGGCGCTCGAGCAGGATCGCGTGACGTCGGTCACTTACGCTGCCAGCGATTACACGGTCAACGGCAAGTACTATCCGGCGGCAACCGCCGGTGCGGGAATCGCCGAGGCGTTCAATCAGGCCTTTGACGCCATGAACGCGCTGATGGCCGAGCAGCGCGATGCGGAAGGCGCGAAGCTGGGCGGCATCAGCACCACCGACCTGGAAACCAAACCGCTCGGCACCGAGCGCAACTATTCCAGCGTATACGTAGGCGCCGATTCGCTGGGCTCCATTCTGGCGGAGCACCCGCAGGTGCAGTATCAGATCACGCTGCCAAGCGGTTGGCTTTCGGTGTTGACCACACTGCTGCCCATCCTGTTGATCGGCGCGCTGCTGTTCTTCTTCTTCAGCCAGATGCAGAAGGCGAACAACTCGCAGATGAGCTTCGGCAAGAACAAGGCGAAGAAGACCACCGAGGAACGCCCGGACGTGAAGTTCAGCGACGTGGCAGGCGTGGACGAGGCGGTGGAAGAGATGCAGGAGGTCAAGGACTTCCTGGCGAACCCCGAGAAGTACCAGAGCATCGGCGCGAAGATCCCGCGCGGTTGCTTGCTGGTGGGGCCTCCGGGCACGGGTAAAACGTTGCTGGCGCGCGCGGTGGCTGGCGAGGCGGGCGTGCCGTTCTTCAGCATATCGGGCTCTGACTTCGTGGAGATGTTCGTGGGCGTGGGCGCCAGCCGCGTGCGCGACCTGTTCAAGGACGCGAAGGAATCGGCGCCATCCATCATCTTCATCGACGAGATCGACGCGGTGGGTCGCCAGCGCGGCACAGGTCTGGGCGGCGGCCACGACGAGCGTGAGCAGACGCTGAACCAGCTGCTGGTGGAGATGGACGGTTTCGACGCCACTGAGAGCGTGGTACTGATCGCGGCCACCAACCGCGCCGACGTGCTGGACCCGGCGCTGCTGCGCCCCGGGCGCTTCGACCGTCAGATCGTGGTGGATACCCCTGACGTGCGGGGGCGTCAGCGCATTCTTGAGGTGCACAGCAAAGATAAGCCCATTGGTAGCGATGTGAATCTTGAGGCCATCGCGAAGATCACACCGGGCTTCACGGGCGCCGACCTGGCGAACCTCATGAACGAATCGGCGCTGTTGACCGCGCGCAAGAACAAGAAGATCATCACCATGCGCGAGGTGAACGAGTCGCTCGAGCGCGTGATCGCGGGGCCGGAGCGCAAGGGCCGCGTGATGAATGCCGATACGAAGCGCATCATCAGCTATCACGAGAGCGGGCATGCGCTGGTGGGGCATCTGCTCGATCACGGCGATCCGGTGCACAAGATTTCCATCATCAGCCGTGGCCGCGCGCTGGGCTACACGCTGTCCATCCCCGACGAGGACAAGGTGCTCAACAGCCTGTCCGAGATGAAGGACGAGCTGGCGGTGTTCTTGGGTGGCCGCGTGGCCGAAGAGATCTTCTGCGACGACATCACCACCGGCGCCAGCAACGACCTTGAGCGCGCCAGCAAGATGGCGCGCGCCATCGTCACCCAGTACGGCATGAGCCCGCTGGGCACGCAGGTGTTCGGCCAGCCCAACCACGAGGTGTTCCTGGGCCGCGATTACGGCAATACGCAGGACTACTCCGACGAAACGGCGCGGCGCATCGACGACGAGGTGTCCAAGATCATGCGCGAGGCGCACGATCGGGCCTATGCGGTGCTGACCGAGCATGCCGATCAGATGCATCTGATGGCCAGCGTGCTGCTGCAGCGCGAAACGGTGGAAGGCGAGGCCTGCCAGGCGCTGCTCGATAACAAGTGGGACGAGTACCTGGCGCACGAGCACGAGATACAAGCGCGCCATGACGCTGAGGAAGCGGCTGCGCGCGCGAAGGATGCCGAAGAGCATCCGGAACTGGCGGGCACGGATACAGCAGGGCGGTTGCCGGTGCGGCAGCATCCCAACGATCCGCATGCCGATGGCATGGCGAACGTGGAGCTTCCGCCCATCGCGGGGCCACAGGAGCAGGCGCAGTCTCAGAGCGCTAGCGAGCAGCTGGCCGACCCGAACTGGCGCAACGAGCGCGTGGAGCCGGGCGATCAGGACGCGAACGGCCCGTACCGGCCGCCAGCAACGGGCGCCGATCTGTCCGATATGCCCACTCAGCAGCAAGTGGATGCCGAGATACGCCGCGAGGACCTGATGGATTCCACGCCTGCGGCGCCCGACCCGCATCCTGATCCATATGCTGATCCGTACGGCACGAAGACGAATGATTCGTCGAAGGACGACCAGTGATCTGGCATTGCGGCACATACGAATTTGACACCAGTACGCCCATCATGATGGGCGTACTGAATATCACGCCTGATTCCTTTAGTGACGGCGGCGATTTCGTCGGCGCGGATGCGGCGCTGGCTCATGCGCATCAGATGATCGCCGAGGGCGCCGCCATTATCGACGTGGGTGGCGAGTCCACGCGCCCAGGTGCTCTTGAGGTGGAGCCTGCGGAGGAATGGGCGCGCATCGGGGATGTGGTGGCGCGCTTGGCCGCTGAAGGCATCTGCGTGTCGGTCGATACGCGCCATGCCGAGGTGGCTCGTCGTGCGGTGGAGGCGGGGGCGTCCATCATCAACGATGTGTCGGGCTTTCGCGATGCGGCCATGGTGGAGGTGGCGCGCGCGTGCGACGCAGGACTGGTGGTCATGCACATGCAGGGCACACCCGACACTATGCAGGATGCCCCCCACTACGTTGACGTGGTGGATGAAGTGCGCACCTGGCTGCGCGAGCGCACCGAGGCGCTCATGGCTGCGGGCATCGCGCATGAGCGCATCTGCGTGGACCCGGGCCCGGGTTTCGGCAAAACGCCTCAGCAGACCATCGAGCTCATGCGCAACATCCACGAGTTCGTGCGGCTGGGTTTCCCGGTCATGGCGGCGGTCTCCCGCAAGAGCTTCCTCGCGCACGCATACAAGATCGACGACCCTGACCCGAAGGCGCGCGATGCCGTCTCGGCGGTGGAGGCGCTGATGGCGTGCGAGTTGGGCGCGTCGGTCGTGCGCACGCATAACGTGCGCGAAACGGCCACCATGCTGGCGCAGCTGCGGCCCTTCGTCATCCTGTCGCTGGGATCGAACGTGGCGTTGGTGGCCGAGCCGGGCGAAGAGCAGGAAGCGAAGATGGCGCAGATCAATCATGCGGTCGGCCAGCTCTGCCAGTTGCCCGATTCGCAGATCATCGATATGGCGTCGTTCTACGAGAGTGAACCGGCGTATATGACCGACCAGGACGTCTTCGTGAACACGGCGCTGCTGCTGCGCAGTGGCATTCCGCCCCGCGAGCTGTTGGACTACCTGCATCGCATCGAGGATTCGCTCGGGCGCGTGCGCGAGCGTGAGAACGGCCCGCGTACGCTCGATATCGATATCGTAGACTATCAGATGTACGCTTTCGCCGCCGACGACCTCCAGCTGCCGCACCCGCGCGCCACCGAGCGCGATTTCGTGGTGAAGCCGGTGTGCGAGATGCTGCCAGGGCACGTGCTGGCCGATGGCACGCCGCTGGCATCGGTGCCGGAAGATGAGCGGGTGGGCCGCGCATGGAAGATCGGCTGACATTCCATCTGAGCGAGCATGACGAGGTCGGCTCTACCAATACGCTGATCAAGCAAGCCATCGAACAGGGCGCGCCCGAAGGCACGGCGGTCTGCGCGCGCGTGCAGACGGGCGGGTACGGGCGGCAGGGCCGCGCGTGGAAGAGCCCGCAGGGCGGCTTGTATCTGTCGGTGCTGCTGCGCCCTGATGTGGCTGTTGCGCAGCTGCCCACGCTGAGCTTGGTGGTGGGGCTGGCGGTGCGACGTGCGCTCGTAGCGGTCTGCGGTGGCGATGCGGACCGTGGTGATCCGCAAGGGAGCAGCGTGCATCTTCCTGCCAGCGATGAGATCGCTGCGAGCGATGTGCCCACTGCGAGCGTCCCCGACATCCGCGTGAAATGGCCCAACGATGTTGTATGCTCCGCTTGTCCGAGCGGAACAAGCGGAGATGCCGACGCTGCGGGCTTCCGCAGCACCTCACCTTCGCGCTCCAGAAATGCCTCACGTACCGAAGTACGCTTCGGCATCTCTTCACGCGAATCTGAGGCACTGCAAAAACCCTCGCTGACTCCCTTGGGCCAACCTGCTTTATTCCAGAAGCTTTGCGGCATCTCCTTGGAGCAACATGCGGGCGCCCTTTGCGTGGGTATCGGCGTGAACGTGGTGCGCCCAGCGGCAGCGCCAGAGGTGGGGGGCAAGAACACCGCTGCCTATCTTCAAGACCTCTGCGCGCAGGGCCCAGGGCAGACGCTGCCCGATATCGCGCGCGTGCGCGCGGCTATTCTGGATGAGCTTGCCGTGCTCTATCCACGCTGGACGCGCGATGCGTTCTCGGCCTTCGTTGACGAATACAACGCCCACGCGGCGCTCACGGGCATGACCGTGAGCGTTCAGCGTGCGGATGGCACCACTATCGCGCGCGGCGTTGCTGGTAACGTTGACAATAATGGTCATCTTTTAGTAGACTCATACAATGGAAAAATCCAAATTGCAACAGGAGAAATCCACGTCGTCCTTGGCCCGTAGCCGTGCACGGTCGTGCGCGCTCGTCGGTCTCAGCACGGCGCTCATTGCGGTATGCTCCTGGTTCACTATTCCCATCGGGCCGGTGCCCTTCACGTTGCAGATGTTCGCCATACCGTTCATCATCTGCGTGCTGCGCCCCGGTGAGGCCATTGCTGCGGTGGCGGCGTATTTGGCGCTCGGCGCGGTGGGCGTGCCCGTGTTCAGCGGCATGCGCGGTGGTATCGGCGTGCTCATGGGCCCAACGGGCGGCTTTCTCATCGGGTATCTGTTGGGCGTCATCTTGGCGGTATTGGTCCTGCATGTCCTGCATACGTACGCCGATACGGACGACCCGAACGGCACCCGCTTTCCCGACCCGGCCGAGCGCGCTCGCATGACCGCCTGGCAGCGCTTCCGCGCCAATTTGATGCCGTGTGGTCTGGAAGTGGTGGCGGGTCTGATCTTCAGCGCGGTCGCCTACATCGTGGGGTGGGCGCAGTACATGATGGTAACGGGCACCAGCCCGGAGGTTGCCTTCATGGCAGCAGCAGCCCCCTTCATCGTGCCTGATGTGGTCAAGGTTGTGGCGGCGGTGCTGTGCGCGCAACCGGTGAAGATGTTCTCGAAGCGCCGCTGAGTTGCTGATCGGCTTGAGGGATTTGCGCGACGGACCTACCATCGCCGGGCACCCTTTCGCATCCGTGCGATTCTTCGATCGCGCGCCTTTCTGCAAGACCTAGTTGCGTGTACTTTTGCATAGCGCCTCCTTCTCTTCGCTGTGATCTACCATTGGGCGAGATAGACAATAGCGTGAAGGAGGCATAGCGTCTCTATCAGGGAAAGCTTTCAAACTTAACGCGATCCGTCGCGGTTACTCTGAAAGAAATGGGTTGGGGATCGCACTTAGTACGAGAAGTATCCGGCCGCGCTCTCGCAAAATCAAATATGGAGATTGTGTCGGAGGGGTTGCAGGTGGCAACGCGATGGTGATTGAATA
>NZ_CALPCC010000022.1 GCF_943192905.1 Adlercreutzia murintestinalis | reverse complement strand
GGGTGCTCTTCCGAGCTGCGCGCGACGCGGCAGAAATCGTCAAAGCCTTCGGAGCGCGTTCACGACGCTCGTTATCTGATCCTCGGGCGTTGACGCACCGGCCGTCACCCCTACGGTGTCGCCGTCTGCGAAGAGCGCGGCATGCACCTCGGCAGCCGACTCCACGTGAAAGGTGCGCGAACAATGCAGAGCGCATATCTCCGCCAAACGCGTGGTGTTCGACGAGTTCTTGCCCCCGATGACCACCATCGCATCCACCTGCGTTGCCAACTTCTCGGCGGCAGCTTGACGCTCGGTGGTCGCAGCGCAGATGGTGTCCTTCACCTGAGTGCGAATACCGCGCTGCTCAAGAGCGTCCATCACCGCACGCAGCGTCTCTGCGCGCTGCGTGGTCTGCACCACCACTCCCACGCACGCGGGTAGATCGGCGGGCAGATCAGCTGGGTCGAGCACCACATGCACCCGCGCACCCGCCGCTCGGGCGTACTCGCGCAACGCGGCTACCTCAGGATGCCCCGGCTCGCCCACGACCAGCACGCAGCCAAGCTCCGCGAGCTTTGCGGCAGCCTTCTGCGCGCGCGCCACATGCGGACAGGTAGCATCGACGACCTTCTCGGCCCGCCTTTCAAGCTCGGCTCGCTCTTGCGGAGTCACGCCGTGGCTGCGCACGATCACCGTGCCGCCATCCACCTGATCGGCCTGCTCGACCACACGGGCGCCGCGCTGTGCCAAGCTGGCCACGACCTGCGGATTGTGAATAAGAGGCCCGAGCGTATAGGCTGTCTCGTCCTCGCGCAGCGCTGCATCGGCAAGATCGAGCGCGCGCTGCACGCCATAGCAGGCTCCGGCATGATCGGCGAGCACGACCTTCATCGGTCTGCATCCTTCTCGGAGGAGACCCCTTCCTCACGCGAAGCACGGATACGCTCCACCACCTCAGCGGTCGTGCGATGCGGAACGGGATGGTGCGCGAACGCGGCGGAGAAATCCTTGGAATCGGGAAACAGCGAGACCATGTCCACCTCGTGTGCAGGAATGCGCTGCGAGAGCGCGAAGCATTCGCGCATCACATACCAAGTGCACCCATCCAAGCGATCCTCTTTGGGCAAGAAGTCGAAATCCTCTAAGAGCACGGGGGTGCCGTACTCAACGGTGATCTTCGGAAACCGAATGCGCTGGCCCTTTTGCTTGACGTATTCGGCATTGCGCACCGTCATGGGCAACAGCGGCGCCTTGCCCATGCGCGCGATGAACGCCGCACCCGAATGCAGCTTCGGCTCCATGGTTCCCTTGCCGCGCCGCGTACCCTCGGGCAAGATGCCCACCAGCTCACGATTCTTGAGCATGCGCGCCGCGCGTTTGATGGCAGTGCGATCGGCGGATTCGCGCTTGATGGGAAACGCGCCCACGCGCGAGAGAATCTGCCCGACCAGCCCGTGCGCATTATCGAAAAGCGATTCGCGCCCGATCAGGCGCACCCATTGCTTCGTCCGCGCTGCAAGATAGATGAACGCCACATCCAAAAACGACGTATGGTTGCAGACCACCACCACGCCGCATTCATCATAGAAGCCGCGCAGGTTCTCCCGACCATCGACGCGATACCGGAACAGCACCTTGCACACGCCACCGACGACCACATACGCAAGATTGCCGAACCAATGAGGGATCTGCTTGTCGGAGGAGGTGCCCCCAAGCGGCATGTCCCACATCTTCTCATATGGCAGAATAAGCCCCATTTAGCGCAGCACCTCCTGGGTGTGGCGGGCCATCTCGACGATCTGCGCGATGATATCCTCGATGTAGCGATCGGTGGAGTCGATATGTATGGCATCATCGGCAGGGCGAAGCGGATTCGTTGCGCGGCTCGAATCGCACTCGTCACGCCGCACGATGTCGGCGAGCACCTCGGGATAATCGATGGACCCCACGCCGCGATCGGCGTTTTGTCGTACGCGCCGATGCGCACGCTCTTCCGGCGATGCCGTCAGGAACACCTTCAGCTCCGCATCCGGGAATACCGCCGTACCGATATCGCGCCCCTCTACGACGTAATCTCCGTTCAGGCCGATGCGCCGTTGCTGCTCGAGCATGGCCTTACGCACGCTGGGCGCAGCGGACACGGGGCTTACCGCCTTATCGATGCGGGCGGTGCGAATATCATCGGTCACCTCACGACCATCGATCGACACGCTTCGCGGAACCGGATCGCCCGTGACATGGCCGAACGTTATCGTGCACGTGCACGCGAGTTTCCCCAGCGCCGCATCGTCATCAAGCGACACGCCGCGCTCAAGGGCCAACCAAGCAAGAGCGCGATACATCGCACCGGTATCCAAGCACGAAAAGCCCAGCTGCTTGGCGCACGCCTTCGCCACGCTCGACTTGCCAGCGCCAGACGGCCCATCTATTGCCACGATCATGCGCGCACCATGCTCTCAACATCGGTCAGAAAATTGGGATAGCTCACCGCGACCGCAGCAAAATCATCCACCGCAACGGACGCCTCTCCGCACAGCCCCACCAAAGCCCAGGTCATGGCAATGCGATGGTCGCCCTTCGAGTCGAACGTAAGGCCCTCAGGGACGCGCAGGTGGGGATCGCCCTCAATGTAGAGATTATCCCCCTCTTCCCACACATCGATACCCAGCTTCTCCAAGCCCTCCATGATGGCCTGAATGCGGTCGGTCTCCTTCGCCCGCAGTTCTGCCACGCCCTTGAACACCGTCACGCCGCGCGCGTGCGCCGCCACGAGCGCCAACACCGGCACCTCATCCAAGATGGAAGCGAAATGCTGAGCGGGCACCTCACAGCCGTGCAAGCTAGCAGTGAAGGACACATCGATGCTTCCGAAGGGCTCCTTGCCCTCGTGTCCCTCAACGTGCTCGGCGATGTCGGCGCCCATGCGCTCAAGCGTGCGCACGAAACCGATGCGCGCCGGGTTCAGCGAAACGCCCTCGATGCGGACGCTGCTCCCTCGCTTGAGCAGCGCAGCCGCTACCAGGAATGCGGCCGAGGAAGCATCCCCGGGCACATGCAGATCGCATGCATGCATCACGGCAGGACCGCTCACCTCGGCAACGCGCGTTCCGGCGGTGGTAGGCACTCCGTATTCAGGCAGCATCAGCTCGGTATGATTGCGCGACGGTGCAGGTTCGTTCAGCGTGGTGGTACCGTGAGCATAGAGGCCCGCGAGCAGCACCGCTGTCTTGAGCTGGGCCGATGCCATGGGCGCGTCGTAGGTGATCGCGCGCAGGTCGGCTGTTCCCGTCTCCGTGATGGGCAGATGGTCCGCCTCGGCGGGCTTGAATTGCACGCCCATCTTCATGAGCGGCGCCGTGTTGCGACGCATAGGGCGACGGCGCAGCGAATCATCGCCGGTCAACGTCACCTGAATGGGCCAGGGCGCCAGCATGCCCATGAGAAGACGCGCGGTGGTGCCAGAATTGCCGCAATCAAGGGGCGCATCCGGCTGCGTCGGGCCTGCCTGCCCCCAGCCGCGCACCGTGCCTGCGAGCGATCCGTCTTCACACGGCTCCAGATCAACGACTGCGCCCAACTGGGTCACCACTGCGATGGACGAGCGCACGTCCTCGGAATCGAGCACGCCGCTTATGTGCGAGGTGCCCTCGGCCATGGCTGAGAACAGCACTGCACGATGCGAGATGGATTTATCGCCCGGCACCCGTGCAGTTCCGCTCAAAGGACCCTGCAGGGGTTCGATGGTCGTTTTATTCGACATGACTGTGCTCCTTTGGGGACAGAGGACTAAACGACACGGCATAACCAGCGTCTATCAACTTATAGGAGAGCTGTCCGATATCGCCTTCGTCGGTCAGGACGAGACTCAACACGGCGTTACCTTCGGACACATGATCTATCTCGATGGATTGAATATTGCAACCGACCGAACTGGCGATCGTAGTTACCTCGGCTACCACGCCGGTGCGGTTGACCATGGGAATGCGCACTTCGATCAGCTTATCGGAGCCAGGCACCCAGGCGGCAGGCAGCTGCCGACGCGCCTCGGCTGCCGTGGAGAGCAATCGCGTGAAGGCGGGCTTGTCGCCTGATTCGAGCGTCTCGCGCAGCTGCGACAGGATGCCTTCCATCTCGTCAAGCCCTGCGGCAAGCGCAGATGCGTTGTCGAAGGCGATACCGCACCACAGCTCAGGTGAACCAGCCGCCACCCGCGTGGTGTCCTTGAACCCGCCCGCAGCCAAACGCAGAAGCGATCTGCTTTCGTCCACATGCGCGAGCGCGAGCTGCATCAGCGCGCTTGCCACCATATGGGGCACATGACTCACGATGGCCACCGCATCGTCGTGGACCTCGCGCGGCAGCGACACCACGCGCGCGTCCATGCCGCAGATCAATTCATGGAGCTTCTGGAACGCATCGGGATCGGTGGTCTCGTCAGGACACAGTATCCAGTTCACCCCTTCATAGAGGTCGGAGCGCGCGCTGTCGACGCCCGCCTTCTCCGACCCTGCCATGGGGTGCCCGGGAACGTAGATCGAAGGGTCGGGCAACAGCTCGGAAGCTGCCTCGATCAGGTGAGCTTTCGTTGATACCGTATCGGTCAACACGCCCGCATAGCCAGTCTGTGCCAACAAGCTCATGTACTCATCTACCGCGGCAACCGGCGTCGCGAGCACCACCAAGTCGGCCTTCTCTGCCAAAAAACGGCAGAATGCTGGATCATCAGGACGGCTCGCCTCGGTAACCCAGCCGCGCTCTTGCGCCACCACACATGAGCGCCCATCGGTATCGACCCCGAAGATGACAAGGCCGGGATACGCCTTCCTCAGCGCTGCGGTCAAAGAGGCACCGATCAACCCCAGTCCTACGACGACCACCGCATCGAACGGCGCTTTTCTCTGATCTGTTGTCATGTCTGGCACGCTTTGAAGAACCTTTCCCTTGCTGATGCTCTTCATTGTAGCAACATGCGCGCGCACGCGCGCAGATACTTGCTCGCCACGATGCTTAGCGCCCGACGAGCGCATCAACCTCGGCCGACGTCAACTCCCGCCAGCACCCGCAAGGCACATCTCCCAGCGAAAGCGGACCGATCTGCGCCCGATGCAGCTCTATCACCGATGCGCCTACCGTCTCGAACATGCGCCGCACCTGACGATTGCGCCCCTCGTGGATGGTGATGGCATACACCGGATGCGCGCCACGCTCCACCATCTGCACGCGCGCCGGAGCCGTCATGCGCCCATCAAGATCGACACCACGCCGCAGCCGATCGAGCGCGCGCGAGCCCAAAGGCGCATCGATGCGCGCACGATAGTGCTTATCCACCGCATGGCTCGGATGCGCGAGCGCATTGCCCAGATCGCCATCGGTCGTGAACAAGAGCAGCCCCGTGGTGTCTCGATCCAAGCGCCCGATGGGAAACAGCGACGGATACGCGTCGAGTGGCACAAGCTCAGCCACCGTGGGCCGCCCCTGCGGATCGTCCATGGTGGTCACATATCCCGCTGGCTTGTGCAGCATGAGCGTCATCTGCTCTGCGGGAAGCTTGAGAAGCTGCCCATCCAACCGCACCTCATCATGCAGCGGGTCAACCTTGACCCCTTGTTGACGAACGACCTCTTCATTGACCGAAACGCGCCCCTCGTCGATCAGGCGCTCGGCCGCCCGGCGTGATGCCGCACCAGAGCGGGCCAGATATCGGGAGAGGCGCATCATTCTTGATCGAAATCGAACGAGAGCGCGTCGAAGTCTATCTTATCCACCACACCCAGCGTAGCTGCGATGGCATCCTGCATCTGAGCATCCATATCCTCTTCGAGCATCTGTTCGGCCATGAGCGCTGCTGCCTCTTCGGACACCTCGGGGGCCACACGGGTAGCTGACAGGCGCTCAGCTATCAGGCGCCGCGTTTCCTCGTCGGGAGCGAATTCGGCAAGATCGGGAAGGTCCTTGGTCGAGCGCAGACCGAACCGCTCCAAGAAGGCGCGCGTCGTTCCATACAAAGTGGGATTGCCCGGCGCATCAGAGGTTCCCATTTCGCGTACGAGACCCTTCTCGACGAGACTGCTCACGGTGCTATCCGAGTTCACCCCGCGCACCTGCGCCACGCCTGCGCGCGTGACGGGCTGCGTATACGCGATGATGGCAAGCGTTTCCATGGCCGCCGCCGAAAGCTTGCGCGTATCCCACGACAGCACGTATTTCTCGATGACGTCATGGTAGGCGGGATGCGTGAACAACCGCCAGCCGCCAGCCACCTCGCGCAATTGGATGCCTCGATTGTCCGCCTCGAGCTTGCGGGCGATCTCGACGAGCGCAGCCTCAACGAGCACTGGATCGCACTCGAGCTGATCGGCCAGCGTCAACACGCCCACCGGCTCATCGGTCACGAACAGCATCGCCTCAATGGCGCCTTCTATGTTCTCTTCGCTCAGACCTTGGAACATCGTCAACTCCCCACAGATGTCAGCTCGTCATCACCGCTCAGATCGAGCTCTCCCGAACCTTCCTTGTAATCGATGGAAATATCGCCGAATTGCTCATCTTGCACCAGATCGACCATGCGGCGCTTATAGAGCTCCAGAATGGCCAGGAAGGTCACCACGACAAGCGCAGGCGTGCGCTGCCCTTCTATCAACTGGCTGAAGCGCACGTGTTTCTTCGCTTCGATGCGCGCATGGATAGCGCGAACATGAACCTCGACCGGAATGGGCTTCGCGGCAATATGCTCGCTTTCCAGCAGGAATTGCTCGCGACGTGCGAGCGCCTCGGCGGCTAGCAATGCCAGCGAATCGAGCGTGGTGCCCTCAAGGAAATCGGGCATGAGGTTCAAGAAGCACGCATCGGGTCCGAACGGGCGGCTATGCATGCGCCCCTCTGATTCAAACCGCGCATCAAGCTCGGATGCAACATTTTTGAACTGCTTGTATTCCATCAAGCGCGCCACCAGCAGATCGCGCGCCGCATCGGGTGCCAGCTCTGCAACCTCGTCAGCCACCTCGTCACGCGCCGCGGGCAACAACGCCTGCGCCTTGATCTCAAGAAGCGTGGCCGCTACCAGAAGAAAGTCGCTCGCCACGTCGAGGTCGAGGCGCTCCATGCGCGCCACCTCGGCAAGGTACTGATCGGCGATCTCGGTGATGGAGATGGATCCGATGTCAACTTTCTTGCGGCTGACCAGGTACAACAGAAGGTCGAAGGGACCCTCGAAGCTTTCTATCTTGACGCGATAGGCCATCTTAGCGCACCCCAGGCGGCAGCATCAGATCGGCAAGATTGCCTGCCGTTGCATCCAGATACCAGCTGAACGGATTGATGCCGATCAGCCACGGCAGCGCTATCACGCAGATCATGAACACCGGGAAAGCGTACTGCTGGATCGAGTACCATTTGGGCAGGTACTTCACCGGAATGAACAGCGCGATGATGGACGAACCATCAAGGGGCGGTATGGGAATCAGGTTGAAGAACATCAAGTACAGATTGATGAGACAGAACATCGGCAAGAACAGGTAATAGAAATACAGCCCGGGCATGGTTTGCGCCAGCAGCGGCGCCACCCCTGCAAGCGCCCATGCCAACAGAGCCGCTGCTGCTGCCAAGCACAGGTTCGCGCACGGGCCCGCAAGACCGGTGATGGCGTCTCCTTTGCGCGGATCCTTGAAGTAGCCGGGGTTGTACGGCACCGGTTTGGCGTACCCGAAAATGGGCCAATTCATGATCATGAGAAGCAACGGCAAGATAACCGTCCCGAACGGGTCGATGTGCTTGAGAGGGTTGAGCGAGAGCCGCCCAGCCTTCTTAGCCGTTGGGTCTCCCAGCTTGTACGCCGCGAAGCCGTGCGCCACCTCGTGGAGCACCAGCGCTGGCACGAAGCTGAGGATCGCGCACACGTAATATGCAATCGTTGATTCTGGCATTCGATCAGTTTACCACGGCCGCAACCGGAGAGCAGCGTCAGGCGCACCCATGACGGGCAAGCTCTGCTTCCAGTTGTTCGGAGAGCTCAAGCCACTCCCCCTCCGCCTGAGCGATGCGCTGCTTGAGCGAGGCATGCTCAGCGATAGCATCAGCAGTGCCTTCCTCCTTCATGTAGAAGTCGGGGTCGGCCATCAGCTCCAAGAGCTCTTCCAGACGGGCGTTATCGCGCGCGAGCTGAGCATCCAGCTCGTCAACGCGGCGGCGCAGGTTCTTCGTAGCTGCATGCGCCCGGTTGCGCGCCTCAGCCTCGACGCGCTTCTGCTCCTTGCTCTTGGGCGCGCTCGATTGGCGCGATGCTTCCTTCGCGGGCTTCGTCGCAGCAGCGCCACCGGATGATTCGTCGTCGAACAATTCATCCACGATGGACGCCGACAAAGTCTGGTTGCTCTCAAGCTGGCCTGATTTGTACAAGTAGTAATCGTAGTCACCTGCGTAGTCGGTCAAGGTGCCGGCATCCACCTCTACGATACGGTTCGCCACTCCGCGGATGAGGTGGCGGTCATGCGTGATGAAGAGCAGGGTGCCCTCGAACGCGCACAGCGCCTGTTCGAGCACGTCCACGCTCGAGATATCAAGATGATTGGTCGGCTCGTCGAGACACAGCAAAGGGCGCGGCGCCACCAGCATCTTCGCAAGCGCAAGGCGGCTCTTCTCGCCACCCGAGAGCACCGAGACGCGCTTGTCCACGTCATCGCCATGAAAGAGGAACGCGCCCAGCAAGCTGCGTACCCGGCTGATGGTCCAGCCGGGCGCTGCACGGTCGAGCTCTTGGAAGACGGTGCTGGCAGCATCGAGCTCTTCGAGCTGATGCTGTGCGTAGTAGGTGTGACTCACGTTCACCCCGTAGCGGATGGTGCCCGCATCTGGCGCGATAATGCCCGCGATCATCTTGAGCAGGGTCGATTTGCCCGCGCCATTCGGACCCACCAGCGCCACCTTGTCGCCACGCCATAGCGTGAAGTCGATACCGTCATAGACAGCATGGTCTCCGTAGCGCTTCACGAGCCCCTCGGCGCGCACCACCTCATCCCCCGTGCGTGGCGGCTGCTGGAAATTGAAGTGCACGCTCTTGCGCTGCTCGGGCAGCACGATCAGATTCTCTTTGATACGCTCGAGCTTGCGCAGGCGATCTTGGGCTTGCTTCGCCTTGGTGGCTTTGTAGCGGAACTTTTCGACGAACGCCTCGAGCTTGGCTATTTCCTCGTCCTGCTTCTGCTTCTCAGCGGCCAGGCGCACGAGCGCCTCTTCGCGAGCTTTGAGATACGCCGAGTAGTTGCCTTTGTACAGCGTCACGCGCCCCTGTGCCACCTCAGCGACGCGATCGACCATGTTATCCATGAACGCACGATCGTGGCTCACCACGATGACGGAGCCATCGTAGGTGCGCAGGAAGCTCTCCAGCCATTTGACCGATTCCAGATCGAGGTGATTGGTGGGTTCGTCAAGCAAGAGCACCTCAGGATTGCGCACCAAAAGCTTCGCCAACGCGATGCGCATCTGCCAACCGCCGGAGAACTCGCTCGTTGCGCGCGTCATATCCTCTTCGCGAAAGCCCAGCCCGAACAGCACGGCGCGCACCGTTGCCTCGAGCGTATAGCCACCAGCCATCTCATACGCATCACGGGCGCGACCTGCAGCTGCCAGCTGCGCCTCGGTGGGATTCGCGCCGAGCCCGCTCTCGAGCTCTTTCAGCGTGCGTTCCAGCTCGAGCACTTCGGCTTGCGCCGACATGACCTCTTCGAAGACGGGCGCCGCGCCCATCTCGATCGCTTCCTGCTCAAGATATCCCACGCGTGCGCCACGCGCGAAGATGACTTTGCCGCTGTCAGCATCTTCTTGACCGGTGATGATCTTGAGCATGGTGGTCTTGCCAGCGCCATTGGGGCCAACAAGAGCAAGACGGTCGCCCTGTTCGAGCTTGAAGGTGACATCGCTGAAAAGATCGACGCCACCGAAGGACTTGGAGATATGCTCGACTTGCAAGATCATGCGCAACTGCCCTCGATGCTTCGATACAAATCATGACCTGCGGTATCGATCTCCACGAAAACGGGCAGATCGCGCACCTCAAGGCGTCGCAGCGCCTCGGTGCCCAGGTCCTCCCATGCCACCAGCTCACTGTGGACCACGCGCTCGGCCAGCAGCGCGGCGATGCCGCCTACCGCCGCGAAATACACGCTGCCCGTCTCTTGGCACGCGCGCACCACTTCAGCTGAGCGCGTGCCCTTGCCAATGGTCGCAACGATGCCAGCGCGCAGCAGTTGCGGCGTGGCGAAATCCATGCGGCTGGCCGTAGTGGGACCGACCGCCCCCAGAGGACGCCCTGCGGCAGGCGGAGTGGGACCCGCATAGAAGAGCACCTGACCGGCCAGATCGAAGGGCAGCTCGCCGTGCTCTTCCAGATACGCGAGGCACCGCGCGTGCCCGGCGTCGCGCATCGTATACACCGAACCGCTCAGAAGAACGCTGTCCCCCGCCACGCATGAGGCAAGATCGTGGCGCGAGCACGGCAGATTGAGTTCGATCGCCTCGCTCATGCGCGCTCCTTTCGCCGGGCCGCTTCCTCGGCTGCCTGCGCATCCTGATCTGCCACACGGTGCATGTTCATATCATCGCCTTCCCACGTTTGAGCCGCAGGAAACTCCAGCGCATAACCCTCTTCGGTGACCAGGTCGATGGTGGCACTGCGCATAGCGCAGCATCCCATGTTGATCGCCACTGGCAACGCAGCGATGTGGCACGGCGCCGTTTCCACATGCACCGCAAGCGCGGTGGGCGCACCTCCGAGCGCCGCCGGACCGATACCGGTCGCATTGACCTCCTCGAGCACGCTCTGCTCGAAAGCAGCTGCCTCATCGCTTGCCGCCCGACTTCCTACCGGGCGCAAAAGGGCATGCTTGGCCAAGCCTGCCACCTTGTCGAACGTGGCGCCCACCCCCACGCCGACGATCAGCGGCGGGCAGGCGTTCGCGGCCTTCTCGCGCACGCATTCCACCACCGCGCGCTTTACGCCTGCAGGTCCTGCATCGGGCGAGAGCATGACCACCCGCGAAGCGTTGTCGGAGCCTCCCCCTTTGAGCATCACGTGCACCCGAGCACCCTTGCCCGGCACCATGCGCACCTCGCAGAATGCGGGCGCATTGGTGTTGGTGTTGGTGCGATCGAACAGGGCATCGCGCACCACGCTCATGCGGAGCTTACCATCCTCGTAGGCTCGCGCGACCGCGAAATCGACGCGACTGAACACATCTCCTGACACACGGCGTTCCTCGCCCAGCTCGAGGCATACCCACACGGTACCGGTGTCCTGGCAGATGGGTACCTGGTCGCGGTCGCCGATCAGGGCGTTTTCCACCATGGCATGGAGCACCTCGCTCGCGCGCGAAGCGCTCTCATGCTTCTTGGCGTCCAGCCAACTGGCGCGTATCGCCTCCAAAACGTCGGCGCGCAGGGTGCATGCCGCCTCACGGATGCCCGTGTATACGGCCCGCGCGACCCGTTCCGGACTTACCGCCTGGTCGAGGCGCATGGAAGCATCCGTCATCTAATACACCATGCCCATCGCCTCGCGCACCTCATCGAGGGTGCTCTGGGCCACCTCGTTGGCCAGCTCGTTGCCTTGCGCGAGCACCTCTTCGATGAAGGGGATATCGCGCTCCAGCGCGCGGCGCCGCTCGCGGACGGGCGCTAGATAGGCGTTCACGCTCTCGGTCACGTACGCCTTGAGCGCGCCCGCGCCAGCATCTCCGATCTCAGCAGCAATATCCTGCTCGGTGCGCCCCGTGGTGACCGCTGCGGTGGTAAGAAGACCGCTCACCCCAGGACGGCTCTCCGGGTCGAACGTGATGGTGCGGTCGCTATCGGTCTGGGCCTTCTTGATGAGCTTGGCCGTTTCCTCTTCGGTAGCGCACAAGCTGATGGCATTGCCATAGCTCTTCGACATCTTGCGGCCGTCAAGCCCCGGCAAGAGCACGCTTTCGGTGAGCAATCCTACCGGCTCCGGGAACACCTTCGCGTAGCGCTCGTTGAAGCGCCGCGCTATCTGGCGCGTCTGCTCGATATGGGGCAGTTGATCGCGGCCGACCGGCACGATGTTGCCCTTGCAGAACAAGATGTCGCACGCCTGATGCACCGGGTAGGTCAAAAGCAGTCCAGTGAGCGCATGGCCTGACGCTTCCTGCTCGGCCTTCACCGTAGGGTTGCGCAGAAGCTCCGCCTCGCTCACCAGCGACAGGAACGGCAGCATCAGTTGATTGAGCGCAGGCACGCTGGAATGCGTGAATATCATGGTGCGCGCAGGATCCATGCCGCATGCCAAGTAATCGATCACCATGTTCAGCACGTTGTCGTGAATATGCTCGGTGGTATCGCGGTCGGTGATCACCTGATAGTCGGCGATGACAATGTTGGTTTTGACGCCCTCATTCTGCAAACGCACGCGCTCGATGATGGTGCCGAAATAATGCCCCAGATGGAGCCGACCAGTCGGACGGTCGCCGGTTAGCATCGTGTAGGCGCCTGGATGCTCAGCCAAGTCGGCCTTGACCGCATCGCTCATCTCCTGCTGTTTGCGAAAAGTATCGGAATCGCTTGCCATGAAACTTCCTTTGCCGTCGTGGACCCATAACCGCTATCGCGCGAAGCAGAGCGGCTCACCCAGTTGCTGCGTCGCCTTCGATATCTCTTGGAATTCTACCGGATTGCGGACTACCAGAGCCACATCATCCACAGGTCGTTGCCCCAGCCGCTCACGAAGGTGGTCCAGAGAAAGGCCGCTATCGTTATCAGCGCATAGATGACGACGATGGTGATGACCAGCTTCTTCGTCAGCCACGGGAACCGTTTGGGTTTGCCCGACCGCTCCCTCTGGTCGTTCTCTGCCATGACCGCCTCATCCTCCGCAGCCCATAAGAAAGGGCCGAACAGCGTTCGGCCCTGGTATCCATGGTGGTCGCTACAGGATTTGAACCTGTGACCCCCGCCGTGTGAAGGCGATGCTCTCCCGCTGAGCCAAGCGACCATATGAACAGCGCACGCGAATGCGCTGGTTGCTCATTGTACCCATTCGTATAGCCAAGCGCAAGCGTTCGGCTATTCAAGACGATTCGGCAAACAGACCAGCGCATCAGCACTGCTCGTATCCGGGCGCCCCGCTTGCGCGACGCATCTGCCTGCACCCTATTTCTTCGCCCGGGTCGCACCCTTCTTGCCTTTGGCGCCTTTCGCCTTCGCCTTCGTCTTGGCCTCTTCCTCTTTGCCCGGACAATCGAAATTAGGACACAGCTTCCACGGGCCACGTGCGGTCTTCACGATGACCATGGGCGCTCCGCAGTGCTCGCATACCTCCTCGGTGGCCATCAGATCGCCGTACTGCGGCAGTGGATAACGTGTGCCGCACTCATCGAAATCAACGCAGGTGACCGAGCGCTTGAGCGTCTTCGGGTTGCGCCGCGCGATCATGTCAGAATCGCGACCAGCCGCCGCGCACACCGGACACTTCCCCACCACCACTTCAGGCTCTTGGTTCGTGGGACAGGCCGGATCGATGCAGATTACGCGCGGCTTGGTGCGAAACGCCGTTACCTTCACCTGCGGCATCCCGCAGGTGGGGCACACCTCAGGCACCGACTCGATCTTTCCCTTCGGCAGCGGATAGGTCACATCGCAATCAGGCCAGCCCGCACACCCGATGAACATGCTCTTGGTCTTGCTGGAGGCGCGGATCTGCAAGTCGTGGCCGCACTTCGGGCACACGCCCACGTAGGCATCAGCCGCCACCGCATCGGAGAGCGCCTCGCCCACCTCTTCGGAGTGCGGCATCAGATCGGCCAGCTCCTTGGCAAGCAGATTGCGCGAGCCCATCACCACATCAGCCTTCGTATCCTCGCCCTCAGCGATGCGATCCATGCCCGCTTCCAACTCAGCGGTCATCTCGGGATGGGTGATATGCGGCGCGAAACGGTCGAGCGCATCGATCACCGCAATGCCCAACTGCGAAGGCTCCAGCGGATCGTTCTGGATGTACTTCACCTGCATGAGACGCTCGATGATGGCATGCCGCGTCGATTTGGTGCCCAGGCCGAGCTTCTCCATTTCCTGGATGAGCTTGCCCTGACTGTAGCGTGCGGGCGGCTTGGTCTGATCCTGCTTCACGCTGGCACCATTGAAGGCGATGGTCTGCCCCGCCTCGAGCGCGGGCAGCTGCTCATCCTTCTTGGCGCCATACGGGTATATCTCGCGAAAGCCCGCCTTCACTAGCACATCGCCCTTCGCGATGAACGGCTCGCCGCGTACATCAAGCGACACCTTCGTGCCTTCCACCACAGCCGCCTCCGAGAGCGTGGCCAGAAAGCGGCGCGCGATGAGGTTGTACAGCTTGTATTCGGAAGCGTTGAGGTCGTCGGGCGTCGCGCCCTTCGTGGGATAGATGGGCGGATGGTCGGTGGTCTCCTTCTTGCCGCGCGTGGCGGTCAGCTTGCCGCGTGCGAGCAGCTTCTGGCAATACGGCTTGTACGCCGGGTTCGCCTCCAACGCGTGCACCACCTCGGCCAGATCGAGCGTTGCGGGGTATACCGTGTTGTCCACGCGCGGGTACGAGATGTAGCCGTCCATGTAGAGGCTCTCGGCCATGCGCATGCAGCGTGCTGGCGTGATGCCCTCAGCTGCGGCAGCCGCCATGAGCGCCGTGGTGTTGAACGGCACGGGGGCTGGCTGCGTGCGCTTTTTCTTCTCGACGTCGGCCACGGTCGCGCTCGTCGCGCCGTCCACGGCTGCCATCACCGCATCAGCGGCCTCTTCGCTCTTGAAGCGCGCGGTGGCATGCGGCGCCTCGAATTCGCTCTCGGCGTCGGTGGGACCTTGCTGCGCCGTCGCATCGAAGAAGCCCCTGATCACCCAGTAATCCTCCGGCACGAAGGCCATGCGCTCGCGCTCGCGCGCCACGATGAGCGCCAACGTGGGCGTCTGCACGCGACCGGACGAGCGCACGTTGCCGTAGCCAGCGAACTTCACCAGCGTCAGATACCGCGTCAGCGCCGCGCCCCAGATCAGGTCGATATCTTGCCTGGTGGCGCCCGCATCGGCCAGCGCTGTATCAAGCTCCACCAGGTTCGCGAACGCGCCCTCTATCTCGGGCCGCGTGAACGACGAGTAACGTGCGCGCTTGGCGGGCGCCGTCTTGTTGACCTCGCGACAGCAGGCCAACGCATCCGACCCGATCAGCTCGCCTTCGCGGTCGAAGTCGGTGGCGATCACCAGCTCGTCGGCCTTCTTCGCCAGATTCTTCAACGACCGGATGATGTCCTTCTCCTTGGGCAGCTTCTCGATGGGCGCATACGCCAGATACGGCAGCGCCTCCATCTTCCAGCCCTTGAGGTCCACCCCATCGGGCGTGAACGGTTTCTTCTTCTTGAAGGGGGGCTTGGGCAGATCATCGGGCACACGGGCAGGCACCGCTTCGCCGTCGGCGGTCACGCCTTCCCACCCTTTCGTTTTCTTGTAGATCAGGTTCGGCGTGAAATCAGGCTCGAGAATGTGGCCGCGCAAGCCGATGGTCACGCATTCATCGCCTGCCCACTCGAAGCGATAGACCGGCGTGTTGTACACCTTCTCCTGCTGAGGTGCCTTCGATGAGAGCAGCCGCGCGATCTGCTGGGCCGCATCGTTCTTCTCGGTGATGATGAGCTTCATACGGGTCCTTAGCTATAATCATTGCTCAGATGGGCACTAAGGATACAAGATTTCACGCATGATGGCATAGGCTCTTTGTGTATCACAGGGAAGGACGGACCATGAAGGCACTCGGAAAGGTCGTCGTGGCACTCGGCATCGCCGCAGTCGCCGTGGTTGGCGGCAGCATAGCGCTTGAGCAAGCTGGTGTGGAAACGCCGCTCAATGCTGCCCGCAATGGGGCCGCCAATGCCGCCCTTGATGCTACTGGCCTCAAAGAGAAAGCCGACGCGGCGCTGCGCGCGAACGTAGATCGCATTGCGCAAAAAACAGGAATGCCAGCATCTGTGGTGGAAGGAGCCATCGATAGCCTTGATATCCCCAGCTGGCAGGTGACGAGCGTGCCCGCAGGCGCTACCGCCACCGGCACGAGCACCATTGATTACGAGGGCGTAGGCGCCACGGTCACCACCTACGATGATCCCAGCGTGGTCACCATTGATACCGGTGCGGGCGCCGTCACCATGGAGGTACCCCCGAGCGCCCAGGGGTACATGGGCTATCTGGGCTACTTGTAGCGCTTGCGCGCTGAGCGGAAGCACGCCACCAGCCGCTGCGCGCAACAACGATCAGCGAAGCATGCTTTGAAAGGTGGTCCTCATGGTATTTCCCGAAGCAGCTCGAGGCGCGTTTGAGAACAACGCTGCCCGGCGCCCGCCATTCGATCCGGAACTTCCCTCTTCTCTTTCGCCCGCCTCAATCGAGCCGCTCACCGGTAGCATCGTGCTCGAAGGGTGTCGCATTCAAGGCATCCTATGCCCGAACGCTGCGCTCGGCGAATCCGAGGTAGCAGGGTGCGTGTTCTCGGAGTGCTCCTTCGCGCACGCCGAACTCTCCAATTCCCTCTTCACCGACACCGTCTTCGAGGACTGCGATCTCTCGAACGCGATCCTCGATCGCTCTGGTTTTACGCGCTGCCGTTTCACGCGATGCAAGATGACCGGTCTTTCGTTTGAAGACGGTATGGGAAGCGATCTGGCATATGAGAACTGCTCCTGCGCCTACAGTAGCTTCCACCGAACGCACCTTAAGGTGTTTTCACTGACCCGCTGCGATCTTACCGAAGCTGATATGAGCGGCATGGAGCTACAACAGGGCACGCTCAGCGATACCCGATTCTCCGCGACGAACCTGTTTCGCACCTCGCTTGCTGGACTTGATTTTTCAGAGTGTCTCTTAGAGAGCGTCGTGTTGTCGGATAACTCAGAAGAAGTGCAAGGCGCGAAGATGACGCTCTATCAAGCAGCAGCGCTCGCAAAGCGGTTGGGTGTCATCGTGCAAGAAGAATGATCGGATTTACCTCGACGGATTCCAACGCAAATAGGCAGCCATTGTTCGTACCATCATCTCGACTCTTCAACATGTCGTAGCGAAGACCACTCGAGATACACCTGCTGCTGATGAGACTGGATCCGTCAGACATCCTCATCGTATCCCTGGAGATGGCCTTGTCTATAATCACGAATCATTATGATCGCGCGATCCCCTACGATAATAAGTGCTGCGAAAAGAGAGAAAAGGGCTATGACCTGGGTTCGGTAAGAAATGGATTCTGCATGAATGATCGAGTGATTCATCATTGTCACATACCATGCCATAGGCAATAAAGCTATCAGGATTAGTAGCGTCACGCCACGGATCATGATATTTTTACGAGAGATCCTTGCCCGGCAAAAGAGTAAAATACCGTACGACACGAAGACAGCGAGTATTTCCAGAGCCAATACCCATTTTGCTATGCCAAGCGCAAAGAAATTTCTTCTGAGCGCATCCCCTATTCCGCCGTACTCTCTTCCACCTTCAGAAATCCCTGCTCTAAAGATCGCCTGATCAAGTGCGGTCCCGATTGCATTTTCCCCTAGCACAGCAGAGGCAATCACCCACTTGCTAGCCCACAGCAATCCGTACCCTAAAAGCCAAGCTATACAGCATGCAAAGCAGATCATGAGCGATCCACGGAAGCTTTCCTGCGAGTATGACCGTAGAACCAATACAACAAGGGGCATTCCTAAAGTGATCAAAGGATTATCTAGAAAATCGAAGAAAACGGTAATCGCCCCTATGATGAAAAAAAATACACAAAGATGAGAATCGAATAAGTTCGCAAAGCCTTTGAAACCAGATCCTTTTCTGCAAGATATACCGTTGAGGGGCCTTACGGAGACCCAGATTACAGATATCAACGCAATGGCAAACGAAAAGAAGATAGGGAGCGTTGCTGCGGCATCAGCTGATCCCACAAGTCCCAAAGATAAGCAAAGCGCGATAGCAAGAGCCATCCCCCTTCTATCGCAAATCCGCGAGATCGATACGCTGGCCAATCCCACTAAGACGATGAACACTATTTGGAAAACTAAACGAATCTCTTGAACATTGAAGATAATGAGCAGAGGTTTTACGAGCACCAAATATCCATGCCAGTATCGCGTGTAGTGAGCGGTCGACGCTCCGCTCAGGCTTTGTCGCAGATTATCAACCTGAGCGTTATCATCGTTATAAAGCCATGCAGATTCAAGCGACGCAATGAGCGGATTGCCGCCGCATCGAGCAGCTTCATCAAGCATGATGGCAACAGTAAAATTATCGAATGATCCATTTCGTGTATAGGAAGGCGGATAATCCCCTTCCTGTTCAAGTATCTGAATGGATTCTTCTAAATGAGGTTCTAGGAGATCAAAGGGGATACAATATACAAGAGACAAAGCAAACCAAAAGAGCGCCGAAAGAGCTACTACCCCCCCCCCAGATATTTTAAAGCCAATCGTCCTGCCAAATTAGAACCCATTGCCGCGCCCCCTTACAACACAACCCCGCATTATCAATCTCGTTAAGTATAGATCATCTGCAAACTCTCCGTTCTGCTTCACCGGTGCTTTCGAGCCACCAAAGCAGCCTTCGTTTGACAGAGGGCGCATTGTGCTCCGGCTTGAATTGGCTCTCCAGTGCATCCGTCATGGCGGTGTCGCCAAGCGTCCAGGGCTACATGGGCTATCTCTGAGCGTCGGTATCAACGTCTCCGGTTTTGCGGTTCTCTCCCCTACGTGTTCGCCACTGCTGTCGCTTCGCGCTCTTCACGCTCGAGCACCCGCTGCATAGCCGCGATGGCGCATTCGATCTGGTCATCGTCGGGCTCGTTGGTGGTGAGGTACTGCATCTGCATGCCAGGCCACAGGATCACCTTCACGAGCGGGTTGTCCGGGTGGCTGCCAGCCCACTTCACGGTGATCTCGTAGCTGATGCCCGCGATGACCGGCAAGAACAGCAAGCGCACCGCGATGACCAGCGCCAGCTTCGGCAACCCGTCCGGCACCCCCCATGCCGCTATCAGCGCATTGACCGGCACGAGCGTGTATACGATGATGGCGATGACAAGCACCATGATGAGGAACGCGGTGCCGCACCGCACGTGTAGGCGCGGAAAACTGCGCGCGTTCTCCGGCGTGAGCGGCAGATTATGCTCGAAGCAATGGATGGTCTTGTGCTCGGCGCCGTGATACATGAACATGCGCCGGATATCCTCCATACGCCCGATCAGCCAGATGTAGAAGATGAACACCGCCACGCGCAAGATGCCAT
Organism: Adlercreutzia murintestinalis; assembly: GCF_943192905.1. Classification (GTDB taxonomy): domain Bacteria; phylum Actinomycetota; class Coriobacteriia; order Coriobacteriales; family Eggerthellaceae; genus Adlercreutzia_A; species Adlercreutzia_A murintestinalis. The sequence goes on along the minus strand of NZ_CALPCC010000022.1, from coordinate 16,222 downwards.
CCACGATGTTCCAGAGCACCATGTTCGAATCGTATTCGCCGACGATAAGGTTGGTCAGCGCCGCTGGCGCCACGATGAACAGCACGATGCCGAGCACCACACCGAAGATCATCGAGAACGTCATGGCGCCCTTGCCGAGACCACCCTCATCCGCGCTCTCCTGCTTCGGCTCAGACACCGCATCAGGTACCGGATCGGACACCGTGTTGGGCACTGACGCGGACACGGAAACGCTCGAAGAGGGCGCGCCGGACGCCTCTATCAGCACCGCCTTCTCAGGCGCACGCTGCTCTGGTTCAAATTGGCTCTCCAGCGCATCCACGAGGGCATCTGCCTGCACGTCAAGACGCTCTTCTTCCGTCTCATCGTCGGCGAAGGCGTGCTCGGCCGCGATCTCGAGTGCCTTGAAACCCAGCGCGAGGCTCTCCACCAACGCCGTGCACCCGCGCACAAGCGGCCACCGCAGCCACCCCTTCTTGCCCGAGGCGAGGTCGTGCTCTTCAACATAGATGTCGCCGTCTGGCGTGCGAATGGCAGCTGCCCAGTTGTATTTGCCGCGCATCATGATGCCCTCGAGCAGCGCCTGGCCGCCCACGTGCGTCTTAAGTTCGCCGTCCTCAGCGAAGGCGCGTTTCAGATCGCTCTCTTTGGCCATGGTCAGTTCCGCACCACCTTCGGATAAGGATCACCGCAGGTCATCTTCCCTTCCGAGCAGCCCATGCGCACGCATGACGCTCCCGCATCCATGAAGATGAAGGGGGCTACCGGTTTGACCAGCGCGAGCATCTGATGCGCTAGTTCGCGAATCTCCCACTGAGCGCGGTTACAGCAGCGCACCTCGAAGAAATGCAGCAACTCGCGCGCGTTCATGGTGGTCACGATCTTGGTTTCCACGGCGTTGGGCAGGATGAAGCGCGCATCTTCGGCGGGAATGCCCAGCTCGAGCATACGGGCATACGTTGCGCTCACCGCATCCATGATGTCCTCGAACAGATCGTCCGCCTCGGGAATCTCCGCGATGCTTCGAGGCTTGACGTAGGGCAACCCCTCTTGAAACTTCACATAACGCTGAGACTGCTGATTGAAACTGGCGAGTCGATGACGCACCAGCTGGTGAGTCAGTGCACGCGACACGCCATCGATAGCGAACGTGAAGCTGGCGTGCTCGAGCGTTGAGAAGTGGCCGCTGGCCATAATGGTGGTAAGAACCGACTTCACGCGCTCTTCCGGCATCGTCTCCATCAGCTCAGATGCGCCGACCGGCGCGTAGCAAAGGCGCGCCGCTGTGGCTATGGCACGCTCAGGATCGGGGGTGTGGTAGAGCAATTCAACCTGCATAGTGAATATCGCCTTTCGGTATGCTGCTGCGCTTTTTGTTCTTGGTTAGTATAAGGTGGATACGCGCGTCAGGTAACGGCGTTGGAGGAAGTGGCGCGGTTTGCAGCGAACCTCCATGCTTGTCACACGCGCATGGCCGCACGTAGCCTCATGCGCATTTGCCTGTGCGCTTCGTACTGCTCGCCTTGATAAGCACAGGTGCATCGCCTCGTTCCCGCCACGCGCATGACCTGCATGTACGTTTCCTGAGCGCGCCCGCACGCACCCGCCTCAAAAAAGCATGTTTTTTCGTCGAAACGGTAACGGAAAGTAACATGCGGGCTACACGATGAACGGACGTCTCGACCCAGCATTACACTTGTTCTAGGAGAAGAGTGCAAACGGACACGAGGTGCAAAGGAGGCCATCATGGATGACACACTGACGGTCCAAAAGATAGACCGCGACGCGCTTACCAGCAAGCTGGCCAGCTACGGTATAGATTATGCAGACGCCATGGATCGCATGGATGGCAATGCCGATCTCTACAAGAAGCTCGCATTGAAGTACTTGGATAATGAGTGCATGGCCGATCTGCAGGCAGCCATGGAAGCAGCCGACTATGACGCGGCCTACAAGGCTGCTCATACGTTAAAAGGCGCCTCAGGCAACCTTTCGTTCAAGGACCTTTTCGAGGCTTCATCAGTGGAATCGGCAGAGCTTTTCCAGGGCGAATACCAAGCAGCGGCAACCACCTTGCCCCAAGTGGTGGCCACCCATCAGAAGGTGATCGAAGGCCTGGAGGCTTGGCAAAACGGCACTTGGTAACAAACGCACGCAACCACCGACCACGCTGACAAAGAGCGGGTCCCGCCTTGGACGGGACCCGCTCTTCTATTCCAACGACCAACCCGCGATCAAACGCGCGTACAGGTTTTTACTCGAGGCTCGACTCGGTGGTACCACCACCGGCGGTCGTACCGCCACCACCTGTTGGGGCATCCGGCTCTGTGGTGGTTCCGCCACCGGATGGAGTTTCAGGCTCAGAGGCGCTCCCGCCACCGTTGCTTGAACCGTTCGTATTCCCAGACGAGCCACCCGTACTGCCCCCGGTGCTCCCCGTGGTTCCCGAAGGCTTCGATCCTGATCCGGAGGTCGGCTTGCTGTTCACCGACCCGTATTCTTCGTCATCCTCCCAAACGATCACGTTTGACGTATCAATGGTGCTTGAGGTTATGTCTGCGGCAGTCATGGTCGAAACGATCTCGCTCGGATCTTCGCCTGCTTCTACCAACTTCATCATCTCAGCTGTTTTTTCCTCGTCATTGATGACGAAGGAAATGCCGTTGATGTTTTGCGTGTATGAAGGCAGCATAGCGCTGTAGATGGTCAAATCCCCCGCATCGGCAAACATTTGCGCCAGGCCGATAAGATCGAAAACGCCCAGATCCGTTGTCACGCATTTCGCTGCCGCCTCGATCACGCCCGGCATGCTGGTGATCGGCATGTCCAAGACCTCGTCCACAATGCCCTCGATAACCATGCGCTGATGCTTCTGCCGAGTAAAATCGCCATCGGGATAATCACGGTTGCGCGCGAAGGTCAGCGCTTCACCTCCGTTGAGGTGCTGGGTGCCCTTTTCGATGATGTAGTGATTACCATCTCCGTCGTCGCACTTATGGTTGTCGATGCGGGACTCGTTCTCAACCGTGACGCCGCCCACCGCGTCAACCAAGCTCGCAAGCGCGCTGAAATTCACTTCTGCATAGTGCGATATCTTCACATCAAGCAACTCTTCCGCCTGCTTGATCGTGCTCGCGGCACCACCGAACGCATAGGCCGCATTGAATTTCTGTGTGCCATGTCCCTTGATGTCAACCTTGGTATCACGCGGAATGGAAACCATGGTGACGCGATTCTCTTGCGGATCTACCCGCACTACGATGTTCGTATCGCTGCGTGCACCCATGTCCTCATTGCCCTCGCGCTTGTCAGAGCCGATGAGAAGCATATAGAACGGTTTGTCGAGCGAAGTGCCATATCCCAAAGCATCATCGATTCCCATGAGCTCTTCATTGCTCTTGTCACCGCGCGTCAGCTGATTGTTGATGTGCCCCATGTACATGGCGAATGCGGTACCACCACACAAAAGCACCACGAGCACTGACACGACTACAGCGATGGCGATCTTCTTGCCGCGCGTCGCACTCTTTGCCGCCTGATGATATGCCCCCGCATTGCGGGCATACGAAGCCCCGGCTTGGGCAGGATTAACCGTGCGAAATGCTGATGCCTGACGTACCTGAGGACGCTGCGTTCTTGGATTGCTGTGTTTTGGCATGAACGTCTAACTCCCAACGCTCTTTTTGTTGAAGGGATAGTATAGACGATTCAGGCGGTCCGCACATCTTTTCAGGAGGTTTTCAGCAATCCGACACAACCAGATCAGCCGCCTGGATATCCATGCCGATCGCCCTGTATTAGAATGAACGCGTATCCATCGAAGATCGAGGTCGTCCTGAAACCGCAACCTGACATAGCCATCGTGATCACCACCTACCAGCGCCAAGAGCTTCTGCGTGTGCTCTTGAAGAGCATTCGCGCGCTTGAGACAGGTCCTGCCGCCGTCTTCGTCATCGATAATGAAGCTTCGGATGAGACAAGGCAACTTGCAGAAGAGTTCGCGGTAGAGCACTACATTGGCATGCCCGAAAACACCGGTGGCGCGGGCGGTTTTAGCCGAGGTGTCCACGAGGCCTACCGCGCAGGCCACGATTGGATATGGCTGATGGACGACGATGTGGAGGTGCTCCCGGGTGCTCTTGAGGCGCTCGCGCGATGGACGGCACCCACCGATGAGGCGCTCGCCGCAGGACAGCCACTCGATCAGGTGGTCGGAGCATTCCAGCCCTTCCGCCGCAACTTCGACGGATCGTTCTTCTATTGGCAATACCGCTTCTCCACCGCGTTCGGCATGCAAAACCCGCTCGCAAGCGCTAAGCGAGCGCTCGCACAATCAAGCACACCGATCAACTGCATCTGCTTTGAAGGCGGTCTGGTGCACCGGCGCGCCGTAGAGGCAGCAGGACTGCCGGATGCACGTTTTTTCATCTATGCCGACGACACCATCTACGGATACGTACTGTCGCAACATACCAACATGCTGCTCATCAACGACTATGCGCTCGCACGCACGCGCACGTTGGGGAATATGCGTGTCGGAAAGACCCGCAAGCTGAATACCGCCTCTGACCTATCGCGCTATCACATCATGCGCAACCGCGGCTACATGGCGCACTATCTGAAGGAGTTCGGCGACTATCGAGCGCTTCCCTTTGCGTTGGGAACCGCCTATACGCTGGTCAAGGAGCTCATTCGCCTGTTCGTTGGATCGGGGTCCTCAGACAAGCTGGCAAGCATACGCGAATTGCGACGCGGCATGCGAGACGGTCGCTCACTGCGCCGCAACACGAACTGGCAGCCCTTCTGGCGCATCACTCCCCTTGATACACCAGCAGATGATGCCAACGCGCTATAATAGAGCGTTGTTTATTATGGTGCAGCGCGCTGAGAAGAGAGGCTCGGGACAGACCGGATGAATTGGCTCGAATGCGGCATTTTGCTCGCCGTTGCCATTGCGGCCACCATCGCGTTAACGCCCCTTGCGAAAAAGATCGCCTTTGCCTGTGGTGCCATCGACTATCCGGACAAGCGTCGCATCAATACCGAACCGATGCCCCGCATGGGCGGAATCGCTATCTTCGGTGGCGTGATAGCAAGCATCATCGTGCTCGAGATCGGTACGAACCTGTGGGGCTGGATCGATCCGTTCTATTCCTATCTGGGCTTCCATCTGAATTATTGGCTTTTGGGCCTCGGCGTCTGCATCATGTTCGCCGTTGGGGTGATCGATGATATCCGCAATCTCTCAGCGAAGGCGAAACTGCTCGGACAGATCGTGTCGGCATGCTTCGTTGCTTCATCGGGTTTGCTTTTGTCGAACATTCAGAATCCGCTCGCTGACGGGGAATTCATCCAATTCGGACTGTGGGCCTACCCGATCACCGTGTTCTACCTCGTTGCTTTCGCAAACATCATCAATCTGATCGATGGCTTGGACGGACTGGCCTCGGGGATCAGCGCCATCTCAGCAGCTACCATCTTCACCTTCTCAGTGATGTCATCTCGTTTCGATGCTGCCATTCTCTCAGTGATCATCTTCGGCGTATGCGTGGGTTTTCTGCGGTTCAATTTCAACCCCGCCTCCATCTTCATGGGCGATTCGGGAGCCCTGACGCTCGGGTTGGCGCTCGGCATCGTATCGCTTCTCGCCGTTGCCCGTTCCACCCTGTTCATCTCGCTGATGGTTCCCATCATGGCCGCAGGCGTACCCGTCATCGACACCGCCATGGCTATCATACGGCGCACCCGCGCGCATCAACCGATCGACGCACCCGATCGCGGGCACATCCACCATCGCCTCTTGAGCGCCGGATTCAGTCAGCGCAAAACCGTGCTGATCATGTGGGGATGGACGCTGCTTCTCGCTGCATGCAGCATCGTCATTGCAGAGTCAGACGGCATCTTCCGCGTCATCGTCATCATCGTTGCGGCAGCCGTGACCGTCTTCTTCATCGGGAAGCTGCATTTGCTCGATCCGGTGCTGCTCCATCATTACAATCCGCGACCCAAGCCGACGGATACGCGCTCAGACGACGACCAGTGACCAAAACACCACGACGGGCTAAGGCGACACAAGGCGCGTCGGCACGTGAGTCAGAATAGAACTCCTCGATATCGCGAGCGAAACCAGCCTCGATCAAGCGCTGGCGTTTCGCCTTGTCGCGGCAATTCGGACCAAGCAGGTGTCCCGTAGCCGGATCGACCTCGGATGCGATAAGATGCACACCCAACTCTGCTGCCGGTATCGCGAGCAAGAACGCCGGAGATGCCGATGCGATCACATCACCTTGCTGCACGCAGCTCACCACCTCAGGTTTCAACTTGCGCCGATGCGTCTCCCAAAAACGCACCAGCAGCGCATCCATATCGGGGATCCTTGCGAAGAACGCATAGAAGCGCTCCTTGAACTCTTCAAGATCAAGATGCTTTGTCGCGTAGAGCACCGCAGCGGCCAACTGCCCTGGAAGCGCGCCCCACACTGCCGGGACGTGCCGCACAGCAAACTGGAAAAAATCAACGGTCGAATCGCCGTCATAGAGCGTACCGTCGAAATCGAAAACCCGCATGAGCATGCCTACAGAAACGAAACGCCGGTCACGATGACCACCGCCCACAGCGCCATGAGCACGAGCAATGGACAATCGCCCAGCACCACGCTGACCGGATCGCCGTCGGAATCGTCGCGCTCTATATCGAAGCTATAGCGGATGCAGGCGAACATTGCGAGAGGGATCGATATCACCAACGCCCACACACTGCCATCGGCCACCAGATACGGCTCCCCCATTCGCTCGAAGATCCAAAGCGAGTAGAAGGCAAGACCGAGTCCCAAAAAGACGTACATGTTCTTGTCGAGAAACGCCTTCGGATACCGCGAGAGCGAGACGCGCGCAGCCGAACCATAGCGGTCGATTTCGCCCCGGCGCTTTCCTAAGGATAAGAACACCGAAAGCGCGAGCACGGTAAGGAATAGCCACGAAGACACCGCGATAGAACAAAAGGCGCCCCCGTAGAGCACTCGCAGCAAAAAGCCCGCAGAAAGAATGGCGACATCGAGCACGGGCACATTCTTGGCCCCGAGACTATACGCGACGTTCAACCCGATGTAGAGCACCAAGATGATGAGGGAGAGTGCGATCTCCTGCGCGAAAGCTACCGTGACGAGCACGGAGGCGACCATGGTGAGACAGGCAACTACCGAGGCGGCACGCAAACTCACCGCACCGCTGGCAATAGGTCGATACTTCTTCACCGGATGAAGCCGGTCGGACTCAGCGTCGCGCATGTCGTTGAAGATGTAGACCCCTGATGTTGCAAGAGAGAAGGCGACGAACGCCGCAAGCCCATCGATCAACGCTGCTGGTTGCGCAAGCTGCCCCGCAAAGACCACCGGGAAGAGCACCAGAAGGTTTTTGAGCCAGTGCTTGACGCGCAGCAGTTTCAACCATGCTTTCATATCATCACCGCGACAGATACGTGAAGAAGACAGAAGATGAAGGGTCGAGCGCTAGAAAGTTCGCCACATTGCTATCCGCTGCAATATCCCCCTCAGCAAAGGTATCTGCCGCCTCGAAGGTAGAAGGCACGTACAAGGTGCCTTGACGCGCTAAGATCACGGGGTTTTGCACGATGCCGAACAGACCACCAGCAAATGAAACGACGATAACGCCCCACGCCAGCGCTCGATATGCATTGATCTTCTTACCCATAAGGTGTGTATCTAGGTATTCCATGACCCATATCATGAGCAGCGCCAACGGAGCGAGTGAGACGTTCATGCAAAAATCGCGCACCTGAGGGGCCGAAACCCATACCAGCGGAATAATCGCAAGCCATACGATGCAAGTCCAAAAGAGCGGATCGCGCTTACGAGTGCCGAAGAGCATGATGGCGAAAACGCCAAACGTGAGAAGGCAAAACACTCCATAGCACGCAATAACGAACGAACCGAGTTCCCATAAAGGCACAATACCAATATTGCCCGCGGAATAAGCAATATCAGCAGTGTAGCCCTTCGTAACCGACGATGCGCTTGATAAAGTGCTTGCAGATGCGTAAAACAACGCATACACCACTCCGACCGAGAATGCGCCGCATACGTTTGCTGGACTGAAGAGAGCGCGCAGCGTTCTGCCCCAACCAAGAGGACTTCCGTCGGCACCGTGCAAAGCTTGAACAACGCCAAGACAGATCATCAAAGGACATATGCCCACCAATCCCCAGGGCGAATAAGGCAAGACGAGCAATCCGAGGAAAAGAAAGGAATGGATGCGTTTGTTCTGAAGCATCAGCGCAACGACGAGCCAAAGGGGGGTTTGATTGAATATCTCGCACATGGTATCCGTATTCGTGCGATACATGAAATGCGTTGCGTAGGGAGTGTCGAGGCCATCAAGCCATCCGAGATTCGTGGAGAACGTTACCCGTTCGGCGGGATTGGTGCCCACCATGGCCCCAAATAGCGAGCCCACAATATTCAACCCCGAAAAACTCACCATAACAAGAGCGATCATCCAGATCCGCGAAGGGCGAGACGCATTCAGCACTACACAGATCACGAGGAACGTGAGCACGAGAATTATGGTTTCCAGCACCCAAAGAGAGAAAAGCGCTACCCCCATACCGAATACCTTGCCCACCAGAGCGGGAAGAATCCAAAACGCGTAATAATAGACCATCGCGTAGCCAGTTTGCTCATAGATGACCGGCCAGTCGTAATCGATCAGGTCGCGGAGAATCGCCATACGATATGGGATGTCGATGGCTTCCACCCCGACCCCGCAAATACCCGAGAGTGCAACCCATAATCCAAAAAGCGCCGCAATTGCGAGCGCATGCCATTTCGGCACCCGCAATCTCTGATCGAGTCGTGCATAATCAACGTGGTAGAGCCACACGAATCCACCGAGCAGCAATCCACATGCCGCGCATGCAAAATACCAACGGAGCCACCCACAAAAAAAGACGAACACGGGTGCCATTAAAACGCCATAAGCAACAAGCACTAAAACGCGCACGCGCAATTCCCAGCAAGCGGTTTGCGATGATGTCTCGTTCACGTTCTAGGCAGCCGTTCGATATTCGCTGAGCAACGGCGTGGTTACCACGCTCAAATCTCCTTCAGTACCGGCAGGCAACGTAACCGTAAATGTATAGGTCACTGACTGCTCTGGATTCAGCGTTGATTCTGCTTTGATAACCTGCACGCCGCTGTATTGGTCTTGCGTGACCGATGCGCCGCCATTGTCTTGCAGATCGGAGATGCTCCCCCCAACGGGCGCAACGAAATACAACCAAGGGTGCAAATCTCCCCGCTGCCAATTGGAGTACCTGTTGATAATGTAGTTGCTGGCCGATGCGAGTTCGGCCTGCGTCAAGGCGCTCGAGATCGTACAGGTCACCCCATACGAACGCGTACCATCGGCATTCTCCACCGGATCAGCCATATCGGTGGTCATATCCACATACCACCCTGATTTTGAAGGCAATACCGTGGTCACGAAAATGCCTAATTCCGGCTCTTCAGCAGTGCCCCCTAACGCGCCAGAGCAGTCGAGCTTTGCAAGGTTTGCCTGCTCGTCGGGATTTGTGAGCCACACCATAAATTCACGTGTCTGCGTATCATCTAAGAGCACTTGCGCCAATTCGGTCAATCCGCCCGATCCTAATGTTGCAAACACGCCACCAATGGCTTTGGAAGCCGCCTCAGCGAACAGCAAGTCTATAACATCAGCATTCGCGGCAGCTGAACTGGTTGAGCCCATGTACTTCCAATAGAGATCGTGCTCGAGCACCTTCGTCGCATTGGTTCCATCTAGCATGGTGCCATCAGAGAGCGTGATCGGCTCCGTGAGCTTCAAAATATCCTGCACCACGCTCGGAGTGACCGAGATAACACCATCAATGGGGGTATCGGCGAACGACGCGTACGAATCCGCCCAAATGGACGCCACGCGCGGGAAGTCTGGAATGTTTCCGATATCGTTGGTTCTATCAAGATGATTCTCGCCATCATCAAATAATTTCCGCTCCACCTCTGTGATAGGAGGATCGGCCACCGGGTTATCGGGGAATGCATCATAGACCTTCTTAAAGTCATCAAAATCAATGCGCCCGTTATTGATGGTCATCTTCCCAATAGCACCCGGGAAACCTCCCGCGGCACGCAGCTCGGCGCTATTCTGAGCAGCAACGAGATACGTGCGATCCCCGTTCGCACCAAGCAAGGTGGCGAAGATGGGCGCCATATCCGCCACCTGCTGGAACAATTCGTTAGCGGGTCCTATCTTCTCTTTCGCACCGCCAAATGCGTTTTGAATCTGAGAAATCTTGAAGTCTGGCAGCGATTCGATCATATCGGTGCACTCTTGCATGGCAGGTGCTGCGGCAGCAACAGCATCCATCAGCTGGCCCATAGCCTCAAGGTCAATGGATTTATCCGCGCGAATCAAATCGCTCAGCGGGGTGGTTTGCAACGCTGTCGTTAAAGGTACCAACGCATCGTCGGTGGCAATTTGGAGCGCATCAACCGCCACTTTGACGTTCTTCACATCGTCACCAACCACCGGCAACACCTGAATGAAATCCCACAGAGGATCGTCCAGTGTCTCCTGGATATCAGCAGAGGCGTTCTTCGCGTCCAGCGCCGCGTTCACTGCGCCGTCGTAGTTCTTATTCTTGATATCTGCCATGACCTCGTTGATATCTGCCATAGCCACGCCAGCCTTGGATTTCAGCTCGTTTGCCTGGCCCATGGCCGCATACGCCACGCTACCACCTGCAATGCCGAGCACCACAACCACAGCCGCAATGACAACGGCTATCTTGCGGCCACGACTGAATCCACGCCTCCGCTTACCCTTGTCAGGCATGACAGGTACGCGGCCTTTGCTTGAGGCGCCCGAATCGGGCTTCGAAGAAACGGGAGGAATGACCGGCACGAACTCTTCGTCGAACACCACTGAACCATCGTCCCAATCAGTATGGCGCTGCACGCTCGTTGAGCGTCCGGCAAGAGAACTAGCTGCTCCCCGCGAGGTGCTACGATTCCGCTCCGATGATCCCTCCGAGCGCAACCGCGGATTCTGCTTCTTCGTAGACCGCGCACCGCTTCCCGCGTCTTTTTCCGAGGCGATCCGATGTCCCGCCGCAACCGCACGACCGCGCCCTGAAGACGTCTTTTTGCTGCTGGTTTCAGATGATCCGGTGCGCTTCGTACCCGCGTTGGAAGCCCCTTTGGAGGCGTTCTGCCTTCTAGCCCGAGGGTTATTCGACATGCCATCTCCTTATTCGAGTGAATGTATAAGGTACCATTTTTTGACGATTTTATACAGCACCACGCGCATGATCGGGCAGAGAACACAGAGGCCAATCACGAAGCGAATCAGAGGAATCCATACTGGCGAGAAGTCCAGGAGAAGCACCTTTGTTGATACGAATGCGGTGTCTCATGCAAATATGGTGAAGAGCGCAACAAGGCGGCATCTCATCGAAGTGAACCTTTTGAAGCCATCTTGCGATACGCGGCTGGAGTCGTTCCGAGTCTCTGTTTGAACATGCGAGTTAGATGGGCCTGATCGGCAAAGCCGGTCTCTACCGCAACGTCGGAAGGCGCCACTCCCTGCGCTAGAAGCTCGCAAGCGCACTCGACGCGAAGAGACATAAGATGTTGGAGCGGCGTGATAGAGAAACGGCGACGATATGCGCGGATAAGGGCATACCCTGAGATGCCTTCAGCGGTAGCCAGATCCTTTATAGACGCTGGTTCTGCCAAGTGACCAAGAAGATGCGCATAGGTGCGAAGAGCAGCATCATCATGTGCGGCGATAGGACGAGGCGCATCGTCTTCTGACTCTAAGAGACTTGCCAGGTATAGAGTTCGCTCCATGACTTCCTCATCGGTATTACCATTGAGCGCCTCCATAAGAGCCTCGAAAGCCTTCTCAGCATCTGCCGCATCGCTGTCTGGGCAAACAAGGATCACGTTATCGAGCCTGTCAGATGCGATGGTGACACTGTCGTAAGCGAAAAGCTCTTCGCTGTTATGGCTACATCCATGAACATCTCCCGGATTAAAGACTATGAGATCGCCGGGGTCGATGCACAGGGTGCGCCCGTTGAGTTCTAGATCGCGCGATCCCTGACGTACGCGACCAATCACATAATGACCGTGCGAGTGCGCAGCGAACGGCTGAACAATCCCGCTATACGATCTTCTCTCTCCACCAAGCGCAGGTACAGGAACAACCGTGCAGCAGGGATCTTGTGATGATTTGCTGCCCGATTCTACTGGCATGCGTATTGCTTCTTTCTTCTCGCCATAGGTCATCTCATAAGGGGAAGACTTCCGATGAGTTTATTCACGAACTTCTTTTGCCCTATCAGAAGAAGCCCCAAATAGGCTATACCCCGACTCGTGGCTTTTGCCATCTTTTTGATGTATTCCTCGTAGGCCTTGCAGCTTTGCGCCACCTCAGAGAAATCTACAACGAGGATGCCGTCTGCGGAATCATGGGCCGCATGCCTTATCTCTCCAATATTTGATGATGATGTCTGTAGCACGGGAATGGGAATCTCCACGATACCCGAATGCATGACGCCATCTGCATCTTCAGCATCTGCGCCAACTATATCGGGCAGTATCTTACCTAGCGAAACGCCCATTATCGCAGATACGTTTGCAGCCACCCCTATAGGCAGCGATTCGTCCAGAACTATCGCGCATTTCAAATCTTGCGTTTCCATTATCGATCCTTTCGTCGGTAAGGAACTCTAGAGCAGAAACACAATGAAATCTTGAATGTTATTGCGGATTGGGGGTCTCGAATCTTTCCTGCGCATCCGATCATTGCGTCAATATCTGACAACTAAATAATAGGCGCCGAAAATAACCATTGACCTCGTGTTTTTTATGGCGGGATATACGAGGCTTGCGACCGAGGGAAGCCCCGCGGGAAACTCGCGACCTCCGACGTGACAGAACGAACTTCTGACACTATCGGGGTTTAGCCCCACCATTTGAATCGGTAAACAGATACTTCCAAAAGCATTATCGTTGATTTCGATTCGAGGGACAAATATGGTCTCTGAACTGGTGTTTTACGAGCACACAAGAAACGACTTGAAGCTTTGGGATTCGTCTGTAGAAATATCTAAATGATCAAAACCTGCCCACCACGCCTAACCTATCCATAACGAATAAGCCGATTTAAACGTTTAAGCGGTTTAAGCCTTGTAGAGCCAGACCCATTTTCAGCCCCATTTTTGATGAAACCTAAAACAGCAGACTTAAAAACAGCCCCAAATGCAACGGCTAAATAACGCCGGTCTTGCTTATGCCTCATTTGATTCTCCTGAAGCTCTTTGAGCTAATACAGCATCAAAATGGCCCAAAAATGCATTCGTGCATTCCCACACGGTAAAGAGGAAAGTGCTTAAGAAATCAGTGTTGACTGCATACCTTTTCATTTCAAAAGCGTACCTAATATAAACGAATACATCGCTTATTTCATCTAGACAATCATTGAAATATTTCCCTGTTTGATTACCACCGTTGTGAAGGTATCTCTCATATATTCTTTTTTGATCCTTTTTATCCAACATGCCATACAAGCAGGAAATGTCATGTGTTTTGAGCCGTTTGATTCGTCTCTTTGAAAGCTTCTTATTTAGTAAAAGGGCCTTAAGATAGAGCTCAATAGCTATTGCCTGGTTAACAGCCATAGAGGTGTAAAAATGAATATTTGTATCTATGAGCTTAACCTGAAAAATCTCTTTGCAGTTTGGATGTTCTAGAGCAGGCTTTAATTGGCTCGCACAGTTAGCTGTTTGGATAAAAGAAAAGAACATATTTGCGTCTTCAAGACATAGTTCGCAAGCACATTCGCGCTCTTTTTCTATAAGCAGATCCCACTTTTCGTTCTTCTCAAGCTTCAGATTCATTGCTGAGTTTGTCTCAGACTCTTCATCCTTTGAGAAGCTTCTAATAAAACAGTCCTTTAGGCATCTAAAGAAGCAGGCCATATCAACCACTAAAGCCCAAGCTGATTGATTACATCTCTTAACTTCAAAGCCTTATCCATCTGCCAATCAATGCATTCATCCCAGTTGTGTTCATTTGCGATGTCACTATTAGGCAAGAAGAACCGCAATCCACTAGCTTTTGTAGCCATAAATGGATGACCTTGAGTCCCTAATACTTCTTCAAAAAACTGAATATTGTCTATAGCCTTTTGACCAGTCTCCTTTTCGGCTGGAATATAAAGCTCTACGCCGACGTTCTTGTTCTGAATAGAAGCAGTAAGAGATATGTGATATCGAGACGTTCCAACATGGATGGTTGTCCAATGCTGAGGTTGTGGTTTCTGTGGCTTGAAGTATTTTGAGAACTCATGGTTGGACTGAGCTTGTTCTCGATAATGCTCCCAATACTGAAGATAGGTTTTCTTTGTATCAGACAATCCTTCAGATTGCTTAATCGCTTTAGCCCAGTCATTCGGTCTCTCAACTACATTGAATCTCGGTGCTGCCATAGAGTCACCAATCTTCAATACTTCGATTTCAATGAGGAAGAAACCGAACTCGCTATCAGTATGTTCGTTTAACCATTCAATCGCTTGCTTATGTTGGTCATTAGCCTTAGCTACAATCCAAACAACTAGCTCTGCGCCTTTACCGGCTGCGTAAGTGATGATCTGCCCCAGATGCTTATGGTCGGTCTCTTCAAGCTGGTTCTCAATAATGATCTTTCTAGAAGATCCTGATTCAGCCGCATAGATATCAGCACTAAAAGAACCAACCGGCGACTCAGATTCAATAAGCTCAAGATCTATACCAATAACATCACCAAGAGCTTCAAGGTTCTCTTCTTCAGCTAGCCATTGAGTAAAATCATGAGCTTCATGCGCCCAGACTTCTCTTAATTCTACTTTCTCAATATGACTAAGCGGTTGTTTCAGCGACACACCTATACCTCTAGTTTCTCTTGCAGCAGTATTTCTCTATGCCTCATATTCTTCAACATCTTCAACTGCTATCACTTCTGCAACGTATGTGTTTGGATTGGCGACTTCTAACCCTGCAAGATAGTCTTTAAGCTGTAGGCACATGGGGGCGTATGTCGCCAAAGTAACACCACCCGAAATGACACCGCCGACAATAGGGATAACCTTTGAGACGCCTTTTGCAAAGATGTCCTTAGTCATCTTGACGCCAATGTATCCTGCAACTTTTTTAACGATTGGATATATGGCACCCTTAGTCAATGCCTTTTGCGGAAGCTTCTTGGCTACAGCAGCTGCAACTTGACTGGAGATCTTAGTAACAGCATCGGTTGCTCCGTTGGCTCCAAACATTACACCAATGAATAGGATGAGGAGATTCTTCGTCTCGTCATCAATCTCTTCTTCTGTCCCCTCAAAAATATGATCCCACCCATATAGGTAAGCTAGCTTTTGGGTTATTCGCAACACATGAGCAAAGTATTGAGCCAAATCGGCAGGAACAGTGCCTGCCATAGCAAAACCACCAGGGATTCCGGCGGCTACTGAAATGGCAGTTACTTTTGTAGACTCATATCGGATAGAAGCATCAGCTATAGGGCTGAGCTCCTCAGGCTTTATGCCAGCGGCAGCTGGAGATGATTCGATTGCAGTTGCAATAACCTCTGGAGAAAACTTCTTACTCAAAGCTCCGGCAAGATACTTCTCCCTATCTATCCTGACTCCCGGCAACTGTGCTGCCGAAGATAGAACTAGTTCAAAGTTCTGTGCGGCATCTTTCTTTTCTTCGGTCATGATGCGAACCTCCTTAACTTGCTCATTATCTCATTATTAATGACGTATCGTTTTCTGTAGCGATGCATCCCGCCGCAGTAGACAACCTCCGGCAAGACTCGTCGGAGATCTAACACGCTGGCATGATTTCGCAAGAGTACTCACAGGCTTAGCTTGGAACTCAAGACGAATAGGCCGATTTAACCTCGTTAGCTAGCCCCAAACGGACCTAAAAACAGCCCCATTTTGCGTTTTCGGGGTTATAGGACAAAAAGTGTGTCTGGAATCGTAGCCTTTTCCCAGTTAGAACTGTATGTATTAGCTTAATAAGTTGATAAGAACCAACTTTTCACCCGGACAGAATATGTGTCTGCTTTCTTCTTGACATGCCTGTTCAAGGTAGCTTTTCCAAGAGATAAGTTGCCCGAGGACAGGAAGAGCGCGTGGAT
>NZ_CALPCC010000021.1 GCF_943192905.1 Adlercreutzia murintestinalis | reverse complement strand
AACTTGAAGCATCGATCTATCAGTTCTGACCTCGCGATTGTTCATCAAAAAGAGCACACTTTTTGAGCCTTAACCCTCACATGACCACTACACGACCGTCTAGCTGACCACCATTCGACCACCTGAATCGGATTGCGCAACACATGAACAAGCGAATTATGGGGTTAGAGGACAGAATAGAGTTATTCGTGATACTGCAATTCTCTATCTGAAACCCCAATAATTTATTGGGGTATTGCATTACAATTTGCAATATGAAGTTCACTGAGTACATATCGACTCATCACGTGTTCAAGACGAGCGACCTTTTGGACTCGTGCGACTCGCCTTCGTCCGCAGAAGAGCAGCTGCGCATTGCAGTCAAAACGGGAAAGGTCGAACGAATCAGACAAGGCCTTTACGCGTCGATGGTTGGACGATATGAGGGCACTTTGCCTGACTCGCTGGAAGTTATCGCCGGAATCGACCCTGAGGCCATCGTTTGCTACCATACTGCTCTCGATGTTTTGGGCGTTGCGCATGATGTGTCCTTCCAACGTGAATTCCAAACAAACAAGTTGAAGACGAGCTTCGAGTATCGCGGGATTCGCTATGTTCCTTATCCATCAGGAGTCGACTTGCGCACGCGCAAGATAAGAACCGATGCTGTCAGACGCATCAATGTGACCACGAAGGAGCAAACGCTTTGCGACTGTCTTGCGAGACCTGATCGCGCAGGAGGCATCAAGGAATCGATTCGCACGGTAAGCTCCTTTGCCTACATCGATTGCAACATCGTAGTTGAGCTAGCAATATCTTTGGATAAGACTAGCGTCTCGCGCATTGGGTGGTTATTGTCTCAAAAGGCATCCGATTGGCGCGTCCCTGAGGAGGCGCTCGATAAGCTAAGGTCGTTACTCGGGAAAGGGCCTTACAGGCTTGGCAAGACAAAGGCGGGAAACGAAGGATGGTCGCCGGAATGGAGGCTCGTCTTTCCCGAGCCGATAGAAGAGGTGGAATCGTGGATAACGGGAAGATAGTGCTCTTTGAGTCGTCTGACGGCGCTGTGACGCTTGATGTTGCTGTGGACACACAAAGAGACGAGGTCTGGCTCAACCGCAACCAGATGGCCCTTCTCTTCGCCCGTGATGTCAAAACCATCGGAAAGCACGTCGCAAATGCCTTAAAGGAAGAGCTTGATTCTTCTCGGGATTCAGTTGTCGCAAAATTTGCGACAACTGCTTCTGATGGAAAAACCTACCAAGTTGAATACTACAACCTTGATGTCATTATCTCTGTCGGTTATCGAGTGAAATCACAACGCGGCGTCGAATTTCGTCGTTGGGCAACAGATGTGCTGCGCCGCTACATCATCGATGGGCGTGCCGAGAACGAGCTTCGGCTCCAACAGCTGTCGCAAGCCGTTTCACTCTTGGAGCGCATTTCGGACAATCTTGATACCAGCCAAGTGCTGGAGATAGTGAAAAGCTATGCCCCCGCCCTGGACTTGCTTGATGACTACGACCATCAGCGCGTGCAGAAGCCTGGCGGAAACGTGGCTACCTACATCTTGGATTATGACGAGTGCAAGAAGCTCATCAGCACGCTTCGATTCAATGACGAGAGCGGTCTGTTCGGCGTGGAGAAGGACGATTCCTTCAAGAGCAGCATTGCGACGATCTACCAGTCGTTCGGCGGTCAGGATCTCTATCCCTCTGTTCAAGAGAAGGCAGCTAACCTTCTGTACTTCATCGTGAAAAACCACTCCTTCCACGATGGGAACAAGCGCATCGCCGCTACCGTATTTCTCTATTTCTTGGAGAAGAACGGCCTCCTCTATAACGATGGTCAGAAGGTCGTAAGCGATAGCGCCCTTGTAGCCACAACCATCATGATCGCCGAGTCAAAGCCAGAGGAAAAAGAGACCATGGTGTCTCTTGTCATGAATTTTCTGACTTAGCTGTACAGTCGCAGTCGGTACAGATGCGGTACAGATGGGCACGAAAACCTGCCTAAATGCACCGCATTCTGCGTGATAGGCTTAGCGCAAAACACCAGTTCAGACGCATAATCGCGATTACTTTACGTTCCTTAAAGACCGCTCATAACCCGAAGGGCGCAGGCCCAAACCCAGCTACCCCTGCTCGCGCTGCACTCGCATCTCTTACTTGTACCTGCACTCACATCTCTACTTGTACCCGCACTCGCATCTCTCGCGCGCGCCGCACTACTTCACGGTGACCACAGGGCAGTCAGCCTGATGCAGCACCGCATAGCTCACGCTGCCAAGCACGCTGCGCAGCGCGCCCATGCCGCGGCACCCCATCACGATCATATCCACGCCCTCTTCCTCGGCATACTCGCAGATACCGGCAGCTGGCTTGCTGGCAGCCACCGCCTGCACGGTCACCTGGCACTGCAACTCTTTCAGCACATCCTCGATCTGCTCGCGCACGCTGTCGATGGTGCTCTGCTTCGCGTTCGTCAGCAGCGCCTCGTACGTTTGAATGTCGGGGAAGATCTGCTGCACGCTGCCGATCGGCTCGATGGGCGACTCAACCCCCACCCCGACGGCCCCCAGCGGAATCACCGACAGGATGTGCATCGTGGCATCCGGCGTATCGCCGATCAGATCCTTCGCCACCACCAGCGCCTCCTGCGAGGGTTCGGACCCGTCATACGCAACCAGCAGATTCTTGTACAGCATCAGCGCCTCCTTCGCGCGGGTAAACGGATGCATCCATGGTAGCGCATCGAGCTTGCGATAGAATCAACAGCAGCGTTTCGTTGAAGGGAAGATGCCATGACCGTCGTTGATTGCCACTGTCATATCTATCCGGCCAAGATCGCTCAGCGCGCGGTCGAGGGCGTCGGCGCGTTCTACGGCATCGCCATGGACGTTCCGGACGGCACGCCAAAAGCGCTCCTGGCGGCGTGCGCGAACAGCCCCATCACGCACCACATCGTGCATTCGGTGGCAACGCGCGCCGATCAAGTGGCGACCATCAACGACTTCATCGCGCAAACCTGCGCCGAGCAGCCGAACATGATCGGCTTCATGACGCTGCATCAAGATATGGAAGACCCCGCCGCCGAAATCGCCCGCGCGCAGGCCCTGGGGTTGGTGGGCATCAAGCTGCATCCCGACACCCAGCGCGTCAACATGGACGACCCGCGGCTCATGCGCATCTACGAACTGGCCGAGGGCAGGCTGCCCATCATCATGCATTGCGGCGATTACCGCTACGACTTCAGTCATCCGCGCCGCATGCGCGCGGTGCTGGACGCTTTCCCGAACCTTGTGGTGAACGCCGCGCACTTCGGCGGCTGGTCGATCTACGATCTGGCGGTGGAATACCTCGAAGACGCGCGGTGCTTTTTGGACATCTCGTCCAGCATGGCGTTCATCGGACTGCGCCGCACCGCTGAATTGATCGAATTGTACGGCCCTGATCGCATTCTGTTCGGCAGCGATTTCCCCATGTGGGACCCCGTAGCCGAATACGAGCAGTTCGCGAGCCTACCGTTCAGCGCGGCCGACAAGGAGAAGATGACCTGGCGCAATGCCGAGCGGTTCTTAGGGCGCGCGCTTGCAGAAGCGCCATCGGCGTAGCGGCCGACCATACACCAACACAGCATACCGACCATAAACCAACATAGCGCGCCGACCATCACGGTGCGACACGCTACGTCTACATCATCGATACGACGAAAATCTTAGATATCGCTGTACCCGAACTGCTTCTCGCCCTGGAACACTGCCAGCGCATCTGCCACGCTGTAATCGGCCAGCGTGATGGCGCTGATAGCCTTGGTCAGGCGCGTTGCCTCGTCCAGGCTGCGCTGATGAATGTTGCGACCCGTAGCGTTGCCGCATGCGCCGCCCACATGGATCTGGTCATGAAGCTGCGTCAGGAACGTCTCGGCGTCCACCGTGGAACCACCGGCGCACACCAGACCGGTGCGACCAGCCGCCATGCTGGCAACATGCAGCGCCTCGGCTGCCGTGCGGCCGTCCTCGGGCTTCGGCGGGTTCACCTTCACGAAGTCGGCACCCAAGCACAGCGCCACGCCTGCCGCGCCCGCGATCAGGTCGGGATCCTTCTCGGCGGTCACAGCCTTGCCACGCGGATAGATCCACAGAACCACCAGCAGACCGTGCTCATGCGCACGCGCGATCAGCTCGCCAGCCTCGGCCATCATGGTGGCCTCGTACTCGCTGCCCAGGTAGATGGTGTAGCCCAGACCCACGATGTTCACGCCGTTCTCGCGCATTTGCAGCACCGCCTCAAGGTCGGTCAGCTGCGGCGAGTACGGGTCCTCCTGCTTGGTGCCCACCAGGTTGGTCTTGGAGTTCATCTTGATGAGGTAATTGATGTCGGGATAGTCGGCTGCATACTGCGCCACCAGACCGCGCTGCCCAGCCAGCACACCGATAACGCCCTCTTTCCCAATTTGGAACAGGTGCTCAGGGCGCGCATCGGCCTCGTCGATGCCCTCGCCATAGAAGTCCTTGTTCATGTGCTCGACCTTCTGGTCGCATGCGAACAGCATCAGACGTCCGGTGTTGCGCGTGGCCTTCAGGTAATTCTCAACGTAGATATCGCGAGAATCGGCCGGCACATCCATAGGAACGCGCACGTCAGCTGCGGTGATCTTGGGCATGTTGTCTCCTTTTCAAAAAGGGTTGTCGTTGGCATCCATTCTAGTACACGAGCGCCGCGTTGGGCGCCAGTTCACGGATAAGACAGCATTCACCTGACCGCTGGCACAAGGCGCGATCAGGCTTTCGGCTCGCTGTCGTCGGACTCCATGGCTTTCTTGAAATTATCGGCGAAGTTGCCGAACATGCCGGTTGCGCGCCCGATCTGGCGCCCTGCCACGAATGCGCCCTTGTCCACCGCCTCGCCAGCTGCTTGAGCGGCTTTCTGGGCGACGGGTTTCGCGGCATCCACGGCCGCCTGCGCTTGCGGGCGCACCTTGCGCACCACGCGCTTGGCCTTATCGGCTGCCACAGCCGTAGCCTCGCCCGCCTTCTCGGCCGCGCCGCCGCTCACTTCCATCTGCTTCACGCAATCGGATACCACGATGCAGCCCAACGCGCGTTCGTCGTCATCGTCGGCCATGTACAGCTGCGTGCCCATACCACGTTTGAAGCCACGAATATCCTCGGCGGGCACGTTCAGGCGCCCCAAAAGCGTATTAGCCGTAGCGCCCTTACTGACCACGAGCGTCTCAACCGTTCCGGTCTGAGGATGGAACAGCACATCGCCCACCGTGCCGAACGAGGTGCCATCCTGACACATAACGGCCAAACCCATCCAAAGCACGCATGCATCCAGATCGACGCCCAGCGCCTTGCACGCACCCCGGTCGGTCGCCGCTGGATCATCGCGAATCACCAGGCTCCCGTCCACCACGTCGTACCCGTTCACCGCAACGAACAGATCAGCGCGATGGAACATCCACGCCACATCGGGCCGCTTCACCAGGAAACCCACGCAGCGCTTCTTTTGAGGGTGGAACACGCACGCGCGCACCTTGCCCATCTTCTTGACGGCATCAGGGCCGTTCTTCGTGGGGCGGTCCATCCATACCTTCATGCCCGTGAGGGCGGCAGCGCTGACCAACCCACTTTCAAGCTGTTCAGTCATAGTGGAAAAGAAAGAGCGCCGAACCTGCGTCCGGCGCTCATGATCGCGTTCGGGCTCTTACTTATCTGCCTTATCAGCGGCATCTTTGGCCTTGTCGGCAGCATCCTTGGTCTTATCGGCTACCTCTTCAGCACCTTTTTGGGCAGCATCCTTGGTCTTGTCCACCGCACCCTTCACAGCGTCAGCAGCCGAACCGATCGCGTTCGTAGCAGCGCTCTTGGCCTTATCCACTGCGCCCTTCGCCTTATCGGCAATGCCCGGCGCAGCATCCTGCACGGCCTGCGCGCTCTGTTCGGCGTTCTGCTTCACCTGAGCAGCGATGCGGTCGCGCGCAGCCTCGATCTTAGCGCGCAGCTCGTCGTTCTTGTCGGCTGCGGCGGTGGTTGCATTGCCAGCCGCATGCTGGAGATTGTTCAGAGCAGCCTGGCCCTTCTCGGTGGCCTGATGCACGCCGTTTTGGATGGCCTCGCTGGCCTTGGCACCCATAGCCTGCGCATCGTTGGCAACATTGCCCGCATAATCTGCCACCATATTGCGCGTTTCCTCACCAGTACGGGGTGCCAGCAGCAGTGCGCCCACCGCACCCATTGCGCCACCCAAGACGAAGTACATGAACTTATTCATAATTGCCTCCTACGGTCTTCCACGAAAACTGTGCGTCGAATTATACGCGAGGCATTCTGCCCAATACGCGACATCCGGTCCCGCGCACCCGTTAGAAACGCATTTGTAAAGTTCCGTTATCTTTCAAATGCAGCGCGACCAGCCGCCACGCTGACGAGCTCGTCCATGACCGCCGTCATGGACAGCCCCGAGGTCTCGCATGCCAGCGGGAACAACGAGTGGCGGGTCATGCCGGGCGAAACGTCAACTTCAAAGCACTTCGCCTGCGCGCCGTCCCAGATCAGGTCGATGCGGCCCAGGTCGCGCACGCTGTAAGCGCGGTACACCTCCAAAGCCGCCCGCTCGATCTCAGCGCGGATGGCCTCGGCCTGCTCGGGATCAGGCGAGAGCGACGCGGGGCGCACCGGGCAGAAGAAATCGACCTGCTGGTCATCCAAACGCGCCTCGGCGTCGAAGAAGTCGCGGTGCGACACGATCTCCACCGGCGGCAGGGCATGCGCATCCCAGCCGCTGCCTAGAATGGACACCGACAGCTCCACGCCATCGATCCACTGCTCGATGTTGACCGCATCATCGTAGGAAAGCGCATCGAGCACCGCTTCGCCCAGATGCTCCTGGTCATATACCTTATGAACGCCCAGCGCGCTGCCCCCGTGCGCGGGCTTCACCACCACGGGAAAACCGCCCGCCACGCGCTCGGATACCAAGTCGAGCGCCGTTGCCGCGCCCATGTCCTTGAACGCGTCGCGCGCGATGAACACGCCCTGCGGCCAGCTTGCCACCGCAGCATCGCCCGATATTTCGCGGTACTTCACCAAGCTGGAATGCAGCGCATCCTTGTTGTACGCGCGATGGCACACGCTGGCAGGCGACCCCACGAACGGGATGCCCAAAAACTCCAACAGGCTCTGCACCGTGCCGTCTTCGCCATGCTTGCCATGCAGCGCGTTGTACACCACGTCAGGCTTTTCGCTGCGCAGGGTGGGCACCAGATCGGGCACCGTGTCCAACGGCACCACCTTATGCCCCGCTTCCTCGAGCGCATCGCAGACACGCTTACCGCTCTCTAGGCTGAACTTTCGCTCGAACGAGCTTCCGCCCATCAGCACCGCAACCTTCAACCCCATACCGCACCTTCTCTCGCACAGGCTCAGCTTCACTATCTTGCATGTCTCAGATTCTAGCTCATGGCGAACATCACTGCGCCGGGCGCTGCGGTTTTAACCGTTCAAGCCGCTTTCTGGCCGCGACCGCGCCAGCGCGCTGGCAGCAGCCAGCTGGCAGCAGCGAAGCTCATCCAAGGGGAAGGATGACCGTCAACGTGGTGATGCTGCTCTCGTTGGCGGCAGCGATCGTGCCGCCCGCGCGCTCAACGATGCTGCGCGCGATGGCCAGACCCAGCCCATGCCCCTCGTGCGACGTGCGCGCGGCGTCGGCGCGATAGAACCGGTCGAACAGGTGCGGCACATCGGCCTCCGCGATGCTCGGCCCGGTGTTGGAAACCGTGAACCGCGCCTGACCAGCTGCGGCATCAACTGTGAGCACCACGCGCACCGTACCGGCATCATCGGCGTATTTGCAGGCGTTATCCAGCAGTATCTGCACAAGACGACGCGCATCCGGCTCAGGCATCTGCACGCATATCTCGGGCGCAATGTCGGTGCGCAGATCGATCTGACGATCGAACGCCACCGACTCGAACTGCAACGCCTCCCGTGCCACCAGGCGGGACAAATCAGCAGGGGACGCCGCGCTCGTGGTCGTATCGGCGCGCGCGGAAAGCAGCATGTCCTCCACCAGCACCTGCATGCCAAGAGCTTCATCGCGCGTGCTCTCCAGCCATCTGCGTTGGTCGTCGGCAGGCTGGTCGGGCTCGTCCAGCAGAATGGCGGTGTTCGCCAAAATGACCGTGAGCGGGGTTTTCAGGTCGTGCGACGCATCGGCCACGAACTGCTGCTGCTGCGCCCACGCCGCCTTCACCGGCCGCAGCGCCCAGCGCGAGAACGCAACGCTCACCGCCAGCAACACCAACAGCACCGCAGCGCCCACCCATACCAGGTTCACCGCCAGCCCCTTCCAGGTTTCAAGGGGACCGGCATAGACCATGGCAACGTAGCATCCTTCGGGCAGCGTCTTCTTCAGGTAATAGATCGTATTGCCCAGCATGCCCGTGCCATCCGGATGCGCACGCAGCTCGTCGGCGTAGTCGCCAACCACCTCCGGCACCCACATAGCGCTGGACGACTCCTGCAAGAACACGAATTGGTCGCCTTCTTGCTCGTACACCGCGGTGAACATGTCGGGCACGGGACGCGTGGCGAACCGACCGCTCTTCGTGGCGGGATAGATGCTGCGCATGCCGCCGCTCTCACCCCAGTGTCCTTCACCAGCACTGCCGCCTTGGTCATCCACCACCGTGCGGTCAAGGGTCACCTCGGCCGGATCGAGCGCGGCAGGGTCGAATGCGCCCTCCTGCCCGGGCGGCACCGCACCGCTCGCGTTCATCGGAAGCGTGCCCGATGCTTGCTGGATGGCGGCATCGAGCGCGAGGTCGGTATCGGTCACGCTCTGCTGCCAATCCAGGTAGCAGATGGCCGTGAACGCCGCCGTCAGCAAGACCGCTGCCACGCCCATGATCAGCCCGACGAACTTGATGCGCAGCTTCTTGAGCATGGCGTCGCTTTGCCCCGCGAACGTGTCCTCGGTCGTGGGCGACGACAACGCCCGCAGCTTCGCTCTCATGCCTCGCCCTCCTGTGCGCTCGCGCCCTCGACCAGCTGGTAGCCCACGCCGCGCTGCGCCTGAATCTGCATGCGCGACCCCAAGAAGCGCAGCTTGCGCCGCAACATGGACGCATACGCCTCCACGTTCGTGCTATCGGCAGACGAGTCGGCGCCCCACACCTGCTGGATCAGCGTCGCCTTCTCAACCACGCACCCCGCATGCGAGAGCAGCACATCGGCGAACAGGAACTCCTTATGGCTCAGCTGGATGTCCTCGGTGCCGCAAGCAAGGCTGTGCGTATCGGCGCGCAGCACCAGATCGCCCGCGGTCACCGTGCGCGCAGGCTCTTCGGCTTTGCGCCGCAGCAGAGCGCGCAACCGCGCCAGCAGCTCGGGAACGGAGAACGGCTTGGTCATGTACGCATCGGCGCCTCCGTCGAGGCCCTCTATCTTGTCGGGAACCTGATCGCGCGCCGTCAGCATGAGCACCGGGGTGGCAACACCCTCTGCGCGCAGCGCTTCCACCGCACGCACGCCATCCAGGCGCGGCAGCATGATGTCGAAGATGATGGCGTCGTAGGTGCCGGTGCGCGCGTAGTCCAAACCGGTCTGGCCATCGTGCACCACGTCGGCATCGTAGTGTTGACGCTCAAGAATATGCGCGAGCGCTCGCGCCAAGCTCTGATCGTCTTCCACGATGAGAACGCGCACCTGTTCTCCTTCCGCGCCTTCGGGTACCTGGCCGCATCAGCGTGCGAGCAGCTCTATCACCACAAGCTATCACACCTGCCTGCGTGCGCCCGGCATGCTGCCGCGCCGTGCTCGCTCGGTTCATTGTCGGGCTCAAAGCTGAAATCACTCTGAACCGCTACCCCTTCTTTCAGAGTGATTTTAGGGTGCGCCCCTAGCATGCGCACCTGAGATGAGCAGAAACGGAGGGATCCATGGGGTCGTACACCGGCATATTCAAGAGAACGGAGAAGAAGTACTGTCTCTGCGCCGCGCAGCGTCGCATCATCTGCGAGGCGGTGCGCGCGCAGATGATGCCCGACGCCTACGGGCGCCATCGCGTGAACAGTCTGTATCTGGACACCGCCGAGCGCAGCTTGATCGCGCGCTCGCTCGAGAAGCCCCTCTACAAGGAGAAGCTGCGCCTGCGCTGGTACGGCCCTGCCGCACCCGATGCGCCCGCCTTCATCGAGATGAAGAAGAAGTTCAAAGGGGTCGTGTACAAGCGTCGCGTGGCCATGAGCGCACGTGGTGCCGTGGCGTATCTGGAAGGCGCACCGTTCGACGAAGCGGTCGCGCGCTACCCGCTGCTGCTCGAGGGGCGCGCCGTGCCCTCAAGCGCTCTTGACAACCAGATCGCACGCGAGATAGATGCGCTTCGCAGCCGCCACGATGCGCTGGGGCCTTCGGCGCTCATCAGCTGCTCGCGCGAAGCATGGGTGTCCCCCGAGGCATGCGCAGCGTCCGACGACGACGCAGACGACCTGCGCATCACCTTCGATGACGACCTCGCGTTCGCCGACCTCATGAACCTGGATGCCCCAACGGCGCTGCACAGCGCAACGGGCCAGCACACCCAACCAATGCGCGCGCTCGTTTCCGACAGCATCCTCGAGGTGAAATCCACTGCGCCCTACCCGCGCTGGCTGATCGACGCGCTCAACCGCGCGCACGCATACCCGCAATCGTTCTCGAAATACGGCACGATGAGCATGCTGAGCGCCGCACCATCAACGCGGACGCGCGCGAACGTGCGCTCGCGCGTTCATCCGCTTGCGCAGCCGCGTCGCAGCGACCTCTCCCCTCCGCACCAGGCCCGCTCTCACCCGCGCCTGTCTTGACCCCGACCCAGTAAGGAGCTCTCATGTTCGACACCGCTTTCACATCCATCTTCGGCACCGCCGAATCGCTGGTGGCTGGCGTTACCACGCTGGAGTTCCTCTGGTGCTGCGTGGCCTCCATCGTGCTCGGTGCCTGCGTTGCTGGCATCTACATGTTTCGTCACAGCTACTCGAAGAACTTCGTGGTGACGCTGGCGCTGCTGCCGCTGATCGTGCAGATGGTCATCACGCTGGTGAATGGCAACCTGGGCGCAGGCATCGCCGTCATGGGCGTGTTCAACCTGGTGCGCTTCCGCTCCATCCCCGGCAGCGCCAAGGATATCGGCAGCGTGTTCTTGGCCATGGCGGTGGGGCTTGCCACGGGCATGGGTTTCTTGGTGCTGGCCGTGGTGTTCACCGCGGTGGTGGCGGTGGTGAACGTGGCCTATGTGCTCTCGCCGTTCGGGCGCCCGCGCCAGCCTGCCAAGGTGCTCACCGTGACCGTGCCCGAGGATCTGGAATTCGAGGGCATGTTCGACGAGGTGCTCGGGCGTTTCGCTGCCGAAAGCGAACTGACCGAGGTGCGCACCACCAACATGGGCAGCCTGTATCAGATGCAATACGCCGTGCGACTGCGCGAGCCGCGCACGGAAAAGCAGCTGATCGACGAGCTGCGATGCCTGAACGGCAACTTGAAGATAACCCTGGGGCTTGCCCCACAGACGAAGGATGTGCTGTAAATGAAGATGATCGACCGTCTGACCGACCCCGTGCGCACCCGCATGCGCGCGCTGGGCGCTGTGGCGCTCTCCGCCGCGCTCGTAGGCAGCCTGAGCGGATGCGCTGGCTCCACATCGGGCGCGACCGCGAACGAGTCGACCGCCTCCGCTGAGGAAGCGGGCACCTCGCATGCCCTTGAGGACCTTGACCTGACCTTCACGAGCCGAGACAAAGACCCCTCCTACGATGCCGCTGCCGCTACGCGCATCACGCTCGAGGGCAACACGGCACGCGTTGAGGGCGCGGGCGCCACCGCCGATGGCAGCACCGCCACCATCACCGACGAGGGGACCTACCTGGTCAGCGGCACGCTCGACGATGGGCAGGTGGTGGTGGACACGGGCAGTGAGACGAAGGTGCAGGTGGTCTTCGACGGAGCGTCCATCACGAACGCCGATGGGCCCGCCTTCTATGTGAAGAACGCCGATAAGTGCTTCTTGACGCTTGCAGAAGGCAGCGTGAACGCGCTGGCCGATGGGGAGCAGCATGCCGAAGATGAGGACGGCGATGACCTGAACGCCGCGCTGTACAGCTGCGACGACCTGACCATCAACGGCAGCGGCGCACTTGAGGTGACCGGCTCGTACTACCACGCCATCAAGTCGAAGGACGACCTTGTCATCACGGGCGGCGCGTTCGCCATCACGGCTGCGCAAGATGGCCTCCAAGGCAACGATTGCATCAAGATCGCCGATGGCACGTTCACGGTGAACGCGGGCGATGACGCCTTCCATTCCGACATTCTGCTGCTGCTTGAAGGCGGAACGGTCGAGGTGCAGAGCTGCTACGAGGGATTCGAGGCCGAGAAGGTACTGGTGAACGGAGGTGACCACACTATCGTGGCCAGCGACGACGCTGTGAATGCATCGTTGGCGAGCGATGACACGACGAGCGCAGAGGCGACGATGCCGGGAAGAGGAACCGAAGGGGCCGCGCCTGGTATGCAGGCTGAGGGCGCAGGGACGCCCGGGGCGCAAGCCCCTGAGGCGGGCGTCGAAGGCGCTGGCGATGCGCAAGGGATGCGTGGTGGTGATGGGCGCGCACCCGATGGTGAGCTGCCCGCCGAACCGCCGCAAGGCCGCGAGGAACGCGATGCCGCACCAGCTGATACCGCATCGACTGACCTGCCCGCACAGGGCGCCATGCCAAGCGATACTGACCGCGCAGACGGCCCGCGTGGCGCAGGAATGGAGATGGCCGCTTCCAGCGATGCCTGCCTGATCCGGATCAACGGAGGCACGCTGCGCGCCACGGGCGGCAACGATGCGCTCGACAGCAACGGCAACGTTGAGATCAATGGCGGCATCGTGCTCGCGTCAGGCCCGGCACAGGGCATGGACGGTGCGCTCGATTACGATCTGAACGCCACCATCAATGGGGGCACCGTGCTGCTCATCGGTGATATCGGCAGCACGCGCGGGCTTGACCAGTCAGCGCAAGCCTTCGAGACGAACCAGCTGAGCGGAGCGGCAGGCAGCACCGTGCGTCTCCTTGCTGCTGATGGGTCGACCGTGGCAGAGATGGTGGCCGCCTATGACTTCAACACCGTCCTAGCATCCTCTCCCCAGGAAGGCTGTACCGTAGCGGTCGCCTAGCCGCTGCCTGAGCGGCACCACGTCACCGCGGTTGCGGCAATCACCGTTCCCGTAACCGCGGTCGCCACCCCACCGCGGCATCGGCGCGGATCCCCATGCGTCAGGCGCGCACCATGGCACTGCTAGTGCGTGTTGATGGGCGCGCGCGCCGGATCTATGGCGCCCGCTTCGATGAACACGCGATACAGCTCCAAACGCGCTTCGATGACCTCAGCCAAACGACGAATGGCCTCCGTTATGTTCTCGGGGCTCTCATAGCTGAAATTGATGCGCATGCAGTTCTTGCCACCACTGGCCCCCGGATAGAACGAATCGCCAGGCACGTACGTCACGCCCGCGTCCAGCGCCTCGGCCAGCATGCTGCCGGTATCCACGTACTCAGGCAGGGTCACCCATACGAACAGCCCGCCCTCCGGATGGGTCCAGCGCGCTTCCGCCGGGAAATGCTCTTCAAGAGCCGCCAGCATAGCGTCGCGGCGCTCGGTGTAGACGCTGATGAATCGTTGGAGCGTGCGCTGCCAGGGCGTGTCGGTGAAGTAATGTTGGACCACGGCCTGATCAAGCGAACTGCCGCACAGATCGGCACCCTGCTTCACCAGGTTGATCTTGGAGAGCACATGCCGCGGAGCCACGATCCAGCCCACGCGCAGCCCCGGCGCGAACACCTTCGAGATGGTTCCCAGATAGATCACCTGGTCGTCGAGCGCTTTCAGCGGTATCTGATGGCCGCCTTCGAAGCGGATGCGCCCGTACGGGTCGTCTTCCACGATGAGGAAGCCGTATTCGTGCGAGAGCTCCACGAGGCGACGCCTGCGCTCCGCGCTCATGGTCACGCCGCTGGGATTTTGGAAGTTGGGTATCACGTAGGCGAACTTGAGCCGCGGGTTGTCGTGTCCGATGCGCTCAAGCTCGGCCTCCAGCAAGTCCATGCGCATGCCGTCATCGTCGCACTCGATGCAGTGCACGTCGGGCTGATAGGCGCTGAACGCTTGCAGAGCACCCAGATACGTGGGGCCCTCTGCCAAGATGATGTCGCCCGGATCGATGAACGTCTTACCGATGAGGTCAAGCGCCTCTTGGGCACCGGACGTCAGAATGACGTTCTCGGGTTTGCAGCGAATGCCGATGTCGCGCACGATGTCGCACACGACCGCGCGCATGCCGGGCCGCCCATCGGTCGAACCGTATTGCAGCGCCACCGACCGGTCGTTCACGTCAGCCAGAGCGGCAGCGACCGCGCGGTCAACCTCATCGGCGGGCAAAAGGCGCACATCGGGCATGCCGCCCGACAGCGATATCACATCATCGCGCGTGGCGGCGCTGAACAGATCGCGCACTGGGCTGGAGCGCATCATGTGGATGCGCTGGGCAACCTTGCTATCCGACCTATCGAACTCAAGATGAGCTGTCATCTGCGCCCCTCTCCGTGCCATACGCGCTCGCGTGTTCATTCAGCATATCATTCAGGGCCGCAAGCGCATCTTTCGCCGCTCGCAGCGCCACGAGGTCATCATAGAAGTTTACTTCAATGCAGGCGCGCTGCCGCCCCTCGTCGGCCCAGCGGGTGGTACCTACGAAACGCTGGTGCGCCGCCGTGTGCGCATCGTTGGTCTGGTGGTCGATGATCAAGTGCTCCAACAGATGCGGCACCGGCGTGTCCTCCATCACGCTGGCGAAGGTAGGTCCGCGCTGGTTGATGCAGGTATGCCAGGGCAGTGCCGGAAACCGATGGGCGGCGCTGCGGGCAAGCCGAGCATCGGTGCGCCGGGGGCATGTCGGCGCCAAGCGCACCTGCACTCGCAAGCGCCCAGCGTCTACGATCATCTTCTCTATGCGAAGCAACGAAGAACCCACCAGTCACGCATTCGCGCCCAGATCGCTTATATCGAGCGCGTCAACATCGCGGGTGCCGGAACTGCTGGCAGACGAGCTCGCAGAAGTTGGGTCATCTTCCGCCCCTGCGTCCTCAGAGGACGGGTCGGGTTCACCTCCGTCGACACTGTCAGCGGGGTCAGCGGGGTCGTCAAGCGTGCCTGCGTCCGACGCGGCGCCGGCATCGGCCCCAGCATCGGCATCCGCCGCTGCATCAGCGGGCGCCGGATCGTTGCTTGGGTCAAGGTCGCGCGTGAGCTCGGTCACGAACGTGCCGCTTCCCGGGCTCAGCTGCGCCCCGTCGCCGATCAGCTGGGTGAACAGCGCAGCGATAGTCCACGGCACGTCGTCGCACAGGGTGGTCCACCAATCGAATTCACCATCGGTGATCGAGAGCAGCTGCCGATCGAGCGAGAAGCGATACCGCGCGTTGCCCACCATGTTCCCGAACTTGAACGTGATGGTCTTGGCCTGCGCATCCACGGTATAGCGGTACGCCACGTCATCGGTGAGCACGATGGTATCCTCGGTCACTTCGATCACCTTGTCGGTGCCCACGATGCGCCATTGCCCCGTGAAATCGGCTGTGTCGTCATACGTTTCCCAGCGCAGTAGCGCGAACGCCACGCACGCCGCCACGATGGCCGCCGCCACCAGCCCCACCAACGCCCACACGATGCGCCGCACGATCTTCTTGTGCCGCCGCCGTGCCTGACTACGCTCAACGCGTTCGATGCGCTCTTCGCGTGTCAGCTGCTCCCCTTCGGGAAGATCGAAGGATTCGTCGAATGAGGCAGACGGTGCAGGGATGCTCCCCGACTGCTCAAAACCGCCCCCAGGCTGCTCGTCGGCATACTCAGCTTCGCTGTCGGCTTCGAGCGCAGGGTCAGACGGCACGGCATCGCTCAGCAGCGCATCCTGCTCGTCGATGCTCGCATCATGGCTCACGCGCGCCGTGGTATCCGGCTGAGCCTTCTTGGTGCGTTTGCGTTTCCGCGCCATGCGCTTTCGCCCTACTGCGGGCCGATGACCTCAAGTCCGCCCATGTACGGCACCAATGCGCGCGGTACCGTGATGGTGCCATCGGCGTTCTGGTAGTTCTCGATGATGGCCGCCATGCAACGCCCCACGGCAAGGCCGCTGCCGTTCAGGGTATAGAGCAGGCGCGTGCCTTTGAACTGCTCGGGGTCCTTGTAGCGAATGCCCGCGCGACGCGCCTGAAAATCGGTGCAGCACGAACAGCTGCTGATCTCCTTATAGCCGCGGTAACTGGGCATCCACACCTCAACGTCGTAGGTCTTCGCGGCCGAGAAGCCGATGTCGCCCGTGCATAGCGTGATCACACGGTACGGCAGCTCCAGCAGTTGCAGGATGTTCTCAGCGTCGGACACCATGGATTCCAGCTCGTCCCAGGCCTGCTCGGGCGTAGCGTACTTCACCATTTCCACCTTGCTGAACTGGTGCACGCGAATGATGCCGCGCGTATCGCGCCCGGCGCTGCCCGCCTCTTCGCGGAAGCACGGGGTGAATGCGCAGTAGCGCAGCGGCAGCTGGTCGGCGTCCAGGATCTCGCCTGCATGCAGGTTCGTCAGCTGCACCTCGGCTGTGGGGATCAGGTAGAGCCCCTCGGTGGTCTTGTACAGGTCCTCTTCGAACTTTGGCAGCTGAGCCGTGCCGGTCAGGGTGTCGGCGTTAGCCAGCGCGGGCACCCACCATTCCTTGTAGCCGCGGCTGGTGTGCTGATCCAGCATGAAGCTGATGAGCGCGCGCTCGAGCCGCGCCCCGGCGCCGCCCAGCACGTAGAAGCGGCTCTCGGCCAGCTTCACGCCGCGCTCGCTGTCGATGATGCCCAGGTCGGCGCCCAAGTCCCAATGCGGCTTGTCCTCGAAATCGAAGTCGCGCGGGGTGCCCCAGCGGCGCACCTCCGGGTTGTCGTTCTCATCCTTGCCCACCGGCGTGGTGGCATCGGGCATGTTCGGCGTGGCCAGCAGCAGCTCGCGCAATGCAGCATCGGCGGCTGTGCGCCGCTCGGCGGCGGCATCCAGCTGCTCGTTCAGCGCCCGCACGCGCTCCTTGGCCGCCTCGGCCTCTTCGGCGCGGCCGTCCTTCATCATGGCGCCGATCTCCTTCGACGCGCTATTGCGCTCAGCTTGCAAATGCTCTTCTTCGGCAATGGCTTCGCGACGCTGCGCATCCAAACGGCTGAACGCCTGCGCATCGAACGACGCGTTGCGATTCTCCATGGCCTGCGCCACTGCATCAAGATTCTCACGGACGAACTTCACATCCAGCATGCCGACTCCTTACGATTCGATAATCCGTTCAGTATATCGCAGCGGTGCGATGTGATAGCATATCCGACTGTAAAAGAGCCGATACACGCAGTTCAAACACACAAAGGCGGCAGCATTCCGAATGCCCACACAGCAGATCATATTGGACCGATACCGCGTTATCGCGGCGGCGGGCCGCGGCGGATATGCCACGGTGCTGCACGCGTATGACACGCTGCTGAAGCGCGATGTCGCCATCAAGGAGATCCAGCTTTCGGCGTCGGATATCCAGAAGGCGCAGCAGAAAGCGGCCGAGGCGGCTGCGGTGCGCCCCGATGCCATCTTGCCTGATGGTCTTGCGGTGGAAGACGATGCCGAACTCCCCGAGCTTCCTTCGTTTCTGGATAAGCGAGACGAACGGCGACAGCGGCGCGGGCGGCAACGCAGCGGCGCGAACGAGGCAGCGCGCACGCGAAGCGGTGGCCGCATCGCCGCCAACACGCAGGATATCGCGGGCATCGCGGGCGATCTTCCCGGCCTGATCAGCGGCGCGGGCACCGTGCAGATCGATGCTGTTGACGGCCAGGGCGTGCAGCTTGACCACGACGACCTGATCCCCTTGGAAGAGCGCAGCACGGATACCAGCGGCGGCTTGCCGGTGATGAGCGCCGCGTCCGATGGCCGCTCCACGGTGCTGCCCGTATTCGGGCGCGGGACTTCCGGGCATAAGGCGCGCGACCCACGCACTGCCACGCGCGCCGCTTCGCAGGCCGCCAGCCTTGATCCCGCCTTCTATGACAACATTCCCGGCCTCAAGGAGGCTCGATCGGCCGCGCACCTGAACGACCCGAACATCGTGACCGTCTACGACTGCGTGGTAGATGGTTCCAGCGTGTACGTGATCATGGAATACGTGCAAGGCAAAACGCTGGCGCGCATCATGGACGACCTGAAGAACGACATCACGCTGGATATGGTGGCGGCGGTGTTCGACGCGGTCACCCATGCGCTCGAAGTGGCGCACGCGGCCAATCTGCTGCATTTGGATGTGAAGCCCGAAAACGTGATCGTATCCACCAAGGGCGCCATCAAGGTGACCGATTTCGGCCTATCCACGCTGATGGATGCCAGCGGCCGCGGCACCACCGGCGGCGGCACCATCGGCTACATGCCGCTCGAGCAGATGCGCCGCGAAGCGCTGGATGTGCGCACCGACGAATGGGCGCTGGCCAGCCTCACGTACGAGATGCTCTCGGGCAAGAATCCGTTCCGCGCCCACACGCTACGCGAGGCCGAAGGGGCCATCGAGAATGCTGAACTGGTGCTTCCATCGCAGTGCTGGGCATCTATCGACGAAGATGTGGACGATGTCATCTTCCAAGCGCTCGACCCGGACATGGACGAGCGTTTCGGCAGCATCAGCCAGTTCGCCCGCGAGCTGGCGCCCCTGTTGGGCGATGCGAAGGCCGGTAAGAAACAGCTAGCGAAGGTGGTGGAAGGCGAACAGCGGGCCGACGAGGCGCACGAGGAACGCGCAGCGCGGGCAGCTGCCCAGCCCGGCACACCGCTGATCGACCGGTTGGGTCAGCGCGGCGCCGCCATTGCCATGCGCGTGCTGGCAGCAGCGAGCAGTGCCATGGTGGGTGCGATTTCGCTTCTGAACATACGGTTGAACGTCTCTGATATGTTCGGGCTGCTCTCGGGCATGCCCGCTGCGTTCTGGGTGTTGCTGGCGGCATTCGTGGGATTGTCCGCATGGCGGCCACGCGTAGGAATGCCCGTTACCTTCGCGGCGTTCTGCGTCATGCTGATGTGCAACCAGGCCTGGGCGCTGGGGTTGATCTTGCTGGCGCTCACGGGCGTGTGGTGGTGGTTCTTCGGGCGCCGCAGCGACGGCGCATGCACGGTCGTCATGCTGCAACCGCTGTTCGGGTCGGTCGGTTTTGCGGCCATAGCGCCTGTGGGAGCGGCGGTCGTCCTTGACGTGCGCGAGGCGCTGGCGGCGTCGGGCATGGCGGTGGCGAGCGCCATTGCCTTCGCGGCGCTGGGCACAGGCGATGTAGCCATGTGGGACATCACCACCTGTGCGATGACGGCAGCGAATGCGGAGTTGGCAGGCGTTACCATCACGCAAACGCTGCTGCTGACGCTTCAAAATGCGGCCACGTGGCTGGTGGGCGTCAGCTGGGTAGCCGCTGCGGGCCTGTTCAGTTTGTTCTGCCGCCGCGGCACGAAGCTCTTCGACGTGCTAGGTGGCCTGATCGCAGCCGCTTGCATCATCGGCGGCTGCGTGAGCACGGTGTTCCTGATCGATGCGCCGCTTCTGGTGTTCAACCTCATTGCGGCGGTCGTGTGCGGCGGCATGGCCGTTGCGGTTGCGTTCATGAACGTGCCCGACCGCGTGCGCTTGGAAGAGGGCGAGTGGTAGCAAGACTCCGTGCGTCTCAACGGCGCCCGGCATCCCCCTGACGCCCCAGCGCTTCCCAGCACATCATCTTCGCGCTTTCGCGCTTACCCTCACAACCCTCAGGCTGCTCAGCTGCGCAACGCGCGCATCTGCGAGAGGATGCAGGCTACTGCTCAACGACCCCTTGCGCCCAGTCGAGCAACGCTTCCACTTCTTCGGTCGTTTCCGCCTCGGCGTAGATGCGCACCAGCGGTTCGGTGCCCGACGGCCGCATCATCACCCACGCATCGCCTTCCAGCAAGAACTTCACGCCGTCGCGACGATCTTCGCCCACCACCTGCTTGCCGCATATCTCGGCGGGGGCGAAGGTGGGAATGGTCTGACTGCGGAAGCGCTCCATCTGCTCGTCGGTGACCGTGAGCCCACGGCGCGCGAACTCCAAATGTCCCAGGTCGTCCAGCATTTCAGCCACCAGCGTTCCCAGGTCCTTGCCAGTTTGCGCCATCATCTCGGTGAGCAGCAGCGCCATCAACAGGCCGTCGCGCTCCTTCACGTGCTCGGGCAGACCGATGCCGCCGGACTCTTCGCCGCCCACCATGACACCGCCGCGCTCCATCTCGCCGTAGATCCATTTGAAGCCAACGGGCGTGCTGACCAGTTCCAGGCCCAGCTTGCGGCAGAGGCGATCGAGCAGCGCGCTGGCCGTGATGGTGGAGACCACGCGCCCGCTCGCGCCGCGATCGACCATGTGCTGAGTGATGAGCGCGATGATGCGGTGTGGATTGACGAAGTTCCCCTGGCGATCGCCCGCGCCGATGCGGTCGGCGTCGCCGTCATTGATGAAGAGCGCGTCGTACCCCAGCTCGCGCACCTTCGCCAGGCCGCGATCGACCCACGGCGGAATGGGCTCGGGATGCAACCCATCGAAGGTGGGATCGCACGCGTTGTTGATCTCGACCACGTCAACGCCCATATCGCGCAGCAGATCGGCCAGGTAGTGACGCCCGGCGCCATAGAGCGGATCCACCACCACGCGCAGGCCAGCCGCGCGAATGGCGTCAACGTCTACGAGCGTGCGCAAGGCGGCCAGATACGGGGCCATGAGGTCAACCTCTTCCACCGTGCCTGCCCCAGCACATGCCGCGCTGCCGTGGCCGTGCACTGCCTCGCAAATGGTGCGCGTGGGCGCATCGGCATCGTCAAGCGGACTGACCTCATCGG
The DNA here is from genome assembly GCF_943192905.1 of Adlercreutzia murintestinalis. Taxonomy (GTDB): domain Bacteria; phylum Actinomycetota; class Coriobacteriia; order Coriobacteriales; family Eggerthellaceae; genus Adlercreutzia_A; species Adlercreutzia_A murintestinalis. The sequence goes on along the minus strand of NZ_CALPCC010000021.1, from coordinate 19,031 downwards.
CATCCATGGCCGCTTCCACCCGATCGGTGAACTCCTTAGGGCTGGCACCGCCGTCGGCCATGCGCAGCTTCACACCCAGATACTCGGCCGGATTATGGCTGCTGGTCAGCATGATGCCGCCAACCGCTTCCGGGTCGTGCGCCACCGACCAGCACAGCGCTGGCGTTGGGCAGTAGTCCTGCGTCAGCTTCACGCGAAAGCCGTGAGCCGCAGCCACTTCCGCGGCGATCTGCGCGTAGGCGTGCGCGTCCTGTCGACAATCGTGTCCCACGTACAGCGTGCCCAACGTTGCCATGCCTTGCGGCGTATCATGAACCGCACCCGCCACATCCTGCGCGAACACATGGGCTGCCGCCCCGATGACGCGACGCACATTCTCTTCGGTGAAGTCTTCGCCGATGATGGCGCGCCATCCGTCGGTGCCGAAGTGGATATCGGACATGCTCTCTCCTTTGTTCGCGCTTAGCCGCTGACATGATTATATCCATTGGCAGGCATGTGCGGGCGGGCATGCGCGGGGCTCTGCGCCGGAAGTTGCCGTCTTGCTGATGAACGCATCGGCCGCCACCGTGAAGAGAGCGGTCATCGTGAAAACACCGGCTGCTATAAAGACATGATCGCCGGGGGTATCGCGAGCGCGTTCGCGGCCGTGAAGGAATTGTGGATTCAACGACCGATCGCCCATTTTTTTCGCAAAACGCTTGATTCCTTCTAAAAGTTAGCCTATTCTAACTTTATCGGAATCAACTTGATTCCGAACCTCCTCTCTTTTGCTTTGAAAGAGGCGGCGAAGCTCTCCTCGTCTTGCTCAGCCGCCAACAAAAAAGCCCCTCGATCGAGGGGCTTTTTTGCATCAACGGCTCAGACGTTCTGGAAGGGGCTTTTTGCGTCAACGACTCCGATGCTCTGAACCCGAAGTCACGCATCACGGCGAAAGCAGATGCCTCAGCGCAAGGGCAAATGCCTCAAAGCGCAAGCAGGCACCTCAGAGCGAGAGTAGACACCTCAGTACGAGAGCAGGCGCCTCAGCGCAAGAGCAAACGCCTTAAAGCGGAGAAAAACGCCTTAAAGCGCCTGGTGATCGAGTTGGGAACGGAAGCGTCGCGCCAGATGCGTCGCTGCACTCTGCACGGCTTCGCTGGATCCCTTAGGCCAGCGGCGCTCCATAACCCTCGGGATTCGTCGATTGCCAGCGCCAGCTGTCTGCGCACATGCGGTCCAGATCATATTCCGCACGCCAGTTCAACTCGGTCAGCGCCTTGTCGCATGCAGCGTAGTTCTCGGCGATGTCGCCCGCGCGCCGCGGCTCTATGGTGTAGGGGATCTTCTGGCCACTGGCTTTCTCGAACGCACGCACCACATCGAGCACGCTGGAGCCCCGCCCGGTGCCCAGGTTGAAGACGCCCACGCCGCTGCGCGTGCCATCCGCCATGGGCGTACCTGCATGCGAGCAGCGATCCAGCGACGCATTCGCATCCGTGCGCGCGTCTGCGGCATCAGATGTTGCTGCAGTGTCCACTGTTTCTGCGGCATTAGATGTTTCATGTGAAACATTCGTATCGCTTCCCAACTTGCCACCCATCCAATCGAGCGCCGCCACATGTCCGCGCGCCAGATCGACCACATGGATGTAGTCGCGCACGCCCGTTCCGTCAGGCGTGGGGTAATCGTCGCCAAACACGCGCAGCTGCGGCAGCTTGCCCACGGCCACCTGCGCTACATACGGCAGCAGGTTGTTCGGAATACCCTTCGGGTCCTCGCCGATAAGGCCGCTTTCGTGCGCGCCGATCGGATTGAAGTAGCGCAAGAGCACCACGTTCCATTCGTTATCGCCGACCCACATATCGGTCAAGATCTGCTCGAGCATGCTCTTCGTTTGACCATAGGGGTTGGTCGCGTCGTGCTTCGGCGCGTTCTCGGTCAGCGGCATCTCGTCGGGTTCGCCGTAGACGGTGGCGCTGGAGCTGAACACGATGTTCTTCACGTCGTGCTGGCGCGCAACTTCAAGAAGCACCAGCGTGCCAGCAATGTTGTTCCAGTAGTATTCCAGAGGCTTCTCCACCGATTCGCCAACCGCCTTGAAGCCCGCGAAATGGATGATCGCATCGATCGGGAAGGCGCTGAACACCTCTTCGAGCGCCGCGCGGTCAAGGATGGAGCCCTCCATGAACGTGAGACGCGGATCGTCGGCCGCAACGCCGGTTATCTGACGCACCCGATCGACCGCAACAGGGCTGGAATTGCTCAGGTCGTCGAAGATGACCACGTTGAAGCCGCGTTGGAGCAGCTCGACCACCGTATGGCTTCCAATGAAGCCCGCGCCGCCGGTGACCAGTATCGTCAGGTCTTCCGGGGCCTTCGCTAGCGATCTGTTTGCCATCTGCGTCTCCTTCGCTCTGTCCGTTGCATTTCGTCTGCCTGCGTGCATGCATGCGTGTCGCACCCTCACGTTCTGCCGCTATTGTATGCCAGTGCGACGCAAAATGCTTCACGTGAAACATTTTGACAAGCAAAACGTTCATACGCCTGCTGCTCATGCATGGCTTACCGCAAAACCGCCACGCATGTATGAAGAGACAACGCGCGAAGAAGCAGGCACCGCATGCGCACAGAGAGAGAACAGGGGAACAAAAGCAGAGCATTGAAGAAGCCATAGCGCGCAAAGGAACACTGCCCATGAGTACAACGCCGAAAGGCTACCGTGCGCAAAAGATTGCGATGCGACGAAGGACTGTGGCGCGCAGCGCAAACGGCGCCACGGGTGTAACATATATATGCTGCATACGTATGCAGCATATAGACCTTCCATACGCATAAAAATTGAGATTTAATCCGTTTAGACCTGAAAACGTAAACGACCGTTTACAACGCACTGTAAACATCCATTTACGATTTGCGGATGGGTTTCACAGGGCAACATACTGAGTCCATGCCCGGACATGAACCGCTCGCCTTGGAAGAAGCGGTGATCCTGGGGTACAACGTCGAACGCCTCCGCACAACCCAAGAGCTGAGCAAGACGATGTTCGCGAACATGGCTGGCATCTCGCGACCCACGCTCAACAAGATCGAGCAGGGCCTTGCCGACCCACAGCTGTCGATCATCCGCCGCATCGCCGATGCGCTCAACGTCACCGTAAGGCAACTGCTGACGCCTCCGCGCATCAATACCTACCATCCGCGCGCTACATACCGCCTTGCCCCGCTGCCCGAATCCTTCAAGGACAACGCCCCGATCACCCCAGAAAGCATCGCCGACCTCCCAACAGGCCCGCCCATCGTCCAGGCAACCCAGTCAAGCGAGCACACCGAGACGCGCTCTCACAACCCCTCAGAGATAGCAGCACCGCTTGAACGGCGCGAAAGGAGCGCCGCCACGACCGCGCCCAACGCAGCCCCAACCGTGTCTACCAGCCAATCTGCAGCATCGCACATGCGGTCGGGCACGAACAGCTGATGGATCTCGTCGGTTGCCCCGTACACGCTTGCGATAACCACAGCTCCGACAACCACCACGACCGTACGACGTGCCCCCTGACCTTCCAACCGCTCCCGCCGATCCTTCAGCTGCGCGCGCTCCCCTTGCAGCCGCACCGCGTTCGCCAGCAACGCGCCCAAGACCGCATACTCACAGAAGTGCGCCAGCGAGGACACCACGTCAACGCCTGGCCCGAACAAGCGAAGCTGCACGGCATTCAACCATTGCTTCACCTGCGCCACCACACCGGCGCCCTCATCGAGATCAGCTCCGGTATGCGCCGACATGAAGAAGATGAAGCAAGCCCATCCCACTACGAGCGCCCAGCTGATCGCAAGGCGCGCGCCACTCCGATCAGGCATCGGCATCCGCAGGCGTAAGCGTCAGAATCTGCTCAGGCGTATCCACGATGACGTTCGGCTGCACCGCCGCATCCATGTTCGGCGCCTCGAAATCCTCGCGGTCGTGATAGCCCCACGTGACCGCCACTGCATACACGCCCGCGTCGCGCGCTGCCTTCATATCGCTTGGCGAGTCACCCACATACATCGTGGTCTGCGGCGTACCGCCCAGCGATGCCATCATCATCTTGATGCCCGCAGGATCGGGTTTGCGCGGTACCGCAGGACTTTCGCCCAGCATATCGTCCACTAGCCCTGGCAGCTTCATGCTGACGATCTGATCCACGCCCGCCTGAAGCTTGTTGGACACCACCCCGATGCGCGCCCCCTGGGCCCGCAACGCCTCGAGCAGCGCCACAACGCCCGGATACGGCTCGGTCAACTGATGATATTCCTGGAAATGCTCATTCCAGATCCGCATGGCGCGCTCCACCACATCTTCGGGGGCATCATCGGGCAACGCCTGGCGCATCAACCGCCGCACACCATTGCCCACGAACGAGAGGATCTCGCTTTCCGTGCGCTCGGGATATCCCACATCTCGCAGGATCCGATTCGCCAGCTGCGTCAGATCGGGCAGCGTGTCCAGCAACGTGCCGTCAAGATCGAATATATACGTAGTGAATCGAACTTCAGCCATGCGCTATCCCTTCTTCGACAATGTAACCATTCTAATAGAGAATCCTGCGCCTTACGCGGGCGCCCAATGTACACGGTGTATTCTGAGCGCCGCGCAACCTCTTCGCTGGGAAACATCGTGCTACCATGCCTATAGCATATCTTGCGCCCCAGCCGATAGACAGGATGCTTCTGAATCGAAAGCGATACATACTCATCTTCGCTATCTCCATCGCCGTGGTGATCGCAGCGGTGTGCGTGTACCTCGAGCAACTTTCCATCACCGTTTCCAGCGACCTGATGGCCTCGGTCGACGAAATATCCAGCCACGACGTGGAATCCGTAGAAGGATCGCTTGACAACGCGTATGGGCGCCTTGATTCGGTGGCCAAGCGCATGGCGGTCTACGATGTGCAGACCATCCAGGAAGCCCAAGAGCAGATGAACCTGGAAGCAGCCTCTTCCAGCATGTTCAACGCCATTTACCTTCTGGACACCAATGGCGCCTTGTACAGCAGTTCGTACGCGCGCTACAACGCGGGCGAGCACACCTACGACGAGATGTTCGCCGATGGCAGCAACAACTTCGTCATGCTCTACGACGATACGTACGGCAAGCTGGAAACCACCAAGGAATCGCTGATCTATGGCGTGCGCATGGACGGCATGACCATCGGCGACCACCAGTTCGTGGCCATGCTGGGCAGAAGCGACCTGTCGGCCATTCGCGACCAGCTGCTCATAGAGAGCTTCGACGGGCAGGGCATCTCAAGCGTCATCAACCCCGCTGGCTACTACATCGTGAGCGCCGCACCCGCCACCGATCTGTCGGGCCGCAACAATTTCTATGACAAACTGGAGTCAAGCTTTATCGAAGACGGGCTTTCCACCGAAGATGTACGTCGCAACATCTCCGAGGGCAAAAGCTTCGTCATCCACTGCGTGACCGCCAGCGGCGAGCGTCAAGTCATCAGCTTTGCCCCCATCGAAGGCACCAGCTGGTCGTTCATCATGACGGTACCCACCTCGGTGTTCGAACAGCGCTTCGCCCCCTTCATCTTCATGACCGCCTGCATGCTGATCGCACTGGTGCTGGTACTCATCGTCATGATGGTGATCATCTATCGGTTCATGAAAAAGTCCATCTCAGCCAATGCCGAGGCGGCCGCGCGCGCGGAGTTCCTGTCGAACATGAGCCATGAGATTCGCACGCCGCTCAACGGCATCATTGGGCTGAACCATCTGATGGAGCGCCATTTGGACGACAACGTGGCCATTGCGGGCTACGTGCAGAAGATGAACAAGGCGGCCCAGTACCTCCTGTCGCTGGTGAACGATATCTTGGACGTGTCGAAGCTGCAAGCGGGCAAGGTTGAACTGACGCGCGAGCCGTTCAGCCTGCACGTGGCGCTGGATAACGTGTGTGAGATGCAGCGCGAGCCTATCGCTGAGGGCGGTATTCACCTGGATACCGAAGGCGTCCAGCTACCCTACCCGCAGGTGCTGGGAGACGAGGTGCGCGTGAGCCAGGTGCTGATGAACATCCTGTCGAACGCCGTGAAGTTCACGCCAGAAGGCGGTACCATCACCATCACTGCCGACCAGAAGCTTCTGCCTGCGAACAACGTGCTCGCGCGGATATCCATCGCGGACACCGGATGCGGCATGACGCCCGAATTCCAACGGCAGATCTTCGACACGTTCACGCAGGAGCGCAATTCCAACAGCGAGAGCCAAAAAGGCACCGGGCTGGGCATGTCCATCAGCCATCTGTTGGTGCAGCAGATGGGCGGCCAGCTGTCGGTGGAAAGCAAGCTGGGCGAAGGGTCGCGCTTCACGGTGATCGTTTCGCTGCCGCTGGCCGAGGAAGCGCAGAAGGGCACCGCGGCGTCCGCGCCCCACGAGGCTGCTGCGCACCCTCAAGGCCATGCGCAGCACACAGCTGCCACGCCGCAGAAGCCAGCTGCACCAGCGCCGAGCAGCACCGATGCGTCGCACGCCTTCGCCACTGACCAGCAAACGCCTGAGAGCCAACCTGATGACCAACCGCTGCACCTGCTGATCGCCGAAGATAACGACTTGAACGCCGATATCCTCTCCAGCATTCTGACCGAGGAAGGCCACCACGTGGTCATCGCCACCAACGGCCAAGAAGCGGTGGACGCTTTCGCCGCCTCTCCCGAAGGCGCCTTCGATGCCATTCTGATGGACGCGCAGATGCCGGTCATGGACGGATATGAGGCCGCGAAGGCCATCAGGCAGCTTGCCCGCGCAGACGCCGCCACCGTGCGCATCTTCGCCTGCACCGCCTCCACGCTGGTGGAAGATCGCGAACTGGCGCTGGCCAGCGGCATGGATGATTTCCTGCCCAAGCCGCTCAACGTGCGCGTCATGCTCAAGAAGCTGGGGCAGGTGCGACAGGCGCAGGCACAGAAGGAGCGGGATTGATGGGGATCGCGAAACACCGCCCGAAGCCCGCAGAGACGCGGCATGCGCGCACCGCTACCAGGCCGAAGCGCGCGTACGCCGTTCTTGCGAGAACGCTATTGCAACGTCTGCGCATCGCTCTTGGTGCTTGTGCGGGGATGCCATCGCAACGCGCGCACCGGCGCCCTCGCTCGCGCGCCCGGAGCGTGTGCGCGCTGCTGTGCGCTGTGTGCCTCGTAGGCGCGCTCGTGCCACTGACAGGCTGCCAAAGCCAGCAGGCTGCCGTGCATCTGACCGTGAAGGTGCCGCGCACTGGGCACGATGTGGTCTTTGATGAGTCCATCACACAGATCGATCAGGTCATCTCGCGCATGGCCAATGAATTCATGCGCGACTACGAGACGCCTGTCACAGTGAACGTTGAGGTGTTCGAACAAAACCAATACGACGAGGCGGTAGTAGATTGCTTTGACACCGATGCCGCGGCCGATGTCCTCTATGGCGACTATTTCAACATATCAACCTACATTCACACAGGACGCGTAGTGCCCCTCGACGATGCAATCACCGATAAGGTTCGTAACGACGTATTCGAGGACTTGTGGGATATGAGCACGGTGAAAGATAGGGTTTATATGATGCCGTATCTAAGCCGACAGAACGTTTTTGCTTACAACAAGGAACTGTTCCGACAAGCGGGGCTTGAGCGCTACATTGAAAGCGGTCATATTCAATCGTGGAGTTTGAGCGAGTGGAACCTCATTTTGGACACGCTGGCTGCCAACCTGCCCGAGGCGGTCTATCCTATGATGATGTACGCCGCCAGTTCGCAGGGAGATACTCACATCATGACGCTGCTTCGCGCGGCGGGCTCATCTTTCTTCGATGAGGACGGTCACTTCAACCTGTCAACGCCCGAGGGCGTCGCGGGATTGCGACGCATCCAGCAAGGCGTGGCACGCGGCTGGTTCCCACCACACAGCGAGAATCTTGAGATCGAAGATTGCTCGAGTCTGTTCCAGAAAGGCCAGCTTGCCATCTATATGGTGAACAATGCCTCGATCAACCGCTATGGCGACACCATCGGACTAGTAAACTTCCCCGGACCCGATGCCGATGGTTGCGCTACCTTGTTTGTATCGGGCTTTGAGGTGTTCGACAATGGCGACGCGCAGAAAGTGCAGGTGGCGAAAGACTTTATCGCCTATATTTACGCGCATGAAGAACTGCTCTCGTATGCGGCGGGCACGCTGCCTGCATCAAAGCGCGTTTCCGAGCAATACGGTAGTCAGATCACCGGGTTCGACCTGTTCGCGAACAATCGCGGCAATGTGGTGGACTTCACCGGGAACAATCCCGATGCGCGTGCCATCCGCGAGGTGTTCTACCTGCATATTCACGATCTGCTTATGGGTACTATCACGCCCGAAGAAGCAGCTGCACGCCTTGATGCCGACTGCAATGCGATCATTGATGCGGGCATCGCCGCCAGCAAACTGCACGACTAGCACCGTAAAAGCGCGGATAGCACGAAGAAGCGCTCGCGCGTTCCCCGTTCGCCCCTGTGCGCCTGTGCGCGATGCGGCCCAGCTACCCGACCAGCTTGTAGATTCCCAAACCGCATACCGCGCCGATAGCGGCGCTGAACACGACCTTGATGAGGATCGATGCTCCCTGGTGGTTGCGCGCGAATGCGTGCCCTTCGGGCGCGTCAGGTGCTGGCTCGCCGTTCGCGAACGCCATGATCTCCCGATAGGTGACCAGATTGTGCTGGCACTTGATGCGTTCGATCCACAGCGCACACGCCATCGCAAGCCCATACAGCGGCAGGAACACCACCGTACCTGCCACATCGCCTTTCGTCAGATTCCCCACGGAAAGCGGATCGCGCCATGCTGCCGCTAGCCCGATGAAGAACGCCACCGCAAGAAGCAGGAAGATCACCATCGCGGTGCTCAGCCACCGCATCTTTCGCGAATCCTCTTCCATGGTGCGCCGCATGACCGCCACATCGCCTTGGATGAGCTCATCGATGGACACGTTGAAGAGCTGGCTGAGCAGCACGAGACTTTGCACATCAGGATACGTTTTATCGTTCTCCCAATTGGAAACGGTTTGGCGCGACACGAATATGGCTTCGGCCAGTTCATCTTGGCGAAGGCCGCGCTCGGTGCGCCAGTGACGTATCTGCTGTGCAAGTTCCATGGTGCTATTCTACCTGCACAGCTCTCCCTGATGCTATTCTACCTGCGCAACGCTCCCTGATGTTTGGGCTGTACCGCGTGCCGCAAGGCGATGCTCGATGCGCTTGAGCTGCTCGTCCATTCTACGCGCAGAGAGCCAAAGACCCATCGCGAGGATGACCACCGCCACAGCCAGCAACAGTATCAAAACCAACAGAGCATGCTCCGAAACCATGAAGACTCCTTTTCTCCCATGAATGAACTTCTTCCGTGATCAAGCGAAGAGACTGTAGCACTGAGATGCGGCGGCGATGGTCTGATACGGTGAAAAAATCGTGTTAAAAGTCTTTGACATGGCCTTTGAACTGGGCATGAACAGAAGAACAGAATGGCGGGAACAGAAAACAGAACCCTGTTCCCTTCGCGACTCGCTTTCTTATCGCCACATTGTGACAACGTTATGAAAGATGCGAGCGCCGACCAAACAAGATGGCGCTTGCATGTTTTTCGCAATGTGGTTTCATAGAACGCATCATGCGCACGCAGTGAAGGGAGGCTCGTATGCATTTTTCCGAGAAACCCCACCGGCTGGGATTCGAGCGCGCCTCAGCATTGCTCCAGGTGCAGATCGGATGCACATGGGGGCGCTGCCTCTACTGCGCCGTATGCTCCAGGCATCCCGGCCCTGCCGTGGTCACACCGCTTGAAGAAGTGGCAGAGGACTTGGACGAACTCTCGCAGAACTGGCGCGCCTACGACCGCGTGTTCCTGTACGGCCCGAACCCCTTCGGCATTCCGAACGAGCAGCTTCTCGAGCGCTTAAAGCTCATCCATGAGAAATTGCCGAGCGTGAAGACGATCGGAGGTTTCGCGTGCATCACCGATATTGCTGCGCGCTCCGATGCGGAATTGGCCGAATGGGCCGCCCTTGGCGTGGATGGACTCTCTCTGGGCGCTGAGTCGGGATATGCCCCGGCGCTCGCGTTCATGCGCAAGCCTCACAAGCCAGCCGATATCGAGACCCAATGCAGGCGCCTTGATACGGTCGGCATCACCTATACGTTGTTCTACCTGGTCGGCATGGCAGGCAAAGGCAAGGGTGCCGAAAGCGCGAAGGCGTCTGCTGAGGTGTTCAATCGCATCGATCCCTATCGCATCAACGTGATGACGATGTCGGTCTTCAAGGGCACCCCGCTGTATGAGATGGTGCAGGGCGGTGCGTTCGAGCCAGCCTCGGAACGAGAGAACTTCCTTGAGATGCGCGACTTCATAGCAGGGCTCACCGATTGCGAAACGTTCATCGACACCGGCCACGATGTGAACCTGGTGCACTTCGATGGCGTGCTGCCGCGCGACCGTGAGGGCATGGTCGCCCTGCTCGATATGCGCGCCAAGCACGCTAACGAACGCATGTTGTCGGAATATCGCACCCGTATGCGCAGCTTCTGAGCGACGGAAGCGCTGAGCGTAAGACCGTGTTCTCCTACCGCCCCTAATTCGACCCGTCCACTGCCTCTCGTGCGCTCACGAGCTTGCCTTTCGCCTCTGACACCACGATGCCAGCACATATCAGCACCACGCCCACGATGATCAGCGGCGTGATGGCCTCGCCCAAAAGCAACCAGCCGGAGAACACCGCACCCGGCAGCTCGTCAGCCGTCAGCACGGCAACAAGGCCGCCTGGCAGCGTCCGCGACGCAAGTCCCAGGCAGACGCAGGGCAGCACCACAGCGACCAAGGCCATGAGCATGCCGCCAGGGATGAGTGCTACAACGTCACAGGCGCCCGTGTAGAAATCTGGGGCAGCGATGGATGCGACCACAGCACCGCCGAGCGCCAAGAAGAGCGTGCGCATCAGCGGTGGCTCTTCCACCGCGATCTTACTGTTAAGATACAGGAAGCACGAATATGACACCGAGCACGCGGCAGCGAGCAGAAGTCCAGTCACGCTCACGTTGTTCAGGCCGCCCGCCACGATCTCGTCGGCAAGCCCGCTACCCATGAGCGACCCCACGATAATGACGAGGGCGCACAGCACCACCCATCCGTTCGGCCGCTTCCGCTCCACCACGCACTGGATGGCCAGCGTGATCCAGACGTACTGGAACTGAATGGCCACGGCCTGCCCGACGGATAGCTCCGCTATCGCGTAATACAAGAACAGCGTCGTCGCGCCAAGAAAGGCACCCGTACCCATCAGGCGCAGGCACACGTCCAGCGCAGGTACGCGTCGGTAGGCAACCAGCGTGACCACCGCCAGTATGATGCTAGCGATCAGGAACTGCTCGATGGCGATGTGCCCCACGGCGAACCCAGTCGTGGCAACCATCTTGTTGAACGTGCCACCCAAACCGTAGGCAAGTCCAGCAACTAGCGCGGCAATGGAGGCGACCAGTTTGCCGCCAGCCTTCATTTCTCTGCTCATCATCTAACCTCGTGTGTAATCGTCATGACCCTAGAAGGGGCGCCCGCGCCCACCTTGAGCGAGCGCAAGAACACGTGATGGCGCCCTTCCGTCTAGGGGGTACCGGAAGGGCGCATCGGAAATGCAGTACGTGCTCGCTGCGCGAATTTGGCAGGTCTTACGCCTCCCTTACACCGCAGAACCCTCCACGATCCTGCCACCGTGGATGGGATTGAACGGGTTGGGCTTCACGACCTCGCCATAGGTGCCGGGCTTGCGGTCCTTCAGCAGATCGGAACCGCCCATGGAGTGCACGCGCGCGTTGATGATCTCCTGCTCGATGTCCGCCTCAGCAACCGCCATACCCTCATCGAACCCGGTGGTTGCCAGGATCTGCCCCGGATTCGGACCGATAATCTGGCTGTGGCCCTCCATGAAGGGGCCGCACTGGTTGGCGTCGATGAAGAACACCATGTTATCCAGCGCGCGGGCCTGACCCATGATGAGATGCACCTTGTGGTCTGGGTCGTCAAGCGTGCCGGACACGTTCGGCCAGCAGATGGGGTTCACGATGATCTGGGCGCCTTTGAGCGCAAGCGAGCGCGCCACCTCGGGGAAACACTTGTCGAAGCAGATCTCAAGACCGATCTTGCCGATGCGCGTGTCGAAAACGGGGTAATCGCCAAGGCCCGGGTAATGGATGAGGCGCTCGCACAGCGGCAGATGCACTTTGCGATACTTGCCAATGTAACCCTCAGGCCCGACCAGCACAGCCGTGTTGTACGTGGCGTCGAAGCGGTCGGAATCGCGCTCAGCCATGGACCACACGATGTACATGTCGTGCTTCTTCGCCAGTTTCACGAACGTCTGCACAGAATCGCCTTCCGGAACAAGCTCGGCAGCCTTGATGGTGTATTCCTTGTCCTCGCCGTTGTACTGCTGCATGCTGACAGTGCCGACCCCGTTCAGCGCTTCCTCGGGAAAGACGAGCAGATCGACGCCCCGCTCGGCTGCTTGCTCCACGAAGGAAACCATCTTGCTCAGATTGACCGACTTGTCACGCGGGTCTGACGGCATGCAGACCGTCGCCATTTTCACTGTTGCCACGATTCTCTCCTTACGATGAGGTTGTCTAGGATTGTTGGATGAGAGCATTGCCCTCAGGGGCTCCCGGCGGCTCGGGAAGCGGCGCCTTGCGCGAGAGCGCCATGTAGGCGAGGACCGCCACCGCACCGACGAGCGACACGCTGCCGAGCACGATCGAAGCGATAGGCCAGCCTCCGCCCATCTCCACGGCGTATAGCACGGCGGGGCTGCCAACGAAGATACCGATGTTGTAGAACACATTGATGAAGCCGATGCCGTAACCGATCTGGATCGGGTTGCCCACGCAGAAGGGAACGATGTAGTTGTAACAGGTGAGCAGCAGGCCGGGGAAGGCCGCCGTCAGCAACGTGTGCAGGATGAAGATGCTCGGGTCGAGCGACGTGGTGATGAAGCACGCGAGCGCCAGCAGCACGGTGGACGCGAGCATGAGCACCGGCGTTCCCTTGAGCCCGAGCCGGTCCACGATGAAGCCGCCGATGATGCAGAACGGGATGCCGAACATGCCGTTCAAGCTGCCGTAGAAGTTAGCGGTCGTAGGCTCGAGCAGGTATACGTTGCCGAATACAGCCGGGTAGTTGTTGATGAAGAAGTACAGCACGAAGCCGACGACGAAGGCAACAACGCCCATGCAGATGACGCGCCCGTTGGAGAGCACGGGTAGGATGGATGCCTTCGGGGCGGACCCGCCTGCACCTTCGGGAGCCGGGGGTTCTTTCACGATGGCCACGAACAGAAGGGTGAAGACGACCGACAGGGCAGCCACGACCCACCAAGCGCTCGTGAGCCCCAAGCTCATGGTTAGCGGCAGCGCCGTGTTCAGCGCGATCACTGACGCGATGGACGCGAACGTCATGAAGATGCCGACGAACAAACCCGTGTTCTTGTCAGGAAACCACATGTTGATGAACACGATGCCCGCCACGCAGACGAAGGCGAACGCGCAGCCTTCGATGATGCGGCTGATCAGCAGCAGCGGGTAGCTGCCGATGCACAGCGCGCCCATCACGTTGCCGCAGATCATGGCGATCATGACGACTAGGATCACTTTCTTCGGACCATACTTGGCCACCAGACCGCCAGCAGGAATCGCCAGAATGATGCCTGCAACGGTGAACACGGACATGAGCCATGAGGTCTCGGCGTACGTGATGCCGAGCATCTCGCTGATCTGCCCCAGCAACGGGATGATCTTGAATTGACTCAGCGAAACGCACATCGAGGCGCAGTACATGATGAAGAACATCAGCCCTCTATGCTTCATGGAGAGCTCCTCTCTCTCGGGTATGGACGACCTCTGCCGCCTTCTCACCTCCCAGGAAGGGCAAGGGCGAAGGACGCTTGGCGAGCGCGCCTGACAGAGCGCGAACCGCCGCACGTTCGCGATTCCGGAGTTCGCGAACGCAGTCCCGAAGGTCTTATGAGAAAGGTATGGGAGCGCGCCTGCGCACTTCAATGCGCTATCCGATGTATCTTCATGGCTCGAAGCGGCCACCGGTGCACGTTTCGCACCCGCTGTATATCACGCGATGTAGGCGCATCGCCTCCGCTACAACCAAAGATGTATTGGCCGAAGAACGGCAGCATGATAAAGTCGAGGCAAACCCCGTCAGAGGGGTGATTCCTTGAGAACGGAGGCTTCGATGTCTCAGACCTTGCTCGAGCGCGACTGGCGGTCGATATGCGACATCATCTATTGCGTATGCTCCTGCAAAGGCCTCGACGAGCTGGAAGCAGTGGTCGTCCAGCGACTGTTCTCGTTCATCCCCTGCACGCAAGTCACGCTGTTCATCGCCACCGGCCAAAAGGACGGCGAGCCATGCTACGACCGGGTCAAGGTGATCGGCATCGACGCCGATTATATGGATAAATTCCTCGAAGGCGGCTACGGAACGGACCCGTATCTGCGCGGCTTCGGACAGCCCAATAATTCGCGCGCGTTCCGCGACTCAGATCTGCTTCCCGAACATTTCAGGGTCGAGACCCCGCTGTACCGGGATATCTACAAACCGCAGGGGCTGCATTATGCGCTGCGGTCGTTCTTCTCGCACGAAGGAAGCATCATCGGCAACGTGTCCCTGTTCAACACCGAGGCGGCGGGCGACTTCTCCGATCGGGACGTCGAGATCCTCAACGTGCTCGCTCCGCACATCGCGTTGAAGCTCGGACAACTTGTTGAGAGCGAATCACAGCAGCAGATCATCCAGAAGCGCGCCGACGTCCTCGATCGGTTCAACCTCACCGCCCGCGAGCGCGAGATCGTCAGGTGTGTGCTGTCGAACACCAACGATGTGGAAGTGGCCGAGTACCTGTCCATCTCACCAAAGACGCTCAAGAAGCATCTGCATAACATCTATACCAAGACGGGCGTGGAGAGCCGCATGCAGCTGTACTCGCTCATCTACAACATCTAGCGCTCCGACCCACCAACAAAAAAGCCGCCCCTGACGCGCGCACGCGCAAGGGACGGCCTCACCTATGAAGTTGAAGTGCCGGAAGGCGAGCGTTAGAACGTGAAGAGACTCTGCAACCTCGTCGCGGAGGCCTCGGTCGGCTCCCACGTGTTGCCATTCAGCACGAACTCAAGCGTCACGGGCTCCTGCGGAGCAGCCTCAACGCTCTCGATGTACTCGAAGATGCGGTCGCTCACCGCGGTCTTGCGCTCATCCTGAGACATCGCCATGAACTCAGGGTCATTAGCCAATTCCTCCATGATGGTTTCGGCCTCTGTCTCGTCAATATCCTTCTGCGTCATGACGATCGTGGCCGTAGCTTCCTTGCCGTTCACCGTCACATCTTCGATGGAGTAGTCAAAACCATCGAGCAGCGCGTTGGCGTACTCTTGCCCGTCCATGCCCACTGTGGCGAGCGCAACAGCGTTCTGCTGCTGAATCTGGCTGATGACGCTGGAGTCGTGGTTCTTGTACGGATCGAGCTCGCTGGCGATCGAAGTGCGAATGACTTCCTCGTTGGCCGCATCTGCGGAGCACCCCGTGAAGACCCCCAGAGACGCTACCATCAGCGCGGCTGCCGCCAGTGCCGCAATACGCTTCGTTACTTTCATGCTTCCCCTCCTGTCCAAATGTAGTTCGGCCGAACTGGCCATTTCGCAGTGTATCAAAAGAGCAAAGAAGTGCCACGCGTGCAGCTGCGGGTGCGTCCGACAGCCTCGTGCCACCCCGAAAGCAAGCGCTGTCTCCAAGCATCGTCACCTGTCGGCTGAAACGTCTCGGCGCTGCGGTCAAGGCTGCGCACCTCTTCCCAGCTGCCCCAAAAGCCGCTGGTCAACCCAGCAAGATAGGCTGCACCGAGCGCAGTTGCCTCCGCATCGTCGGGGCGCACAACGGGCAACCCGAGCACATCTGATTGAAACTGCATGAGAAACTCGTTGGCCGACGCGCCGCCATCCACGTTAATTCTGCGCAAGGTGATACCTGCATCCTCTTCCATAGCGCGCAGCAGGTCGCAAGCCTGATATGCTAGCGCCTCAAGCGAGGCCCGCACGATGTGCGCACGCGTCGCCCCGCGCGTCAACCCATAGATCGCCCCGCGCGCCTCGGCATCCCACCACGGCGCCCCAAGACCGGTGAACGCAGGAACAATATAGACGCCTTCGGTGTCGGGCACGCTGGCTGCGATGTCGCTGGAGTCGGCCACGTCGTTGAGCACGCCAAGCTCATCGCGCAGCCACTGCATGAGCGCGCCCGCCATGAACACGCTGCCCTCAAGCGCGTAGTGCACCTCTTTCACTTCCGGCGCGGTCGCCGCGATCGTCGTCACGAGCCCGTGCGCGCTCGTGCATGCTTCCGTACCCGTATTCATAAGAAGGAAGCAGCCGGTTCCGTAGGTATTCTTCGCGTCTCCCGGCTCCCAGCATCGCTGCCCGAACAGCGCAGCTTGTTGGTCGCCAGCCACTCCGCAGATGGGAATTCCCTGCACCGTACCCGGGTTGGCGGTCACGCCGAAACGGCTCGCCGATGGCCTTACCTCGGGCATCATCGACGACGGAATGCCGAACAGATCGAGCAGCCACGGGTCCCACTCGCATGTGTGGATGTTGTAGAGCATGGTGCGGCTGGCGTTCGTCATATCCGTGGCGTGCACCGCCCCGTACGTGAGCTTCCAAACAAGCCAGCTGTCCACGGTGCCGAAGGCAAGCTCGCCCGCCTCAGCACGTTCGCGTGCGCCGGGAACGGCATCTAAGATCCACGCGATCTTGCTGGCGGAGAAGTACGGGTCGGGCACGAGCCCCGTTTTCTCGGTGATGGCGCGCGCTACCTCCGGGTCGCCGCAAAGCTGCTCGACCATGGGCGCGGTGCGTCGGCACTGCCACACGATGGCGTTGCACAGCGGCTCGCCCGTGGCGCGGTCCCACACTAGCGTGGTCTCGCGCTGGTTGGTGATGCCGATCGAGTCGACTTGCGCCGTGTCGACGTTGTTCGCCAGCAGAAGCTCAGTCAGCACGCCCAGCTGCGACGACAGGATGTCGGCCGGGTCATGCTCCACCCAGCCCGGCTGCGGATATATTTGCGGGAACTCGCGTTGCATGCGCGCAACGATGTGTCCCGCGCGGTCGATCAGCATCGCACGCGACGACGTGGTGCCCTGGTCGAGCGCGATGATGAATCTCTTGTCAGCACTGCAATCCCCCATGATGCGAACCTCCTGCGATGTTCTTCGCCGGGCCGTCCGGCGCGACGTTGCCTCCAGCGCTTTGCCCCGCTCTCGGCTCCAACCCTACGACGTCTCCTGCGTCGGCTTTGGCAGCGCGAAGCGCATGTAGACGGGATTGTGGTCCGAGTAGGCAAATTTCAAGTCGAGCGTCTGCTGCTCCAGACATCGCACGTTGTCGGAATAGATGAACGCGTCCATCACCCAGCGGTCGTTGGTGCCATCATAGGGCCTTCCGGCATCACGGCAGGTTGCCACCGAGTGGAACTCGCCCGCATCAAGCTGCGCCTTGCACGCCACCGTGAAGCCCTCCGGAACGCCCGCAAAATCGAACGGCTTCGCCCAACTCGCCTCGGTGTCGGTCGTGTTGTCGTACACCTCGTTCGACACGCCGATCATGTCATGGTTGAAGTCGCCGCCGGCGACCACGAAGTTACCCGCGTCGCGCTCCTTCCGCATGTCGGCGTACAGCATGTCGCGCTGCGCCTGCATGACCTGCGCGTCGGCTCCGTAGGCGGACAGGTGCACATTGAACAGCACCAAATCGATACCGGCAGACGTGGGGACGCGCACGATCGAGTAGCATCGGTCGAGGTCAAGCAGCTTGCTGAAGCTGTCGGAGATGGGAAGGCTGCGACGCAGCGCGTCTTCGACCTCATGGTCGGAAAAGGTGACCAGACCAGCACGGTTGGCGCCATGCGGCGCATAGGGCGGCCATGCCAGGTAGGGAGAGTCGTAGTTCTGCGCGAACACCGACGTATCGTTCGGGAAAGCATCGATCAGCAGGGCATACTCGTCCACGTCGTAGCTGCGCGTGCCCTTCACGTCGACCTCCTGGAACAGGACGAAGTCGGGCTCGATCCCCTTGATCGCCTCGGCGGATCCCTGGATGTTGGCACGCACATAGTCGGCGCTCTGTGCCACCGAGCCGCTGCCGCCGTCCATGAAGAAGTCGAAGTCGGGCCCGTAGGCACCGAACCCCAGGTTTGCAGCAACCACCGTCAACGGGGTTAGCTCGTCGGTCAGCTCGAGTTGCGGAAGAGGCTTCGCGGCCTCGTTCGCCGGCGGCATGGGCTGCAATTCCAGGTTGTCGTCCAACCGATAGTAGCTCTGCATGACGTATATGGCATAAACGACGAGCGCCACTAGCACCGCGCCGACGACGCAAAGCGTTCCGATGAGCACCTTCTTGCGCATGGCAAGCCTCCTGTTCCTTCAGCCTGTCACCAGGTTCGCAGCCACACTCGGGCCTGCCGCCCGGCTCGCGGGCATGCTCGGGCCCGCCACCAGGGTCGCGAACGCATGCGCGTCCACCACCGTAGCGCCAATGAAGGCCATGTCGGCGATGTTCGCCTGCTGCACCTGCGGGGTGCGCGACGACGTGGCGTCCTCGACCACAATGACATTGTAGTTGTACGACAGGGCATCGTAGCAGGTGGTTCGTATGCAGTTCGGCGTGGTGGTGCCGATGAGCACCAGCGTCTCCACGCCGTCGGCCTGCAAGGCCTCATGCAGGCTGGTGCCGAAGAACGCAGAGAAGCGAGGCTTCACCACGACCGGTTCATCCGGCCTTTCCCGAAGGGCGACGGGCGCATTCAGGCTGTTGGGGAAATCTCCCTCGCGACACAGCGGACGGCCACCTGTCAGCCACAGGTCATGCCGCACCGGCTCGATGTCCGACCCGTCGGCGGCGTACTCTCGCCGCACGTGGAAGACGCGCATGCCGGCAGCGCGCGCCCCCGCCA
>NZ_CALPCC010000020.1 GCF_943192905.1 Adlercreutzia murintestinalis | reverse complement strand
ATCCACGCGCTCTTCCTGTCCTCGGGCAACTTATCTCTTGGAAAAGCTACCTTGAACAGGCATGTCAAGAAGAAAGCGGACACATATTCTGTCCGGGTGAAAAGTTGGTTCTTATCAACTTATTAAACTAATACATACAGTTCTAACTGGGAAAAGGCTACGATTCCAGACACGCTTTTTGTCCTATAACCCATTATTGCTCGTGCGCGCCTTGGGCGGTTTTGACACGAGTCTCACACGAGCCTTGCACGAGCCTTACGCAAATCCTGCATGAGCCTTATGCATGTCTTATGCGATCCTCATGCGCATCTTGCGCAGCCCTCATGCGGAACTTGTGCGAATCTTGCGCTCGCACCTTGCTCGCAACGAAACAGCCCGTGTGTGGTGAGCTTACGTGTGGCGATACTTATTCAAAATGTTCATGCGCTCCATGGGGCGCGGTATCTCGATGAGCGTCGGCTCGAAATCGAACAGTTCCTCAACGGGCACCTGCGACGACACCGTCAAGCAGCGGCGCAGGCACACATCACGGCAGAGCTGGCACTGCGTACAGTCGGCAGCTTGAAACTCCAAGTAGCGCCGCCCTGGGTCCGCCGGCTCGTCATATTCGGCGTATTTCAGCGCTTCCGTCGGACAAGCCAGCACACACAAACCGCAACCGCTACAGATGCTCTCGTCGATGCGCACGGTGCCGAAGTGGCGCGTATCAAGCACCGTGGCATCTGAGTTGCTGGCATGTGGCACCTGCGCACGCCCCTCGACTCCCGGTGTCATGTCAGTTCCCAATACCGCATCGGCTCTCGGTGTCATATCGACTCCCGATGCTGCGTCGGCCTCACCACGCTTCACCACACAGGAAGCGCCCAGCGTCAGCATGTCATCCAACAGGCGCATGTTCTGAGCCGCGGGCACCTTTTCTTTCAGTTTCAGGTTCTTTTTCGGTCGGGGCGTCTGCGGACTCAGCTTCTCTTCGATGGTCTTTTGCGCTACATTGCCAGCCACCGTACGCAGATAGCTGCCAGTCTGCGCCATCAGCCCGCGCCGATCGGCGCCGCGCACATCCCGCCGAAACGTATTGGCGAGCTCCGGCGGAAACTCAGAGGAACGCGTCACGATCGCAGGCACCTCTGCAGTCTCCACCGCCTCGAGTAGGCACACCGCAGTCTCCACCGCCTCGTCAATGAGCGAGTTCACCTGGCCGTACTTGCACGTGGCGCACCCCCCATCCACCAGCATGATGTCCTGCACGCCATCGGCCGCCACGCGCAGCAGCAGCTCTTCGCCCACCTGCGCAAGACACGGCACTTCACAGAACAGTTCCGGGTCGGCCTCGTGTCGGGCCGCCTTCCGCGCACACGCGATGCACGCCACGCCTCCAGCGGCCCGCGCCGCGGCCAACGTAGCCGAGCGCACCGCACTGAGCGACGGGTCCACCGCGCTCAAGCACCCCATCGGGCACACCGCCACGCACGCACCGCAATTCACGCACGCGCCACCGTCAACGACCAGCCGCCCGTCCTCAAGACTCAGGGCATCCCACGCGCATGCATCCATGCAACGACGACACGTGGAATTGCGATTGCGCACCGCCACGCACGCCTCTTGCACCACCTCGATCTGCTCCACGCGGAACAGATCGGCTACCTCCATCATGTCGTTGATGGTGGGCATCTATTCCCCCAAGTAGCTTTCCTCGATGCGCGCCAGCTCTTCTGGCGTGTTGGCGTTGATGAAACACCCGCCGCGCGGCTCCACCTCGAGCACACGCTGCTGGCTGAACTCGCACACCGTGACGGCCGGATCGTCGAAGAACGCCTGCGCGCGCCGCTCGCCGCGGTCGATGGCACGCAGGATGGCCGGCACGCACGTGTCGCGCCGGTACAGCGCGTGGAACGGCTCGAAGCCGTGCTGGTTCACCGGCACCACCACATCGGCCCCGGTCTTCGCCATTTCCAGCGCCTCGGCCACCACCAAACACGGGCTGGCGAAGATCATGTCGCACGCCACCACGGCCACATACGGGTTGCGCGCGTTGATGAGCGCCGAGTACATGCCCGGCAGCGCACCGCGGAAGTCGTATTCGTCGCGCACGAGCCGCGGCGGGCAAGGCACGTCCATGCCTTCGAGGAACCCCAGGTTCTCTGGCTCGTTCGTGGTGATGATCAGCTCGTCGGCCACCGCGCTCAGCCGCCGCACCAGCCGACAGATCAGCGGGTCACCCGCGAACGGCACCGTGGCCTTGCTGCGGCCCATGCGGCGACTTTCACCACCCGCCTGAATGACCACCGTGAGGCGCGGGCGCACGTAGTGCTCTTCCAAGAACGCCACGATGCCAGGCGTATCGAAGATGTCGAAGGCGGGGATGCCGTATGTCTCGGCCGCGGCGACCGCCTCCGGAATGTCGGTGATGATGGCAACGGTGCTGGCACCAGGCGCCTTAGCGGCAAGATCGGCCGCATGGGCGTCGTCGGTAGCGCGCACGTCGTCAGCATCGCACGCATCAGCTGCGCCGCCTTTCGCCAGCTGCGTGAAGTCGGTGCCCAGCGGAAGGCCCTGCGTGGCCGCCTGCGCGAATGCTGCGGCTACGGCGGCGTCGGCCGGATTCGCCGCGCGCATCAGCTCGATGGTGGGTAGGCCGCTCTTGCGATACCCCTCTACCACGATGATGTCGTGGCCCGGCATGCTGCGCACGATCTCGGCGCATTCCACCTCGTGCGTGAGCGTCTTCACGCGCGCCAGCTTCTCGGGCGACGCGATGACCGTTTCCGTGGCGCCCGCTTCGCGATGCCGCCAAGAGTCTTTGCCGGGGTAGTCGATCTCGAACTTGCTGTGAGAATGGTGCTTCACTGACCCCACATCGTGCCCGCGCGCCGTCAATTCGGCGATCAGGCGCTCGATCAGCGTGGTCTTGCCCGAATTGTGCCGCCCGACGATGGCGACCGCCGGACTTGGGATGTTCACCATCGGCCCTCTCCTTTTGCCTTGGTTGCGCTCATTGTATGGATTGGCGATGGCAGAGTAAAGAAGATGCAGGGTGAAGCGCGCAGCTGAACGCGCAGACGCAGCCTTCCTCGTCCGCACGGGAAAGGCTGCGCGCTATTCATGACGGTGCGTCGTTCATCATAACGTATCCAAAAGGCATGCGGCATAGAGCGGAATGCTGCGCACCGAATCTGTTTCTCCGACATTCTTCGCGGTCATATGGACCAGAAACGGACAATCATATTTCTCTGCGAATCGGCGTGCGCTCGTTGCCTTCACGCGCTCGCCCGACTTCACCTCGATGGGCACGATGCCCTCGCTTGAGCGCACTACGAAGTCAACCTTGTACGTACTTTGCTGACCCCAATAGTATGCCTGCACCTCATCGAAGAAGAGTAGAGTGGTAGCCGCGTCTATATCCTCATCGAGTCTTGCGTTCCATGACCAATCAACCTCTCCTTCTGCGTGTCCGGCAACCGTTCGCAACGACACCCGTTAGCAAAAGCGATACCGTGCCCCTCCGTCACGCGCACGCATTTCTTTTTGATTCTTGGATGTATTTCACTCAGATGGGAGATAATTTCGTGAAAAAAACTCCAAGTATGAACGAACAGCACAGAGGGAAGCTGCGCCTGTGGCCCGAAAACGCTACACCTCGCGGCGCCCTTCGATAGCGCGACCCAGCGTTACCTCATCGGCGAATTCCAGATCGCCGCCCACGGGTAGGCCGCTCGCTGGCCGCGTTACCGTAACGCCCAGCGGCTTGATCAGGCGCGCCAGGTAGGCCGCCGTGGTTTCGCCTTCGATATTGGGGTTGGTGGCCAACACCACTTCGTCAACCTCTTCGGCGCCTAGGCGCGCCATCAGCTCAGCGATGCGCAAGTCTTCAGGCCCCACGCCATCCATGGGCGAGAGCGCCCCGCCCAGCACGTGGTACAGGCCATCGAAGGCGCCCGTGCGCTCGATGGGCGGGATGTCGCGCGGCTCGCTCACCACGCAGATCATGCGCGTGTCGCGACGCGGGCTGGCGCAGATCTCGCACAATTCATCCTGCGCGTAGTTGAAGCAACGGCTACAGAAGCGCACCGTATCCTTCACTTCCCTGATAGCATCAGCGAGGCGCAGCGCTTGGCCTTTATCTTGATTGAGAATAAAGTATGCCACCCGCTGGGCCGATTTCGGCCCGATGCCGGGCAGACGCTCCAGTTCGTCGAGCAACTTCTGTATAGCTGGTGCAGATTGCATGCGCTCCCTCACATCTTGTAGGCTCGCCCAAGGAAGTCAGCGAGGCGCTTTTCAGCGCTTGCAGTTGCCGTGAAAGCGCGACGGAGCGTACTTCGCTACACGAGAAGCGCTTGGAGTGGCAAATATAAGTGCTGGAAAGCGCCGCAGCATTGACTAGAACGGCAGGTTCATGCCACCCATGATGCCGCTCATGCGGGCGTTGCTGGCCTCGGTGGCCTCACGCAGCGCCTCGTTCACAGCTGCCACCACCATGTCTTGAAGCATCTCCACATCCTCGGGATCAACGGCTGCTGGGTCCATCTTCACCGACACTAGCTCCATACCGCCGGTCACGGTGGCCTCGACCATGCCGCCGCCCGCGCTGGCGGTGAACTCCATGGCCGCTATTTCCTCTTGCGCCTTGGCAGCGTCGCGCTGCATCTTCTGCGCCTGCTTCATCATCTTCTTCATATCCATGGCCGGCATCCCTTTCGCTTGCCTAGCAGGTAGCCGCACCGAGGCGGCTCCTGGCGGTCGTTAGTCTACTGGTTCAAATTGTACGTCGTTGCCGAAAGCTGCGGCCAGTGCATCGTTGAGCTGCTCGGTGGTGGGTTCGGCGTCGGGCGTTTGCACGGAAGCTGCCGTGATGGCTGCCGGGGGCTCTTCTTCCCATGGGGGCGTTGACGAAGCGAGGTCGGCCATATCGTCGTAGGCCGAGAGCGGCACTTCGTCGGGGTCGGGAGCGGAATCGGGAGCGAAACTGGCAGTGGAGACAGATGCACCGGGCTGAGGGTCGGGAGCAGGGGCGGACGTACCAGACTGAGGGGCGGCGGTGGGAGCGGAAGCGGAGGCAGACGCAATGGGCTGCGGGGCGGCCGAACCCGTCGGCTGAGCGGCGGTTGCGCCCATCGGCTGAGCGGCAGCTGCACCCATCATCGGGGTCACGCCCACGCCTGCGGCTGCCGACTTCTCGAGCGTGAAGGCAACGCCTGCAGCCCCCGTCTTCGCCAGTGCATCGGCAATGGCATCGCGCACGTCTGGCTTCTGGCTTGCTTGGAACGCGAATTCCGCATCTGAGGGGAACAAGATGGCTAGCTTATCGTCATTGCGGGCGGCCGTGGTGTTCATCAGTAGCGCGGCATATGCCTGGTTAGCCTTCTTCACATGCGCCAATACGGTTGCCCAAAACTGCGGCAGCTGCGCGTCGGAGGGCAACTGGCCAGAACCAGCACCGGCAGCACCAGGCGCTTCTGCTGATCCCGCTTGCGCCGTGGCCGCCTGCGCTGTGGCCGCACTGCTGCTAACGGAAGCCGTATGCTGAGCGCTGGCTTGATGCTCGCTCGGCTGCGTGACCTGCTGAGCATCTGCCCCGGCACTTGGCTGCGCATCCACCTGTGCGGCAGACGCCTGCGGCTGTGCCGCCGAGGGCTGCGCTTGTGCCGCCGAAGCTGCTGCAGAAAATGCCGCTGCCCCTCCCTCGGTCGGGGCGGCCTGCATAGGCGGTGCAGCCGATACGCCCTGTGCGGGCATTGCGACCGTAGCGCTCATCCCCCGCTCAAGGGCCTCCACGCGCTCTGCCAACGCCGCCAGCGTCAGGTCGGAATCGGGGCGCACCATGCGGGTCAGCGCGATCTCGAAGGACAACCGCTGATTGGTGGATGTTTTCAGTTCGGCGATCAGATCGCCCAGCACGCCCAGCAGATTCGCCAGACGGTCGGGGCCGAACCAAGCCGATTCGCTCTCAAGCTCGCGCCGGGCGGCCTCGGTCAGCTCCAACGCCGTGTCCGCACCCGCAAGCTGCAAGACATACATATCGCGCATGTGCGCAGCCAGATCATGTGCGAATTGCGCCAGATCAGCCCCGGTTTCCATGTATTCAGCGGTCCACCGGAACGCCGTGGCCACATCGCGCGTGCCGATCGCTTTGACGATCTCCGCGAGCTCGCTGAAATCAAGGCTTCCCAGCAGTCGTTCGGCCAGCTGCGTGGTCACACTGCCCTCGCCGAACGCGATCAGCTGCTCGAGCGAGGTGAGCGCATCGCGCATGCCGCCATCGGCCCGATGTGCCACCAGGTCGAGCGCATCGCCCTCGAAGTCGATGCCTTCCATCTCACAGATGGCACCCAGCCGACTGACCAGCTCTTCATTGCTGATGCGGCGGAAATCGAAGCGCTGGCAGCGCGAATGAATGGTCTCGGGCACCTTCTGCGGATCGGTGGTGCACAGCACGAACACCACATGTTCCGGCGGCTCTTCCAGCGTTTTCAGCAGCGCATTGAACGCGGCGGTCGACAGCATGTGCACCTCGTCGATGATGTAGACCTTGTAGCGGCCGCGCGTGGGTGCGTAGTTGACGCGGCCGATGATCTCTTCGCGCACGTTTTCCACACCAGTGCGGCTGGCGGCATCCAGTTCGTAAACATCCGGATGTTCGCCGGCGGCCACCAGCTCGCAGTCCTCGCAGGTGCCGTCAGGATCGGGCGTGGGGCCGTGCTCGCACAGCAGCGCCTTCGCCAGCAGGCGCGCCGTGGTGGTCTTGCCCGTGCCACGCGGGCCGGTGAACAGGTAAGCGTGGCTGACCTTGTCGGCCTCGATTGCATTTTTCAGCGTGCGTTCGATATGCTCCTGACCCACCACATCCTCGAAGATCTGCGGGCGGTATTTCCGGTAGAGCGCTTCTGCCATGAGCTGCCTTTCAAAAAAAGAGCGACGAACCGTGAAATAGCGGTTCAAATGATGTAGATAAGTATAGTGTTTGCGTTTCTAATCTTTCCAATCATTCTGATCATTCCAGCCATCTCGACCCGGAAGGGATGAGCAGCGGACTTGATGAAAGAACCTCAAGACAGCATAAATCCTTTTGGTTCCATCAGAAAATGATTTCGGGTAAAATACAGATTAATCGTATTTTACCCGAAAGGAATGCATGAATAGCGGCCGTACATACATCCCTCGCACGTTGGAGCCCACGGTTGCCGTAACCGCATCGGAATATCCTGTAATCTTGATAACCGGACCACGCCAAGTAGGAAAAACAACGCTCTTGGAGCATATGATCGTAGCCTCGGATGCACCACGGCAACAGGTATCGCTCGATGATCTGAACGAGCGACAGCTTGCGCAAAGCGACCCTGCCATGTTCTTCCAAGTGCATAAGTCTCCCCTGCTCATCGACGAAGTGCAGTATGCTCCCGAGCTCTTCTCGCAAATCAAGCTCCTCGTTGATGCTGGCGCAAATGCGGGGGCGTTCTGGCTTACCGGGTCGCAGCAATTCAGGCTGATGGAGCTCGCCGGCGAATCGCTTGCAGGCCGCGTGGGCATCTTGCCACTTTCGTCGCTGGCGCAAGGAGAGCGCGACTGCGTTCCCTCCGAGCCCTTCAACCTGCAGCTAGATTACTGGCAAGCGCGCCAGGAGCGTATTCCTGCAAAAACAACGCTCGACATCTTCACATCCATGCATCAGGGGTCCATGCCCGCCATCGACGCGAGCCGCTATTCAAATCTGAACGTGTTCTACGGAAGCTACGTGCAAACCTACATCGAACGCGACGTGCGACGGCTGCTCGGCAATGTGGATGCGCTGCTCTTCGCGGACTTCATGCGCGCGGTGGCTGCCCGGTGCGCCCAGATGCTGAACGTATCCGCCATCGCGGAGGATGTCGGCATCCGGCCCGACAAGGCGAAGGAATGGCTTGCTGTGCTGGAGCGGGCCGGGATCATCTTCTACTTGCACCCCTATTCGAACAATCAGCTGAAGCGGACCGTGAAGGCGCCAAAGCTGTATTGTCACGACTGCGGTTTGGTAGCGTATCTGACAAAGTGGTCGAGCCCCGAGACCATGGAGGCCGGCGCAATGAGCGGCGCATTCTGGGAGAACTACGTGGTCTCCGAGATATGGAAGAGCTTCCTGAACGCAGGACTGGAGACGCCGCTGTACTACTACCGCGATCACGACGGCAAGGAGATCGATGTGGTGCTGGAAGCCGACGGGAAGCTGCACCCCATCGAGATCAAGAAGACCGCATCGCCGAATCGAGGCATGGTGAGGCATTTCAGCGTGCTGGACAAGTCGCTCATCCCCCGCGGCACCGGCGCTATCGTATGCGCTTCCGAGAAAGTCAGCGCCTTGGATGGGAACACGCTCATCATTCCCGCTGGGCTACTATAGCTAGCTTTAGTCAGTTTTCCTGATCATTCCGATTGCCTCACCAAAGCCTGGCGGCTGAAACCAGAAGTTACCCCATTGAACCTCGTCGCCCTTATGTATATACTATCGGATATACGAAAGGAGATCGTATGGGTTATGCAAGCAGCATCTCCTCATGGGGCAATTCAGCAGCCATACGCCTTCCCAAAAGCTTGTTAGGAGCTGCAGGCCTTCGCCTCGGCGACAAGGTGAACATCTCAACGAATGCGGCAGGCAACATAGAGATCGCTCCAGCGCAAAAGGAACACCGCCACGTACGCCCTGAACCAGGTATTACATACGAGACGTTATTCGCTCATTACGCACCGGCGAATCTTCCCACGGATCAATGGCCAAACGATGACCTCATAGGCGCCGAATACGAGGCATGGTCCTGATATGGTTCTTGAGCAGGGTGATATCATCAGCATCGACTTCGACCCATCGAAGCGCCACGAACCAGCTGGCCGACATTACGCCGTCGTACTGAGCCCTTGGGAAGTGAATCGGATGTCAGCGCTTACGCTAGTAGCGCCTATAACCTCACGAGATAACGGCTATCCGCTTCACGTACCCATCAGCAAGGACAACCCGATTTACGGCTTCGTGCAATGCGAGGCCATACGCACCATGGACCTAGGCGCACGCGAACGCGAGGGAACGTTGGAAGTGATTGGCCCCATGGACGACGCCACGCTAGAAAGGGTCATGTCCTATGTGCTAGTCTTATTAGGACTAGAAGAAATCTAAGCGATTAACTGTAGAGTTTATACAACTCCCATTCGCTTACATAGTATGCGGCCCATTCATATCCCGGGAATTCTGCGAATAGTCCACACAAAACGCCAGCGCCAACCGCAATCTGAAGCACGTTCTTATTGAGAGCGTCTGCAAGATCTTGCAAGTTGCCCGAAAGGACCTCTATTCCCATTTCGTAATTCTTCAATTCGGTATACCGGCCCGCTGTTTCTGCCGCTCTTTCTATCGCTCGGACGGCGCCAACAGGAGGTTGTCCACCGCATCCACAACCTCTTCGCCATCCCCTTTCAAAGCTTTCTTTTGCCATTTTCTTCAACGCCCAAGAATTTAGGCCACCAAATAAACCCACGCTTCTCCTTTAATTCAAACTGCAGTTACCTCGTTGCAGACAATACGATTTTCAATACAGCCTTTGGAATACTATTTTTTCCTCTGCTTTTCTTGATCTAGATATTTCTTTGTTTCGGAATTACGCCAAAAAACAATGCCCCCAACAATAATGAAGGCTATGCCCACAAGAGACGCTAATGCTGTTTTTCCTGAAATAAGAAAAAGAAGACCCATAGCAATAAGAACGCCACCCAACATGACAATCACCTTCCCTCTATCTGTCTTGATAGGGCTGATCGGAATATCCCTTTCGCAGCAAACATGAGACAAGGCGATTTAAGACACCACGGTTAAATCGATTAACTGCGTTCACTTTGCCAAATACGCTTACAAACTTCGGACTTATCGCATAATAGGCCCTTATGAACGCACGACCTATATTGCTCTTAGCAAGCGTCTCATCACGGTATCGACGTAAAACCCAAACTTGCGGGCAATCATACGAGCCATACGCGGCTGTCGCAATATAGCAACCGCTTGAAGATGACGATGTTCTCGAAGGAACAGACGCACTACTTATCACTTGAGGAATCGGCTCACCATACCTTCCAATAGGAATAGTGATCGGAACGCCTTGCTGTCGCAGCTGACTCTGCAAAGTGCTTATCATTCCTTTTGCGTTGGAAATGACATTGCGCTCTTCTTGGGTCGACCCGTTGAGAGCTGAGATGACAGTATTGCATGCCGTGCTCAAATCAGCACATGCAATGGCTACATCGACAGTCGCGTTGCCGGATCCTTCGGTCATCATGACGGCGGTGGCCTTAAGACGAGGAATTATGTCATTTCTCATGGCTGCAATAGCACGACGCTCAAAATCTGTTGTGCAATCAGAAGCTTCTATGGCAGCCTCGCAAATACTAATGGCTAGAAAATAAAAATTAAGGATACCGTTCATATTTCAGTATGCACTCCTCCGTAGCTAGCAAACTTTTCTGTTAATGCGCCCACCCTCAGTAATGGACTATATTTTCTTCGATTAGCGGCCACACTGAACTTGAGACAGGAACTGCGCCACTTCATAATGACCGAGCTTCAATGCCTGGTCTAATGCAGAATTGCCCTTGCCATTTCTGGCGTTTACGTTTGCCCCGAATTCGATCAACTTCTTTACGGCTTCAAGCTGACCTTCCTCGCTTGCATTGCTCAGTGGTGCATTGCCCGTTCGAGTCTTGAAATTCACATCTGCCCCATTTCGGCACAATACTTCAATCGATTTGTAATTCCCAACCTGCGCTGCAACATATAAAGGAGTAAGACCCTCGTGCGTTTTTACATCAACGATAGCCCCTCCATCAATCAGCCGCTGCACTAGCAAGTACTTGTCCCCAGAGCTCACTGCGGCCCAATATAGTGGAGGAAATCCATCGCTACCGGTTCTGTTCACATCTGCACCTGCCCTTATCAATAGATCCAGCACGTGCAAGCTATTGCCAGCTAAAGCAAGGTCAATGGGAGAAATGCAGGAAGGTCCTCTGGCATCGACGTCGGCACCAGCCTCTATAAGCATACTCAGAGTGCCATAATTTCCATTACTGCATGCATCAACAACTGCAAAATGTATGGGGGTTAACTGCATGGTTTATTTCCTTTTTGAATGACTTTTCTCGCCCATTTTTATAAGGGAGTCCTGACTTGATTCAAAACGAAATCTGTAAAACCTGCCTTTGATGGACATCCAAAGAAAACATAGTCGTCATAAGAGCAATCGTCATTAGGGGTGGGAATGTAGCTATTAAATCGGATTACATATATATCTGAATCATGCTGAACAAAGGCTTGAATAATACGAAGCGCAGTGAACTCTCGCAATGAATCCATCGGGACGATACCAGTCGAAATTGTTAAACGGCTCGACAACTGCGAGTGATTGTCTATCGGAGAATACCCCAATGCTTGCATATCTGCATTCGAGAGACGCCACATCGTTTCATTAAGGTCGCTGTCCGCAAAAACGCCTATCTGCATGATTGCCTGATAACTCTCTTGATAAGCATCGCTGGAAATTGACACGCAACCAACATTCTCTTTAGGGAAATCCGATACAGCAGATACCATGGCCGGCAATATGCGAAGCGCTTCGAGCGCCGGCGAAAGCGCATCGCTAGCAAGTCGATCAAACGCCGGATCAACCCGGGGAGACCAATCTGAATTATGCTGAATCCAGCTTGGCCGCAAGAAGTAAGATAGGGTGCCATTGTAAACACGGCATCCTTTATCGGCCATCAATTTTTGGTAGCGTCTCATGATTTGCTGGGTGCCTTGAGACGTCATATCCGAAATCCATTTCTCTTCATCTTCAAATAAATCTCTTTGCAGATTGTCACTTATATCGGTGTATCTTAACACACGCGATAATAGACCATGGATGCCTGACGAAAGGCACCCATGGGGGATAACGACATCCGCATACAGGCCGGGCTGCGTATCAAAGAATTGCGCGACCAAGCCGGCATGAGCCAAGAGCGCTTCGCATGGAGCATTGGCATGGCGCGCTCATATCTTGCCGAAGTGGAGACCGGCAAACGGAACATCTCGCTCGTCAATCTGGAGAAGATCGTCACCGGCTTCGACATCACGCTTGAGGAATTCTTTCATTCAGACCTTTTCCAATTTTAAGAAATCGCCCCTTTCTTGCATTTGTCAGACCTTACTGATATCGAGAGTGCGGAAACTTGCCAGCAGAGTCGTTTTCCCAGGGATAGCCTGTGGACGTACCGTGCCCGAGCCCGAGATCTCCCAACAAATTGAAAAGGATCGTAAGAGGCCAAATCGGATCTTGCCAAACGAAAAAGCCGATCGCCCACACGACGACAAGAGCTATACCGACAAAAGTCCAAATATTGTCGTCGTCGATATGCATCTACGCCTCCCGCTTTCACCATAAATCGATGCATACAGGGTATAACGTGAAACAGAGACCCATTGGGCAATCAGAAGAACAGCAAATGCGACCGCACTAGATCGAGCGAGCAGCAGAAGTGGCTATAATCATCCATATGCGATGCCTCTCATGTCATAGCGAAATGCCCGACGGCTCTCCTTTCTGCCCCATTTGCGGAACCAGGCAAATGGCAGTTGGCGAAACCCAGGAATTCAAATACGCAGCGTTCATCAGCTATCGACATCTTCCGCGCGACAAAGCGATAGCGCAGAAGGTGCAGCGGGCCATCGAAGGGTTCAAACTGCCCAAAAACGTGCGCCGCAAAGATGAGCCGAACCCCTTCGGCCTCCCATCGAATACCGAAACAACGCGCACGCTCGGAAGATGCTTCCGCGACGAAGATGAGCTCGCGGCTTCGCATTCGCTGCCCGAACACATCCGGCAGGCGCTTGACCAGTCGCGCACGCTGATCGTCATCTGCACGCCCGACACCAACGACAGCCCGTGGGTGCGGCGCGAGATCGAAGAGTTCTTGCGGCTGCATGGACGCCAGCGCATTATAGCCGTGCTCGCAAACGGCAGCTCATCTGAAAGCATCCCCGCTATCCTCAAGAGCAAGCATATCGTGAGCGCCGATGGAACTCTTGTGGCGGAACCCACCGAACCGCTCGCAGCAGACCTTCGTCCCGAGTCAGCCCGCGAGCACGGGGCGGAAATGCTCCGCGTGATCGCTGCGGTCGCGGGCTGCGGATACGACGACCTGCGACAACGCCAACGCAGGCGACAACGCAGGCGCGTCGCCCTGGGAGCGGCGGGAGCGCTCGCCATTGCCAGCATCATAGCGGCACTCGTGGCGTGGGGGCTCTCGCCTTCCGCCGAACAGCTAACGGCCGAATCCCGGGATCTTGCGGCGCGATCGCATCAGCAGCTCGCGCAGGGTGACCGCATGACCGCCATCGAGACCGCGCTAGCCGCGCTACCCGCTTCGAGCACCGACACCAGTCGTCCCCTCGTTCCGGAAGCGCAGACCGCGCTAGAAGATGCGGTCCAACTCTACCCCGCACCAAGCGAAGGGACCTGGCGTCCCAGCTTTCTCTTGCGAACGCCAGGCGAGGTAGCCTCATTCGCCACCAGCATCACAGGAACGTGGATAGCCATCCTGGACGATTCGCGCACGGTAAGCGTCTTCGACTTACTCACGGGAACACCTCGGTTCTCGATTGACCTCACGCACTATGAAGGCGATGCGGAGCAGCCCACCCGCTCCATCGCGAACGAATGGGCGATGGCCGCAGCAGGACCAGACAAGCTGCTGATCGTCAACCGCTCCGGAGACGGCAACCTCGTTTGCTTCGATGCTGTTTCCGGCGAAGCGCTGTGGCAAGAAGAGAGCATACCCGTCAGCTCGTTCGCCATCTCCGAAGACGGAGACCAGATCGCGCTCTTCACCATTTTCGAGGGTGAGTCGCTCCTTGCGGGCCTCATCGACACCACAACAGGAGAAGCGATCGACTGGGTGGAAATGGAGAGCGAGGCTCTGATCGACTACCCGAGTTTCCTCCCGAGCTTCCTGAACGACGAGACGAACAGGGCCTACCTGGGAATGGGTGGCCTCATTCTGAACGCCGACTTCCAGACAGGCACGATCGATGGCATCAAGGCGACCGACCACATGATCCTGTCGTTGAACGGCGAATCAGACATCATCGTTGCAGCTGCCACCGACAGAGCCGACGACTCCTACGGTCAGAACCAGCCGTACTCGGTCGTTTGCGCGCAGAACAGGGAGCTGCTCTGGAGTAACACCGGAACCTACGACGATTACTTCGCCAACACGCAGCCTCAGCCGAGCGTGCTGGCCCCGTTTCCCAAGGTCAAGCAAATCATCACCTATAATGGCGAGCGCGCCGCTGTCGCCGCCGTTGGCAACAGCCTGAAAGTCGTGCGGCTCTCGGATGGCATCGAGATGTACTCAAAGGACCTTTCGGCTGCCTGCGTGGGGGCGAACGCAAGCTGGCTCGGCGACGATCGCTCGCTTCTCTTCACCGCAAGCGCGGACGGGATCCTGAGCGTTTCTTCCCCCGATGACGCACCTTCCAATAGCAGCCTCCTACGCACGGTGCTCCCCTGCCCGGTCGACGAGGTCTCCTTCGAATGGCATGGCGATGCCTTTCTCGCCTTGGCAAAATGCGCTGCCCCCACCGACTACCTCATGGTCTATCACTTCGACAGCCGCCCAGCAGATGAGACGGCAGCCGTCTCTCTCGACGTGCTCATCGCAGAGGCGCACGAACTGCTCAGCGTCTATGCGGGAAATGGCGGCCATACCTCCATCGTGCACAACCCTCACGAATACACCTATACCGGATTGCCCAATGGTTCGTAAGAATGCTCTCTATCATCTTGAAACGTCGGAATGTGCTCGCGCTCGCCATCGCGCTCAAGCGAACTGCATGGTAGGTAAATCATCCATGGCTCAACAACATGCTCATATCTCTTCACCGGTAGGCGCTGTGCGCAACGCGCTCGATCGAGAAGCGAGCCGTCGCGAAGACGGCCTCAAGCCGATCGAAATCGTGAAGATCGCTTTGAGCGCCTCCCTCCAACAGCGACATGAGCGCAACGCTGTACAGCGCAAGCATGATGCTGCGGTTATCTCTGACGACCGAGCGGGGCTGAGCCGCGGCACCCATGCTGCCCTCGATCGTCTGCTCTTCAATGCCAATTACTGGCGCGCAGCCTACGAGGACCGCATCGTGGCCGCATGCACGCATCCGGAAAGCGCACGCATCTGCTTGCGCGCCATCTCGGTCTGGACCACCCACACGCTCAAGCTCAACACGCTCGCTCCCGAAGAAACCACCGCGACGTTCGAGCGTTTCTGCCCGCCCTTCGCCATCAACAACCGGCGCGGAGCGCAGAAGAAGGGGCGAAGCAAAGGACCGTTGCCCGCCTTCAAAGACGCCATACATGAGCTTGAGCAGAACGATCTTGAGCCTCCGACCGCCCTCCAAGCGCTCGCCGCCCTCGAAAGCACCATGAGGCTGGAGGTCGAAGCGTACGAAGCGCTCTCCACCAAAGGGGCGCTCGACGCGCTCTTCGACATCCTTCCGGCTTGGTGTCTTCAGGGAAAGATAGAGCTCGTCAATGGCCCTTGGTGGGATGACTGCGACATCTTGAGCGTGATCGCAGAGCATATGCACGAGCGCTTCCTCGAACTGGGCCACAGCGAAGCAGCCTGTCGCTACTTTCTCGATTCATGCTACGAGGCCATCGACGCCTACCAATATGACATCTCGAGCGAAGACAACCACCTGAGCGAGGCGAGCATCTCCGCTCTTCTTGAGATCATAGCGAACGCGCGCGCCTCTCATCCAACGTTTGAAGTAGATGGATACGGAGCCGATCTGCCAGCATGGCTGATCAGCAAAGAACAGCTCATCTGGAATTTCCTCGTCTGCGCCCTCTATGGACCTGCCTACGCTCGCCCGCTGCTCGCAGATGCGCCCGAGCTCATCAACGCGTCAGGAGCTCCTGTCAAAAGCGACGTTATGACAGAACTCGCTCGCACCTCTTTCAGCCGCTATGCCGCCGACCGAGCGGCATGCGATACGCCTCCGGCATACGCCACCTTTGCGCATATGCCCACCGATCTGCGCGATTCCAGCATCGCCTTCATCGCGAGCCTGCACGATAAGCTCGCTGTTCTGCGCTATGAGATAGCGCCAGCTGGCAGCAGCTACCCCGAACGGTGCGTGAGCGAACTCTCAGAAAGCGAGATCGAGTGCTTGGCTATTCTCGAGCATCGCCGCTGGATAGCAGAGCGCGAAAAGGCAGGATGGTCATATGGCCCGAACAAGGATACTGCTCAGAAGTTGAGCCCTTATCTCGTTCCATGGGAAGACTTACCTGAACACGCGCGCGAATGGAACCGCTCGGCCGTGCGCAGCATTCCAGCGCTGTTGGCCAGCGCGAACCTTGCCGTGGTGAGGTAAGCCAGTCGATCTTCTCTTGCGATAGCGAAGCGCGGAAAGGGCCAGCTTCATCACGCACGATCGATGAAGCGCATCAAACCACCGCCAGAGCTTCAGCGAGCGCTTTGCCGCCAATGCAACCTTAGAGAACGCTTCGTCTCCGCCAGAGCTTCAGCGAGCAGAGCACTCCCTACCGGCGCTTTCCCGCTCAAAGAAAAGGCCGTGGGCGGGTGGAGTATTCTGTACAAAACGCTACACGGATGATATCATTGATATCATTATAAGCATTGATATCAAAGGGGCACCATGCCTTCTCTTCTCATTCGCGATATCGACGAGGCGACCAAGCGGTCGCTCGCAGTGCGGGCGGCGCAGAACGGACGCAGCCAACAGGCGGAAGCGCGCGCTATCATAGAAACGGCTTTAGACAATCAACCGAAGAGCTGGGTGCAGCTCTTGCGCGAAAAATCAATACCTGTCGGGGGCATTGATCTCCCAGAGCCTCAACGACATGTTCCGCGTCTCACAGGAATACAGCTCTAATGCGGTACGTAGTAGACACGAATATCGTCTCAGAGACCATGAAGGCCGCCCCGAACGAGCGCGTGTTAGGCTGGCTTGAAAAGAACGAATGCGATGCATTCCTCACCGCCATCACTATCGAAGAGTTGCGGTTTGGAGAGCTCATGATGCCAAGCGGCAAGAAGCGAGCAGCCCTGCATGAATGGATAGACGCGATGCTGAGCTCCTATGTCTCAAAGATGCTGGTGTTTGATCCTCAAGCCGCTGAATGGTGCGCACGGTTTCATCAGCAAGCCATCGCAGCTGGCCGTACGCCAACCATCGAGGATATGATGATCGCCGGAATCGCTCAAGCCAATAACTGCGCTCTCGCAACTCGAAACGTACGGGATTTCGATTTCCTCGATCTCCCGATCGTGAACCCATTCGAAGAGGGTTCCTCCTGATTATCCACGTCACATCAGCCATGGCAGTGCGATAGGACGACGTAGTCTTGGGTACGCTTTAATCCACATGGTCATGGACAGCGACAGAGCAGCACCAACTCATTGCCTCTTTGCACTCGATGTCATTTTCTACCGAAATGAATGCGGTGCTTTTAGCCTCAGTCATTAGGGAAGGCCGACGTTTTTTAGATCTATCGGCGCTTCCCGGCCTTCAAGGACTCGCGGGCCTCATGCAGGTGCTCGCGCTCGGCAGCTTCGACCTCAACCTTCGTGCGCAGCGCATACTCGCGTTGCAGCTCCGCTTCCTTGAAACGTTGCTGCGCCTCGACGCGCCCCTTTTCCTCGGCGCTCAGCGACTCACCAGCCTTCTTCTTGCGAGAATCCAGCGCCGTCTTCACCGCGCCGATGATGGCCGGCGCCACCGACACCGCCACGATACCCAGCACGATCACCTCGAAATGATCCTGCACGAAGGGCACACCGCCGAAGAAGTACCCCACCAGCACGAACAGGCTGACCCATGCCACGCCGCCAATGCAGTTCCACAGCGTGAACCTGCCGAAATTCATATGGCCCGTGCCCGCGATGAACGGAGCGAACGTGCGGAAGAACGGCATGAAACGCGTGATGACGATGGTCAGGCCGCCGTATTTCGCGAAGAAGCCGTCAAGCTTCGCCATGCGCTCGGGCGTGAGCGCCTTCACCTTGCCCGAATCGATGATGCGATGCCCCAGAAAACGCGCGATCCAGTAGTTCGACGTGTTGCCGAGAATAGCCGCCGCATAGAACACGATCAGCGTGGCCGCGATATTCAAGCCCTCATCGACCCCCAGATCGGCGTAGATGCCGGGATTCGAGAACACGCCTGCCGCGAACAACAGCGAATCGCCCGGCAAGAACGGGAAGAACACCACACCGGTCTCCACGAACACGATGAGGAACAGCGGCGAGTACACCCACACCGGACCCAGCGCGATGATCCACCCTGCGATGAACCCGCGCGGGTCGCGCAGCAGATTGATGAAGAAATCTAGGATGCCCACAGTGCTCCTTCAAGTCGTATCGAGAAGATAGGCGGTGGTGCTCACCTTCTCTTGTCACAGCTCGAACGCAAAAGCACCCCCGAAAGACAGGACGCTCGTCAGCGGTCCCTTATGGCTGCTTCCTCCCGGACCTGACCAGGTTCGGAACGTGGCGCCGTCCTGCCCTTCGGAGGTGCTCGTGACGTATCGTTCAGTATAGAGGAAAGATATCCCGCAAGCTACTGCACTTGCGGGATATCACAGGGCGATCAGCATCCGGCCGATGGTGCCGCCGCCCGTTGCTTCCACTGCGTCCGGCGGCATATTCGACGTCTCCGTCCTACAGATCGAGTTCCAGCAATTTGCCGATGCCCAACGCGTATATCTTCCATGAAGTCTTCAGCTGATCGATGCTCTCGCCCTCGTCGGGACCGTGCATGCCACCTACCCAATCCGGGTTCTTGATCCATGGCATCTCGGCCCCGAAACTGGACCCGCGCGTGAATTCGCGGGCATAGGTACCGCCACCGATCGTGAACGGCTCGTCATCACGCCCGGTCACCTGGTTGAACGCTTCGCACAGCGCCACGATCTCAGGGCTCTTCGGATCAACGAGGAACGTGGGCAACAGCAACGTGTTTTCCACCGTAGCACCCGCAGGCTCAGCCACCGCGCGCAGCTGCGCCAGAATGCGATCGCCGTCAGTGGTGGTGGGGAAACGCGCGTCCAGCGTCTGCACGAAGCGCTGTTCTTTCAGCTCGATGGTGCCCCCGATGACCGTAAGGGGCCCGAAGTATTCGTCTGAGGCCTGAATGCCCACGCCGCTACCGTCCGTGTTGCTGAGCAGCTTTTGATCGAGCTCCAAGAATACGCGCTCGTCAGCGCTGCACAGATCGTTCGCCAGCAGGTAATCCACGATCATGCCGATGGCGTTCTTGCCATCTTCCGGCATACTGGCATGCGCGCTCTTGCCCTGCGCGCTGATGCGCACCGTATCAGTACCCTCTTCGGTCAGCGTGATGCCTTCCGCCGCAGGCAGCCCAGCCACATTCGCCCGCACGAGCGCCGATGCCTCACCTGGCACCGCATTGGTGGCCGCACCGCCCGTGAACTCCACGATGAGCCCGTCGGTGATCAGCGCGCTGGTGATGACGCCGTTGAAGCCGCCCTTTTCGCCATAGCACACCGGGAAATACGCATCCGGAGTGAAGATGAACGCAGGGTCGTCATACGCCTTGCGATAGTGCTCCACGTCGAGCAGATCGGTCTCTTCGTTCGCGCCGAAGATGTAGCGCACCGTATACGGCAGCTGAACGCCCTGGTCCTTCCAGAACTTCAGCGCATACAGGCACACCATGAGCGGGCCCTTGTCATCCAGCGTGCCACGACCCATCAGATAGCCGTCCTTCTCCGTCACCTGGAACGGCGGGAACGTCCAACCAGGGCCAGCAGGCACCACATCCACATGCCCGATGATGCCGATCTGCGTGTCGCTCGCCCCGGGAAGCTGGGCGAACCCCGCATACCCATCAACATCGGTGGTGTCGAAGCCCATACGCTCAGCAATGGAAAGCGCCTGGGTCAGTGCCGCACGCGGGCCAGGACCAAACGGCGCACCCGGGGCCGCCTTGTCAGTTTCCTCAAAACTGGGAATCTCGACCAAACTCGTGATATCTGCCAGACATGCGTCCCAGTTCTCGTCTATATACGCATCGATCTTCGCATCGAAACCATCAGGAACGATCTTCATGGCATCTCCTCTCAACGTACTCTGGCTTTATCTTACGAGTCGCACCGCCCGCATCTGCCCGCATTCGCAGAGCGTTTCCGACCTGAGAAGTACCCACGCCCTCTACTTATCCCACCACACGAACGCCCAGTCCACATCGCGTGGGTTGCGCACAGTGAGCCCATCACCGTC
Source organism: Adlercreutzia murintestinalis (assembly GCF_943192905.1). Classification (GTDB taxonomy): domain Bacteria; phylum Actinomycetota; class Coriobacteriia; order Coriobacteriales; family Eggerthellaceae; genus Adlercreutzia_A; species Adlercreutzia_A murintestinalis. The sequence continues at coordinate 20,004 of NZ_CALPCC010000020.1, read as the reverse complement.
AGGCAGCACGTTATCGTCAAGCCACACGCGCAACCGCCGTAGCGCCTCGTCGCGGTCGGGCGCATTGATCGCATCGCGCATTGCCATATCGACCATGCCCGTGAAATGCTCCATCGCCTCGTCGAAGCTGGCAAAACGATCGTTGCGCTTCGTGTTGATGTAGGTCAGTTTCGGCAGATACCCCTCATCTGAAAGAATGGCCAGCGCATACACCGCATCCATGCTCTGCGGAACCTGGATGCCCAAACGGCCCATCAGGCGCCCATCAACACGAGGCGACACCCCGGTAGCCAGCGTGATGCATACGCGCCGTCGCGCAACAGCCGTCAGCTTGAGCAACGCGCTGCGCAAGTCGTCGGTGGCAATAGAGCGCGACGCCATGCATACATCGAAGCTATCCGGCCCCAGCCCCGCCGCTGCCCAGTCGTCCTCCCAGCTCAGCCGCATGGCCTCTACGCTATCAACCTGAGCTTCCCGCAGATTCTCTTCCAGCTTGTCCAACATGACCTGCGAGAAATCAGCCGCGAGCACCGTATGCCCGCTCTGCCCCAGAAGCACCGCCAAATTGCCGGTCCCGCACCCCATGTCGAACACGGTCTCGTCCGGCTGCATCTCGGCCAACGACAAAAACCGCCGCGCATAGGAATCCGGCGTATCCTTATGGCCGAACGTCTGCGCGCGCTTGTCCCAATACGCTGCGTCCCGTGGTGAAATGCGCAGCGTCTGCCGCGCCTTCCACAGTTCGTTCCAATCCTGCGCCGTGGTCGGCACGGGTCCCTCTGGTGTCTTTATCATGCGTTTCCCTTTCGCCGTTCACGCCATATCCGTTCAGTATAGGGTGTTGCGCCACATCTTCCGATATGGTTATACTTCGGTTATTCGATATCCGAAGGAGTTCGCTTGACCAACCTGCATGCACAGATCGAATTGACGAGCGCTCGCGTTGCGTGCGCCGGTGCATGGTGGTGGTACAGCCGAATATAGACGGATCATCGAGCTTACCCAACCTGCGCAGGTAAAGCCCCCGGTGATCCGCCGGGGGCTTTTTCGTATGCGCGCGTTGGGCCTGATGCGCACGATGCGCGTCAGGTGCGCTCGACACAGGCGATGGCGCGCAGAACGCAGCCCAAGCGAAATCGCCCGCGCCGAGCGCACTGGACAGACAGCGAAGGATCATCAGAAGAAAGGACCGACCATGACGACCGATGCCGCCCCCTACCGCCTGTATTTGCGCGAGGATCAGATCCCGCGCCAGTGGTACAACTTGCGGGCCGATATGCCCGAGCCACCCGACCCCATGCGTCTGCCCAATGGTAAGGTTGCCGAAGCCGCCGACATCGCACCGGTGTTCTGCGACGAGCTGGTGAAACAGGAACTTGATGACGCCACCGCTTATATAGACATCCCTGAACCTGTGCTGGAAATGTACAAGGTGTACCGCCCGAGTCCCCTCTGTCGCGCTTACAACCTCGAACGCGAACTGAACACACCGGCCAAGATCTACTACAAGTTCGAGGGCAACAACACCTCGGGCAGCCATAAGCTGAACTCGGCACTGGCGCAGGCCTACTACGCCAAAGCACAGGACCTTGACCGCATCACCACCGAAACGGGCGCCGGTCAGTGGGGTACCGCGCTCTCGGAAGCGGCCGACCATTTCGGCGTACCGCTCGACGTGTTCATGGTGAAATGCAGCTACGACCAGAAGCCGTTCCGCCGCTCCATCATGCAGACGTTCAACGCCACGGTGACACCCTCGCCCTCAAACACCACCGAGATCGGCAAGAAGATGCTAGCCGATCACCCCGATTCCACCGGCAGCCTGGGCACGGCCATATCGGAGGCGGTGGAGCGCGCGCTGAACGTGCCCGCCAACAAAGGCCGCTACCAGCTGGGCAGCGTGCTGAACCAGGTGGTGCTGCACCAGTCCATCATCGGGCTTGAGAGCTATACCGCGCTGGAGGAGCTGGGCGAATACCCCGATATCGTCATCGGCTGCGCGGGCGGCGGCAGCAACTTGGGCGGCCTGATCGCACCGTTCATGCGCGATAAGCTGAACGGCACGCGCCCCGACACGCGCTTCATCGCGGTGGAACCGGCCAGCTGCCCCAGCCTCACGCGCGGGCGCTACGCCTACGACTTCGCCGACACGGGCCAAACCTGCCCACTCGTGAAGATGTACACGCTGGGCAACGGCTTTTTGCCTAGCCCCGACCATGCGGGCGGTCTGCGCTACCACGGCATGGCGCCCATCGTCAGCAAGCTCAAGCACGACGGCTTCATGGAAGCGGTGGCCGTCAAACAGACCGACGTGTTCGGCGCCGCCGAGCAGTTCGCGCGGCTGGAGACCATCCTGCCCGCACCTGAGAGCGCGCACGCCATCTTCCAGGCCATCGAAGAGGCGAAGAGGTGCGCCGAGACCGGCGAAGCGAAGACCATCCTGTTCGGCCTGACCGGTACCGGCTATTTCGATATGTACGCCTACGAGGCCTACAACAACGGTCAGATGACCGACCACATCCCCACCGACGAAGAGCTGGAAGCAGGCTTTGCCACCATCCCACACCTCGACGGCATCCAGTGATCGGGTCGACACCATGGGATCGACGCCTGCGCCGATCGCTGTGGCATGATTCGATCGGCGCGGGCTTTGCCACCATCCCGCACCCAAACATCATCTACGCACACGAAAAGGGACCCGCGCGATGCGGGTCCCTTCTGAGGGTTGAGCACTGAAGCTCTGCGATGCACCGGTTCGGTGCCTGCGCGCTACTCCTTGGGAGTGGTGCCCAAGAACACCAGACCAGTGGTGCTGATGGGTGCGAAGTCCTCCAGCTTTTCCTCGTAGTAGCCCGTGGAGACCTCGCGGTGGAACAGCGGGTAGATGGGCACTTCATCTGCGATGAGGTCGAAGCACTCGTTCCAGATCTCCTGCTGCTTGGCGGCGTCGGCCTCTTCGCGAGCGCTTTGCAGCTTCTCCTGCAGGGTGGTCCACTCCGGGGTGCCCTTCCAGCAGCTGCGGCCCTGAGTCCACACGTTGTCGCCGTACCACCAGGTCATCAGCAGGTCGGGGTCGTTGCCGAAGCAGCTCGGGTCGCCCGGCGTCAGCATGACGTCGTAGGGCAACTCGGCGTCGGAGGGAGCCAGGCTTGCCCAGTCGTTGGTGAAGTCCTGGATGGTCACCTGCACGCCCGCAGCCTCCAGGTCCTCCTTGATCTGCGGAGCCAGATCGTAGACCCAGTTGGTGTTGGTCAGCAGGTTGATGCTGAGGTTCTCAGCGCCAGCGTCGGCCAGCAGGCTCTTCGCCTTAGCAGTGTCGTAGGTGTACACCGTGGAAGCGCGATGATAGTTCGCATAGCTCTCCGGCAGGAAGCTGGTAGCAGCAGCGGCATGACCGGCCAGCTGGTTGGCGATCAGCTTGTCCATGTCGATGGCATAGTAGAACGCCTGACGCACGCGCTTGTCGTTGAACGGCGCCTTCTTGGTGTTGAACATCAGGAAAGCCAGCGCGAAGCCCGGCACGTCCTCGACCGTAGCGCCTGCGTTGGCAACCTGATCGGCGTTAGCAGCCGGTACGCTCTCGATGGCCTGCACGCTGCCGTCGGTGATGGCGGTGACGCGGGAGGTGTTGTCCACCAGCACGTTCCAGTCCATCTCGTCGCAGGTGGCCGGATACTGGCCGTTGTAGTTCTCGTTGGGCTTGAAGATGATGTGGCCACCCTCGTTGCCGTCGATGCTGTCATACATCCACGGACCAGAGCCGATGGGCTTGGTGGACAGCTCGTCTTCGCTCAGGCCAGCCGGGAAGACCTTCACTACAGCCAGACGGCCCTTCAACAGCGTGGCGAAGGGGTACTTCAGCGTGAAGGTGACGGTCTTGTCGTCCTTGGCGGACACCGTGTCGATGAATGTCAGGAAAGCGCCATAGGTGTCGTTGGCCATGTTCTGCTCGAACGCGTTCACCACATCAGCGGTGGTCACATCGGAGCCGTCGGAGTACTTGGCGCCTTCTCGCAGCGTGACCTCGTATTCCGTCTCGGAAACCTGAACCGGGTCGCCATCGGCCAGAGCAGCATGAGTGGTGTAGTCATGCAGGTCAAGGTCATAGAGGCCCTCGAACACGTGCCACGTTGCAGCCAGCATCAGCGCAGAGCTGTTGCCGATGGGGTTCACGTTGGTGGACGTGTACGCAGGCGCGGCCAAGATGGTGCTCGCTGCCTGCCCCGAAGAAGCGGCGCTGCTGCTCGATGAGCTATTGCTGCTGCAACCGCTCATTGCCAGCGCAGCGACGGCGCCAGTTGCTGCGGTGCCCGCTAGGAAACCGCGACGTGTCAGTTTGGGCTGTTCCATAGGTTTGCTCCTTTGGTCTGCGGGGCACGATCCCCGACTGCGGCGCGATTCCTTACGCGCGCGCATTTGGTCTTATTATCCTTCATATATATGTGGAAATCGCTTGTTTTAGGTATCAATTTGGTACAAATTATCCTATTTTGAGAATAAGACGGGGTCGAGCATGAGCAGCGTCGATACCGTTCGCGCGAGGTGAGCGGCGCAGCTATTCCCGCTCACACCTTATACGTCGCGCAACCGGGCGCTTTCGCATCAGCGCGTCCGCAGCGCCAAACGCGCTTGCTAACATGACTTTAGCAAGATCCCTGCACCGTAAACCGAGAGGAGAGGAATGTCAGAGCTGATCGAGATTCGGTGGCATGCACGAGCCGGCCAGGGCGCGGTGACCGCCGCGAAACTGGTGGCCGACACTGCGCTTCTGCAGGGCGCCTACATCCAGGCAATGCCTGAGTACGGCCCCGAGCGCACGGGCGCGCCGCTGAAGGCTTACACCCGCGTGAGCGACGCACCCATCGAGGTGCACAACACCATCGTGAATCCCAACATCGTTGTCGTGCTGGACGACACGCTGCTCGATTCGGTGGACGTGACCGAAGGCATCAAGGATGACGGCGCGGTGATCCTCAACACCGAGATGAACGCCGCCGAGGCGCGCGCGCGTCTGAACGTGCCCGCCAGCGTGAAGGTAGCCGTGATCGATGCGAGCGGCATCGCCATCGACACCATCGGGCGCGACATCCCCAACACGCCCATCGTGGGCGCGCTTTCAAAGGTGACCGGCGTGGTGCCCGTCACCATGGTGAAAGAGCGCCTGACCGAGACCTTCGGCAAGAAGTTCAGCCAAGAGATGATCGACGCGAACCTCCATTCGGTGGACCGCGCCTACGAGGAGGTGCAGACCGCATGAACATGCCAGAGCTCGACCGCTTCGACGAGTGGGCGCCCGAAGAGTTCCCCAAGGGCTACCTGTGCAACGCAGGCACGTCGGTGGAATACATCACCGGCGGCTGGCGTAGCATGCGCCCGGTGTGGAACGCTGAGGCGTGCACGAACTGCATGATGTGCTGGGTGGTGTGCCCCGATTCGTCCATCATGGTGGCCGACGAGGCCATGACCGGCATCGATTACGACCATTGCAAGGGCTGCGGCGTGTGCGTGCACGAATGTCGCTTCAATGCCCTGGAGTTCATCCGCGAAGATGAAGCGGAGGTGGCATAGATGACAACGACCAAACTGTTTTCCGCAACGGGCAACCAGATGATCGCCGAGGCCATGCGCCAGGCCGATCCCGATGTGATGGCGGCCTACCCCATCACGCCTCAGACGACCATCGTCGAGAACTACGCGAAGTTCGTGGCCAACGGTGCCGTGAACACCGAGTTTGTCACCGTTGAGAGCGAGCACTCCGCCATGAGCGCCTGCGTGGGCGCCTCAGCTGCTGGCGCGCGCGTGGCCACCGCCACCGCCAGCCAGGGTCTGGCGCTGATGTGGGAAGAGCTGTTCATCGCGGCTGGCATGCGCCTGCCCATCGTAATGGCCAACGCCAACCGCGCGCTGTCCGCCCCCATCAACATCCACGGCGACCACTCCGACGTGATGGGCGCCCGTGACACCGGCTGGATCCTGCTGTTCGCCGAAACGGCGCAGGAGGCCTACGACAACACCGTGATCAGCTTCCCCATCGCCGAGGACAAGGACGTGCAGCTGCCGGTCATGACCACGCTCGACGGCTTCATCACCAGCCACGCCATGGAGCGCTGCGTGATGGAAGACGACGAGACGGTGCGCGCCTTCGTGGGCGACTATCTGCCCGCTAACGGCCTGATCACCAGCCCCACACCGCTCGGTGCGGGCATGTTCGCCAACGGCGACAGCTACATGAAGAGCCGTTACATGCTGCGGCGCGCCATCCAGGATTCGCTGCCGGTCATCGAGCGCGTCGGCAAGGCCTGGGCCGAGAAGTGCGGGCGCCCCTTCGACGTGGTGGACGCCTGGGAGTGCGACGACGCCGAGCTGGTCGTGGTGGTGCTGGGCAGCGCCGCGGGCAACGTGCGTCACATCGCGCGCGAGCTGCGGGCGCAGGGCAAGAAAGTGGGCGTGGTGCGCCCGCGCGTGTATCGCCCCTTCCCCGTGAAGCAGATCGTGGAGGCATGCAAGAACGCGAAGGCCATCGCCATCATGGATCGCGCTGACAGCCTGGGTGGCCAGTACGGGCCGCTGGCGGTGGACGTGCTGGGTGCGCTGGCGTCCGCTGGCAAGAGCGCGCCGTTCCACAACTACATCTACGGTCTGGGCGGCAACGACCTGACCAACGATCTGGTCAACAAGATCTTCAACGACCTGGAGAAGCTGGCCGACGGGAGCCTGGGCACCGGCGGCGTGAGCTATCTGGGCATGCAGGAAGCGGAAGGAGCGCAGAACATATGGCTGGGTTAAAGGAACTTTCGCGCAAGCCCGAGAAGCTGGCTCCGGGGCATCGTCTGTGCGGCGGCTGCGGCGCTTCCATGGCGGTGCGCCAGATCATGATGGGTCTGCCGGACGACGTTGAGCCCGTCGTGGGCTGCGCCACCGGCTGCCTTGAGGTGTCCACCACCATCTACCCCTACGATTCGTGGAACGTGCCGTTCGTGCACAATGCCTTCGAGAATGCCGCGGCCACCATATCGGGCGTAGAAGCGGCCTTCAAGGGCATGCAGCGCGCGGGCAAGATACCGGCGGACAAGAAGATGAAGTTCATCGCGTTCGGCGGCGACGGCGGCACCTACGACATCGGGTTGCAGAGCCTGTCGGGCGCCATGGAGCGCGGGCACGACATGGTCTATGTGTGCTACGACAACGGCGCCTACATGAACACGGGCATCCAGCGTTCGTCGGCCACGCCGAAGGGCGCCTGGGCCACCACCGCCGAAGTTGGCAAGGTGGAGCAGGGCAAGCAGCAGGTGCGCAAGGACCTGACGTCCATCATCGCCGCGCATGGCGTGCCGTATGTGGCGCAGTCGACCGTCGGCCACTGGAAGGACCTGGTGTCGAAGGCCGAAAAGGCGTTCGCGGTTGAGGGCCCCGCGTTCTTGAACGTGCTCTCGCCCTGCCCGCGTGGTTGGCGCATCGGCAGCGACGAGACGGCGCAGATCTGCCGGTTGGCCGTGGACACGAAGTTCTGGCCGCTGTTCGAGGTGGAGAACGGCGTGTGGAAGCTGACGCCGGTGCGCGAGAAGAACCTCAAGCCGCTTGAGGATTACCTGCGTCCCCAAGGCCGCTTCAAGCACCTGTTCAAGCCAGAGAACGCGCACATCATCGAAGAGATGAAGGCCGACGTGGACGCCTACTGGGCGTATCTGGAAGGCCGCGTGGAAGGCAGCAAGGACGCCACGAGCCCCATCGAGTAAGCGCATGTGAGGCGGTGGCGCCTGTGAAGGCGGTCACCGTATGGGCGGCATCTGCGAAGGCAACCGCCGCCCGCTTCACAGACTTCGCGAAGCACAAGAACCGAGGCAGCTTAGCTTCGGTTCTTTTTTTCCGCCTTCAGGCCCATCTTCTCTATGAAGGCGAGCCACTTCTCAAAGGATTCGTCGCTGATAGCATGCTCCATCAAGCAGGCTTCCTCTTCGGCGATGGCGGCGTCGATGCCCAAGCCCTCGTGCAAGAACAGGGTGAGCGCGTGGTGCCGATCGAGCACCTTGCTCCCGTATTCGCGCCCCTCCGGGGTCAGCGTGATGTCGCCATAATGCGGCTGCGCGGCCAGGCCCTTCTCCTTCAACACCGAGATGGCCTTGCTGACCGAGGCTTTCGACACGCCCAGCTTAGCGGCCACGTCCACCGCGCGCACCGGGTTGGTGGCACCGCCCAGCATGACGATGGCTTCAAGGTAATCCTCATGCGACTTCGAGATTTTATCCATGTGCGCCGATCAGGCTCCCATCTGCTGCTTGTGGTAGTTGTCGAACACATTGTAGAGCAGCTGGAACGCTATGAGGTTCGCCACCGCGGCTATTCCCGCTATCCACCACATGGGCTCTGTGAAGGCTGCGATATTGAACAGCGGCCCCAGCACGGTCGAACCCAGCGCCAGACCGCCGATGACCACCACCAACAGCGCAGTGCGAATGCTGTTGTACGGGATGGACAGGCGAATGACCAGCAGCACGCCGATGAAGGCGAACAGCAGCACGCAGAGCGTGGAGGTCTGCTCGTAAGTGAGAGCGAAGGCCATGGTGCCCACCGCGCTGACGGTAACGATCGTGACCACCGCGCAGATGGCGCCCGGGATGGAATGCACCACGCAATTCGCGAGGAAGCGTCCGCGCACGCGCTCGTGGTTGGGCTCGAGCGCCAACACGAACGATGGAATGCCGATGGTGAATGCGCTGATGAGCGTCATCTGGATGGGCACGAACGGATACTGCCAGGGCAAGAAGATGAACAGGAGCGCCGAGGTGATGGAGAAGAGGGTCTTGACCAAGAACAGCGACGCTGAGCGCTGGAGATTGTTGATGGAGCGGCGTCCCTCGGCCACCACCTTGGGCATGCTGGCGAAATCGTTGTCCACCAGCACCAGCTGCGCCACGTTGCGCGCAGCATCGCTGCCCGAGGCCATGGCCACGCTGCAATCGCTGGCCTTGAGCGCGAGCACGTCGTTCACACCGTCGCCAGTCATGGCCACGGTGTGGCTGTCGGCCTGCAAAGCCATTACGAAGGCTTTCTTCTGCTCGGGCGTAACGCGACCGAACACGCTGTATTCGCGGATGGCCTGAGCGATCTGCGCCTCGGTGGTGAGCGTGGTGGCATCCACGTAGCGATCCGCGTGTGGCACGCCCACCTTCTGAGCGATGCCGGATACGGTGCGCGGGTCGTCTCCGCTGATGACCTTCAACGTCACGCCCTGCTCGATGAAGTATCCGATGGTCTGCGCGGCGGTCGGGCGAATCTGATCGCGCAGCATGATGAAGCCAAGCGGCTGCACGTCGCCCTCCATCGCGCCTTCTTCGGTGAAGCCCCCCACGCGCGCCAAGAGCAGCACGCGATTGTCAGCCGACAGCCCTTCCAGCTGCCCGCGAATGGCATCCAGCGCATCCAGGTGTTTCGCGAGCACGAACTGTGCGGCGCCCATCACATATGCGCTGCCATCCGCGAACTGCGCTCCCGACCATTTGGTATCGGACGAGAACGGGATAGCGCGCATGATCTGCGCATCGAAGCGCTGCATCCCTTCGTCGCCCTTGTCGTCCTTCTGCGCTGAAACGTATGCAAGAATGGCCTGCGCCGTATCGTTGGGGTCTGCATCACTGCCCGCGATCCCCCCGAACAGGCGCACCAATTCCGCATCGGCAACCCCCGCGCTCGGCACAGCCGCCACACCCGCTACCTCCATGCCGCCCGTGGTGATGGTGCCCGTCTTATCAAGGCACAGCGTATCCACGCGCGCCAGCGTTTCGATGCAGTACAGCTGCTGCACCAGCACCTGATGGCGCGACAAACGTATGACCGCCACGGCGAGCACGGTCGAGGTCAGCAGGATGAGGCCTTCGGGAATCATGCCCACCAAAGCCGACACCGTGGTCAGAATAGCGGAATTTGCTGCCACGTGATGCAACAGATGCGTGCTGCCGAACAGCAGCAGACCTACGGGCAGCATGGCAAGGCTCACGAACTTGATGATGCGATTCAAGCTGGTCATGATCTCGGAGTTGACGGCCTTGTGCTGCTTCGCCTCAGCGGTGATCTTCGCTGCGTAGTTGTCGGCGCCCACATGGACAACGCGCGCCCAGACGGTGCCGCTGTTCAAGAACGACCCGCTCATCAGCATGTCGTCCGCCGTTTTCGCGATGGCTTTGCTCTCGCCGGTCAGCAGGCTCTCATCCACGCGACACTCCCCGCCGATCACCACGGCATCAGCGGGCACCTGGTCGCCGCGGCCCAACCTGATGACGTCGTCGACCACCAGCTGATCCACCGGCAATTCCATCACGCGCCCGTCGCGCATGACCTCGGCAAGGCTGGCGGCCACGATGGAGAGCCGGTCGGTCACCATCTTCGAGCGGATCTCCTGCACAATGCCGATCACCACGTTCACCACGATGATGACCATGAACAGCATGTTCTTGTACGATCCGGTGAAGAACACCAGCACCGCCAGCACCATGTTCACGAAGTTGAACAGCGTGCAGATGTTGTCGCGGAAGATATCGGCCAGCGAACGCGTCTTGACGCTCGCATCAACGTTCACGCGGCCAGCCGCAACGCGCTCGGCCACCTCGGCCTGCGTGAGACCCGATGGCGCTGCTGCGTTGAGCGGTTCATGTTGTTGCTCGTGTGACATGCCTCAAGATTATAACCATTGCTCTCAAGCCCACCGGCCGCACGCGTGAGTATTACGATTCGGTAAGGCGCCTGTCACCGTGGAAGCGCTTCGGCGAACGCTGCGGCCAGCTGAAGCATGCCGCGGCGCGTCGGATGCGTGCCGTCCAAGGTGTCGAAGGGACGGCCGACGACGGCCACATCGACCACGCGCGCACCCCCATCCGCAGCTGCCTGGCGAATGGCCGCGTTGTACGCCTCGAGGTCGGCTCCCTTGTACTTGCTGCGGAAGAACTCCACGTCGTGCTCTTCGGAGCGTCCCGGCAAGAGCGTCAGACACCACACCTCCGCATTCGGCGCCACCTGAGCCACTTGGGCCAGCATGGCGCGGTAGGCATCGGCGAACTCATCGAGCGGCGTGCCTTCACCGTAGTCGTTGATGCCCAGGTAGACCAACACCACATCAGGCTGCTGCCCCGATGCTCCCAGCAGTTGCCATGCACGCTCAGGCGACCGACCCGCCGGAAACGCAGCGCCCGCCACCAGGCTGCCCGAGTAGGAGGCGTTCCTCAAAAGCTTGCCGCCCAAAGCGCTGATCGCCTGCATCCACCAGGTATCCGAAGGCGTGTTCACGTTGTTGTGTGCGGCGCGTTCCCCTTCGTAGTACACCGCATTGCCCGCAGCCACCATACCATCGAACGTAGAGATGGAATCGCCCAGCACCGAATAATGCTTGATCATCGTGCTCCTTTCAAAAGCCGCCCACATCGCGCTCACCTCGCTCGCGTCTTCCAGGACGCGTGCTGCGCCCCATGCGAGAGTCAGCTGGTTTGCCGCACATACCCTGCGAAACCAGTCGGTTTGCCACCGCCCACACCCCACACGAACCAGCTCAGATAGCCGTGGTGGCAGAACAACCAGTCGGTTTGTCACAGGCGCCCCCGACGGGAAACCGCACCGCAGATGGCAGAACAGCCTTTATCATTGCCGATAAGTATACTTCCCAACCAATGCGCTGGGCACGCGAAGGAGGATCGCTATGGCAGCACCCCTGGACCGCCACGACAACTTCGGACAGAATCTCTATGTTGATACGCGCGGATCCAACGCGAACCCCATTCCTTTCACCCAAGCGGTCATCAACGGTCTGGCGCCCAGCGGGGGCTTGTACGTGCCCCAGGCGGTACCGCATCTGCGCCTTGAGGACATACTCGCGCTCGCCGATCTGCCGTACAGCGAGCGCGCGGCATCCATCTATAGCGCCTTCAACATCGATCTTGATGACAAGCAGATCATGGGCCTGATGAATGCCAGCTATGCGGACAACTTCGACACCCCCGATATCTGCCCTCTTCACACGCTCGATGACGACGTGCACCTCTTAGAGCTCTGGCATGGCCCCACGAGCGCGTTCAAGGACATGGCCCTACAATGCTTGCCGCACTTCTTCGCAGCCAGCGCCGATGCGCTGCGCCAGCGCGGCCAGCTGGATAACAGCTTCTGTATTCTCGTGGCCACCTCAGGCGATACCGGGAAAGCTGCCCTCGAAGGCTTCAAAGGCGTGAACGGTGTTGACGTGGGCGTGCTCTTCCCCCATGGCGGCGTCAGCGATATCCAGCGCAAGCAGATGATCACGACCACCGGCGACAACGTATGCGTGTGGGCCGTGCGCGGCAACTTCGACGATTGCCAAACGGGCGTGAAGCGCGTATTCGGCGATCAGGCGTTCAACGATCAGCTGCTCACCCAGAACAAGGTGGCGCTTTCTAGCGCGAACTCGATCAACTGGGGGCGTCTGTTGCCACAGGTGGTCTATTACGTATCAAGCTATGCTGAACTGGTGGCCGAAGGCAAGGTCAACGCCGGAGATCCCATTGACGTCTGCGTTCCTACCGGCAACTTCGGCAACATCTTGGCTGCCTGGTACGCAAAGCAAATGGGCACACCGCTCGAGACACTTCTGTGCGCGAGCAACGAGAACCGCGTTTTGACCGACTTCATCGAAACGGGCGTCTACGATATTTCCGACCGCGATTTCGTGCTCACCCCCTCTCCTTCGATGGATATTCTGGTGTCCTCCAACCTGGAGCGCCAGCTGTTTGAATTGTCCGGACGCAACGGGCAGGCTGTGCAAGGCTGGATGGCCGACCTGAACGCCCAGAAGCGGTTCTGTGCTGACGATGCCACCGTTGCTGCCATGCAAACGCTGTTCAAGGGCGCTTCGATCAGCAACCAAGCATGTCTGGAGACCATCGACTTCGTCTTCAAGAAACACGGGTACTTGATGGACCCCCATACCGCCGTAGCCTATGCAGCCGCTTTGCAACTGCGTGGTCAAAACCCGCTCTTGGTTGCCAGCACTGCGCATTGGGCCAAATTCGGAGATAACGTGTACCGCGCTCTTCACCATATTGCACCATCAAGTCCTCTGCCCGATGATATTGCTGCTCTGACTGGCTGCCAGCTCAATCAGCTCATCGCTCAAGAAACGGGCTTGTGGGGCATCCCCAAGCGTTTGGCCGACCTCGATGCTCTGCCCATACGCTTCACCGAGGTCATTGAGGGTGGTCAGGAAGCCATCGAAGACGCTGTCCTGGCATTTCTCACCCGCTAGGCCGCGCACAGACAAGGAGAACGCGACGTATGACCACCAAACTGAGCAAACTGGTACCCAATACCCGTCTTTCCATCAGCAACCCGAAATCGAACTCTAACTCCGTGTTCGGCAAGGGCATTGCCGACCTTTGTCTGGGCGTGCGCCAACACGGATCGCTCAATGCCGCGGCTAAGAACATGGGCATGGCCTACAGCAAGGCTTGGCGCATCATCAAAGATACCGAGGACGCCCTTGACATTCAGTTGCTCATTCGTGACGGCGCGCATGGCAGCGAACTGACTCCCGAGGGAAACCGGCTCCTAGAGCTTTACACCCGCATCAACCAGGAAATCTCCCAAAAAGCGGTGGAGCTGTACCAGGAAATCTCCCAGTAAGCAGCCCTCGTTGCCCGGCGCAAAGGGCGCTCTACGCTCAACACCTTCCCCGCTTTCCAATGGTTTCTGCGCGCATGCCCGTGCGCCCTTCTGCATCTCTTGCTCCCACTCGGGTTTGCTGCCAAATCGATACATGCAGCCATAGCAGGTATCCATATCGTCGAACAGTGTCGCCTTGCACACCGGGCATCGCTTCATCGCGGCCCCCCTTCATCTGGTCTATACGGCTCGGGCGAGCCGAGTCGTATCACATCACCCACATGCAGCCATTCGCCCGCACGCGAAAACCGCTCTGCCACCATGGAGGCAGCATCGTTTCGCAGGCGCTTCCGCAAGCCGACGTTGCGGTGAACCTCGATCACGTCCCCATCTCTGGCAATGAACGCCACGTCAAGCGGATAGCGCATGCCGAACGTATGGATATCGCGACACGGCACCAAAAGCCGCGTCACCTCGTCTGGATCACGAAACAGCATGCCCCGCAACCGCTGCGGCATCGTAGTAGCAAGCTCTATCGGCTCAGCCATACCGCTCACATCCATCAGCCATCTCCCAGCGCATCTATCCCGCATCAAGCGTGACGGATATGCATAACCGCGCTGACGCCGTCTGCGTGTTGCGCCCACTCCACCATCAACCACGAACAACTCCCTTCTGCCTTCACGAAGGTATCAACGCCCTCGTATCCGCTCTCCACGCTCGTCCACCCCTTGCTTTGCAGAGCATTCGCTATCCGCGCTGCGCATTCCTCTGTGCCAAGCGGTATGTCAACGCGCACGATGCTCCACTGCTCATCGGCATAGCGCACCGTCCACGACTCATCGAGCACCTCAGCGCTCATCCATGCAGGCGCCTCGCGCGAAATGGCGAATCCAGCCGCAGCAAGCGCTTCTTCTTCGGTGCCGCCTTGCCGCAACCCATCCCATACTGCCTCGGTATGAGCTCCGCTCCCGTGTCCTGCATCTTCTGCTGCCTCAGCAATCGCGCACATGCCGACGATGGCAGCGATCGTTGCCGCCACGCACGCCCATGCTCGCCACAATCTTCGTCGCGTGCCGTTCTTGCACCCGCCTTTGCTTCTTCCGGTCCTTGCTTTTACCTGCATCCTTGCACCTCGCTGTCTGCCAGAGCTAATCCACCGCATCGCTTGCCACCACCAACTGCGCGGTATGCGCGAGCGACGGCAACGTCACGCCAAACACCTCGCTGCGCACCCGCAAGCCAAACAACGTAGGCTGATACTCGAGCGTTCCCGTAATGGTGGCCGTAGCATCGGCGCTGACCTCATAAGAGATGGTGGCGCGGGGGTTGTCGCTCGCATCTGGTTCCACCTGACACAGCACCTGCTCCATCGCCGTATCGAATGCCATGCTCGACGGCGGGGATACCGCCCACACGCGCACCGCATTGCGAAACGAGCGATCGAATTCCGCGCAGTACGAAAAGAACGTCAGCGCATTGAACACGATGGCGGCGATGATGATGACAACGGGTAACACCACGCAAAGCTCAACGGTCATCTGCCCACGCTCGCGCATGCGGCATCGTGCGACACTATGCACCTTCCCTACTGCCATGACCGGCCACCTGTTGCCGTTGCAGCCGCCTGAGCAACGCTCTCGAGAGCGCTCTCCACCAGTGCTCGTGCCCCCTCTTGCACCGAAGGCGGGATCGCCAAGGTGAGCGGAATATCGGTATCCCCGAGCGGAATGCTGATCTCCACCGCATCTATCGCAGTGCCCTCTCCTTCGAGCGCTGAGCGAATGCTGCTTGTCAGTCCTGAGAAAAGATCGGTGCTTCCCGACGATGCAGAGAGCGCTGCTGTCTTCACCTGGAGATACTTCGCCGAGAGCTCGGTCGTATCAGCACGGGCCACCTGGGCCGTGTTCACCAGTACGGGGCGTAGCATGAACAGCTCAGGCGGCTCTAAGCCAAGCCCCTCCAAAAGTCCCGTGAGCGCATCAGCTGCCCAGCTGCCCAATCCACTCGCGGTCGTGGTGTGCACATCATCTAAACCTGCCTGCACGGTATCCATGATGGCTTGCTGGCCGCCGCCCCATGCACGCACGAAACCGGTCCATAGCTCGCTGATGGTGCGCGTTGCGGCATCCGATCCTGGAATCACCCGGGTCAGTCCATCAAGAACCTCGTCCATCACCGTGGTATCGGGGGTATCCTCATCGATCTGTAGCGATGCGCCTGCAACCGCTGCCCGCGTGCCAAGCGTTGCATCCGTACCTATGAAGCTGCTCTCGAATCCGGTGGCAGCTGCATTCTGAGCCACGTTCACCACCAGCGCAAGGGCGCCCGCTGACCCGGGTGGGTCTGCATGAATGCGCTTGTTGCCCGCGCCTCCCGAGAGCACATCCCCCATGCCGCGGAAGATCTCATCGACCGATCCTTCCACTTCAGCCTTCGTCGGCTCAAGCTCGTCCATCGCCTGGTTGTAACGCTCGTTCGCTTCACGCACGATGCGATAATGATGCTCATAGCCGCTTGAAACAGCCGTTGATGCCGATGCCACATTCCCGAACGTTGCCGCCGTGAACTCGCACTGCGAGCACACCGCATATCCGCCACCCTCAAGCTGACTGACCGACCCGTACTCGCCCGCGCCCGCCGCAGCCGGGCATCCATCCCATGCATGCATCACCGTGGCTCCCTCTGACTGCGTGATAGGAAAGAGCTCTGCCGTGTACAACCGAGTCTCTCGCATCTCATCAAGATTCCGAAACACCTTCGGGAAGGTGCATCGCTCGCCCGAGGACTGGTTCGCCGCCATCACGTCTTCGTAGGTTTGCTTGTAGAAATGCTTGCGCAGCGCCGAGTCGGCCCTTTCCTCTACGCTGAGGCTGCTATCAAGGTACGCGTTCTCGGAAAAGTAACGGCTGCGGTAATATGCATGGCTCCGCTCGAGCGCCACCTTGAACGACCATGCGTCAACGCTGCTGTAATACGGATTCGCGGCCGCGCTCGGCATCTCAGCGAGGTGCGCGGCGCGCTCGTAAAGACACGCATTCGGATTATTCCCGCAATCCGCCATATACGCCTCGTATTTGCTCTCGTTCGCTTCTTGCGCCAATTCCTCAGCACGCGCCGCTGCGGCTCGAATATCAGGGGCTTTCTCTTCCACCATCTCGGTCAGTTCGTCAAGCTGGTCCGACGACACGCTGATCGGCTGCCCTACAAGAGGCATGAGAATGGTGACAGCGTGGTACTGCGACGCCATGCCCTCCATATCGTTTTTCTGAGCGATCTGCGCCGCCTTGGCCGCTGCGATGAACGGCAGTGCCTGTTGCAGCGCATCCAGCACATCGGCCATACGCGCAGCAGCCGTATCGCGCGCATTGGCTATCTTGCGACCGCACGCGATCAATCGCTCAGAAATAGCCGCGGCGGGCGGGATGCACGCTGCCACCACGCCCGCGCCCAGCGCAATGGTCGATGTTAGCGTCATGGTGAACAGCATCGCATCGCAGCCGTTCGCAATGCTCATGTACCTGGAAACCTCAATTTGGGCTGCCATCGCCGCAGCATCGGCCACTTCCTGAATATCAGATGACGCCGAGGATACGCGATACAGTTGAGCCGCGCTGAATATCAAGGTAAGGGCCAGGAAGATGCTCACCGCCATGCTGACCGTGGTCAGGCCCTCTTCATCACGGAATAACCCTTGCGCTCGTCTCATACCCATTGTCGTATCCAATCGCTCGGTGCAGTCTGCCGTTCAACCCAATCGGGCTGCGTGGCGGCTGTTGCCTCCACTGCGAGCACCACGTTGCCTCGCTCGTTGCAAAGCCCTAGAAGCCCCACCGCGCAGTCGATCAATGGAAGCGGCTTCACCTCGGTGCTGATGCGCACGGTCGCGGTAGGGGCCGCCTCGTTGCCATCAAGCTGCACCTCCCATGTGCACCCTGTCGTATGCACATGGAAGATATCAGCCTGCGGCACAGCGGACAGACGACGCATGATGTAGTCTTGACACTGCTGAGATTCGCCTTCGCCAGCGGTTGCGAGCACACGGCATCCTTCCGCTGCCGCACCTGCCATGACCACGCGGTCGTAGAGCAGGATCCCTGGCTGTACCAGCAGCAGCACCAACACCATCAACACCGGAAGCGCGAATGCGGCCTCTATGGTTGCCTGACCTTGCTGGCGTTTCTCAGAAGCAGAAGACATCGACTATGCCACCTCCTGCACCCTGCACATGGTGCGATGCCGCCATAACCGCATGTTGCACGAACAAGCCGCTCTCAATGGCTTGCGCCAGCGCCCCCAGCGCCACCACCACGCAGAGCAGCGCGCCGAGCACGACGGCATACTCCACCGTCGATTGCCCACGCCGCTCTTCTACAAGCTGTTGATACCGTCGGAGATGGCAAGCCAGAGCTCTTCCAGTTTCGGGCGAAATACTGTGATGGCGAGAATAGCGATGACCACGAGCACGCCTACCAAGATGGCGTATTCTGTCGTGCCTTGCCCACGTTCGCACGCCATCTTCGCCCGCATGCGACATGCGACAGCCAGCGCCTTCTCGCTCATCATGCCGCACTGCGTTCGTATGCGCGCCACCTCTTGCCCGATCAGTTCTTGCAATGCAATCATTTCCTTGCTCCTTTCTCATACCATCCCGCCTCCCACCATCTCAAGCAGCACCGGACCCATCACTAAGATCAGCATGGCGGGCAGTATCAAGGTGCCAGTCGGGATCATCATCTTCACAGGGGCCTTCGCCACCTGCTCTTGCCTTCGGGTGCGATAGGCAACACGGCTCTCGCGTGCCGCATCTTCAAGCCCTTCCACCATGGACGTGCCAAAGCGAATGGATCGCACGATTGACTCGATGACGCGCGCGAATACCGAAGAGTCGTAGGAAGCTGCCAAGTGACGCAACGCTTCGTCGCGACGCTCCAACCCACTTGCCCACTTTCGTTGCGCCGCCGAGAATTCACCTGCGAGAAATGTGGGGAACCGTGCTGCATATATCTGGAGGCTTCGGTCGAACGAGAGCCCGCTGCGCATGCCGATAGCCACCACATCCAGCATTTCGGGCAGATGACGTTCCATCTGCTGCGTGCGCCATTCAATGCGATGCTTGATGGCGCGCTTGGGTGCCGATGCGCCGAAATACAGCCCTACCAAGCCTAATACCCCTGCAAGCGCGGGCGAGACAAACGCACCTACCACGCCTCCCACGCACAAGGCAATCCCTGCGAGCAGAAGCCGCGTGACGCAGAACCCCTCTTCGGTCACGCTGTCTGCAAGTCCCGCGAAACCCACCACCCGCTGAAACCACGGAGAGCGCATCGCGTTATCCGGTACGTTGAACGGCATGCTACGAACCGCAATGCTTTGATGCTCCATCATCTCGATCACGCGCACATCTGCTTTGCTGCTTGCGGCATACCTGTGATCGGGCGACTCTGCGCGAGCGCGCACCGCCTCCCGATGCCGCGCGCGTTGCCGCATCTGTTCGATCCAACGATAGACGTTATACCCAGCACCACCGGCAAGGCACGCAGCCGCGTATGCCATTCCTGCACTCATAACAGACATCGTGCTCACCCCGCATCTATCCGCAGCATGCGTCGCACCGCCAACACCCCAGAAAGCTGCATGATGAGCGCCAGCGCTAGCAGAGCCACCCCTATCAGGCTGCCAAAGAACGGCGCGAGGAAGTCAGGGCTCATCAAAGAGAACAGCGCCACCAGCACAAAGGGCATCACGGTGACGATACTGGCCGAGAGCTTGGCTTGTGCCGTTTGCACTCGCAGCGAACGCATCAAGTCAAGCTCGCTTATCACCGACTCGCGTGCCGTTTCAAGCACCGGCGCAATGCTGCCGCCGCTTTGATGCTGCACATCAAGCGCCACCGCCACGAAGGAAAGCTCGGGAACCTGATCGCTCGAACGCATGACCGCAAGAGCCTCGGCGGGCGGTGCGCCCATCTCAAGACGACGAGCCGCAACGCTGAACAGGCTACCCAGCGCACCGCTGCATTCCATCGCGGTCTGTTGCAGCGTTTGCGGCAGCGACAAACCGCTCCGAAAGCAGGTGCCCATGCACCGCAGCGCATCAGGTATCTGTTCGCGCGTATTCGCCGCATTCTTGTCAGCAGAGCGCTTGGCTGCGGCGAAGATCCCAATGGCAACAAGACACGCTACCGCTACGCCACACACCGGCGACAAGGTCATCAAACCCACAACAACCCCGCTCACGAGCGCCGCCGCACCCGTGATCAACACGAACATCTCAGGCGTCAGCGCAATGCCCTGCTCTTCTGCAAGAAGCGCTGCATGCCGAGCAGGAGCTGCGAGCGCCGGATGCTCGCTCACGCGCTGCGCGAGTGGCCGAAGCGGCTGCGCAGCC
>NZ_CALPCC010000019.1 GCF_943192905.1 Adlercreutzia murintestinalis | reverse complement strand
AAGACGGGCTGGTACAGCGAACCAGGCGGCCGCAGGTTCTACTCCAACAGTTCTGGCGTGATGCAGAAGGGTTGGCTAAGGCTAGATAATAAGTGGTATTACCTGATGTCGAATGGCGCGTTGGCCACGAATCGTTGGATCAGCGGCATCTACTGGGTTGGTCCTGATGGCGTAATGGCTACCAATGCGTGGGTGGACAACAATAGGTATTATGTGAATGCTAGTGGCGTGTGGGTGCCAGGCGCCAAGAGGTAAGGCGCTTGCAACAACATGAGTTCGCACGGAGGAGGCTTGGATGTCCAAGCCTCCTTTCGTAGGAGAGGTCAATGAAGATAGCTTTGGTGTTCGATGGGCTAGGGATCGGTGGTATAGAGCGTGTTGGCGTGAACTATGCAAGGATGCTCTGTTCCTTGGGTCACGATGTAACGATCTTCAACTTGCAGCCCGATCTTGCAGATATGGAAGTTGAATTCCCGGAAGAGTGCGACATCATAAGGTCCTCATTCTCCAAATATGCTCTCCCAGAATCCTTTTTTGCTGTTACCAAAAGAACTTGGGGAAAGTACGTATATCCTCCCGTTTATCTTATTGCGAAGATCGGTCTTCTCATTAAGAAGCTTTGTTGGAAAACTACATGCAAAGAGGACCACTTTGACGTTGCCATTGCTTTTGCGGGGCATTTTCGAGATCTATCATTTGTAGCATACGAGTTTATCAAGGCGTATCACAAAATCGCATGGCTTCATGGTTCGCTTGCTGATTATCTATTGCTTTCGTATTCCTATGGGTTTCTTTACAGGAAAATTCGCAATCTCTGTACGCTTTCGGATGCTAATCAAGGATATGCGCTTGAGGTTTTTCCAGAAGTAGCTCGAAGCGTTCGAATAACCAAGATATATAACCCCATTCAGACCGAGCCGTCTCCTTCCAATTGCTCTCTTACTGGCCAGCTCAAGAACAGTGAGGATGATCTGCTCGTCATGGTCGGCCGATTCGACAAGGACAAAGATCAAGAGACGGTTATACGTGCTCTGAAGATCTTGCATGAAAAGCATGCGAAGCATCCAAAGCTTCTATTTGTCGGGGATGGTCCCACCCGTACTATATGCGAGCAATTGGCCCACGACTTGGGGTTAGCAGCTTCGATAGACTTCGTTGGGGCGAAGAGCAACGTGGATGACTATCTTCTCGCAGCTACGATAGCCGTTCACTCCAGCTCTGCCGAAGGATTGCCGACCGTCCTGTTGGAGGCAATGAGAGACGGCGTTCCTATTGTGGCGACGAACAGCCTTCCGGGAGTATCAGAGATCTTAGGAAACGATGAATATGGCTTAACGTGTGCTGTGGAAGACCCCGAAGACATGGCTGCAAAGATACAGCAGATGCTTGAAGACCCCGAGCTTCGATCTTGCTATGTGGAGCAGGGTTTGAAGCGAGTTCAAGATTTTTCGTTCGACACTATATCTAGGCAGCTTGAAACGATTCTCTCGCAGCTTGTTCCTGCCTCGTAGTGATAGGAACAAGCATTGCCTCAATCGGTCAATTGCTCGAACTCATCTTGGAGGACGGAAAACCAAAGAAGGTCGTGAAATGCACTGTCGATCCTAAGAGCTTGTCGGGAACGTCCTTCGTAACTGAAACCAACCTTTTCGTAGAAACCTCTTGCGCGTCCATTCAGATCAAGAACATTAAGATAGACTCTATTAAGTTCCAGTTTTTTGAAGGCGACATCGAGAATATCCAGAGTTGCTTGATAGGCCAGTCCTGTTCCATGGGCGATCGAGCGGGTGCTGATGGCATACTCGGCACAGCGGTTGGTCATGTCGATATTCTTCAAGCTTATGGTTCCCATATATTTATCATTATCGTCGATGATGGCGAGATGAAGGGCATCTTCAACACCTTGTGATCCATCGATGAAAGCCAGAACTTCGTTCGTACCCATAGAACCAAAATCGGTTTGGAAAAGCCCCGCTATTGCCGGATCGTGCATCCATTCCAGCATGCCTGGAGCATCCTTCGGATCA
Source organism: Adlercreutzia murintestinalis (assembly GCF_943192905.1). GTDB lineage: Bacteria > Actinomycetota > Coriobacteriia > Coriobacteriales > Eggerthellaceae > Adlercreutzia_A > Adlercreutzia_A murintestinalis. Next base: position 41,038 of record NZ_CALPCC010000019.1, on the reverse strand, counting down.
AGGGGCCTGAGCGCTTTGTACCCATCGCTGTATTGGAGTGCCGAGATCTTGCTCATAGAGAATTCCTCCTTATGTCACCGTGGCTTTTGCTAGCAGGAGTCATTCGCTCTGCTCCTTTGTACGAGAGAGCGAATTTTCTGAACTGCTCTTTTCAGTTCAACTCTGTAGAGAAGAGCGAACACAACACAGAGGGCGGCGCATGCGATCAGGAGAGGAGCAAGCTGTCCGATCAAAAGGAAACGCCATGCCAGGAAAAACATGGTAAAAGCTAGAAGTCCAACATAGAATCTTCCCGAAACGTTAATCAGCTTCATCCTTGTGAGGACGATCAAGGCGACAGCGTTTATCAGGAGATATCCGGCTAAGGTTGCGATCGCGGCCCCTTCGATGCCTATGGTAGGAATCATGACGAGATTCAGAGCGATGTTCATGACGACGCCAAGGGCGAGCATGAGCAAAGAGGGCCATGTTTTCTTGATGATAAGCAGTTGATTGGCCAATACTTGGAATAGCATCAAGAGCAATGGTGCCAAGAATAGATAGGGAGCGGCTGTTATGCCGGGGAGGTATTGGCTGGGAAAGAGCAGATCGAAGAGTGGGGCGATGAAGACAATGAGCCAGGCAGATACTATGAAGGAGATGGCCCCTAAGTATTCGTAGATCCTTGAGGTCATGGAAACTTGATCTTTGTCATGCATGGTAGAGAATGCGAAGTATTGCCAGCCTTGCGCAAATGCAGTGTAGACCAGCTGGCTCGCTTGGCCCACCATAGCAGCGATTGCGTAGATGCCCTCTTCGGAAATCCCAAGGATACTCGTGATCATCAAGCGATCTGCTGAGCTAAAAAGCCAATAGCAGAGAAACGTCGGCATGAGAGGGATGCCTATCTTGAGCATAGGAAGAAGGTATGGGAGGCGGAACTGTTTGATGCCGAACCATGATCGATTCAGGAGGCCAAAGACAACAAGGGATACGAGAGCTGCTGCCGCTGCTGCAACAGGGAGCGCTATAACATAATTGCCGGTGATCAGCAGTGGCACGGATATTCCGTAGGAAAGAAGAGAGGTGACAAGGTTCATCACGATGAAGGTGATACGTTTGTTCTGGATGCGCGTTGGTGCCTGGATGATGGAGCCACTGCCTCCGATGAACGTTGAGATCGACGCTATGATCACCAATGACACACATTCGGTTGTTCCGAAGAATAGCTTTGCAATAGGGTCAGAGAACAGCAGCATGGATAGGGCAACGACAAGCGAGAACCCGAGCACGAAGAAGAGTGCAGTAGAACAGATGGCTTTCTCTCGTTCGATGTCGTCGTCGTCAAAGAAGAAACGAAACATCGCATCATACATTCCCATAACCGAGAATGCTTGTGCAAACGAGACAATCGTGTTCGTCATGTCGCTCATGCCGAAATACTCTGTGCCTGGCATGAGGCGGGTCACGATGGGCACCATGATGAACGGGACGATCTTGGCGAGCACTCCGCCAAGCCCGTAGATGAGCATATTCTCGATGAAAAGGCGTGCTCGGCTCATATCACCGGGCGAAGTTATTGAGGCAATCTATGACGTGATCGATCTGAGCATCTTCCAAGCCATAGAATAGAGGAAGACTAAGTTCGGTACGGCTGATCTCTTCTGCGATAGGAAATTCTCCAGGTTTGTGATGCAGGTCTTGATACGCTATCTGATGATGGATGGGAATAGGGTAGTGGATCTGTGTTTGTATCCCCTGCTCGTGCAGATAGGTAGCAAGATCATCTCTCCTGGGATGCCTGATCGCGAAGATATGCCAGACCGGATCGGCTCCATCGATCATGATGGGAAGTGTGATGTTAGGATTGGTGATGCCGCTCAGGTATCTTTGCGCGATCCTTTTGCGCTCAGCGTTCATATCTTCAAGATGGGGAAGCTTTGCTGAAAGGAATGCGGCCTGTATCTCGTCTAGTCGTGAGTTGTTGCCCTTCATGATGTGATGGTATTTTCGATCGGATCCGTAGTTCCCAAGTTCTTTCACTACTCGAGCAATCGCTTCGTTATTGCTCACAACAGCACCACCGTCTCCAAGAGCGCCAAGATTCTTTCCGGGGTAGAAACTGAAAGCTCCTGCATCTCCAAAGGAGCCTACACGCTTGCCTTTGTAGAGAGCTCCATGCGCCTGCGCAGCATCTTCGACGACGAAGAGTTTATGGTCGTGTGCGATTGCAAGAATAGGGTCCATATCAGCTGGCTGTCCATACAAATGGACCGGTATGATCGCTTTCGTCCGATTGGTGATGGCTACTTCGATACGTTCAGGATCTATGTTGTACGTGTTGATGTCAGGCTCGACGAAAACAGGAACAGCACCGCAATACGAAACGGCCAATGCTGTTGCGATGTAGGTATTCGAAGGAACAATGACCTCATCTCCTGGTCCGATACTGAGCGCCTTCAATGAAAGGTAGATGGCATCGAGGCCGGTTCCGCACCCTACGCAGTGAGCCGTTCCGCAATACGAAGCAAAGGCTTTCTCGAAAGCCTCATCTTCTTCCCCGCGAATGTACCAGCTATTGTCCAAGACGCGTTCAAAAGCCGATCTGAGCTCAGAGCCAAGTTCGCGTTCGATCTCGCGAAAACTCACAAAAGGAACCGATATCACCGTCTTACTCCGATCTGATCGAGGAACGTGTCGTAGTCCCGAATGTAGTCGTCTTCGCTATAGTGCTTTGAAGCGAGCACTAGCAGAACGCAATCTGGTGAGAAGTTGTACATTTCACGCCAGATCATGCTATGCAACAAGATGCCTGTGAAAGGGTCCGTCAGTTCGATCGTCGTTTTTTCGTAGCCATCGTCGAGCAGGATCGTACATGAACCATGTACGCAAATGAGAACCTGCTCTAAATCCTTATGGGCGTGTGCGCCACGCGTTACTCCTTCAGGGACATCTCCTATATAGTAGATACGTTCGATGTTGAATGGGATATCCTGACTTCCTTCTAGGGGAACCAAGAATCCTCGCCCATCTCCGCGAGGATCGAACTTCAGTGTCTCTATATCGAGCATTTCGAGTGCGCCTTCCATATTCGGGTTCGATATGGATATTCTATTGCAATCCTTCGATGAAACCTAATGCTAAACCTTGTATAGACTCGATATATGCCCCCGACCTTTGTTCTGCGTGACTTCTTTGATCGAGGATCTCTTGCGTGTTCTTGTCGCGAGCACGAAGGCGTTTGCAGATGGCTTTGTCTTGATAGAACCGAACCGCTCGTTTGATCTTTGCTGGCAAGGATGATCCTGACGTGGTGGGATAGTAGCGCTCCTTCAGCTTCATCACATCAAGCTCATAGGGGGAGGGCTCTTCGGTCCTTGAAGCGTTTCGGTGGCTCGTTGAGACGCCGCTACCTACTCTGTATAGCACATAGGGCCGCGCATCAATGCGTACAGGGAAGGGTCGAGTTCTCTCAAGGAAGAGAAACGACCACATGGGGTAGTCTTCCAGATACGTGTAGGCCTCGATCGCTCGCAGCAGATCTGAATCGATAAGATCCTTCCCAAGGAAGGCACCTGGGGCGCTGATGCAGTTCTCAAAGCGAAGCTTCTTCAGGATCGTAGGACGCAGTGCATCCTGTACTTGCGCGTGGGCGAAGAGAAGAAGGTTGTCGATATCGGGCGCGGGAACCACGGTGGCATCTCTGAACCAGAAAGGCTGAGTGAGGGTGAGACCGGGCTTTTCTGCGATTTGAAATACATTGTTGTCGAAATAGAGGTCGTCTCCTGCCAGTATTTTGAATCGATTCGATCTGACAGAGCGCAAAGCCCTCGTATAATTATGGGCGACACCAAGGTTTTTTGTGTTTGATATGATCTCCACATCGGAAAAGAGCATTCTATTCTGTTCAAGCCAGGCATCGGCGATCTTGACCGTATCATCGGATGATGAGTCGTCGAAGAGTCGGAAGACGCATGCCTCGCCGTCAGCATATGAGTGTATGACATGTTTAATACTTTCCAAATGCTCAACGATACAACGTGCGTGATTGTATGACAGAGCAATGAACTCCATAGGGCTCCTTTTGCATCGTCGTGGCTGTCCTTATAAGATATCTAGATGATACCTTGTTAAGGCCGAATCGGCATCGGCTCATAGGCAACGGATAAAAGATGATAGGATCGCACGTGACTGAGCCTTCTCGGATCGCAGTTATCATGTCCACCTTTGCGGAACAGCCGGAATGGCTTCGCGCCAGCATAGAGTCCATTCTCATGCAAACCTTACGTGATCTTCGATTCTATATCGTGCTGGACAATCCAGACAATCACGAAGTGAACGCTATCGTACAAGCATACGCCGACCAGGATGAACGTATCGTCGTACTGGCAAATGAAAGCAATCAAGGGCTCACGAGAAGTTTAAATCGTGCGATCGAAACATCAGAAGAGCCGTATATAGCCCGAATGGATGCGGACGACATCGCGCAACCCAACCGATTGCGGAAAGAACTTCACTTCTTGCAGGACAACCAACTCGATCTGGTTGCTTCGGGGGCAGACGTCATCTCTGATGGGGGACTTGTTGCAGGCCGAAAACTGCCGACGATGTTCACAGGTGCGCTGAGCGAGATCGAGGGATTCACGAACGTCATGTTTCATCCTACCTGGCTTGCAAGGCGCGAAGTGTATGAAGTGCTTGGCGGTTATCGAGAGATATCAAGCTGTGAGGACTATGATTTCATTCTGCGAGCTTTCCAACATGGATTCAAACTTGGACGAATGGCAGACATGTTGCTCGCCTATCGTTTTGCAGAAAATGGCATATCCTCTTCTAGCTGGATCATACAAGAGAAGAATGCACGTTTTTTGAAGGATTGCTATCGTAAAGGTAGGAACATCGGGGATATTCCTGTAACGGAGATAAATGATGTAAGCGCTGGATCTTCTGAGGAAGACAGCCTGGGGTACTCGTTTGCGAAGAGAAGCTACGATGGGCTCTTTGCTGCGGTGGGAAGCAGGAAAATACCGACCGCCCTCGTAATTTTTGCCAGAGGGATGTTGGGAAGTCGTGTGTTCCGTCAAAAAATGGCAGATGCATTGCGCGAGCGCGTGATGATCCCAAAAATTTGCAAGCGCTATGAAGGCGAGGCTTTGCATGAATAAGGTGATCATCCCCACAGGATATATGGGGTCTGGGTCGTCTGCATTGACGGACCTGCTCAGTGAGTTCGATGGTTTTGAAGCTCCGCAGGGTAGTTTTGAATATGTTTTCTTACATTGCCCCAATGGGGTCTTCGATCTGGAGGACAAGCTGCTTGTTGGGAATAATGCGCTCCGTAGCGATGAGGCGCTTCGTTCTTTCGAGATGGCGATGAGTGAGCTGTTCGATACGCCGTTTTGGTGGGTTGGAGATTATCGGCGCAACCTCAGCCCTCGCTTCATGGAGATCACACATGCCTATATCCACAAGCTGACACTCGTTGAATCAGAAAGCTTTTGGTACCCCCAAGAGCGTCGCGGCTGGGGAGTGTTTCCTCGTCTTGCGTTCAACAGGATATTGAGAACGGTCACGCAAGGAAAGATCTTTCCCCAAAAACCGTTGTTGTACGGGCGGATGCGTTTTTCGCTTCCAACGCCGGACGCATTCTATCAGGCAAGCAGAGAGTACCTTGCGGATCTATTCATGGAAATGGGAAGAGATCGAACGAATCTCATTCTCGATCAGCTTTTGTTGCCATTCAATGCGTGGCGCAGGGAGCGGTATTTCGATGGTGATGCGGAATGCTTTATCGTTGATCGCGATCCGCGCGATGTGTTCATCTTAAATAAATATGTATGGTCGAAGAGCAATTCTCAAATCCCTTATCCAGAAAAAGTCGATGAGTTTTGCGAATACTATAGATGTATGAGAAGATCGGAGAAGATCGTTTCGGATCCGCATGTGCATCGCATGCATTTTGAAGATTTCGTATACGACTATGACAACACGGTGCAGAGAATAGCACATGCGCTGGGCGTGTCTACCAGAGACCATGTTAACCCCTTGTCGGGTTTCGATCCGAAGCGTTCGATCAATAATACGCAGCTTTTCTTGCTCCCCCAATACAGAGATGAAGCTTCAGTGATGGCGCAAGAATTGTCCGAGTATCTCTATGAATTTCCATATGAGCGCCATCCGATCGGCGGGGATGACATATTTTGATCAGAGCATGTATTTGATCAGGGGCATCCATCTGAGGTGATACGCTGCCCTGCATGCGATGCGCGCCCAGCCCGAATAGGTCAGATCTATTTTTGCTTTCTGCAAAAGAGGAAGATAAGACGTGTGCTTCGACGGCTTTTGAGAAGGTTTTGACTCTTCGATGCAGGTGAGCAATTCTTTGCCTATGGAGCTGCGGTATTCCTTTGACCAGGTGATTTGCCGAGTTGCAGAAAACAGCATTTCAAGGCGAAAGGCATCAAGATCATCTTGGTCTTGGTACTCGGCATGCTGTGCATATATGCAAATCTCGTTCATGTTGGCGATCAGATCGTGAGCCTTCTTTGGCGAAAATGTCATGGTCAATATGGAGTTGCTTCTTATATAGTGATAAAGAGGCCTGTGAACAAAAGCAACGCGATCGCTATGGAGAAACGAAAAGGCTGTTACGGGCATATCTTCAGCAAATCGATGGTCCTCGGGAAACCTCAATCTCATTTCAGAAAAAAGGGTCCTTTTGATCAGCTTGAAGCAAACACTGTTCAACACGGGAGGGACAAGTGATGAAAAGCAGCTAAAAGCCTCAAAGCCAGTGGCTACTGATTCCTTGATCGGTAAGGAGAGCGTATCTGTTTTACGGCACGTGTTCGCTGAATCGAATACATCGATGTATGCTTCGCAATTCGCAACAAGCGCTCCGGTATCGGAGAGCGCCGCTGTCATCATTTCGAGCATATCGGACTCGATGAAGTCATCGCTATCGACGAAAGAAAGATACGCGCCAGCAGCTTGCTCAATCCCGGTATTTCTTGCCGCACCGAGTCCTTTGTTGTTTTGACGAATGAGACGAATGCGGGGATCGCGTTGAACGTAGTTTGATGCAATCTCTGCAACATCATCGGGACTTCCATCGTCTACCACGATGATCTCAAGATCTTCCATCGTTTGGGCAAGGATGCTGTCGAGACAACGTGGGAGGGTGCGAGCCGTGTTATAAGCCGGTACGACAACGCTGACCAAAGGACCGCTCATCGTGTTTCCTCGGTTTCTTGGCTTCGGGAGGATTCTTCAGCGCGGTTATCCAGATCATTGCTTTTCTGACCGTTCTGATAGAAATGATTCAACACTTTCGCAATAGGGCGCGGCCAGAACTGGCTGAGCATGAACAGGTCCTCAGCCGTTCGCGTATCATCCACGATCAATGCTGATGTTTCCGAATCAGGATGGATGCGGTGGAACATCAATATCTCTGAATCGTAGTAGAACTGCCCATCCAGCAAAGCGATCTCGCTCCAGGCTTGCCAATCAAGATTGCTTTTCATGTTATCTTTGAACACTGGTTTGGGAATGTTGTTCATGGCAAGGGTTACCGAGGGACAGCAAATGGCAGAGCCAAGCGAAAGCGCCCTTCGTCGCGCCTTTTTGGAAGAAGCCCGTTGTCCATCGCACAATGGCGCGAGCAGTCGGCGTTTTACGGTGAGCAGTCGAGATTCCGTGACCGTCTTCTCGTTGCGAATCTCGCCATAATCGGTAAAGAAGAGCAGAGGGGTGCTCATCGAGCACATGGCTTTTCGCATGTGAGTGGAATATGCGGATGCATAGACATCATCTTGGTGTGCGATGGTCACATAGGGGGTCATTGCCTGCTCTAGTGCGAAGTTCCAATCGGAGGCAATGCCTGGGCCATTCGGATTTACGAAAAGTGGAATCTCGAATCGTTGAGCTGATGAACGAATGTGCTCGTTTGGCGTGGAGGTGCATATGATGAGATTGGAGGGATCTTCTTGGTTTTTCAGAGAGACAATGCACTCTTCAAGATACGGACTCTCCTTATATGCGCATATGGCAAAAGTGTGATCAGTCATCTTCAGCCAATCGCTCGTCGTTCTGGTGGCGTTCGAACTTCTCGATGGCGAGCTGCTGGGTGAGCTCTTTGATCTTCGTGTCCGATTGGGAGATGCGCACGCTCATAGTGAAGCATTGGATCAGCAGCACGAAGATGAAGAACAGGAATACCAGGTTGATGGGAGACTGGATGCCCAGCAGGTTGGTGAAGAAGAACACGATCTGCGGGAAGATGCTGATGATGATCAGCAGCATGCTCAAACAGACCCAGAAAATGGAATCCTCGATGCGGATGCGCGATTTGCGGACGCGGCTGATCACGAACGCGAGCGTGCCGATCGAGATGATTATCAGCAATATGCGCATAGCAAGGGACATGTCGCCTTAGGGTCGCTTTCGATTCCGATTATTCATTCTATCTGCATGATTTTACGGCAAGAACAGTTGATTGGCGATAGAGTTGGTGTGTCAATGGGGAATCTCAAAATTACTAACTGGTATATATGAGATATTATGTAACTGATATAATATCAAAAATATCTATCAGCAATTATGAGATTAAGGAAAGCGATGGATTTTTCCTCGTTCCCTGATAGCGGAAAGCAGTATGCAGGCAGTGAACGTAAGCGGGGCATCGTCATGGATGATGGCCTTTATATGGTTAAGTTTCAAGCTGAGGATGCCTTCGGAAAAAGATTCAACCACGTTTCCGAACATCTCGGTTCGCGTATATTCGAATTAGCAGGCATGAAGGCCCAAGATACGCTATTGGGTACTTATGAAGAACACCATGTTGTTGTTTGTCGTGATTTCAATGTCGGCGACACACAATTCGTGCCCTTCAACGATGTAGGTGAAAGCACGCTCGAAGAGGACAAGGATCGGTACCAATACGAATACATCGACATCATGAGAATGCTTGAGGACAATAGCAAGCTTACGAATGTGGATGAGACTATCGCTACCTTTTGGCGCATGTTCATCGTGGATGCTTTTATTGGCAACTTCGATCGACATGGAGCGAACTGGGGCTTTCTCAAGGAGGATAACAAGTATCGGTTGGCTCCGGTCTTCGACAACGGATCTTGCCTTTTCCCTCGCTTGCGTGATGACGATGCAATCCGTGAGGTGATAGAGAGCGATGAAGAAATGAAGAAGCGCATTTACGGCTTTCCAACATCACAGATCAAGCTGGATGGGCAGAAGAGCTCGTATTGTGAGGTTATCTCTTCGGGTCGGTTCGCTGAATGCAACGATGCGCTGGAGTATGTTCTCGATACGTTGGACATGCGGGATGTGCGCGATCTCATCGAAAGTATTCCAGGAATCAGCGATATGAGACGCTCGTTTTATATGAAGATGCTCGATATGCGCTATCAGCTCATTCTGCTTCAGGGCGCGCAAGGCGATGGGAGGGCTTCGCAATGAGGGAGGCTGTCACTCGTGGAATCATCTGCGTAAGGGATCCGGAAACCCTTATGGAATATTGGGTTGCAAGAATCACTTATACCGAATACGAAGACGGGACCTATGTGTACGGCATTCGACCCAATTACAGCGTGATAGAGCTGCTCGAGGCCCCGCTGTTCCAAGGGATTCCTGGCATCAACCTTGATCTGCGGCGAGCAGAGTATGTACGAGAGAATAAGACACCAGTCTTTGTCAGCGAGCGCGCCCCGGCGGAGAACCGCGAAGACCTTTGGAAGCTGCTCGATGAGGTGGACATGCCGTATCTGAATAAACTGGAGTGGCTAATCAGGACGGAAAGGACGTACTCGGGAGATAATTTGTACGTGGTTGCCGATTCGAATGCGGCTATGGAAGAAGTGGTTGACCTTGCTGCGCGAGATATAGGGCCAAGGTCATCCGACGCCCTTCGTGCGATCCTTGAGGCTGTTTGTGCGGGGAAGGTCGTATGTGGTGATGGTTTCAAAATTGATGACTCGAATCGTGTAGAGATGCATGCGCTTTTGAAGATGCTCTACGTAAAGGAGAAGAGCTATTTGGATGCACGGCGCAAGGAGAGTCTTGATGTGGCGAAAAGCCAGAAGAAACTCGGTCGGCCGTCCAAGCGTGTTGATCAGCTGAAGCTGATAGATGCGATTGAGAAGTACGCACGCGATGAGCTGAGCGCAGAAGAAGCCGCACAGGTAGCGGGCGTTAGCCGCGCTACGCTCTTTCGCAGGATGAAAGCGTTCGGTATAAGCAAGCGGTGATCATGAGGCCACTTTCTTGCGGAAGAATTGCATGAGCAGGATGGATATGGTCATCTGCATCATATAGACCGACGAGCGCCACGGGTTGAGGTAGCTTTCGCCGGCGGTGCGGTCGGCCATGGTCACCGGCACTTCGACCACCTGGGCGTCGGCGCGCTTGATCAGATATGAGATAGTGTCAGGCTCTGGGCCGTAGTTCAGGCCCTTTGCCATCTGCTTGATCATGCGCGCATTGAAGGCGCGCATGCCAGAGGTGGGGTCGGTGATGGTCTTGCCGGTGGTCAGCTTGATGGCACCGCGGATCAGGCTGCTGCCGAGCGAGCGCATGGAGGCACCCTTCTTGCCCTCAAGGAACCGCGACCCTATCACGATATCAGCATTTTGAGCAGCCTCGGCGAGCGCTGGAACGTATTCGGGTAGATGTTGGCCGTCGGCATCGAATTGAATGGCGCAATCGTAGCCGTGCCGCAATGCGTATTTCATGCCCGCTTGAAAGCCGCCCGCAAGCCCGAGGTTGGTGCTCAGGTCCAAGAACGGATAGCCGTTTCTGCGGCAGATCCCCACCGTTCCATCGGTGGAGCCGTCGTTCACGATGAGGATGTCCACCTCAGGCACGGTGCGGCGGATGGATTCAACCGTGGATTCGATCGATTCCTCTTCGTTGTATGCCGGTATGATCAGCAGGGTCTTCAAGCGCTCACCTGTATCGTAGTTTCATCAGTGTCGTGCATGAGCATGATTTTACGGCAAGATAGCACGATTTGCTAAGATGGCTGTTTTGGAAAAGGAGATTTACGTTTAAGGGGAACGCTATGAGCGGTTGGAGTTGCCAAGAAGGATATCTTTGGCAGCTCGACGGGCTTGGGCGTCGGCTTGGGTCCATTCATCATAGGCAGCGTGCGTGCGTTTGCTCTGAAGGCGTGCACGCAGTTGCTCGGCAGCTTGGCGCAATGCGTAGCGCAGACCGAACGTGTGGCGCCGCAGAGTGAAGAGAGCGAGCATCAACTGCCGTGAAGAGATACGTTGGTTCGGATCCATCACGGCGCGCACGATGGGGCCTGTGATCTTGGCGTGCGTCTGTTCGGTCAGAAAACCCTGATCGAAGTACCGCTGCCAGAGTATGCTCAGTTTACCTGCGGCATCGTCGAAAGCGCCCGCGTTCGCGCTGTGTATAAGGCTGCCGAGCATGAAATCCATGCTCCAGACGAACATCTCATGGGGCCACCGAGCGAGATAACCTGAACTGCTCCAGTGGCTTAGGATCTTCTCGAGGGCATCGATATGCTCATCGGAGCGCATGCTCAAGTCGTCGAAACGCAACGCCATCAGCGAATTCTTGCGCTTCACGCGATATCCGATCAGCTTGTCGGCTATGAACACAGTCTTCTTCGACAGCGGGTAAGCCTGAAAGAGGAATATCTGATCCTCAGCGAAATCGGTGTTCTCATCATAGCGGATGCTGTTCGTTTGCAGGAACTGTCGGCGAAATGCCGTGCGCCATGTGAATGGATGAGACCTCTCTTTGAAGAGGATGTCTGGGTGGAAGGCATCGTATTCCGCGTCGTGCGGCGAGAGCACTTCGGTGAGCCACGCGGACCCTTCCGAGGGCGGATAGGCATCGGCCCCATAGACGAGCGCGTCGAAAGGGGCGGCCGTGTAGGCGGCTGCGATCGTTTGCAGCGCGTCGAGGCGCATGAAGTCGTCAGAATCAAGGAAGGTGACCACATCGCCCATTGCACGGTCCATGCCGGTGTTGCGTGCTTTTGAGGGGCCGCTGTTCGGTTGGTGAACGGCGACGATGCGGTCATCAGTTGCGGCAAGCGCATCAAGCAAGGCGCCTGATCCATCAATGGAACCATCGTCCACACAGATCAACTCGAAGCTCGGGTACGACTGGTCGAGCACCGACTTCACACTCCACGCAAGGTAGTCTTCCACGTTGTAGACGGGCATGATCACCGAGATGCGAGGGATGTTCTCGCGTTCACCGTCTGTTTGAGCAGCGGCTGGACGCGCCGTGTGTTGTGCCGTTCGTTCAGTAGTTCTCATTGCGCACCTTGCTCGTTATGGCGCGAAGCACCAAAGGTAACCCACCTGCTCGGAAGCAGCGCACCAATGTTGAGAGTTTTCCGTGCTGGGCGCCACGTTCCTTCTCTTCGCAGAAGGCGATCGGGTCTGCGATGATGGCTTTGCGGTCGATGACCTTCCAGGGTTCCAGCAGATCGTAGGCGTTCGCTCCCGATCTATCTTCGGCGCGGAAATCCTCAGCCATGCGCCGTGCGAAACTCGCTCGCAGCTCAGGTGCTAGTCGCTCATAGTTCCACATATACGCATCGTAGCGCGCTTTCGCTGCAATGGGACGCAGTTCCTCTGCGTCTGCCCGCACGCTCACGAAGCGTGCGATTTCGTCGTATTCGTCGCATATGCAGAATGCCTTGGCTGGCGAATTGACCGACGAGGCTTCGTTGTCTTGGCGGTAATGGAGAAGCGCTCGGTCGATCAGCACCGCGCGCTGCGCGCAAGCCCACACCTTGAAATTAAACGCCGTGTCTTGGAATGACGCACCCGGCGTTTCAGTGAAACGGATTTTGTTCTGTTCTAAGAAGCTGTGCTGATAGAGACCTGACCAAATGGAGGGCTTACGATAGAACACATTGGTGAACATGCGGGGGTCATGCACGCCGGCATCGTTCGGCTTCACCCAGCCGAAGCGCTTGTCGCGCGGTGTTGGCATGGACCAATAGAAGTAGAAATCCGCCTTCGCCACGTCAGCATTTGCAGCCGTAGCTGCATCGTAGAGCACTTCAAGCGCATCAGCATCGAAGAAATCATCGGATTCCAAGATGCCGATATACTCGCCGGTGGCCGCATCAAGTCCCTGATTCATGGAGGCGCCATATCCGGAATTCGGCTTGTCGATCACGCGGAAGCGCGGGTCGCTCAGATATTCGTCGATGATCGCACGGCTGCCATCGGTCGATCCGTCGTTGATGCAGATGATCTCGATATCGTGCAGTGTTTGGGCGGCCGCGGAGTTCAAGCATGTGCGCAGATAGGCGTCTACGTTATAGACGGGAATGAGCAAGCTGACTTTGGGGCACCTCGTTTCACTCATGCGCTCGCCTCTTCGTCGAAGCATTCTCGTTATCACTTTCGTTGAACGCTTTTTGCGTAACTTCTCGTTTCACGCGCTCTAAGGAGCGCGCCCGGTATGCAGCATCATCAGCGTACCATTGTGCGTGCTTACGGGTGGAGTTGGCGTTTCGGCTATGACGTAAAGCCCTGATGAGGGAGATAGGAGCAATTCGTTTCAAGATGTTCTTGATGTGTCTTCCAAACGTGGGCTGGGCTTGAGAGGTGCGGCCTGTAAAGAAATGCTTTACAGCGTAGAGGAACTGCTTATCATCATAGACGTCCTTGTAAACCAGAGCGGCAAGATCGCGGGATCTCCCATCGAGAGCACGCAGAACAGCATCTTCGTCACCAAACCATGAATTCCAAGACTCCTTGATCGCCTCGAATACGTCAGGGCGTTGTTCGGCATCAAGTTCATCAAGGGGAGGCACCAAGAATTCAACCGACCAATCGAGCAAGTCGGTCCCGTATTCTCCCATGAGTCCGAGCGATTGCCAGTCTTTTGCAATGAGGGTGACTAGATTGCAATGCTCTTTCAATTTGCGCGCGTGGTCATTGCTGCGAGCGGTCGTCAATGACCCTTCGCGCCCGATCCGGTATAGATACAGCTTATCTCTGATGAAGGCAACTTTGTTCGCGCGAGGATACAAGGCAAAATGGAATACTTGGTCTTCTCCGAAGGGCACGTTCTCGTCGAAGGATATGCCCTGCTCTTTCAGAAAGGATCGTCTTACAGCAGTGCGACATGCATATGGATGCGAATGCTCCTTGAAAAGAATATCGCCCGAAAAGCTATCGTATACCGCATCTCGCGTTGTGGTCATTTCTTCGATGAAGCTATTGAAACAGAAGTCTGGGTAGCATGTTGCGCCGAAGGTGACCACGTCTGCGCCGGTGTTTTGGAATGTTTGCAAGAGGATCGCGCATGAATCAGGCAAGATCAGGTCATCCGAATCTATGAAGCAGAGGTAATCGCCCGTGGCTGCCCGGATGCCGACATTGCGAGCAGAGGAAAGACCGCCATTGGCTTTGTTTACCACGCTGATGCGATCGTCAGCTTGAGCGTATTGCTCTGCTATTTGTTTGGAGTTGTCGGTCGATCCGTCATTAACGCAGATGATCTCGATATCCTCCATGGTCTGAGCACGTAGCGACTCAAGGCATTGCGGCAGGTAGTCCTCAACGTTATACACCGGCACTATGAGGGAGAAAGCAGGCATGCGGATTCAGCTACCTTTTCTGAAACGCGCGGAGCTTATGCATATATGTAAGACCGCCTGTTCCCAACGCGTGTAGCACCGTTTTTAGGCGTGGTCGTTCAGGCCCATAAAATGAGATCGCTTGAAAGAAGTCGGGATCATTGATGATCCAATCCATATCGCGCAGGTTGTACCACTCGAATTTCTCAGGGTTTATCTCTCCCGCATCTTTATGCGCCCTAAACTGCGAAGAGAACTCTGCAAGGAATTCTCTTCGGAGATCTTCGCTCAGGCGGAAGAAGTTCCAAAGGTAGGCGTTGTACTTCGTGCGCAGAAACACCTCGTGTAATCGCTGCGCGCGCTCCTTATTGGGCAGTTCGTCGATCATATCTTCGATGGCCTGGTATTCCTCGCATACGCAGAATACCTTGCCAGGGGAGTTGACGGAAGACGCTTCGTTATCTTGCCGGTAGTGCAGATGTGCTTCGTGAATGAATACGACGCGTGTGGCGTGAGCTAACACGGCGAACGCGAACGATGCATCTTGGTAAGACGCACCCGGTGTTTCATTGAAGCGGATGTTGTGGTCTCTGATGAATTCCGTGCGATAGAGAGCCGACCAAATAGAAGGTTCGATATGAAAGACTCGGTCATCGTCAATGGGGTCGACGACTTTGCCGCACATATCTTCTTTCACGAGGCCCGAGAGAACATTGCGCTCGCTCGGGGTGCTCCAGTAATAGTAGAAGTTCCCTTTTACCATGTCGGCGTGGTGCTCTTGAGCGGTTTGATAATACAACTCCATCATGTCAGGCTCTATGAAGTCATCCGGCTCTAAGATGCCGATATATTCGCCGGTCGCCGCATCAAGCCCTTGGTTCATGGAGGCACCGTACCCAGAATTCGGCTTATCGATCACGCGGAAGCGCGGGTCGGCTAGGTACTCGTTGATGATCGCGCGGCTGCTGTCAGTAGAGCCGTCGTTGATGCAGATGATTTCGATATCGTGCAGCGTTTGGGCAGCCGCAGAATCAAGGCATTCGTGCAGATACGTCTCCACGTTATAGATCGGTATCAGCAGGCTGACTTTAGGTTGCGGAGTCACAATCTACTCTTCCGTTGTTGCGTTCTCTATTTTGTAAAGGCGCATATCGCCTTCCGAGAGAACGAGTTCCAAGCCAGGCGTATCGTCGGTGATCTGAAGAAGGCCGAGCCACTGTCGTGGAGTGAATTTATTCAGATCCCCGAATACGGTGCTATCCAGGTCATCAACCTCGTCTAACGTTTCGTTATCAAGGAGAAGGATGTACTCGAGACCCGTTTCATCAAGGGCCTTTGTTGTAGTCGGGTTCGTGGTGAGAGGGCTATCGCTCTTTCGGATGACAGAGCTATTATCGTTGTTGTCATTAGTTCCGACGTTATAGGTACGATAATACACGTTCAATCCATTCAAAGGTCCTGCAAGGATTGAGCCATCAGCGGGAAAATTGAGTACGGTGGAATTTTCGGGAATGATTTCTTTCACCTTTTTCACGAAAGCTTCTTCTTCAGGGCTATATACGAGATAGTCGTTTCCTCCATTGAAAAACATGGATATTTGATACGTGGTAACTCCGAACGGTGTGTCTTGTTGCTTACCGTACGTGTTATAGACGGGAGCAAAATCAAGGATACAGAAGCCGCAGAGCAAACAGGCTGCAACTAGGAAGGCAAGAGGTTTTGATCCAATATGTTCTTTCGCAGGGACGAGAGAGCGAAGCGCTTTCTTCACAATTTCGTATATGAGAGCAAACGCGCAGGCGGTTAATGGCACTGCTACGATTGCTACCATAGCAGAGAGACGCTCAGGATCGGTATACCAGAAACCCCCAGCCACATGCTTCACCGTTCCGCTGCCTGCAATGGTTGTGATGTACAAGAAAGCGATGAAAGCGAATGAAGCGGAAAGCCAGAGAGTTTGCTTGCTGCAGGCGGCCCGTACAAAGCCAGTGAATACAAGAATGGCGAGCAGTATTGCAGGGATTTGTAGACGCAGGGCCATAGTAGCCAGGTACAGGAGAGCGGTTCGCAGGGAGACATGGTAATCCCACTCGAAGCTAACAAGACTTGAGAGAAAAGGTAGTTTATAGAGAATCAGCCAGATGATCGCGATTCCAGTCAGAGCGAGCAGCTGGTACACGATCAGGCGCCTTCGAGGTAAGGGCGCGCTGGTATCGGAGCGCTTTGCCAAAAAGGGAACGAGTTTTAAAACGATGAACGGAACCAGCATAGCCAATGCTGCAAGGAATGCGCTGGGATGTATGCACGCAACGCCAGCGAATACAAGCAATGCCAGGACAAACCAGCGCAATCGCGCTTCTCGTGAAAGATGAATCGCGCATGAAAGAACGCCAAGAGAAAGAGCTATGGGAACCAGGGCCATACCTGTGGTAAATGGGTAGAAGCCATTAACCACAAGGCACCGCGTTGGAAACATGACACAAGCGCAGGTCAGGAAGGCGCCGAACATCACTACGGTTCGATTTGCTGGGAATGCGAGCTGCATGAACAGCGAGAATCCTAAGGGATAGAGTATGGCCACGAAGCCATAAATCACGGCATTTTCAGCTATACCGATAGGCAGCCCCGTCAGCGAGATTAAGAGGGAGACGAGAATATGGAATCCTTCCGGATAGTATGAGCGCGAAGGATTGATGATCTGGTTGTCGGGCACTATTCCCACATACGAGGAAGAATCTACCATGGAATAGTTTCCTACATTGACCATATCGGCAATGGTGGTGAGATGGGTGACATTGTCATCCATCTGATTGACATTTGTAGGATCGCCAATGTAATTAAGGAATAGAATAGCAATTACGGCCATGCCTACCCCAACATAGAGAATCGCAAATCGCCAATCCAGATGTTGCGATGTGAAATGCCGGGGAAGGAAGGCTTCTCGGGCAGGGCGTCTCTTAAGGGCATTCAGAACGAGGGCGCCAATCATGGCAAGGATCGCCAGGCCGAACGTGCATGCAAGTAAGGGGATATGCCCTGGAAATCCAAGGCGAAAGAGCACGATTCCGCAGAGTGAGAAAACGGTGCAGCTTATGGGAGCGGCTGCTACGGCCGAGAGGTACCTGGTTGCACCGATGGAGCGTGCGATTAGATACCCAGGTAAAATCACCAACAGGAGAAAGAGCGTCAAGGCTCCTGAAAAAGCTATCCAATCACTCACGATCTACTCGCTTCCTCAACTATTTCCGCAGCGTTCTTCGGATGCGTCCCTTAACCCTGCTCGCAAACGATCTATGAGGCGCGACAGTTGGCTTACGTTTTGCCATCCGATTGATGATTATCTCGTAGAACGATGTCGTGCGAGCATAGCGCCAGAACACTGCCGCATAGTCGCATTCAGGATTCACCCACGGTTTTTCTGAGCCAGCATAGTGAATGATGAAGGGGTCTTTCCGAGACTCGAAATACCCCTTGGATATCTCGGCCGGTGTGAAGCGCTTTATCAGATTACCGCGGCCTTCGCCGTTATGGTGATCCATCATAACGTTCCAGCGCATGTCTAAGAATTGCACGCGGCCCTGACAGACTACATTGAGAATATCCTGATCCATATATATGTACTGATCAGAAGAGGCCATGCGCATGAGGTCTTCAAGGGATATGACTTCGCGGAGTGCCTGTATGTTCAGCAGTAAGACGCCAGCCTGAAAATAGCTGAACGGATCTGCAAGACCCAAAACCCCTTCTGAATAAATGCGTCGCGATGATTCTTTGGAATCGCCGTCAATCATGTCGAAATTGTTCAACTGTGCTAGATAATCGGCGTCTATCACCGCCCCAATGAGGTCGTTATTGAGCGCCGTTGTGAGCAAGGGAAAGATGTCATGGTCGATGATCATGTCGCTATCAAGATAGAGGACCTGATCATAGGCAGCCATCACTTCAAGGATCAAGAAGCGGTAGAACGTTTCTACGGAAACGTGATCGATGATACCTTCAACTTTCGGGCTATAGCCATCGACCCATGGTGTGACGTCCACGAAGCGCACGTTGATACAAGGATACGGGGCAGCAATCTCGCAGAACCGCGCTTTACTGTCGGCTGAGAAATCTGTATTAAATATGGCGATATCGCAGGGCATCTGAGGATCAAGGTTTTCGCAGAGCGATTTTAGGCAGGTGCCAAGATATGGTGCGTATGCGTTATTCGCGGCGAAAACCACGCCTTTGGCATCTTCGGATGTTGGAGCAAGCTGTACCAGCGGTGCCGTTTTCTCGAAGCGCACCACTTCCAGCTCACGGAGACGCAATTGGTGGCGTGTTTGCAGCAAACGATAAAAGATGCCGGTAAAGCGCTCTGCCAGATGGCCGGTAACGCGTGTTGCCTCGATGGAATAGTGCGAAAAGTCCGCGCGATGCTCGAATTCAAAGAGCACATCGAACAGTTTGGTGCAGTATTCATCGAAGAGCTCTTTGCGTGCTACGAACATGTTACACGGATAGAAATCGTCGCCCGCAACATAGTCGCGTGCGATCTTGGCTAAGTCCGGGTATTTTTCTGCGATGATCTCCAGAAACAGATCAAGATCCTTTTCGTAGAGAGCATCGGCATTGCGCCAGTGATCGCGCACGTTCGATGCCTGCAGGTCTTGGGTTTTGATGTGTTCGCCGATCATGAAATCGTAATCGGCTACATCAAGCTCAGGATGCGCGTCACCCCATCCTATCTCTTGCAGGTTCCGCTCTGTGAGGCAGTTCATGGTATAAACGCCCCAGTCACGCTCAAGCGTGTTCTTAAGGCTGTGCGGGGCGAACGAGAGCAGGCGCCGATAGTGACAGAAGCTATAGTAGTCCGCCTGCACGTTCTTCCATGCCCAATAGAGCGTGGTCAGCTCGCAGAAACTCGGGTTGCGCTCGGAGATGTTGTCGCCAACGTTATCAGGCTGCATAGACGCGCATGCAGGCTCATCCTGAAAACAGGCACCTGCGGTCACATTCGTCACATAAGGGCGCTCGATCAGATAATTGTCACTGTTAGGCGAATGGGTTATGAAGACTTTCAGGTTCGTCATCTTCGTCCTTATCCGTTGTTTTTCTTGAAAAGATGTTTGATCCTGCGCAGCTTGTCCATTATGCGGTTGACGGATCGCATTTGATCTTTCAGTTCCTCTATCTGACCGAAGGCATCGCGAAAGACATTCTCATGATGGGCGATCATACCGGCATTATCGCGCACCTGCGCTTTCAGTGGATAGAGTTTTGCGATGCGATCTCCCACAATATCGAATGTGGAGAGTTCGCGATCGGTGGGCGTTGCAAGTGCTTGTTGCAGCCATTGCTGCCCAGCATCGATGCGTATCTGCAAGGCGTGTTCGATAGCTTCCCAGTCGAGCAGGGGGAACGACATGTGCTGCTCCGTGATCGAGCGCGCGTCAGGCACCAAGCACGCCTCCAGTGAGAGCATCTCAACGTAGTCACGGAAGCGCGTGGCGCCGCGGGCGCTGTTGACGATGGCAATGAACGGTTTATGGAACATCAACGCGAAGCACATGCCATGGAAAGAATCGGTGACCACGTATTTTGCATGTATGAACATGCTGAGCCAGTCCTCTGCCGAAGCATCGAACATGACTGGCAGGTTCCATATCGCCTTGTTCGGGGTACGTGCGTCAGTGATGATCTTGAGGTCCAGTCCTGTTCGTTGAGACAGGTAGTTCAATGCCCTCTGCTTATCCTCGTTCACATCCAAGATATAGCAGCCGATATAATTGCTGCCGTCTGCCGGAGAAGCGAGGGTCGTATAGACTTCGCGGTCGCAGATGAAGACCGGATCAATGGCCCAATGCGCATCCACGTCGAATACGTTCTGGCATATTTCGATGCCGCTCGACTCGCGCACAGAGACGGCATCGAAGCGCTTCAGGTAATACCGGAGCAGCTGGCGCTGCTCGTCTGATCCGTCCCAAGTGGCCTTTCCGAACGATGTTGCGTACGAGATCTTGTTGCGGTCCTTATGGATATAGTCCAGATAGCCGAACTGCGAGAACGGGTAGAACAGCTCGTCATGCCACATCTGATCAGACCCCAGCACGAAGGACCGGCATTGCTCGTTCAGCTGATGCATCTGCGCCGTTGATTCAAACAAAGGAGATAGATCGTAAGGGTCGTAAGGGTTCTCCTTGAAAAGCACCGGTCGATCGCTTGGGCGCCAATCAGAATCAGCGGGCCGCTCGATCATGAGGACTTCCAGCCCGAGCGACTTCAAATGCTTGTAAAGAGCCAGATAGGTTATCTCCGACCCGTAGTTATCTTCACTCCAGACCCCCAGCACGCCCACGTCATACCGGTGGTTGAGCGACCAATCCACCGCTTTGTCGAAGGGGTACTTGGCCAGCAACTCATAGAATCGGTCGCGTTCTGGTGCAGGCTCCGCTTTCAGCGGTCGGTTGCGATCGAGCAAGCGCAGCGGCTCTTCCTCGCACACGGGCAAAGCATTGCGGATGGCTCGGAACACCTCATCGCCCTTTTCGCTGTTCACGAGCAGCACGCTGGTACCCGCACCATCATCAAGGGAAGGATCGTGCTCGTCTATGTACCAGAAATCGCCCATAGTGATATCGCCTTGTTTCGGATACCCTGAGAAATGGCAATGCTCGCAAGCTTTGGGCATGAATAGCTTGGCATGAA
This sequence comes from Adlercreutzia murintestinalis, assembly GCF_943192905.1. Lineage (GTDB taxonomy): Bacteria > Actinomycetota > Coriobacteriia > Coriobacteriales > Eggerthellaceae > Adlercreutzia_A > Adlercreutzia_A murintestinalis. The sequence goes on along the minus strand of NZ_CALPCC010000019.1, from coordinate 19,776 downwards.
AACCTTGCTGAAATGAGTCATTGCTATCACGTCTGAACTGTACGCTTCCGTCCTTGTATGTGAGTCGACAGACATCGGCCACCCAGCCGAAATCCTTAGTACGAAATCGCACCTCAGAAAGATTTGGCTTATCGCAGGCATCTTCTAAGTAACGTTGCAACACAGCGGGCGACGGCGCAAAATCACATAACATGTCCACCGTGAGTAGATTTGCTGGTCTGGTTCCCAAAAAGCCCACTAAGCCTGCAACCTGACAGGGGATACCGACGAAACAAACCTCTATCCCTTGTTTCAGGTCCTGTTTCACTTGTGCAAAGATATCTCCTGGTTGCGTCTGCACGTATTTGGATCCACGTGCAGGCATCAAATCAGCTTCATCTTCAAATCGCTGGTATATAGCTCGGAAATCCTTATCGAAAACCACGGCATATACAACGCCACCCTTTCGTAGCGTCTCATTGGCTACAGCTGTAAAAACGCCGCCTGAAGTGCTCACCGCGCGTACGGAATCATCCCCCTGAGCCGCATAGAGAACAGGACCATTCTCTGAGACATTTCCGGTTTCTTGTAAAAGAGGGCACGCCATACGGCATTTTCCGCAATCGATGCATTCCTGCTGGTCTATTTTTGAGATTAGACTGCCAATACAATCTGGAACCATGCTGATGGCGTGTGTGGGGCATACCATTGCGCATGCAGTGCAACCGGTGCAAAACAGATTATCTAAATGGAGTACAGAAATCATTACTGCTGCATCCTTTCATGGGTGAGCCGCAATGCTTTCTCTATGAGCATTTTATCGCGCTTTGAGAATTTCATCTCGTTTCCAAGAAAGATGACATCTTTGATAGTGCCAGGATTTTTCGAGAGCATATTTAATACACCCATCATGCTATCGAGATTAGCTGAGTCTACGATAACAATGCATGCGTTGCGACTTCCCGCGAAAACCCCTGCTGTTAAAGCATCTGAAGGGTCGCTGTCAGAAACAAGGATCAATTCTGCAGGCAGAGTTTCTTCAGCGTCTTCTATCCAACGGTTAACTGCAAGGCTTCCATCGTAAGGATCATTTCCGTATATCCGCACCGTCTCAACGCCACGTGATTTTGCTTCTATGAAGGCACTTTCAGGCAATCGACGGTCAGGTCCTTGGATTACCACACGGGCAAAGCCTCCTTGTGAAAGGAAAATCAAGGTTTCCTCGTCAATAACGCCATCTGTTTCGTTGAAGAACAGGGGACATTGATGTTTATACCGATAGGGCATGAGGGAGATCATGTCGCCAGTGCAGCGCGGATGGGCGACGACGGCTGTGTCTCCCCACGACGCCCCCGCATCCAAAGCTGCTCGATAGGCTGCTTTGGCCAGCTCGTGAGGCGAGGACGCATCAAGCCTTTCGATGCGCGCGTTGCTGAGTTGGCGAATCTGATCTTCGACGTTCTGGGAGATGCGGATGTCATCTCCCAGAAGGAATATGGTTTCAGGATTCGCGTTCTTGATCAGCTTTTCAGTGAGTTCGGGAAGTGCTTCCCATTTCGTTAGCAAAAGACCGGATCGCAAGGCTCCTGCAAGGCTGTTCCCGATCATGCAGGAAACAATTTCTTCACCAGGTGCTATGACGATCGCATTTGTTTTGATGCTGTCTGCAGCTGCGTTGAAAAGCTGCGCGGCAGTGTCATAACGATCAACTCCCGCGAATGTTCGGATCGCATCTCTCTCCGTATGGATCGGTTCGGGCGCTTCTAAGAGTTTCAGCACCTTCTCTTCCGCTTCAAGGCTGCCGGTATGGCCGCCGATCAGCCCGTATACGCGGCATACCTCTTTGGCGCTGCCGATCATGCGGGTGTGGCCCTTTTCGATCCAGATGGCCTTGTTGCACAGGCGTCTGATCTGGTCGTTGCTGTGCGACACGATCAGCACGGTCACGTCATGCTCTTTGATCAGGCTTTGGATGCGGCGCTCGCACTTTTGCTGGAACATGAAGTCGCCAACCGACAGCACCTCGTCCACGATCAGGATATCCGGCACGATCACTGTGGCGATGGCGAACGCGATGCGCGCCACCATGCCCGACGAGTAGTTTTTGAGCGGCATGTCCAAGAACTGCCGTATCTCGGCAAAATCCACGATCTCGTCGAAGTGCTGCGCGATGAACTTCTTGGAATAACCCAGCAGCGCGCCATTCAGGAAGATGTTCTCGCGCGCGGTCAGGTCCATGTCGAATCCGGCGCCTAGCTCGATCAGCGGCGCGATGTTACCGTTGATCTGCACGGTGCCCTCGGTGGGCTCCAGCACACCGGCGATGATCTTTAGCAGCGTGGACTTGCCCGAGCCGTTTGTGCCCATGATGCCGAACACGTCACCCTTTTTCACCTCGAGCGACACATTGTCCAGGGCGCGGAACTCCTTGAACATCAGCTCGCGTCGCGCGAATGCGATAGCGTATTCTTTCAGATTGTTCAGCTGCTCACTGGCCATGTTGAACACCATCGACACGTGCTCCACGCGCACCATGTCTGGCCGTGTGTCAGCCGCGTCGAATGCTTCCACATTCCCGATGGGCGTTATGTTCGCTTTGTCTGCCATGCGCCTCCGCTATACGTACAAGATGAACTTGCGTTCCGTCTTCTTAAACACGAACAGCCCTACCGCGAATGTGGCGAGTGCCATGACCAGGCAGGTCAAGTTCATCGAAAGGTCGGGCGTAATGTTCCAAAGCGCGATATCGCGGTAATAGGTCACGTACTGGTACATGGGGTTGTATGCTTCGGCTGCTGCCATCCAGGCGGGAAGAATGTTCTCAGGATAAAAAAGCGGAGTCGCATATGTCCAGGCAGTAATGACGACGCTCCAGAGGTGCTTCATGTCGCGAAAGAATACAGCGAGCGACGCTAGCAAGAACCCCAGTCCGGCGCTGAACAGCGTTACATACACGAGCAGCACCGGTAGCAGCAGCCAATTCCACGTGGGCGTTATCTGGAAAAACACCATCACGATGACCACAGCCACTAGTGAAATGGCGAAATTCACCAGTTGGAACAGTACTTTTTCGATGGGGAAGATGATCTTGTCGATACGGATCTTCTTGATGAGCGGCGCAGAATCAATGATAGAGCCCATGGCAGTGGACGTGGAGTCTGCCATGAATGCGAACAAGGTGTTGCCGAGAATTAGGTACAGTGGGTAGTTCTCGATGTCGAACTTAAAGAATGTACTGAAAACAGCCGTGAGTACGCACATCATCAGCAGCGGATTCAGCACTGACCAGAGCACCCCCAGCACACTGCGGCGGTACTTCAGCTTGAAATCGCGAGACACCATGGAAGTGATGGTGAACCAATTTCGACGCAACTGAGCTTTGTTCATCCGGCCGCTAACGAGCGCTCCTTCGCTTGCAGATCATGGTTGTTCTCGTGAGATAACAGTATAGCAGGGCAGCCCGATCTTCACCGTATCGGTGGAGCATGGATGAGCGCAAAGGGGGTTGGCGCGATCTCTCCCGGAGACCGTGTCGCTGTGTGATGCTCGGCGGCCGCCCGCACCGCCCTACAGCGTCAGCGTATACACCTGGCCCGCGCCGTAAAGCTTGCCGAAGAAATACTTATCCGACGCAGATTCGTAGGACACCCAGATGCGTCCGTCGTGGAATTCGATCCCTTCGCTCATGGGCGGCGTGGTCAACTCGCGCGTGAAGTTGGTCGAATTCAGGCTGTACAGCGGCACTTCCACCCCATCGGCCACAAACGTTCCCACGGGCAGCAGGGCTTCCATATCGTAGGCTAGCAGATGCGACGTAGCCAGCCCGTAGGATTGCGACAGCACGATCTCGCCCGATGGCGACTCGCACATCCCCTGTATCTGGTCGGTGATGGAGTACACGCGCTCGGGCGCCTCGGCGAACCCGAGCGGCGCGTCCGCATCCAGCGGATAGGCGTACATCACAGCAGGGTTCACCGTTCCGTCGGGCGCCTCGATGCGATGGTTCTCGGGCGTTTCATAATTTCCCGGACGGAAGAAATTGCCCAGATAGAGCGTGTTATCCTCAATGTTCATGAACGCAGGCGAGAAATCCAGATCGCGATCGGTCACCGCCTGTACGGCATCGCCATCGGTCGCCGCCAACACATCGGCAACGTTGAGCACCAGCATGCCGCCCTCGCGCGTCAGGAATATGCGGGTATCATCCGACGTGATGCCGGATCCGTGTCCGTCATACGGCACGCCGTCGAGCATCTTGACGAAAATGCGTTTGGTCGAACCATCGGCGGTGCGCACATAGATCGGCGAGGGGCCAGACGCTGCATATCCACTGAACAGCCACACATCGGCAACATCAAGGTAGTCAAGGTCTTGCGGGATGAAGCCCTCGTCAAGCCCAGGAATAGGGAATTGCGGTTCGGCGCTGTTGTAGAACTGGTTGTAGGAAATGCGCACGAGCGCGTTGATTGCCAGAAACGCCACCAACATCACGCCGAGCACGCTACACGCGATGATGCCGATCACCCATGCTGCACCTTTTTTCTGCTTCGTTTTCGCTGCGTTCATCGCATGCCTTCCGATCGGCTTGGTCATCGTGGCGTTGGTCAGTGTGAGACTTGGCCTTCGTCACGCCATACCGGATAGTAGCGCGGAACAAGCAAAGGAAGCCGCGGGTATCGCAGATGCAATAAGGCCGTAACGCGCAGGTAGCCGTTCGGTGTGCCGGTGAACGGCGAACCTTGCCAGTGCATGCGGGCAGCAATGCGCAAGTAGTTCAAGCAGTCGCTTCAGTGTGCCCGCTCAGAGAGCAGCAAAGGCTAGTACGTTATGCCGAAATGCTCTTTGAGCGCGGCGGACACGGCTTGCGGATCTTCAAGCTCGGCGGTGTGCTTCTTCCCATTCGCGCGCAAGGTCAGCACGTCATCGCGGAAGGCGATATGACCGTTCGACGTGCGCAAATTCGCCAGCTCGTGGTCACGGAAGAGGGTGCCCGGGGCGCTGAACACCTGGTTCAGCATGTCGAAATCCTGCTCTTCGGCGGTGGCCGTGCAGAATTCCAATTCGGTCTGGCGCTGCGAGGGCCGCTCGTCATCGTGCAGATCGGCACCGGCGCGCGTGATGCGCTCAAGAGCCCACCAATCATCGTCGATGGGCTCGGCGAAGAAGGCATTGCCATCGATGATCTGCTGTGTGCCGAATTCAAGCTTCAATGCGCCCGCGGGCATGGGGCCACCGAACCCGACATCAGCGAAAAAATCGCCTTGCGGAAGGCTGACCAGGATACCGCGGTGGTTGAGGGGCATGCGCGTCTCGCGTCCGCGCACCGAACGGCAGAAGATGGGGCGCGCATCGAAGCCCAGCGCGCGCAGCAGGTACTCGAACAGCTTGTTCAGCTCGAAGCAATAGCCGCCTTGATGTTGGGAGATCACCAGATCGAAGATATCGTCAAGGTTCATGCTGGGCGTTTGTCCCGTGCGGTGCAGGCGAACGGTCTCGAAAGGGATGTGCATCTGGTGCGCCCGCACCAGCGCATCAAGCCCTTCCTTACTGACGGTGGGGGCGTGGTCGAATCCCAAGCGCTCTAGATATGCCTGTGCCTGATCGGTGCTCAACATGATGTGCCTTTCCTTGCCCTGAGCGGGAGTGCCGAACCTCGAGCGAGCCGGATCGATATCGGCTGCTGGCAGGTTTTTGCGGCTTCGTGTTGCTGTGCTCCCGCGTTACTTGCCTGGTGCAAGGGTAAAGGAAAAAGTGGCAAGATGCACCTCTACAAGATGCACCTGCCACTTTTTCCTTGAAGACGTGAGATCTTCTTGTTTCGATAAGCACTGCCTGTCGCGCTGCTCAGCGCGAGCACTGCGCACGCGGTTCCTTCATCATGCCATGACAGCGCCGCTTCGTTCGTCGAGGCCGGTGGGGCACCGTATCCACGTTGGCTATTCGCCCACTTTACCGTCGCCGTCCAAGTCCTTCTTGGTGACCTTTTCGGCAGTGTTCTTCACGTTCTCGGCAACGTCGGCGCTCTTCTCTTTGGCGGCCGCCATCACGTCAGCGCCCTTTTCCTTGGCAGCTTCAAAGGCGTCGCCGCCCTTCTCTTTCGCTGTTTCGGCCGCATTGCCTAAGGCGTCCTTCGCGTTGTCGAGGAACGGTTTGGCGGATTCGCCTGCATGTTCCAGTGCTTCTTTGGCGTCGCCTGCGGCGCTCTTCAGAGAATCCATGACACCCATGATGCCCTCCTTCTTCGGGTTTTCGATGCTTTGGAGTCTACTCAGCTGCGATGGGGCAAGGCGGCTGTTCGGGCTCTTGTCACCTGATCGTGGTGCGAAGGTGGCGTGCGTGTCATATGCTGTGAATGGCCTGTTTTCCCGCATGTGCGGGCTGGCGCGGGGCATACATGTATAATGCGATTCTTGGTGCAGTTCTCTCATGCAGTTCTCGCCTATCGAAACGATATCGAAAGCAGCCGAAGGAGGCGCGTAGAATGCAAACCAACCACGCCAATGCCATCAAGGGGCTCAGCATTGCGACCATCATACTGGCCGCACTTGGCATTCTGGGGGCGGTGCTCACATTCGCGATAACGAGCATGATGGGCAGCATGCTGCTCGAATTTGGACCCGATATGGTGGCGAGCGGCCACGCGTCGGGAAGCGTGCACGGCATGGAATATGAGTACGATATGAGCGACGAACAGGCCGTGGCGCTGATTTCCATGCTGATGTCCACGGTTGGCGGTGGCATTTCTATCTGGATCTTGATCTGCCATGTTGTCATTTTGATCGCGGGTATCATGGGTCTGCGCGGATACAACAACCCCGAGAAGCTTGGCAGCATATTCATCTGGGCCATCGTGGGCGCGGTGCTCTCGTTCTTGGGTGGCGGCATCATCACCATGGTGCTGATGATCGTGGTGGCTGTGTTCGCGAACAAGGACAAGAAGCTCTCTGCCGGGGTGGCAGGTGCGGTTCCGGTAGCGGCGGTGCCGACTGCGGCTCCGGTGGCAGGTTCCGTTCCGACGGCGGCCGCTCCAACGGCAGCGCCGACTGCGACAGCGGCTCCGGTGGCGCAGCCCGCCGTTCAGCCGACGGCCCAACCCGTTGCTTCAGCGCCCGTGCAACCTGCGGCCCAGCCCGGTGCGACCTCCGCATCTACGGCGGTGCCTCCTGCGTCGAACGACCAGCCGATGGCGTAGCGTCAGCAGCGTCACCTCATGCGACCATGCGGGCCCGGCAGCGCAATGCTTCTGGGCCCGTTTTGTTTGCGAAGTCGTAGAGAGGCGCTGGACGATTAGGAGCCGCGCCACCGCGCTGCAGGGTTTGGAAGCGTATCTTGTGAAAGGTAAGCTCTCATGCGATTTTTCCGTTTGCTCCCCATCGTGCTTTGTCTCGTGCTGGCAGGTGCCGCTGCGTTCGGTATGACCGGATGCGCTGCACAGGGCGGACAGAAAATGGCTCGTGGCATGAGGCGCGCGCCGAATATCATACGCAACAAACAGCACGCGCGGCAGACGCGCACTACGCAACGCGTTCAGGGCGCGGTGTCATCCACGCATCGCTTTGGATGCGCAGGCCATTGGTGAGAGTGCGGCCACCCATCAAGACGAAATCGAAGGCACCCCAGAGCAGCCCGCAGCGCACAGGGCCATCGGCGATGTGCGAGGCTGCCCCACTGACGAGCAGCACCAGAACACCAACGTAGACAACGGCGACTACAGTGCAGGTCCAAGCCAGATAGCGAAAATCTCCTGCGCCGATCAGGATGCCGTCGGCTGCCCACATCCACCCTTGCAGGGGCAAAGCGATGCCGGTGATGACCATGCCGACGCTCACCAGCTGCTGCACTGAGGGGTTCGCTGAGAAGAGCGGTGGCGCCGCGAAGGCGAGCGTAGCGAACGCAAGACCGATGAGCGTACCTGTTGCCAGACCGGCCCGCAGCGTGGTTCGTGTCAACTGCCGTGCGCGGATGCCATCATGAGCACCCAGCGCTGCTCCCACCATCGTTTGTCCCGCGATAGCCACTGAATCCAGAATATTCAGCACGAAATTCCAACTGGCGTTTACCGCTTGGTAGCTTGCCAGTGTTTCGCTTCCCAGCGCTGCCGCCGCCATGACCGTTGCCACAAGGCCCGTTCGCAGTGCGAGCGTGCGCAGGAACAGCGGAAAACCATCTTTGCCTGCATGGGCGATACTGCTCCAATGGGGTCGCAGCGACGCACCTCCCCAACGCGCCCAGCGTACAGCGGGCACGAGCAACGCTATTCCCATGAACCACTGTGCGATGAAGGTGGCAAAGCCAGACCCTGCCACGCCCCATCCTAGACCGATCACGAACAGCACATCCAGCACGGTGTTCAGTACCGCGCCGCATACTGCCACGATCAGTGTGATGCTCACCTTCTGGAGGCCGCGGTACAGGCCGTTCGCAGCATAGACGAGCAGCATGCCGGGCGCGCCCAGCACCACTGCGCGCGTGTATGCGACACCTTGGACAAGATCGTCACTGCGTCCCCCGAGCGCTGCGCACAGCGGCTCGGCGGTGGTGAAGAGCGCCGCTGCCAGCACGCATCCGATCAGCAGAGAGAGCCACAGGTTGTCGATGCCAGCTTGGAGGCCCTCGCGCAGACGTCCTGCGCCGAAGAGATGCGCGACGTGCGAAGTGGTGGCATACGCCAGAAAGATGCAGAGCCCAACTGCGGTCAGGATGATGGTGGACCCCAGCGCGAGTCCCGCCAAGGCACCGTCGCCCACATGTCCCACGATGGCGGTATCGATGAGCACGAATGCGGGTTCGGCGATCAGCTGTCCGAACGTGGGCAGAGCTATCGTCGCTAATTGCTTGTATGTTGAAGGAGCGCCCATCTCAAGCAGGGTAGCATAGCGCATGCCTTGAAAACGTTGCCAAGAAGCTTGCTCGATAGCGCTTTCGACTTTCCTATACTATAAGCATCATAGATGCACATGCTCGTTGTGGGGTTCTCCAGCGGCGAAGCGGGAGTCTGCTCATGGATGTGGTTGAACAGGTTGAGGAAGCGTTCAAAGGGCTGCTACTGGGCAAGCCCTATAGCAAGATCACCGTTTCGGAGATTTGTCGAACGGCTGGCGTGACCCGTAAAGCGTTCTACTCGGTTTTTCATGACAAAGAGGCGGTCGTCGAAGCGCTGTTTGATAAGCATGTTGTGAAACGGCTGCGCGACCTGCATCGTTTGTTCGACCTGCAGGATCGATTGATTCTCAATGACACCTTCGTGAAGCGCATGTACGAGGCTCTTTATGCCGAAAAAGAATACTACCTCAATCTAGTCGGTCCGCTTCGCGGACACGATGACACATTCCTTCGCGTGGTGACGAATTCGATCTACAAGCTCAATATGGAGAGCACCTCGATACTTGACGTCATTCATCCAGAATACAAGCGCGATTACGTTGCCTATTTCTTTGCTTCGTCCCAGGCTATGCTCATGCAGAAGTGGATAAGCGAGCGAATGGTCATCAGTCCTGACGAGCTTGCAGATATCTACAACGATCTGACCATGCCATTCCTCTTGAAGCTTCTTGATTGACGTTTGAGTCAAGAGCGCCCTCGTTCAGTTTGTGCAAGGCTTCCGCTCGGGCGCCCTGAGTCGCCGCAGACACAAAAGCGATATATTGGTCATATTGACGGTACAGATAGGCGAAATTGTTCCCTTTGGTATCCAAAGTTCGGCGATTGAACCAGTGTTGGCCCAATGTGGGAATTATGGCTGCTGTTCCCGCTGTTCTCGCTCTGTTTTGATTGACTCAAGGAGTCCATCAGCACGATGGACGCATGAAGCGAGAGGAGCGTGGCATGGGGAGTGAGGGTATCCGGACCACTGCTGAGAAGCAAAGCGATTATTCGACAACACTTCAAAGCATCGCGTGCGGGGGAACGGGCGGCGAACTGACAGCCGTCGATGCGGTGGACGGCAAGATCGTTCGCATACGTCCGTACAACATCGACACGAAGTACACGAAAGAAGAACTCGCGGATTCTCTGTGGGAGCTAGAAAAAGATGGAAAGACGTTCTCCCCTCCGATGAAGACCGCGCCAAACTATTTTGCGTTGGCGTATAAGAACCGCGTCTATTCCAAGAACCGTGTTAGATATCCGCTGAAGCGCGTTGATTGGGAGCCGGGCGGCGATCCCGACAAGATCAACGCTGCGAACCGTGGGAAGTCGAAGTTCGTGCGTATCAGCTGGGATGAAGCGCTCGATATCATGGAGAGCGAACTGAAGCGCATCATCGACACCTATGGGCCCTATTCCGTTCTAGCAGTGGGCGAAGACGGGCATCGTGAGTCCAAGGATCTTCACGCCGGCGGCGGCATGCATGCGAATCTCATGAGCAAGCTCGGCGGCTATACCCGCGAGACGCGCACGCCTGACTCGGTCGAGGGATGGTATTGGGGCGCCAAGCATGTGTGGGGCTCCGGTTCCAATAAGGGCCTAGGCATGATCGCGCCGCCCCAGACCGGCTATAACTCATGGAACGTCATCAAGGACATCACGGAATACTCCGAGCTCATCTGCTTCGATGCTGGTGACTGGGAATTGACTCAGAACTATGGAAGTCAGTTCTGGTCCCGCTTGCTCAAGTACTGGGAGGAGCTGGGCAAGGAATTCGTCATCGTGGATCCGTTCTGCAATTACACGGCCGTTTGTCACGAGACCATGAAGTGGATTCCCATCCTGCCGAATACGGACGTTGCATTCGACTTTGGCGTCATGTACGTGTGGATCACCGAAGGTCTCTACGACAAGGACTACGTTGATACGCACACCATTCATTTCGATAAGGTGCGCGATTACATCCTCGGCAACGATGAAGAGGGCATCGCCAAGACTCCGCAGTGGGCATCCGAGCGGTGCGGTGTGCCGGTGCATACCATCAAAGCCTATGCACGCAACGTGGCCAAAAAGGTCACGTCCCATGCTCACTTCAGTTCTGGCTCGGTCAAGACGCCCTATTCACATGAGCCGGGTCGCACTGGTGCCTACAAGCTTGCTATGCAGGGGCTGGGGAAACCTGGTGTACAGCAGCTGCATCTGAACGCGTCCAGCATGGCGAAGGCGCGCATCGCGCGTTCAACCTCTGCTCCGTACAGTTCCATCAACCAGTGCCGCATGTTCTATCCCAACGCGCAATCCATTCCGCGCACCATGGTGGCCGAAGCTTTGCAGAAGGGTGAGGTCAAGTGGTGGGGTAGCCCCTGCATCGTCTATGTCGAGACCTCTGAGCAGTTCCAGGAGTTCAACTATCCCGCAAAGCCCGAAGCTGTGCTCGGCATGATGCGCGCGATGGCTGAGGCAGCCGGTATGGAGGCTCCCACCGAAGCACCGAAGGTGGGAAAGGTGCACATGCTCTGGTCCGAGAAGCCCTGCAACATGAATTGCTGGGACGGTGGCTTCAATTACCAGGATGCCATTCGCACCAACGAGGTGGAGTTCTTCGTCACTAACCATCAGTGGCTTGAGAATGACTCGCTGTTCGCTGATCTGGTGCTTCCGGTGACCACCTGCGTGGAGGACAATGACTCCATGGGCTCTGGCATGATCGTGGCACAGCCCCACTCAGGACTCACGCCTCCAGGTTGCGATCGTGTGGGAGAGTCTTTCTCCGACTTCGAGATCGCATGCATGATCGGCGACCGCTTCGGTGTGCGCGATCAGATCGATCTGGGCATGTCGGTTGACGAGTGGATCCAATACGGTTTCGATCAGTCTCGTCTGGGCGAAGAGATCTCATGGGATGAGTTCAAAGAGAAGGGCTACTACTTCCCGAAGCTGGACGAGAACTGGAAGGATCTGCCACCAGGAATGCGTCAGTTCTATGAGGATCCCGAGAACTTCCCGCTGGATACGCCGTCCGGCAAGATTGAGTTCTGGTCCCAGGCTCTTGCTGACAATTTCCCTGATGACAAAGAGCGCACACCGATGGCTCGTTGGATCATCGGCGGCCCAGCAGAAGAGGGGTGGACGCACGATGAGACGCTGTGGGGTGAACGCTGCAAGAAATACCCGCTGCTGGTGACGGCGAATCCTGCCCGCTTCCGCGTCCACGTGCAGGGAGACGACATCAAGTGGTTCCGCGAGATCGAGACCTGCAAGGTGAAGGGGCCGGATGGCTACCTGTACGAGCCAGTCTGGATGAACAAGGCGGACGCCGAGGCCCGTGGCATCGAAGCCGGGGACATCGTGAAGCTCTTCAACGAGCGTGGCTGCGTGCTCACGGCAGCGCGCATCTCTGAGCGCATCACGCCGGGCTCTGTTGTGGTCAACAAGGGGTCGCGCGTGGATCCCATCGCACCGCACTTGGACCGCGGTGGTGCCATCAACCTCATCAGCCCCAACAATCAGGTGTCGAAGCATTGCAAGGGCTTTGCGGTCACGGGTTACCTGCTTGAGGCGGAAAAGCTTTCGCAAGCAGAGTACGACGAGATGAAAGCGCAGTACCCCGAGGCATTCGCCCGCGACTACGATCCTGCCATCGGCATCAATTACAAATCTTGGGTCATCGAATAGCAACCGACCAACAGAGGAAGAGGATAGTTATGAAAGCATTTCTTATCGACCTGACGAAGTGCGTCGGCTGCCACGACTGCCAGATCGGGTGCAAGGACGAGCACTGCGATCAAGCATGGATGCCCTATGCCGAGGCACAACCCGAAGTCGGGCAGTTCTGGATGAAGGTCAAGCAGTTCGAGCGCGGGCACGCCCCTCACGTCAAAGTCACCTACATGCCGACGATGTGCAACCATTGCGAGAACGCTCCGTGCGAAGCTGCCGCGAAGAATGGCGCGGTCTATCGTCGCGAGGATGGTCTGGTGCTCATCGACCCGGCTAAAGCCAAAGGCCAGCGTGAGATCATGGATGCCTGTCCGTATCATGCGATCTACTGGAATGATGCCCTGAACATTCCCCAGAAGTGCACAGGCTGCGCGCATCTTCTCGATGGCGACCATCCCATCAGCGTGCCGCGCTGTGTGGACAACTGCCATGTTGATGTTATTACGTTCGGCGAAGAGGCGGACCTTGATCTGGAAGGCACCGAGGTGCTGCATCCGGAGTATGGCACGAAGCCACGTGTGTTCTATCGCGGGCTTCCCAAGAAGTTCATCGCGGGCACCGTATTCGATCCCGATGCTGAAGAGATCATCGAGGGTGCAACGGTAACGGCAACAGGAGATGCGGGCACGTTCACCGCCACGACAGACTCCTGGGGCGATTTCTGGCTCAGGGATCTTCCTGACGCCGAATGGACGGTGACCATCGAGCACGGTGGTAAGAAGAAGAGCGTTGCCGTGAGCACGGTCTCCGAGGATCAGGGTTTGGGAGACGTGGCGCTCAGCTAGACGCAATTTCCTTCCAGGAGCCCGGTTCACTCCCTAGCGTGGGCCGGGCTTCTTGTTCGTTCGATCGCGGGTCGATTGAGCGTATGCGCAATAGAAGACGACGAGGATGAAGGAGCAGGATCATGTGCTTCAGACCAGCAGAGATTCAAATGAAGAAATGCCCCAGTTGCGGCAAGGCGTGCAAGCCGGTTGATAAAGTGTGTTCAGATTGTGGCGCAGAGCTTGACAACACCATCAAGGATTTCGATGCCGATCAGGCAAAGCTCGATGCCGCAGCAGCCCCCAAGGCTCCTGGAGCGCCCCAAGCGCCCGGCGCACCTAAGCCTCCTTCGGCACCAGGGGCACCCAAGCCGCCAACTGCATAAGTCGGTACAGCAGAGGATACGGTAGAGAATGGCGTGCTCGTTCATGGCGTTGTACGCCTTCTGACTCACAGGTCAAACAAGGCGAGGGCACTTCACGTTCCCGACGAGCCCCATTGCTCCATCAAGGAGGTTTTTCAATGACTGCGAACATGTTCGACTCATATGGCGTCAAGCAACTAGGTTACTACGTAGCGAGCATCGAAGAAGCAGCGGCGCAGATGCGCGCTGCATTGGGTGCGGGTCCATTCATCGATCTTGGCTTGAGCAGCAACAAGAATGTGGATATCCGCGGAAAGAAGACAGAGCTTGATATGCGCACGGCCCTGGGGCATATCAACGATATCCAGCTTGAACTCATCGAGGTGGCAAGCGAAGGGCCCGATCCGTATCACGAGATGGGTCGATACGGCCTGCATCATTTCTGCGTCTACGTTGATGACGTGGATGTAGCGGTGAAGCAGATGGAGGATGCAGGCATGACCTTGGCTATGCGTATGACCAGCGGTCAGGGCATGGAGATCGCTTACCTGGATGCCCGCGATCTTCTTGGACAATACATCGAGGTCACCACTCCTTCAGAGCAGCTTTGGCAAGGTATCAAGGCCATTCACGAGAAGTCTCCTGTAGATGCTCCCGTCCTCATGCCTCTGTCGGTTCTTATGGGTGGCGAATGATTACCGAAGCGGTTCGCTGTTGAGGGCATGCGGCTTCGGTGTGAGAAACCCATCATGCAGTCTTGAGTTCGGAGTTCATCATGGTAGAGATTGGCGATACGGTGCGGATCCATTGCACGGGGCGCTTGGACGATGGTTCGTGTTTCTGCGATTCGCGAAGAGCAGGCCAACCCATAGAATTCACCGTAGGCTCTCAGATGCTTCTTGCTGCCCTCGAAGAGGCGGTGATCCATATGGAGCCAGGCGACGCACGCACGTTGCGGATTCCAGCCGAAAAGGCCTATGGTGCGTATGACGAATCGTTGCTCGAAACGATCCCGAGCGCGCAGTTCCCTGAGTGGGAGAATCTTCCTGTTGGCGGGTATATCGAGATGCGCACGGGTGTAGGGTCGATGCGGGTCCGGGTCGATTTCGTGGATGAAGAGGTTATCAGATTCGATCATAACCACGAACTCGCAGGAAGAGATCTTGAGTTCGATATTGAACTGATGGAGATATTGAAGTCTGATGCCATCGCCCAAGAGGCGCATGCAGCAGAATGCGGATGCGGTTGCCAAAGGTTGAAAGCGTCGCTTCAGTCATGAGCGGCGCCATTTCTCTCATTGATGAGCTCAGAGTTCAGGGCAAGCTTCGAGCGCTCCCTATCGTTTCCGCTGATGCATCATGCGCAATGTTGCTCGCTGCTGATGGTTCCCAGCTATTCGAATACGGTGGATTCGGTAGCGGAAGATGGATCCGCACGGGTGAGCTGTGCGATGGATCGATCCTGTATCTCGGCAGTGCGACCCATGCAGGTCATATCGAGCTGAAAGCATTCTCGGTGCTGATCGGAGGTGTCTGGCACAGGGTGTGACAATAGTGAGTGAGAGCGTGACAATAGGGTCAGGTCATTCCGTCACCGGTCAGATGAGGGCGGTGACCGCGAAGGCGAAGGCGGCGAACGTGGCGATGATGCCGCCGAGGATAGCCCAGGCCGCAGGACGCCCCCAGTTCATCGTCCACCCGATGCCGAATCGCTCCGGCAGGAACAAGCCCGCGTCGTCCGGGTTGAAGTAGAACAGCCCCGCCTTCCAGTGCGCGTCATCGTCTTCAGGCATGGCATCGGTCGCCTTCATGCGCGAGAACAAGCGCGACCCCGCCTGGCCATACACCACGGACAGCACGAGCGCGCTGCCCACAGCCGCCACCGCCAGCACGATGATGACGGCCGCCACCACGATCAGCGGGATCAGCTCCAGAGACGCCAGCAAGAACGATGCGCCCACCACAGCCACCATCACCGAACCGCAGACGAGGTCATACAGGCTCCAGGCGCGCGCATACAGCCCGTACGCGAGCGCAGAGGTGGCGGGCGCTGTTGGGTCCACGTGCTTCTTGGAGCGGTTGATGGACCAGAGCGCGAACGTGAAGCACCCGGCCAAGAACGCTTGCAAGATGATGGGGAACGCGATGACGGCAGGGCCCTTCGCCATCCACTCTTGCACCGTGCCATCAGCGCTCACGCGCACGGGGACTTGGTCGGGGAACAGGGGGTAACAGACGAGCGCGCACGCGAACGTGGCTGCGATGATGCCCGCAAAGACCCAGCACCAGGCAAGCGGCACGCGGCGGACGCCCTCTTCCGCGATGACCGCAACGCTGCGCTGCTCATGCGCTGCCCAGCTCATCTGATCCTTACGGGATTGCACCTTGCGCCGGAACAGCAGCATGAGCGCATAGTAGGCTATGAGCACGGCTGCGTCGGAACCGATCAGGTACCAATCAAGGGTGTCCAAGAGCCCTGCGTCATCTTGGATGCCTCCCGTGAAGAGCGCGCATGCGCCCAGGCTGAGCAAAACCGTGAGCGCGAGCAACGCAGCGGTGAAGCAGCGCTTCAAGCGGCGAAGGTAAGGGTCAGCGCTGGCGGATGCCGGCACGGTGACGGCGAAGCATTCCTGCCGGCGCGTAAGGTATGGCATGAACGCCAAGAAGGTGCCCAGCGCGAAGAGCAGCCCGATCAGGAAGACGTAGGCCAGCGTGAGGAACGACGTTGCCTGCATGGGCGCCGTCACGCTTGCGCGGGAAGGGCGCTGCCTGAGATCGCATCTCGCCCGGGGGCTTCCTTTTTCGCTTTCGCGATGGCACGCTGCTCAGCTGTTTCGGGCCGATCGAGCACGTCATAGGCGCGAGCTGCTTGTGCGGCAGCGCACTCCAAGAACGCTCCGCGTGCACCACCCCGCGCCCGGTGCGCCAGCGCCAGGCTGAACAGGTCGTCCTCCATGCGCGCGAGGGCCGCCTGTGCCGCATCCGCGCGGTCGGTCTCGCAGGGGTCCGCGATGCAGGCACCTGATCGGCCGCGCATGAGCACGTAGCCCTCATCGCGCAGGACCGCATAAGCCTTGTTCACCGTATGCAGATTGATGCCCAGATCGGCCGCCAGCGCACGTACGCTGGGAAGCGCTTGACCGGGTTGCAGTTCGCCTTGTGCGATGGCCTTGATGATCTGCGCACGCAGCTGCAGATACAGCGGCTCAGCTGATGACTGGTCGATGCTGATGATCATGGCGCCTCCCTTTCGCTGTTATGCGCCTTCCACGTTGATGGCATCTCGCCAGAAGAATACGGCGAACACCAGCCCCGCTGCCGCTATCATGAACGTGCCCGCAAGCCCCAGCAGCGCCGTGGCCGCACACCCCAAGACCACATACACCGCCGCGCCCAGAACGGAAGCGAACACGGATACCCCCCGTTTGACCGGCTCGTAAGGACTGGTCCAATCGAACCGAGGATACCGCACATCCATCATGAGACCAAATGTAGCTGAGAACGTCACGGCCGCCACCGCGCACAGCAGGAGCACTGCCGCCTGGAGCGCATCCATGCCGAACCCCCAGGCCAGAAGCGCCCCGCTCACCACTGCCGCCGGTACGCCCGTCACCAACGCCAAGCCGAGCTTCGCGCCCAGAACCGTGCGCGCGGGCACCGGAGCGGTGAGCATGAGCCAACGGCACTTTCCCTCCAAAGAGACGGATGCTGACGTGGTGGTCATCATCCCCACCATGAACGCCAGCACCCAGGGGATGAAGAGGACCACCATGCCGCGCATCTCTCCCGGTACCGCTTCAAGCGGATCGTACCCGAGCGCTGCGGCCACCACAACGGCCACGGAAGCCACCAGCGCCAGCACGAATCCCGCACATGCGTTCATGAAGTAGATGGGCGTGTTCATGAGCATGCGGGCTTCTTTCGCCAGGAGCGCCCCGAAGGGCGAGCGGACGCGCATCGGGCGCGCGCTCAGTCCCGCTGCGTCTTCTGCGCGCACTTGAGCCGAGGTAAGGCGCTGGTTCACGGGCTGGAACAGGCGGGTGAGCACCGCTATCATGAGCGCTCCCACGACCAGGGACGCACCCGCGAACAGCGCGAACGCACCGAGGTTCTGGCTGGTCATGCCCGCCGCAGCCCACGATGCCACTGGATAGGCATTTCCCAGCGCATCGATGGTGGAGGCGCCCATAGAAGAGCCCAGAGACACCAGGCTATCCTCAGCTCCAGGACCCGAGGTCATCACCATCACGCCGATGACGAGCGCCACCATGAACACCATGAGCACGCAGCTCATGACGATGTTCGCATGCCGCATGCGCGCGCTGGCGAATGCCGCCAACGCTGCCAGTACGACGGCCACAGCAGCAGGGATGGCCGGGGTCAGTACGACCGCCACGACCACGCACGCTATCGAAGCGGGTGCAAGGGAGCATGCGTGCGCATAGACCGCCATCATGGGAATCAGCACCACAGCGCTGAAGAGCATGCTCAAGGCGTACAGCGGGATCAAGCGGGACAGCACGACCACGGGCACCTTTACCGGAAGCGACATGATCTCGTCGTAGTCAGACAACATGAACAGCGTGCCATGGGCCTTCATGAACGTGGTGACCACCACCGCAGCGCTCACGATCACCACCCCGAGAAGCGGGATGGTGCGAGCGCTTCCCATGATCACCAAGGACTGCGCGATGAGCGCCATGTATGCGCAGATCGCAGCTCCGATGATGAGTGCCACCACCGCCACTACGGCCGCCGATGATGCCGTCTTGCGCCTGTTGGCATGCAGGCGCTTGTTGATGCCGAACATTCCGGCGAATTGAACCTTCAAGAGCAAGACGAGGTGCTTCATCGCACGTCCTCCTGCGTGGGCGTTCCCTCTGGCGGTTCTGTAGTTTCGCGCACCATCTCCAAGAACACCGCTTCTAGCCCCGCAGCGCCCCGTACTTCCTCGGTAGCGCCGCACGCCTGAATGCGCCCGTGCTGGATGATGGCCACCTGGTCGCAGAGCTTCTCCACCACTTCTAACACGTGGCTTGAAAAGAACACAGCGGACCCACGCGCGGCCAGCTCGCGTAGCATCCCCTTCACCTGGAACGACGCCTCCGGATCGAGCCCTACGAACGGCTCATCCAGCACCATGAGCAAGGGTTCGTGCAGAAACGCGCCGATGAGCACTAGCTTCTGGCGCATGCCGTGGGAATAGGCGGAGATGAGGCTGCCCAGATCCTGAGCGATTCTCAGGCGTTCTGCATGCGCGCGGATGCGCTCGTGCTGCAGGGCGGCGGGCACCTCGAAAATGTCGGCGATGTAATCCAGGTACTGCATGCCCGTTAGGAATTCGTACACGTCCGGGTTATCCGGCACGTAGGCGGTCTGGCGCTTGCAGGCAAGGCCGTCCGTTAGCACGGACTGACCGGCTATTCGGATATCGCCCGCATCCGGCTTCGCCACGCCCACGATGGAGCGGATGAGCGTGGTCTTGCCGGCGCCGTTGGGCCCCACGAACCCGAAGATGCTGCCAGCGGGCACATCCAAGGACACGCCATCCAGTGCGCGCTTCTCCCCGAACACGCGTGTAACATTCAACACCTTCAGTACCGGTATCTCAGCTGCTGCCACCTTTGCTCCCTCTCCTTTGTTCTATTTGTTATATCTATACTATAACAAATAGAACAAAGGAGAGGGAATCGGACATGGTCTTTCGTCTCGATGATCGAGCATATACCCTTCTTGAATCAGATACCAAAGATATGCGGGGTGTACGGATGCCCTTGCGCGAGCGAAGCCGATACGATGTGAAGAGCCGGTATCTACACTGCGCAGGCGTCATCTCCATCCGCCTTACTTGGCACCTGTACGCTGGGACTGTTGCGCTAAATGCCTCACAACCCGAAGGCCGCAGGGCAGCTTTGGCTATTTTTGAGAAAGCTGCTCCTGGGCGTTGATTACGGCATCCGATCGGGCTTCGGCGTCACCGCCATCCTCGGGGCGGTTCCTGTAAGATTCGGGGTTAATTCTCAAAAAGTGTGTCCGGAATGGCCAACAATTCCCAGATCACGATGGGAAAACCATGGCTAAAAG
>NZ_CALPCC010000018.1 GCF_943192905.1 Adlercreutzia murintestinalis | reverse complement strand
AATGCCCCTTGCGACTTGGAGCGCGAAGCGGCCTGAAGATTCTTAAATAATCGTCCAATTTATCTTGACCACTCCAAACCTAAAATCTCTATTAAATCACGGCTGTGAAATGCGACCCTCTTCGAGTGCAATAATGGCGTACTCAACTCGTTCGCGGGCTTCAGTTCGGCGGCGGAATGCTGTTGAGCGTCCTACTCCGAGCTCTGTCTGGATTGTTTCAATTGGGTTATTAAGCAGCCAGTCGTCTATTTGATTCTGGGTCATTTTGCTTATAGCGCTTTTAGTTGGGATAGTTTTTTTCTTGCGCCCTGCATTGCGTTTATGGGCTTCTCGATCGTATTCAAATATAAGCGCACCGCCAGATAGGGGGTTGGGCATCTTGACAGTGATGCCCATTATGCTCAGATCCTTTGCTAAAGATTCAAGGGATTGGATATCCGTATCGTTCAGGTTTTTTGCTAATGGAATAGCTATTTGAGTTTGCATTATGGAGCTCCTGATTCAGTTCTCGGGTAATTAATAGTATCATAATTAAATACGGTACTCATAAAACGATGCTTAGAAGCGGTGAGTGGAAAATGATGCCAAGGGAAAAACTGGCCAAATATGGTGCAAGCAACTTGAGCGATCTGGAGTTGTTGCGCTTATTGATTGGGAGTGGGAACAAGCAGGCATCGGCGCAGAGCATCTCGAAGCAGATTTTGAAGTTGCTGCGGGACAAAGGCAGCTCAGTTACCTATAGCGAACTAGTAAATATTAAGGGCATGGGTATCGCCAAAACAAGTGAAATCGTGGCGCTCTTTGAACTTGGCAAAAGGTATTTGATGCCAGCCGAAAACCCAGTTATTTCCGATACAGATGCAGCTGTCGAGCAGTTAAAAGACATTCGAGGCAAGAAGCAAGAGCACTTTGTGGTTCTAACGCTGGATGGGGCAAACAGGCTCATTAGCAACACGGTTATATTTCAAGGAACGTTGAATCAGAGCTTAGTTCATCCGAGAGAAATATTTGCGAAGGCTATCGAGGATCGAGCGGCAAGTATTGTTGTTGCCCATAATCACCCAAGTGGAAATGTAGAGCCATCGGATGAAGACGTGCAGATTACGGAGAAGCTTAGAGAGGCGGGGCAATTGCTTGGTGTTCCGGTTAATGAACATATCATCGTTACTAAGTATTCTCATTGGAGCATCTGATTCCCTATGAATTGCAAATTGTAATAATCAAAAATTACATATTGACAGGAATCTATAGAATGTCATACTGACATTGTGGCGGTGCGTATTATCGAAAGTTGAGGGGCTCAGTATTATGCTGCGATTGTCAGACATAGCCGAACTTAAAAGCGGAACTTCGCAGTATCGCACCGTGGAATCTTCCTCTGAAAATGATCCGATTTATTACTTCTACGGGCAGTCGGAAATGGAAAACGATTTGTCCGGAGTGGAAATCTGCAGCGAAAGCAGCAAGAGGATTAGAACTAAAGATAGAGTAATGACTTTGGAAGCCGGGGCTCTGGTCTATAGTCTTGCTTCTGGCAATGCCGCGATTGTTAGTCCTAAACATAGCGGATATCTTCTTACGCAGAACTATGTGAAGTTCATGCTCTCCCCTGGTGTTGACGCGCGCTATTTAGCGTATTTGCTCAACGAGAACGCTTTCATCCGGCGCCAACTGACAGGCGGTCTCCAGGGCTCCGCAACGCTCAAGTTCACGGTTAAGCAGCTTTCCGAACTTCAATTACCTGATTTGCCTTCTATTGAGCAGCAGCGGATTGTTGGGGCGTTGTATTTCAATCAACTGAAGCTTGCGGCACTGAAAAAACGTCTGGTTGATCTAGAAACAAAAAAGATGATGGGAAAACTCAAGGAGATAGTCAATCATGAATGAATCTCAGTTTGAAAATGAACTTATTCAATATCTTTGTAGCGGAACGATTGCTAACTCCTTTGAAACAGGAGAGCCCTCTCGGAATGTGGTAAAAGAGGGAGCCGTTGACTATGTGGCTAAAACAAAAAAGTGGAAATATGAGCCGGGTATTAAGACGACTGAGCAGCTTTGGGACAACTTCAAGAAGATTCTCGAACGACACAACCAAGATACTCTTGAGCACCCTCTCAGTGTTGTTGAGTTCAATCAGGTTAAGCAAGTGATTTCGGATCTGGAAACACCTTATAAAGCGGGGCAGTTTCTTTACGGCTTGAATGGCGTGTCTCAGATCGAAGTTGATCTCGACGACGGACGACATGTTTTTCTGACGGTGTTCGACCAAAAACAGATTGGCGCTGGCGACACGGTTTATCAGATAGTTAACCAGATCGAGCGTCCGGCGAAAATAGCAGGCAAGCAAAGTCGTCGCTTCGACACAACGCTTCTCATAAATGGACTTCCTATCATACAGCTTGAAGAGAAGTGCAACGCTCGCGATGTTGATGAGGCGCTCAATCAGATGCATCAATACATCGACGAAAACCAGTACAGAGATATTTTTTCCACGCTTCAGATTCTGGTGGCTATTACGCCCAACAACGTAAAATACATGGCGAATACAACAACGGAAAAATTCAATAAGGATTTTGCCTTCAACTGGCAACGCAAAAGCGACAACGGCATTGTGCGCAATTGGCGAGAGTTTGCGGACTCCATGCTTTCTATTCCTATGGCACATCAGATGGCGACGAATTACATGATTCTGGATGGCACAAAGAATAAAGAAAGCTTGAAGGTGATGAGGCCGTATCAGGTCTATGCTACTCAGAGTGTCATCAAAAAGCTGAAAGAAGTCGACTTCGAACTGGGTACAAACAAAGTTGGCTATGTGTGGCATACAACTGGATCAGGCAAGACTATTACCAGCTTTAAGACTGCGTGGCTAGCAAGTCGTATGCCCAAAATAGATAAAGTTGTATTTTTGGTTGACCGTATAGCGCTTACCAAGCAAACGAGTGAAAACTATCGCGCCTACGATCCCGATGCTTCAGACGAGCTTCCATCAAGCGTGCAAGACACGCAGAACACCAACGATCTAAGCCGCAAGCTTAAGTCAAAAGATAACAATATCATTGTTACTTCAGTACAAAAGCTCGACAAGCTGGTTAAGCGTAAGTCGTTCAAAGCACCTGAGAAGAACATCGTTTTTATCGTTGACGAAGCGCATCGCTCAACTGGCGGAGATTCATTTAAGGCAATTCAATCAGCGTTCAAGCACGCTGCATGGGTTGGGTATACCGGTACGCCTATGTTCGATGACGTTACGCAATCAGTGAGGACAGAGGATGTGTTTGGTGGGCTGCTTCACGCCTACACAATACGCGAAGCAATTGCCGATACGAATGTCTTAGGGTTTAAGGTTGATTTTGAAACCACCATTGACGAGACAGATATGAAAGAAAAATACCTGCCGAGTTTCTTTAGGCAGCAGTACCCTAACTGGTCGGACGAGCAGATTCAAAAGCGTATAGATAATATGACTGCCGACGATATGGACGATGCGGTGGAAGCCTCGTTTTACGACGAAAACAAGGAACATGTTGCATTGGTTGTAAAAGATATTTTTGACAACTGGCGGAATCGCTCTAACGATGGCAAGTACAACGCATTGCTTACAACTCATGTTGGTGGGGGCAAGGCAAGTACTCCTATGGCGATGATGTATTTCAGGGAGTTCCAGCGCGTGAATGCCGAATATGAAGCGATTGGAAAAAAGCCGCTCAAAGTGGCGGTTACATTTAGCCAAAACACGACCAATAACGACTATCAGCTGGAAACCAATCAGGGGCTCTACGAAGCTATTCAAGCCTATAACATGGAATTCCATACCAACTTTGGTATGGATGATGTTTCGGGTTACACCCAAGATGTTACAACGCGCTTGAATAGGACGGCTAGCGATAAGAATTATCTAGATATTGTTATTGTGGTAGACCAGTTACTCACTGGTTTTGATGCCCCCGAGTTGAATACGCTCTATGTTGACCGAACCCTTAAGGGTGCAAGCTTAATCCAGGCATATTCGCGTACAAACCGCATTGCGGACATGCAGGAAAAGCCGTGGGGCCGTGTGGTGAACTATCGTTGGCCAGCTCATAACGAGAAGCTTATGAACGAAGCGCTGGCTGTATATGCGAACAAGGATTCAGCAAACCTATCAGACGAAGAACAGAGTGCTAAAAATATCGAAGCTGGTATTACGGCACCAAAGTTCAGGGAAATGCTTCAGACGGTGCGAAGCAAGGTCGACAAACTGCGAGATTTGACCGACGACTTTACCCAGTTGCCTCCATCGGAGCGCCAGAAGGATTATATGCTCGATCTGCTGAGGGAATACAACAGCGGCATGGCGAAGCTGAAGCAATATGTCAAAGAAGATGGGGGAGAGGGCTTTGACTACGATAATCCCGATGCACTCATCGAAGCGCTTGGCATGACCTCGGAACAAGAAGAAATGCTGACGACCGTTTTAACCAACGAGCTTAAAGAGCATATCGCTAGCGAGAGGCGTATCCCGTTTTACCAGCTAGAGCTACGTATGACTCACGTTAAGGATGTCAAAGTCAATTATGATTATCTGACTGAACTGGTTGAAAAGCTGCTCAATCAGGTGCATGAGGATAAGACAGAGGAAGCCAAAGAAACGCAAGGCGAGATACGGCAGTTTGCTAATGGCCTCGAAGATCGTGCGTATGCCGCAAGAATTATCAAAGCTGCAGAGGCCATTGTAAAAAGACTTTACCCCACTGATGAAGCGAATCTCAAGTACCCGTTCAAACTTGAAGATTGCGAGGAAGTTATTCAGGGGGCAAATAGAGCCAGTTTGGATAAAACATTTGTGCATTTCCGCGTGAAATGGGGAATAACGGAAATTGTAAGCAACGCCCAGATGCGTGAAATGTTTGCGCGCCACCAATATAGTCAACAGGATCTTGATGATACGGGGCAGATCAAAGCAATTTTGGCAAAAGCAGCCGAAAGCTATAAAACCATTGCTGACGATGCTGAGGTGCAGGCGCTATCAAAAATCAAGTACAGAAACGGTCTACGTGAAGCAATCTATCAGCTGGCTGACGAGTTAGCTCTGTCTTAGAGGCGGACGAAGCGGCCGAGATCGCAGGACAAGGGAAAGACTATGGAACCTTTGAATAATCGAGCTTTTATTGATTCCCAGAATCTTCATCTGGCGACTACTACGGCAGCCGAACCGTGGAAAATCGATATGCGAAGGTTTCGAGTCTATTTAGAGGAAAAGTACCGCGTCGATCGGGCCTACTGCTTTTTTGGCGCTCGCGATGAGAGCCAACATAAAATGTATGAGGCATTTCGGCGATATGGCTATGATTTAGTATTCAGGGAGCATAGCAAAACGCTTAAGGGCAGGAAGAAAGGCAACGTCGATGTGGATATTGTCTTCGAGGTCATGAAGGAGCTGCTTGAGAAAGAGCCGTTTGGAAAGGTTGTTCTGGTGTCTGGCGATGGCGACTACAAGCGCATGGTGGACTACCTTGTAAAGATTGGACGCTTTGAGAAGATTCTTCTGCCGAATAGAGAGTTTGCCTCGTCTCTGTACAAAAAGCTGTCAAGCAAGTATTACGATTACTTAGATACTCCTGCAATGCGGGTTAAGTTTGGTTTGGAGGAGAAAACAAAGAAGCGGCAAGCTTAGGTATCTCTCCGTTCGCTAGCCGCTTCATGTTGAAACGTTTGTAGGGTAGCAAAGATTTACCTGATAGCGCAAGCGATTCAACAATATTCGTACTTTCTCGTTGCCAACTAAAGCCGGCTTTGCCCGAAAGGAATTATGTATGGATAACAACAAACCGAATGTGCCGAAGCTTCGTTTCCCTGGCTTCACTGAACCTTGGGAACGGCGTAAGTTAGGAGAATGCGGCACAACTTTTGGTGGCTTATCTGGAAAAACCAAGGAAGACTTTGGCCATGGAGAAGCCAGATTCGTACCTTACACTAATGTTTTCGATAACCCGATTGCTGATGCCGGCCGACTTGAAGCTATCGAAATTGATCCCAAACAGAACGCAGTGAAGTTTGGTGATGTGTTTTTTACCACATCATCTGAAACCCCGGAAGAAGTCGGTATGTCGTCGGTTTGGCTCTCTGAACAGCCGAATGTCTATTTGAATAGTTTTTGTTTCGGCTATCGGCAAGATGGAAGTTTCGACACGCACTATCTTGCATACATGCTTAGATCGCAAAGCATGAGGAACAGCATGACGTTACTGGCTCAAGGTATATCCCGCTTCAATATTTCCAAGAAAAAAGTAATGGAACTTGAAGTTTCTTGCCCGCAGCTTGAAGAGCAAACAAAGATAGGGACTTATTTCAGCAAACTTGATTCCCTTATCACCCTTCATCAGCGTAAGTTGGAACACTTGCAGAAATTAAAGAAGGGTCTTCTCCAAAAAATGTTTCCAAAAGACGGAGAGACGGTTCCAGAAATTCGTTTCCCGGGTTTTACTGACCCTTGGGAACAGCGTAAGTTGGGAGATTTGTTCTATGAGGCTACTGAGAGATCGTCTGAATTAGAGATTCTATCTGTAAGTATCTCCAATGGTGTTTATCCCGCTTCCGAATCGGAGCGAGACACTAATCCTGGCGCAAGCATTGTGAATTATAAAATCGTTTGCGTTGGGGATATTGTTTACAATAGCATGCGTATGTGGCAAGGCGCAGTTGATGCAAGCTCACACAATGGTATTGTTAGCCCAGCTTATGTGGTTGCAAAACCAAAATCACCTACATTCCCCCGTTTCTTTTCAAGGCTTTTAAAACGCCCTCAAATGCTTCACAAATTTCACTCGATTTCTCAGGGAAATTCGAAGGATACTTTGATGCTCAAGTTTGACCAATTTGCAAAGATCCCTGTTTGTTATCCGGCGAAAAAAGAAGAACAGAAAAGAATAGCGGCTTCATTTGACGAGATTGATTCCCTTATCACCCTTCATCAGCGTAAGGCTGAGCATTTACAACAATTGAAAAAAGGGCTGCTTCAGCAGATGTTTGTTTAGAGAGGAATGACCAAAATGAGCAACTTGCAAGAGATCTCTTCAAAGCTGTGGGCGATGGCCAATGAGCTTCGCGGCAATATGGATGCTGCTGAGTATAAAAACTATATTCTAGCTTTTATGTTCTACCGTTATTTGTCAGAGCATCAGCAAGATTATCTTGAGAGCGATGGCATCATCGATGTTGCTGACGGGCAAACGTTCAACGAGGCATATTTAGAGCAAGCAAATGGGGATGATCTCGATGAGTATCTGGAAGATATATCCTCGACTCTTGGTTATGCTATTGCTCCTCTCGACACATGGGCATCGCTGGTTCATAAGATTGACAACAGCATGGTCGTGCCGAGCGATTATCAAGCCATTTTTGACAACTTTAATAAGAATGCCCAGTTGAATAAAGATGCTGAGCGAGATTTCAGGGGTGTTTTTAACGACGTTAATTTGGGTGATTCGCGCCTGGGTTCGTCAACGAATGAGCGCGCTAAATCTCTTAGCCGCATCGTTAAGCTTGTTGATAGCATCGACTACAAAAGCGATGATGGCAAGGATATTCTTGGTGCAATATATGAGTATCTGATCAAGCAATTTGCTGCTTCGGCCGGAAAGAAGGGCGGCGAATTTTATACCCCCCATGAGGTGAGCGAGATTCTTTCAAAGATTGTTACCCTTGGCAAAGAGAAAACAAACGACTTCTTTGAAGTATACGATCCTGCCATGGGATCTGGCTCTCTTTTGCTGACCGTTGGACAAGAGCTGCCCGAAGGTCAGCCGGTAAAGTATTTTGGCCAGGAATTGAATACGACCACGTACAACCTTGCCCGCATGAACTTGATGATGCACGGCGTGCCGTTTAACAATATGACCTTGTCAAATGCCGATACGCTTGAGAGCGACTGGCCTTTTGGTAAAGATGCGAGAGGCATCGATAACCCGCATACGTCCTTTGATGCTGTGGTTGCTAATCCGCCCTACTCGGCCCACTGGGACAATAGCGAAACAAAGCTCAAGGATGAGCGTTTCGGCCCCTACGGAAAGCTGGCTCCAAAAACAAAAGCCGATTATGCCTTTATTCTGCATAGTTTGTATCATCTGGGAGAAAACGGCACAATGGCGATCGTTTTGCCTCATGGCGTTTTGTTCCGCGGTGCGGCGGAGGGTGTCATCAGGCAGAAGCTAATCGACAAAAACTACCTAGATGCAGTAATTGGCCTTCCTGCGAACATTTTTTACGGTACGGGCATTCCCACTACCATTTTGGTGTTTAAGAAAAACAAACAAACCAAAGACGTGCTTTTCATTGATGCTTCGCGCGAATTTGAGAAAGCAAAGAATCAAAATCGTCTCAAACCAGAGCATATTGAGAAGATTGTCGAAACCTATAAGAAACGTCAAGATGTTGACAAATATGCTCATGTTGCGTCGCGTGACGAAATCAAGGAAAACGATTACAACCTCAACATTCCACGATATGTAGATACTTTTGAGCCAGAAGAAGAGATTGACCTTGCTGAGGTGCAGAAGCTTATCGAGCAAGATGAGAAAGAGATTGCTGAACTTGAGAAAAACATAGCTGAACAGTTAAGGATTCTGGGTGTGTAACATGTTGTAATTTGAGCAATCAGCTAGCCTTTTTTGCTTACGCTGATGAAGGGTGATGAGGGAATCAATTTGATACAGGGTCCTGCCAATAAGCTGCTGCTCTTCTTGTTTTGGCAACGCCAGTTCAAAAGAAAGCACATCCGAATTGCTTATATTCTTCTGTGCCGCCCCTCGTCCTGCTGTTTCCATTGCAATTAAAAAGCGATCGCTACGAAGAGCCTGAAAGATGAATTCTTTATCCGTGTCACCAGCAATAGTAATTTTCCCAACCCGTTGATTTAAAACGGCCTTTTTGCTGGTCATCTTGGATACTCTACCGACATTTCCCGTAAGAGAAATAAGGATATCACCATGAGAGAGTAAGTACTCTGAGCAACTTTCACTGTTGATTCTGTTACCCACGGAATCATCGATTTCATATTCACCATTAACATTAGCGATTGTTATCACAAGATATTCACCTGATGGATCATACTCCTTAGAACTCCAAGCATTACCGCCAAAAATAGATGCCAATTCTCCCAACTTACGCTGTTCCCAAGTAATACAGATTTGCGATTTTCCATTCCTTCTGTTCAAAGTAAACATACTTGGGAACAGCGTAAGTTGGGAGATTTGTTCTATGAGGCTACTGAGAGATCGTCTGAATTAGAGATTCTATCTGTAAGTATCTCCAATGGTGTTTATCCCGCTTCCGAATCGGAGCGAGACACTAATCCTGGCGCAAGCATTGTGAATTATAAAATCGTTTGCGTTGGGGATATTGTTTACAATAGCATGCGTATGTGGCAAGGCGCAGTTGATGCAAGCTCACACAATGGTATTGTTAGCCCAGCTTATGTGGTTGCAAAACCAAAATCACCTACATTCCCCCGTTTCTTTTCAAGGCTTTTAAAACGCCCTCAAATGCTTCACAAATTTCACTCGATTTCTCAGGGAAATTCGAAGGATACTTTGATGCTCAAGTTTGACCAATTTGCAAAGATCCCTGTTTGTTATCCGGCGAAAAAAGAAGAACAGAAAAGAATAGCGGCTTCATTTGACGAGATTGATTCCCTTATCACCCTTCATCAGCGTAAGCATGTTTTTGTTAGATAAGGCTTGATAGCGATCTCATAACTAGGTCAACGTCTTTGTTTTCGAGTTCTTGGATGATGTGGAGATAGGTTTTCTGTGTTGTGTTGATGCTCGCATGACCTAATCTTCGAGCAACACTTGCAATTGATACGCCGGCAAAGAGCAGAAGCGATGCATGAGTATGGCGGAGGCCATGAACCGAAATAATCGGAACACCCGCCTTCACGCACCGTCGTTCGAGAATTGCATTTGCGGTGGAGTTATAAATCGGACCGCTGATAAAAATAGGGTCATCGGGTGGAAGTGCTTTCGTGAGCTCAGAGAACTGTATGATCATTTGCCAGTCCAGCTCGACCTTTCTCATAGAGGATCGGTTCTTTGTTGGAACAAACCCAGAACCCCCTTTGTAATCCCAAGTTTTGTTGACGGAGACTACCTGGTGAGCAAAATCAAAATCTCTTGGCGTAAGGGCTATTGCTTCTGAAAAGCGTAACCCCGTTTTAGCAATAAGGAGAATAAGCCAGTCCCAATTAAGCTCGGCACCCAGATTTAATTCGCCCAGTAATTTGTGTAACTCAAACTGATTGAGGTACTTGGGCTTTTTGCTCTTTGGGGGCTTGCCTTTGACAATTGCCTTACGTGTAGGGTCTCGGTCGATAAGACCTTCGTCCACCGCGTCGAGAATTGCGCCTTTCAGTTGGTGGTGAAAATCCATTGTTGTTTGACGTTCATGGTGCTCTGCGTAGTCGTTTAGAAGTTGCTGGTAAGCAACGCGCGTGAGCTCGCAGAGAGGCGTATGGGGTATGAGTTTCTGGAGCCAAGATTGAGTAAGGCGATATTTGTTCATGGTGACATCACGGATGGCGCCTTCCTTGTAAATAGCGATCCAGCGAGAATAGTAATCGCAAAACAAATCGGTTCGCTTAATATCGGTAAGCATGGGATCTCCTTTGTTCGGGGATGCTTACGCTGATGAACTATATTGGCAGCATTAAAAGTGGGTTCCTTTTCAAGGAGCGAGTTGAGTCAGTATATCAAGGCCGAATACGAATTCGGCGAAATAGGTTTATGCTAATGTTCAAGAGGGCACAGTTGCGATTTGATGATTGGCGGGATAGCTCATGGGTGCGTGGATGGTAAGGGCTGGGCGAAATGCACAGTATGCGGGGAAATGGTTGGACGATAATGCAGTATCTATCTACTGGGATATTGACGGGGCAGACCTCGTTGGTTTATCCAAGGAAGAAATCCGCGCTCGTTATGCTTCATGTCATTCCGATGCAAGTACTCAGGAAATTGCTACGGCGGTGGGGCAGATATGGCGCTTTGCTAACGACATTGTTGAGGGTGAGCGCGTTGTAATGTATGAGCCTGAGACGCGTCTTTACCATGTGGGTACTATTATCGGTGCATGCGAGCGCATCACAGATAGTGATGGCGACATTTCGTATCGACGAGCAGTGAGGTGGGAAAAGGAGTCTCCCCGTGACTCGCTAAAGAAAACATCGCGTAATTCGTTGGGGGCAATATCGACTATCTTCTCAATCGGAGATGAGGTATTTGCTGATTTAATGGGGGCATCTGATCGACCGACTGTACAAGAACTAGACGAAACCGAGCAAGATATCGATGCTGAAATTCGCTATGCAACTGCAGAAGATGGCATCGAGCGCATTAAAGATAGAGTTATGCATGTTGCTTGGGAGGATATGGAGCTGCTCGTTGCTGGTTTTTTGCGTATGCTTGGGTATAAAACATCAATGACGGGACGCGGGTCCGACGGCGGCCAGGATGTGATTGCTTCGCCAGATGGTTTGGGTTTGGAATCGCCACGCATTGTAGCTGAAGTTAAGCACCGCAAGGGCCAGATCGGAGCGCCGCTTATTCGGGCCTTTATCGGCGGTCTTAAGACTTCCGATAGTGGTCTATATGTAAGCACTGGTGGCTTTACTAAGGAGGCGCGTTATGAAGCAGATCGTGCCCCTATGCCTATTCGCTTGTTAGACCTCGATGGTTTTGTGCGTTTGTTTGTCAGCAATTACGAAGCAGCCGATGAAGAAACGCGCGCAATTTTGCCACTAGCTCGGATATATTGGCCTATGTAACACTGGCTATGTTTGGTGTGTGCTTGGACAAGAAGGGCACTCTCAATACATCTGTTCGTGAGGTTATTCGTTACCTAGGCCCCCATCGTGCTAAACACCAAAAGGAGCTCGAATCGAGCTCCTTTTTGAATTGGCGGGTTGCTTTTCGGCGGTTGTATTTGGTGTCGCCTTGGGGGCCGTGGGCGCAGGCGTGGCCGTTGTAGTGGGGCATTCTCGATAGCGTTGCTTCGGTGCTGGTTTGGTGCCAGACTGGGCCGGTTTTGGGTGCCTTTCGCTTCTTTGCCATGCTCGATCACCTCCTTTGCGTCTTCCGGCGCTCGACGATACCACAGCGTCTCCCGCGGGGGAACTGGCAGTAGGAGTATTCGACGGCATCATCGCAACCGCGGGCATTGCTCTAGCAGCAATATGGCGCTCTCGGAATCGAGGGCTTCAGTCGCGCGGGGTGAGCGATGCTGAGTAAAGAGGGTCGTAAGTTGCTCCGGTTTTGGCGAGGGTGCTTTTGTAGAGGGTTATCTGGCGCGTCGCAATGGGTTCGGGGAAGGGGATGGGTGGCAGCTCGGCGGCCGGGAAGCTTGCGTGGCGGCCGAGGGTCATGTGCGGCAGGAATGTCTTCCCGTCGAGGGCGAAGCCGCGTGCTTCGAGCTGGTCGCGCAGGCGCTCGACCAGCTCCATTAGGGCCGGCTCCTTCGCGAAGCCCATCCAGAGGGTCGCGTTCTTGGGGCGCCCGAAGGTGCCGAGGCCGTTGGCGCGCAGCTCGATGCTGGCACTGCCAATACAATCGGCGAGGGCGGCATCCATCGCGCTTTCCGCGTCGTCGAGCATGGCCTGCGGCACCTCGCCCAAGAACGCCAGCGTCATGTGGTAATTCTCGCGTGGGATGAACTGTCCCCGCGCCGTGCCCTGCAGGCACCGCGCAACCGCCGCGAGGTCGTCTCGCATTCGGTCGGGGATATCGAGGGCGATGAACGTGCGCATGGGTCTACGATAGCCCCGCCGGTTTCGCAGGAAGCGAAGCGAAGCCGGCGGATGCCGAGGTCGAATCGTTACAGCTCGATGCGGCCGAACTTCGCCAGCAGCTCGGTGGCGGCGGTGCAGGCGTCGCAGTTGCAGTATTTGGCGCCCTCGGCTTTGCGCTGTTGCTGCTCTGCCAGCATCTGGGCAGCCGCCTCTTCGCCGAATACCGCTTTAGCGGGGCCTCCAGCGAAAGCGATGACGCCATCGATGGTGGTGGGACGCCCTTCCAGCACATTCAACAGTTGCGCAGTCGCAGTGTTAACAGCCGTATCGCTCGCGTCGGCAGCTACCGCCTCTTTCCAGGCACGGGCCGCATCCTTTGTTATCTGCGTGCTCGCCATAGATGCCTCAAGGATGTCGGCGCGCTCGGCGATGTAATCGAAGGTGTTCTTGTCCATAGGTGCCTTCTCGTGTAGGGTTGTCCGATTTGCGATCGATCATAAGGCAGCCTGGCGTCTGTTGCAATGCCGTCAGTCGCAGGTTCGTCGCCAGCATGTTCGCATGTCGCTTCGTCAGCGCCTTCGTCTTCGGGGTAGTGGCGCCATTCTCGACAGAGGCTGCGGCAACGGAATGGTGATGGAGGGGGCATTTCGAAAAACGTGCTTAGCCATGCAGCCTGGCGACTACTCGAAGGCGAGCGATCTGGCGCCGGGCGAGCATGCTGCTGCGATAAGGGATCGCGAGCAGATCGGGCGAGCCATTGTCTCCGGAAAGGGCGGCGTTGCGGGAAAGCTCTCGTTCGCTATGGGCGCACGGCTCGCCAAAGCTGCAGACGAGCTCCGCAAGCTCGTGCTCGCTGAACAGCTCGTCGCGGATCCTAACCTCCTTGTGCTCGATGAGCTGGCGAATCATCTCGATGCCGACTCCATTGAGGCTCTCCAGAGGATGCTTGCCGATTTCCCGGGGACCATTCTCTTGGTTGCGCACGACGGGCAGCTAGCAGATGCAGCAGCTCAAACGAGGCGGAGAGCCGGACGAAATGGTGATGCTTTCGTTATCTCTCGATGACAATAGGATCAGATCATTTGGGTGTGGGGAGGCGTATGTACGGCCGTGATCGGCTCTGCGGCGAGGCTGATGCGGCGACTTGTCCATGCGATCGTAGGAACATACAGGAAAGCAGTCGCAACCGGCTCAATCGCTCCCATGCTCAAGGATGGAATCTAGGTTTTGGAGAATATGGGACTGTGCCGCTTGCGTATAGACAGGGAAAACGTATGCTCCGTTCTCGCCCTTTCCCGTCTTACTCTCGATCCCTATTTTCGTGCCCTTTTCAGTTGGCTTTCTCGTGCTAGGGTTCTCGTTCTCAAGATAGTGATAGCCGGCTCGAAGCAGGCACTTGTTCATGTGCTGGGCATCCACGGTCTTCAGCTTTTGTTGAAGCGCCGGCTTCTGCTTCCATGCTTCAAGACACTTCGATATGGGGATCGGGCCATCTCCTCGCCGTATCGCTTCGGAAACGAAGACGTGACCGCCGCCTCCGCTCTTGTTGAGGCTCAGTTGGCGTCGTATGTAATCCTCGATGGTCGGAGGAGGGACGAGCGAAGGTGAGCCAAGAAGGGAGCGCAAGGAAGAGGCCAGAGCATCTGTTTCCCCATAGGTGCTCCCATCGGATGGGATCCGGAGGAAGACGAAGGAAGAGGAGTCGGCGTTCAAATCGTCTGGGGTACAGCACCAATCCAGCGCCGTTATAGGGGCAACCTCTTCGGCCTGTGTGCTGGAACTTGTTGAAGGCTCATCTTCTTCGGAGCGTTGTTGGTCTTCGGGACAGCCGTCAGGATACGCATCCCTACCAAAAGAGCCGTCGTGGATGGGGCCGAGCCACGCCAGCGACGCATTGCAGACATCGCGCATGATGCTGTCCTTCATGGTGTCGTAGCTCTCTACGGAACGCTTCTCGGTCGTCCTTCGTGAGTATCGATGATGCGCACCGTCGACCTCTATGGCCAGGATAAGCCGTCCCGTAACAGGGTCGAAGATGACGAAATCGAAATGGGCCTGAGATGCGCATGCGTAAAACCCATCGCACCGATCAGCGAGCTTTTCGCGGGCGTCTCCTATCAAGATCCGATCGAACGTCACGTTCCTCTCGAAGCAAAGGCATTCGAGCATGGAGGCTGCGAGCGCATCTTCGATGCATGCTTCGGGGGCATAGTCGCAAGGGCTCTTCGTGGGCGATTGCTTAAAGGGGATCTCGTCGAAGATGGACACGATGCAGGATCTGCGGATGCCGAACTCCAGTTTCAATCCTTCGCGATCTTGAGCATCGAGGCTGGCGTACGTCTCGCGCGCATAATCGACGAGCTTTCTGACATACATTTGCTCGTCGTTCTCGTCATCTTGTTCTCGGGCTGGCTTCACGACCGCTACCTGTCGTTTTGCGAGTTCCTTTTGCGCTTCGTTGGACATTAGCTTCGTGGATAGGATGACCCTCAGTTCATGCTTGGCGCGGGAGACCGCGACATTGACGAGCCGCTTTCCTTGCGACCACGGCCATTCCCAATTTCCATCTTCGACCGGTAGCAGATATACGGTATCGAATTCCTGTCCTTGCGATTTGTGTATCGTGAGCGCGCACATCTTGTCGGAGCTGTCGCTCTCCGATTCGCCATCGCCGATCCGTTCCACGGCGAGGATCTCTTCCGCACCGGCGCTTCCGATCTCGTCGAGCAGCTCTTGGAGGTATGCCTTGACCAAAGCGATCTGCCCTCTGAAAGGAGACAGGATGCAAATGGACCGCTTATGCAGAATGAGAGATTCGAGATGCTCTCGCTCTTCTGTCCTGAGTATGGCAAGCTGCTTTCGGTTGACGAAGCTCGAGCGAACGGCTGCGCCATCGTTTTTCCGCGGATCCTGTTGAAGCTGGATGCGCTCCCGGTAATCTCCCTCGTACCAGAGGATGCTTAAGGGAAAAGGGTTGGTATCCGCATCCTCGAAATCGGTTTTGATCTCCAGGCGGTTGCCGTATATGTATTGGTTGCAGAATTGGATGATCGTCGGGTGGCAGCGATGATGCTCTGTGAGCATCGTCTTCAGGGACGGGCCATTATCGGTTTCTTTTGGGGCGAATATCTCATAGCAAGACTGAAGGAAGCTGGCATTCCTAACGCTAAAGCTGTAGGGCGAAAAAGAAGGAGAGTCCGATTCAGAAACCCCCAAGTTCGCCGCGAATCGCGCTGCTTCCTCCTGAGCATCTTCTGTCAGCACGGGAGGCAATTGCTCTTCGTCGCCCACGATGACGATTCGCTTGGCACAGCTGAGCGCGACGATACCCACGATATGGTTCGATTGCGACGCTTCATCCATGATCAGCAGGTCGTACTTTGACTCCGCTCCATCAACGAAGCACTTTTTCAAGGAATGGATCGTGCTCGTGATGAAGGGGAACGATCCGGTGAAGTCGGAGAACGTGATGCTCTGCTCCCAACCAGCTATGTCGCGAACCTTGTCGGCGTTGAATTCGAACTGCTTGCCTGTCAGGGGATCAACGACGGTTTTGCGGCGTCCTGAATTGCCGAGCGCGGCATGCTTTGTGGCGAGATTGAGCGCGTAATTCTCTTCGCAGGTAGCTTTGAAGTCCAGGGTCGCCAGCTCCTCCCGAGGTTTATTCAGGATAGCGCTCAGCTTGTCTTCGATATTCTTCACGGCTGAGGAGTTCGTTGATACGGCGGCAACTGTTTCGCCCTGTGCGATCGCGAGCGCTGCGATGCGGAGAATGGTCTCAGTTTTGCCCGTCCCTGGCGGCCCTTTGATGATGGAGAGGGGATAGTGCAGCGCCTTATGAACGGCTGTTTTCTGTTGCTCATTCAGGTTGTATGCGCTGTCTGGGAATCTTGAATCCAGAAGACCGTTTTCTCGCTTTATGTCTTCGGAATCGATCGGGGCGGGCTTGGATACCGCTTTGATACGGGAGCCAAGGTACGCATCCAGAAGGGGAGAATACGTTCGAGGTTGGTTTTTGTCGAGATCGCGGTTGATGAAGTTCTCGTAATACCAAAGGAGGGAATAGCCTGCCTGACCTTGTTCCTGATCGCCCGCCTCCGACGCATCGCTTTGGCGTGCTCGTCCAAGATATTCCGCGATGTTCGTGAAGTATTCTATGAGCTTCTCCTGAGGTATGTTCTGCTTCGTGCTCATGCTTCCTCTCCTCAGGGTCTGTTCGTGAAGCTTGGGTAGTCGATGGGCTCAGCTGCGCATACGAGGATTATAGGACAATCGGTTTTGAGCGCGACGAGGGAATGCGGGGATGCGGGAGCACGGCTGACGTTTGACCCGATCATCAACGACTCGATAACCCTGAACCGCGCGTTCACATATGCTCAAGACTGCTCTATGAACCATGCGGCTTCGATCGAGCAGTACACTGTGATGTCGTCCGGATTGAAGTCGGGGATCATGTTTTCATTGCTCGGAGTGCTCATGCACGAGTCTTCGCAGCACAGAAAGTGACCAGCATAGCCGTCAAAGGTATTCCTGACCGTATGCTCGATGCTTGCAATCCTCCCAAGACTAGCACCTGCCGCTGACGCCAGTATCTCGGCTCTTGCCTTTGCCTGCTCGACCGCGCTCGCCAAAAGCTCCTTCTCCACTGAAGCCTCGTCCTTCAGTCCGAAGTCGAATTGGAAACTGAAGCTCCCATCTGTTTCAAGAAGCGCGAGCCACGCATTGCCGTAGAGGTCTTCGTCGGCATCCATGAGCAGGGTCGCGTGCGACTCATACTCGTAGCCTTTCACCATCTCCGTCCTATAGTAGTAATCATCCTTGTCTTCTCCCACCTTTTCGTAAACGCTCTCCTTATGTGGGTAAACCTTGAAGCCGCTCTGCCTTATAGATTCCTTGTCAAACCCTATATTGTCGAGGGCTAAGAGGATTGCCGAGAGGTCTTTGTTGTATTGAGTAATGCACTCGTCCTTCTCGTTACATTCCCCGTAGAACGATATATCGAGTTCAACTTGATCCGGCTCTTTGCTTGCTCTGGCTGTTGCGCTGATTTTGATAAGATTGGGTTCGAGGTCTTTCATTGGCTCTCCCTTTGCAAGGTTTTCTGTTCTTACAACCTGTATTATCCTTCTTTTGCAAAAGGTTAGATGTCGCTTGATGGGACACCCTTTGATGCGTCTCCGGGCGAAAACATGGCTGCTATTGTCGTGTTCCGCTCTACCTATCAGTTCCTGAACGCGCGGAACGCCATAGCAAACGTGTTCCAGAGGTTTATCCAGGAGTTTGCCCGGGATCGACGTGGAAGGGAATGGCTTTGCGGGTGTCCCATGTGAGGGCGTCTTTCTTTTCCTGTGCGATTTAGACTCCGAGAAAAACGAGAGATTGCTAGGTTGAAATGAGTAACGAAGTACTGCCCTTTATCAGCAACGAGGTGGTCGAGCTGTTCGAGGAGTTCGACGACGATTACCTTGCAGATGTGTTTCGGGTATGGGATTGCGACGCGCAAAACTGGCAGAACGGCACCACGGTCGTGTTTCGGTTCGAGAACGATGATCTACTCGTATGGAACGTCATGGGCGGCCTGAAGGCCAAGCGAGGAGCTGTTGACACGCAGAAGTTTCAACTAGGGGCTCTGATAGGTGCCAGCGAGGAGAGCTGCATTGCGTGGCGATCTGACTCCTCGTTCGCAGATCTAATAGGAAGGGCTGCGCTCAGCGCGACCCTTCTGGAATCGTTTGTCTGACCCGGAAATAGATTAAAGTCCAAGTATTGAATTGCCGTACTTTTCCTTTAGCGCCTTCAGAGCCTCAGCATCTTCATCGCTCATGATCGGTATCAAAGTGTCTTCTGCGTTTGCCTGATAACTGCCACTCCACTCCTGAAGCGTCTCGATTATTGTATCTGTGACCCGCACATCCCGCTCGTCAATGTCCTGAAGCTCCCATGATGCAGGGGATTTTTCGGATAAGGCTTTGGTAACCTCTACCTCCGATTTCTCGTATTCCTTCTGCTTCTTCTCGAAGTATCCGTTGCTTGCCACGATGTTGAGCTTCTTCTCGAAGGGGACCTTGTTCCCGATATGTTTAATCTTCTCGTTCACGATAGACTCGTCATAAGTTGGGAAATGGCTCGATTGCCATTTCTTCGGAAAGATGTGCTCAATCTCCCATTTGGCAGGTAGCAGGTTGTCTTGCTCTGTGTAGGCGTGAAGTGCGAGTAGCATTCTAAACGAGCGCTTGTTGGGGAGTTTAACCTGGTCTCGAATCGACTTCCAGTCAACCTCGCCGAACTCGAACTCGGGGGTATCACTTTTGAGGATGGATGCGTTGAGCTTCATGACACCAGGCTTAACCGCACTAACCGTTGGAGTCTTGAGGAACTTCGCGAACATCTCGGCGGCGAGCTTCTTCAGGAAAGCCAGGAACTTGACCTCGAACCCCTCTTTATTTCTGTGCTCCAGGTAGTAAACAGTTACAGGATACTTCCAAAACTCGTTGGGATACATGTTGAGAGTATCGAGGATCTTTCGGATCTCGGTATTGTTGGTCCAAGGTTTCTCCTCGTCTATCATTCTCGCATTCACGACTTCCCAGATGTCCATCATGGCGTCGAGATCATCCATCAGCGCAGGATCTTTGAGACGGGAGAACTTATTATCGGCGTAGTACCTTCGCACGCCCGGCGTGGTCGTGCTGACGTCTTCTTCCTGGGCACGGAGATAAAACATGTAGTAATAAAAGAGCCTTTGGATGCTCTCGCCAGACTCATTTGCGCGCTCGTCAAGCGCTTTCCACTCCTTGATGAACTGATCCTTTTCGGCATCGTTTAAGAAGCCGTATATCTTTGCCTTGAATATGTCAGCATCGGAAAGAGGGAGGCCGCGATCGTTCAGGGTAGAAAAGATCCTCAATGCGGTCTCCTGAGTATCTGCCTGAATCGGGAAGATGATCACATGCTTTGTGATGTCGTTGAGGAATTGGTAGATCGATAGGCTGTTCTCAGCGGCAGCTTCCTTGAAACGGGATTGGAACCTCCTGAAGTTCTCCGAGTAGTGATCATCATGCTCGTCGATTGCTGACCCGGTAGTCAAAATGTCAGTTAGAACATCGCCGAACTGCGAGTCTACGACTCGTGATTCGAGCAGAGTCCTGTCTTTGAACACCTCGCCTGTTAGATCATCTTCTGGCCAGATGGATTTCTCGATTTTGCCCATGAAGTTCTTGGACTGCTTGGATTCCTCTCCGGCCTCAAGGGCTCCATAGATTGCCCTTAGGAACAGGAAGAGTGAAGTTAGTCTCTGCTGCCCGTCGATAATCTCGTACTCGCCCTCGTTTTCGAAGAACACGATGCAACCGAGGAAGTAGTCCTCGCTCTCATCCTTTTCGCTGGCCGAGAACTCCCAGAGATCGTCGAATAGGGTGTCGACCTGCTCCTGATCCCACTCATATGGTCGCTGGTACTCGGGAATAACGAACTTGTGCTCTTTACCCTCGGCGAGGAAGTCGCACACTCTTTTTTTGTTTACCTCTATGGAACTTGCCATTGTGCTCACACTTCTATCTTCTTGGCATCATTGAGGATTAGCTTGGCCAAATCGTCCGTTTAGCTGTTTCGGCAACGATGTCTACAAATAATTCTCTTGCAGCTGTGGCTGTTTCTGAGCCTGCTCGTGAAAGTATCTTCTTGAACTTTATAGCGGCCACTTTGGTCTTTGGGGTTTCGCTCATTATTTCTTTTGCCGAAACTGAAAGGTCCTTCACGTCATTTTCGTCCAGCAAATCATCAAGCTGAGCAAGTTCCTCTAGTGCCTCTAATGACGCTTTAGTCCAAGGGAACGGGTCTCCGCACTTGTAGCAATATTTAGGCGGTTCAGCTTCAAAGCCGATGGCGACAATACCGTCAAAGCGCTCTTCTCCTTTGATGGGTGTGCCGCAAGTGGGGCACTCGCATATTGCCTTTGCACCACACTCTTCGCAATAATCCACCTCGCAGGTTCGCTCTTCCATTCTCTCTTCAGTGACATGACCATTCATGCACACCTGCATCGTGTAGTGATAATCCACTATTTCCCTCCTTGTTGGCGGCAGTTAAATACTTCGTCTACGAGCTCAGGCAGATTCCCGTCTTTGGATGCCTGAGCCGCGTCTCCTTCTGCGAAATTGGGGAGACCGTCAGCAAGAGCCTTCTCACAAAGTTCGGGATCGAAGCCGAAGATGTAGTTCATCGCAATCAGATAGATAATTCTAGTTGGAGCCATACCGTAGACCTGCTCCGTGAGGATGTGCTGGATTCGCTCCTGCTCGTCGGGATAGGCCCTCTTCAAACCATCGCTACTAAAGAGCCTCTTCACAATCTCGGTGATATAGAGCCCAGACT
Source organism: Adlercreutzia murintestinalis (assembly GCF_943192905.1). Lineage (GTDB taxonomy): Bacteria > Actinomycetota > Coriobacteriia > Coriobacteriales > Eggerthellaceae > Adlercreutzia_A > Adlercreutzia_A murintestinalis. The sequence goes on along the minus strand of NZ_CALPCC010000018.1, from coordinate 24,702 downwards.
TCATGTACAGGTCCGCGAAAGTTGCGTTCGGGTCGTCGTAGCACCCGGGGTTCTCCTCCTCCAGGGCGTCGACCATCTTCTTGACCACCCATCGGGGAGTGTAGATCTGGTTGGTCTTCTGTGGCGGGATGTATGTGAAGATGTCCTCCGTATGAGACTCGTCGAAGTAATCAGCAAGCTCATTGCGAAGACGCAGGAACTCCTTGACAGAATCGTCGAAGACGACAGGGTCGAAGAGGTTGCCGTCGAAGTGGCGCATCTTGCCGGTTTCAGAGTCCTTGTAATCTCCGCCATCGCGCAGGAAGCGGAACTGGTCCTCGGTGATGCCCGTAACTTCATAGAAGACATCGTCTTCTGTGTAGTCGTCGATGTTCGCAAGGCAGAGATCGTCATCGCCGTATGCCATGAGGAAGCTGGGTATGGTGCGCGAGAAGCCGCGAAGATGGTCCCTGATGGTCATCTCGATGCTGTTCTTGCGCGCCTCCTTTTTGGCGGTCTCGACCTCGCGCACGATCTCGGTGCCTGCGGTCTGGATGAGCTCCGATTTCTTCGTCTCAAGTGCCCTCTTTAGATCCTTCGCGGCCTCTGCCTTGCGCTGGTCCATCTCGGCGTTTATGCTCGCACGCTCCTGATCGGAGGTCGCGTTGGCGATCTTGTCGGCACGCTCTCGCTCGATCATCGTGCGCTCAATCTTATAATTGCCGACCTCGCGGTTGAGGGCGATATCGGCATTCGTCTTTATCTTTCGCTCTACGCGCTTGCGCTGAGCAACCTTCAGGTCCTTTCCGTAGTTTTCCTCGGCAGCGGCCACGAGCGGCTTGGTAACGTCACGGGCGAACACCTGCTCAAGGTTCTTGAGCATCTTGTCCTCGTCGTCCTCCTCGATACCCTCGTCCACGATCGTGACGATGGCGTAATCGAACGCTTCCTCGACCTCGCCGTAGACGCGGTCTCCGAAGAGGTCGCTTGCCAATCCGATGACCTGCTCTTCGGGAATGTCAACGTTGCCGTCAGCATCCAGGTCGAGCTCTCGCGCAGTCTCGCCCTCGGTGATTCCGAGGTCCTTGTCCGGGGCCTTGAATGGCTCGAGGCTCTCGATTATATCGAGGACCTCTTTGGGCGCATGGAACACGTTGGAGATGTTCTGGAAGAGGAAGTCGCTCATGAACCCGCGGCGCACCACCTCTTGTGAGCGGATCTTTCGCGGTATCGAGAGAACCTTCTCCGCATCCAGCTCCTCCATCTGCCCGTCGCTGTCCTCGCCATAGACCGGGAAGAAGTTCAGGAGCGTGAGGATTCGGCGCTTGCGCGTGTCCGTGTCCCCTCCAGCGGCCGCCGTGTCGCTGTAGAGGTCGTTGGCGAACTGCTCGAAGATGGTCAGCGTGCGTGCGGGGTCGAAGTCGAAGACGTAAGCGTTTTCCTTGCGTAGGTATTTTCCGTCTCGGTAGAAAAGGCACGGGTTCTGGGCGCGGAACGCGGCTTGCATGTAGAGGGACGGGCTCTTCATGTTGGAGAGCATGAGCACTGCGGTCCATTCGGGGATGGTGACGCCGGTCGTGAGCTGCCCAACTGAGAGAGTGATGGTCTTGTCGTGTTTGGCGATGGCGTCTCGCACCTTGTCGAATGCCTTCTGGGTCTCTTCGGAGTCGTCTATCTTGCCGTCTCCTGCCGCTAGTACGATCTCGTAATTGCCGAACACGGGATGAGCCTTGAGCTTCTTCGCGAGCGCGCGTGCGGAATCCACTCGATCGAGCATCCAGAACGTGTGGCGCAGCTCGGATCTGAGCTCAGGGGTGCTGAACGGGAACTTAGTCTGCGTTGTGAGTGCGTCGAGGAACTTGTCGATGTCGCTGCTGTAGGTGAACGCGCCGTTGTCCTTGGTGCTGAAGAACTCGTTGAGGTCGAAGGCGTACTCGACGGTCTCGCCGTCGATCTCCATGCCCTCTGCGACCTCTTCCTCGACGATGTCGCTCATGCGGTAGGTGAACATGTTGAGCTGGGGCAGGTCGGCGTAGGGATTGCGCTCATCTGCGTCGTCCCAGTCCCGCTTCGCCTGTTGCTCGTCGGCGTAGGTCCAGTTGAAGATCGCGCTCTCCGGGAACTTCTCGTTGGCCAATGCCTTGAAGGGCGTGCCTGAAAGATGAAGTGTGAACTTCCTCTTGATCTGGTCGAAGGCTACATCGGTCTTAAAGGTGTCGACGCCCTCATGAGCCTCATCGATGATGAGAATGTCCCAGTTGATATCGGCTATCCATTCAAGTTTTTGATAGCCTCCGCCGAAGCGTTCGGATCCCTTGAGGTCTTGCAGGCTCACGAAAGTGATGAAGTCCTTTGCCTCATCAGGGTTGTTCCTTCGGTAGGAAAGGTACTCCTCGCGGTTTTTCACGAAGGCTTGTTTGGTGATGGAGCCAGCGCTGGAGATGAAATGGTACCCGCTATCAATGCCCAAGAACTTCACGTAGTCGTCGTACCAGCTATTTGCGATGGCAGGGCGATTGGTGACGATGAGCACAGTGTGTGCACCGAGGCGCTTGCATAGGTCGTACGAGGTAAGCGTTTTCCCGAAGCGGGGCTTGGCGTTCCAAAGGAACTCCGCACCTTCATGGAGCTTGGCATAATCTGCTGTCTCGGTAGAAGCGCGTTCCTGCTCTGCGCGAAGGTTATAGGAAACTGCGGAGTGTGCCTCCAACAACCCTCTGTTAATGCGGAAGTCGAAGAACTTCTGGTGTGAGTCGGCAGGCGTGATATGCACCCACTCTTTGGAGGGCTTCTTCTCGTAGCCTAGCTTCACGAGATAGTTGTGGAAATCCGTATCTCGGAAGGTATCGCCTGTACCGTCCTCGTAGATGGCATTTCCTTGCCATTCGAGCTTGGTCTCGATGTCGGCGGTATATGTCTGTTGCTTGATGCGGGTATCTGCGTCCTGTTCCGTGTATCCGATCTTCGTCCAGCCATCATGAGGGGTGTAACCTGGAGTTGTGTATGCGTAGATAGTCGGAATGGCCCGAAATGAGCTTTTGACCTTGCTTGTGATATCGGAGGTGGCCATTGTTATACCATCTCCTTCACATGGGATTCGATGAAATCGATCTCGTCTGACGACAACCCGTATTTCTTATAGAGCTGCTTGTCGATCTCGGGTACGGTGAGCGACCAATCAATATCGGAGTTGTTGCTGAAGTCTTGCATTGGAATGTATTTCCATTTCTCCGGTGGATTGTGTTGGGTAGCCTTGAGGACTCCTAACAGGGATCTAGCAAATTTAGACTTGATATACTTCATTGCCGCTTCTGATTCTGAGCGAGTGTCGAAGTTTCCGATGCTAATGAAAGATTCTGTGTGACCTACGAGTGGCTCGCCAATTATGGGAGCGCTAAGTGTTTCGCCGAAAGTGCCTGAGCCATTAGCGGCAGGAACAAATACCTTCCATTTTCTTAAGTTACCTGGATCATTCACGTATTCAGAGCGAATATATTTTTCCGTTCGTTCGTTATCTTCGCGGCCAAGTATCCTAATGTACTCGTGTCCATCCTTGGGGTCACGGTCGAAAAAGACCGAGGGCAGGCGATCAAAAATGTTAGTTGACATGTCGTACGGATGCCCAGTACTAAGCTGCTTGATCGCATCGGGGTTGTCCTCGTGCAGCATGTCGGTAAGCCTATATGCCGTCCTAGTAATCACTATGTCGCTAAACGAACGACTTGCATGATTGGCATCAATCATTGAGAGCAGTGAATTCAATTCTGGATAGGCTGTGAATGTCCCGATGCGTCCATAATCTTTATCTTTGCTGCGAATGGTAATGGCAACTCCGCCCTTAATATCCGTTCCGGGAAACACCTTTGAGCTATCTGGCTCAAAATAGAGAATGGATAGGTGTTCGTCGTTAAGCATTTTTTCATTCCAGGATTTTGGCGTGCTCCCGGCATTGAAAAGAAACCGGGCAGGATGAATGAGTTCGACAACGTCGCTTATTTCGTAAGCACCTTCCATAAAATGATGGTATATCGGCGCCGCTGAGTTCTTGTTCTCGCCAGCTACTTCTTCCTGATATGGCGGGTTCCCGATTATGTAATCAAACTTCATGGCTTTGCCTTCCCTCGAAACGCCGTCAAACTCAACCGTCTCGCCTGTGCTCCAGTTTTTAATCTTTGCCAATCCTCTATCCGGAAATAGTGTCTCTTGCTCGGATGGAGGGTCATCGAACAACCCTCCGAACAAGTCCATCTGTGGGTTTTCTTCCTTATGCGAACCGAATGGAACGCACTTAGTAAGTCCGTCCATTTGCCAGAGGTTCCAGCTAATTGTTTCAGCTATACCCTCAGCTTCGCTCTGCTCCAAGGGCTTGTAACCGGCGCAGTCTAGCGCTTCTTCTATTGTGGCGAACGCGTTGATTCGAGCAATCAGCAGGTTGTCGCCTTGGAACTCATAGCCATAAGTTGACTGAAGGGCTTTAATTGCCCATCTCATGAAGTCTTGTCGGCGGCTCGTATTGGCAGCTATCAGATATAGCTTGCGGTCATATATGCCGATACGGTCCTCGAACGCGATGGGATTTCCATTGGCCGCATCGTATCGTCCGAAAAGATAGGGTGCCTCGCCGCAGGTAATCTCCAGTCTGGGCGATTGAATGATTTCCTTCCAAGAGGCTTCGCGGGTCTGGTTCTGCAGCCATGCCTCGTCAGCGTGGTCGATCATCAACTTGCAAATCCAGGTAGGTGTGAAAACCTCCGCATGGGATCTCGTGAGGTTCGTCCGCTCATCCTTGTCCTTCCGGGCGCGGCGACGAATCATCTCGATGCGATCGCCCGTGATCGCATCGACGGTCATCTCGTCAGTAGCGCGGTATTCCGCACCCAGCCCCTCGTAAGCCGAGGTGCCCCATACGATGTTCCCGTCTGTAGAATTGTCCTTGAGCAGCGTGCCAAGTACGCCAATTTCATTCAGCCGGGCGATGTCGCGAGGGATCGAGATGTCCTCGGAGCTGCTCATATGTTCTGCCAACTCTGTCACTCTTCAATCAAACCCTTTAGGTACTCGTTGTATTCCTTCTTCAGGCTCTTCGGTCCGTCTACCTTTACAGCTCCATCCATACCTGCGACCCAGCCGAAGAACTGCGGGCTCTTGCGGATCTTCACCACGGCCTTGCCCACGTTCTTGTTCTTCGCGAAGATCTCAGCCGCATCTCCGAAGCGGTCCATGATGATCTCTATCTTGTCGGCGTCCACCAGGAGCGTCGCCGTCACCGGATCCCCCACGAAGCGGCCGAAGCTCTCGTGCTCGTCGCCCTCGTAGGTATGGTGCGTTATCTGCTCGTTCCTGGTTGCGCGTTCATCGGACACCTTGAGCTTGTCCATGCGGTCGATGCGAAACTCTGTCATCGCCTCATGGGCATCGTTCCACGCCGTCAGGTAGTAGTAGCCGTCGTCGTAGGTGATGCCCACGGGCGTCACCAGATGGGGCTTGCCGTCGTGTGTGGCGTAGCGGTTGCCGTCCACGTTGTACTTGTAGTACATGAACTCGACCTTCAGGTGGTTTCGCATAGCCTCGTGCAGGATGTCGATACACCCGAAAACACTGTCGTTCTTCGAGGTGATGCGCCCCGGCACGTGTATGCGACGGTTGAGCAGCGCGCGCTCGTGGTCGCTCGCGAGCAGCTTAAGGTTCATGGTGAGCGCCCTCGATTGCCGTTTGGTGAGGAACTTGCATGACTCCACGGCATCCACCAAGAGCATCAGCTCGGAGAGGTCGAAGTCCCGCCTCACGATGGCGTACTGCACCGGGTTCCTCTGGAAGGTCTGGATGTCCACGCCGAACTCCCGCAGGGCCTGGATATCGGTGTAGAGGCCCTTGCGCTCTGCTTGTATGCCGTAGTCTCCCAGACGCTCGATGATCTCGCGAAGCGAGAGCCCGTGCTCGGCATCTGTCTCGTTCTGAAGGATGCGCATGACGTAGAGCGTCTTGAGCTTCGCCTTGGGGTTGTGCACCTTATTCGACCTTTCGCCTTTTGCTCTGAAACGCATTACGAGGGCATCGTCCTCATTATACTTCGAGCACTCGGATCATCCTAGCCGGGTGTCCCATGGTCGCATAATGAAGAAGCCCCAGCGGCCGCAGTCGTACCGCCGCGTTGATCCAGTTCCAGTATCTATGCGCCCTCATGCCGACAGCTCACTGCCGCGTCGTTCCTTATACGACACACGTTCGCACGGAATCGCTCAATCTTTGCAAGGGCCGCGATACTTTTTCGATTTCTGCAGCATATTGCTAGATCATAAGTTGGGATATCGCAATTCTGTATCTTGAGACTTTAGGCGGGATCGCAAGGAGTTTGATATGAGACATGCTATCGCCGATGCTTGGTGTTGAGATGAAGGCGAGGCATCCTCGGCCCTTGACATGCGCCGCACTGAGAAGAAAAATAGAATGCTAGATTTCTAGAAATATTCCTTTGGGGGGTCACTGTGTCCGAGGTTGCTAAACCAGCATCGTTTGAAGAATTTCTTGAGGCCTCTACTCGCCTTTCAAAACAAGGGGAAGTGCGTGCTGGCGATTCCGGTAGCGAAGCGGCGGCATCCGCAGCAAAACCCCATTCTGCGTGCAGGTTGAAGCGCCCCATGAGTTCCTCCCAAAAGGTGAAGGTGGGGCTGACCATCGACGAGGGCCTTGTCGATGCCGTTGACGACTACATCTACCACGCGCGAAAGCAAGGGCGCCGACTTAAGAAGAACGACGTGTATGAAGCTGCTCTGCGCCAATTCCTTGAAGCCGAAGGGGTCGATATCCGATGACCGCACATGGAAGGCTCTCCCTTGAGGACAACATCTTCCTCGCTAAACGAAACTTGGTGGACAGCATCTGGAAAGAGGCTCGACTCGAGGGCATCGCTGTCACGTACCCTCAGACCGCCGATGTGCTTGCATTCGCATGGACGTGTCGCTCGCAGCTGTTCCGCGACGGCAACAAGCGGACAGCTCAGCTTATTGCCAACGACATCCTCATCCATTCGGGCGAGGGCATCCTGGCTGTGCCCATTGACTCCCAAGATGAGTTCTTCGGATTGCTGGTGGCGTTTTATGAAAGCAATATCCCCGATGAACTTATTTCGTTCTTGCGTGAGAAATGCATCGAAAAGCCCGCGATAGGGAAGGCTGATACCTGTTGAACTTGCCATTGTGGTTCGGGAATGTCTGAAGGTCTCCAGGGTCTACTGGCTCGCGAAGGCACTGGAACCGCTGATTGGCTCTAAAACAGAGAGGTATAGTTAAGCAGCAACGCAACGCCTGAATTCTGTCGTTGCCCGAATTCGGCCGTTTTCCGAACTCTGTCGTCGTTCGAACTTGGTCGTTTTCCGAACTCTGTCATCGTTCGAACTTGGTCGTCGTCCGAATTTGACCACCGCCCGAGGTCACTGCCCGAGCCCAGGCGCGCTACCATGCGCATGTGGCAGATGCAGGACAGAGCCGTTCCCTATCCTGCATCTTGAGCATCAGTCGTAGGTGTAGAAACCAGCTTTCGCGTTCACGCCGGTGCGGCCTTCGTCGATCAGCTTTTTGAGCAGAGCGGCGATGCGTCCGGGCGTGCTGTTCGGGTCCTGCGCCTGTGGGCTTGCCGCCACGATGTTGTAGGCGGTGTTGAGTCCCACGATGTCTAGGATGCGGAACGGCCCCAGCGGCGCACCTGTACCCAGCATCCACGCCTTGTCTATCGTTTCTACGTCAGCCACGTCGTTGGCCAGTAGCGCTTCTGCCGCGTTCAAGAACGGCACCAGCATGCTATTCAGCAGGTAGCCCGCTTGTTCCCGGTTTAGTTCCAACGGGATCATCCCGATGGCCTGAGCGAACTGCACGACGCTGCGGTATGAATCAGCTGACGTTTCGCTGGTGCCCATGACCTCTGCCGTGTTGTTCTTCCAGATGTTGTTCGCGAAATGCAGCGCCAAGAACCGATCCGGGCGCCCAGTGAAGTCCATCATGGCGCTGGGGAGCAGTGTGGACGAATTCGTGCAGAGGATCGTGCGCTCAGGCAACACTGATGTGATGGAACGGTAGAACGCCTCCTTTTCGCTCATCACCTCGGCGATGGCCTCGATCACCAGGTCTGCATCGCCGAACGCCTCGGCAATATCCGTCGTGAGCTTGATGGCACCGCGCGCTGCTTTGGCCCTCGCGACGAGTTCATCCAGTTTCTCGGGCGGCACATCCGGCGAATCCGCCAGGCCGCGGCAGTATGCGTGCGGGTCTGTCTTCATGGCTTCCAAGGTCTGGGTGTAGATGCCCACCAAGCGATCTAGCTTCGGCTGTGCGCGCCCGATGGAGCCTTCGCTGCGAAGCCACATGGTCACATCGAACCCTTTATAGGCGCTCTGCAGCGCGATCTGGCTGCCGAGAACACCGCCTCCTGCAACGGTCACACTCTTGATTTCCATCTGTTATTCCTTCCTTTTCCTGCTGGTTCGTAATCTGCGTTATTCTGTCTGAATATTGATGTGATATCGAGTTTTCGATTCTTCGGTAAATCCATTGTAGAGAACGCATCATATGGGCCACCGTTTTGCCGCCCGAAGCGCTTCGCAAAGGTCACCACGCCGTTGCCGATGCGTGAACGAGGCAAAGGGATGACCCTATCGTTACGCATGGCTTTTTTGAAGGAGCGCATGTTGTAATTTCGGCATTGGTTATTCAGCGGAGCCTTTGGCAAGCGCCGTTTCGAGTTAGGTCAGGTTAGATGAAGAACTGGCGATACCCATTTTGGGTGCCCCATACGACCATTCCGCACATTCGGTCGCTGCAAGTTCGGCGAGTTTAGTATTGGATGCACTCAGAAAGCATCAAAGCCTGCGAAGGATCTGCAAAGGAGAAAGCTATGGCGCATAGATGCAATGAAGAGGCCAAACGATGCAAACCGCTGTCGACTATACAACACATGATTGACAGGAAGTGGAAGATCGAAATCCTTATCTACGTCGCCTTCAGGGATGTGCACCATTTCAGGCAGTTGCGCCGCTGCATTGGCAACGTCTCTGAGTCGATTTTCCAAGTAACCCAAAGAGCTGGTGGAGGATGGATTTCTTGCAAGCACGGATTCCGGCGAGATATCTCTGCGCGTTGAGTATACGTTGACGCCACAAGGTGAGAGCTTCGTGCCACTTCTTAGGCCTATGAAGCGCCGGGGTGAAGCGGAATTGAGATTGTAGGTCTGAATGGGATTTGACTGTGACGCTACGTCAAGGTTTAGCCTTGTCTTAGATGGCAATAAGCAGCGGTTTAGTCAAAGAAGGGAGTCGAATTCAACGTGATGGAAGATTCAAAGATGTATGGCATCAAGGAACTCGCTGACCTGGCGGGCGTAACCGCGCGCACGCTTCGCTATTATGACGAGATCGGTCTTTTGGTGCCAAAGCGAGCGAATAACGGCTATCGCACCTATAGTGCGGCAGATGTGCGCACGCTCCAGCATATTCTTTTGTTGCGGAAGTGTTGCGTGCCCCTCTCTGTCATTGTTGATGCGCTTCGTGAACCCGCCTTCGAGATAGGCCGCATGCTTTCAAGCCATCTCAACGATCTCTGTCGACAGAGATCCGAACTGGAAGAGACGATTGCTATCGTGAGACATGCGGTGGCGGGATTGGAGGCTTTCGAGGCTATGGATGACAAGCAGCGATTCGAGCAGCTCAAGAAGGATGCGATCTCTTGCTTTGAGGATGAGTATGGGGTTGAGGCCCGGGAGCTCTACGGCGATGCGGCCATTGACGCGGCAAACGAGCGTATACTCGGAATGTCGAAGGCGGCATGGGATGCCAAGGAGGAGCTGGAGCAGCGCATTAAGAACAATCTCAAGTTGGCAATGTCTGAGGGCGATATTGATTCCGAGATTGCGAGAATGTTGGCCGAGATGCACGCCCGGTGGATCCGAGTTCATTGGGGCGAGGACGGCTACACACCAGAAGCGCATGTGGCGCTTGCAGAGGGATATGTGCATGATCCGCGCTTTGTAGCTTACTACGACGATGCCTGCGGGAAGGGGGCGACTGCATTTCTCGTCAAGGTGATCAAGGCGAACGTAGGGTAGTTTTTACTCGTTTGATATGTAAGATGCCGTGTATGTATTGCGCAGCGCAGCATCCTTCACCTGATGGCGCGAAAGTTCGACATCTGGCAGTTCGATGATCGCTGCCGAATCGGGAAGCACTGGAGAGGGTACTCTGCGTCACGTGGAAGAGCATGTAAGTTGAACCTTTTGTGCTCGAGATCGTATCCCATTCGCTTTCCGGACTTTCAGGTACGCCTTTGTTTGAACGAGAACGACTATGGACAAACCGGGGTTTTCCGTTCGCGTGGATCAACAAGTCCGGTTGACTTCAAGCTGATCGCGCCCGATGGTGATCAGCCCTATATGCGCACGTATACTCTTGAGATTGTAGCGGTCGACGACGATGAAAACCCGCCTACTGGTAGCGATGGGGGCAACAATGGCAAGCCACCTTTCGATGAGGATGACGATAATAATGGCGCAAGCCGGCTGCCATACCAGACTCTTCAGTTTCTGGCGGAGATGGCTCCGGCCACAACACCGACGGAAGTGGAGATGCTAACTCTGAGGGATCGAACAATGGGAATTTAGGCAGTTTCGATTCTGGTGGTAAACATTTCGTCGAAAATGCTGACGCGGCGGGTAAGTTCGCAACGACAGATGATAATTCCGCGCTGGCCTTAGGCGCATGTGCCGGAATCGGTCTGATCTCTTTGGTGCTTATGTTGATCGCGCGTTGTCGCATGAAGCGCGGCAAAACGTAGTGGGATGTGTCAGAGGAGAAGGGACACGGCTCCAGTCTCTGGCGCTTGTTGCTTTCGTTCTTTAGTCCTCGAGTAGACGTTTGAGGTATTCACGATACTCTTCTTTCAGACTCTTCGGGGCGTGTATGCGCACGGTGCCTCCAAGACCGGAGACCCAGCCGAAAAACGGTTCTGACTTGCGGATCTTGACAACCACCTGAGCAGTTTCGTCGTCGTGCCTAAACCACTCGGCAGCATCGCCGAAGCGATCCATGATAATCTCGGCTTTGTCGCTGTCAACGAGAAGTGTTGCCGTTACTGGCTCGCCCCCGAAGCGACCGAAAACTTCGTGGTCTTCGCCTTCGAATTCATGGTGGGTAATCTGCTCGTTTCTGGTCGCCCTGATCGAGGACACGTCCAGCCTCTCCATGCGATCAATACGATACTCGGTCATGCACTCATGATCATCATTCCAAGCGGTCAGATAGTAGTAGCCGTCTGAAAAGGTGATGCCGACAGGCGTCACGAGATGCGGTTTGCCGCCATGCGTGGCGTGCCGTTTCCCGTCCAACCCGTACTTGTAGTACATGAACTTAACTTTCCGTTTGCACCTCATAGCTTCGTGCAGCATATCGATCGAGCCAAACACCGACTCCACTTTGGAGGTGATCCTGCCTGGTACGTGTATGCGCCGATCGAGCAGCACCCGCTCGTGGTCGCTTGCCAATAGCTTCAGATTCGTGGTGAGCGTTCTTGACTGGCGAGCGGTGAGAAATTTGCACGATTCTACCGCATTCACAAGCAGCATTAACTCCGACAGCGTGAAATCTCGTTTTACAATTGCGTATTGCACCGGGTTTCTTTGGAAGGTCTGGATATCGAATCCGAACTCGCGTAACACTTCGATATCGCGATAGAGGCTTTTGCGCTCTGCTTGGATGCCATAGTCCGCCAAGCGCTCGATGATCTGCCGAAGCGAAAGCCCGTGCTCGGCGTCCGTCTCGTCTTGGAGGATGCGCATGAGATAGAGCGTCTTGAGCTTCGCCTTTGGGTTATTTGCCATCTTGAACCTTCTTTTTTGAGTCTTGGTCGCAGTGCAAAGCTGCTTCGTTCATTCTACGATAGCCGTTTTATATCTGCTAACAGGATGGCACGAGTCTCGTTCTGCCTCATCCTACGTCATCATGGGAGGGCTGAAGGGGCGGTTTGAAATCGAAAGCGCCAAGGAGCAACAATGCCTCGCACCGCGATTGAATCTGAAAGCTCACCAATAAGCAGAAGCGCACGCTCGTTGCACGTCTGACTGCGGTGTCCTCAGAGGTCATGGGCGTGCCTCCCGAGTTCTACAGTATCACCATCCACGAACTTGACGATGCGAGCTATGGTATCGGCGGCACGTGCATCGCTGTGCTGAAGCGAGAATACGCGGGGCAGCACTCCGCGCAGCGCAAGGAGCTGTGAGCGGTGACGCACGTTTTGATCGTTGAGGACGATGGCGAGCTCGCGCGTTTGATGCAGCGTACCTTCGAGTCGGAGGGCATGACGGCTCGCATCGCTGGTAGCGCCGAGGAAGCCTACGATCTGCTTACTGATTCTGTCTTCGATTGTCTCGTGGTCGATGTAAACTTGCCGGGTGATGACGGCTATGCGCTCTGCCGCACCTTGCGCGAACGCAGCGGGGTTCCTGTGGTGTTCGCTTCGGCGCGTATCGAACCTGATGCGCGCATCCGCGCCCTGGAAGAGGGAGGCGACGCCTACCTCTCCAAGCCGTTCAGCCTGCGGGAAATGCTCGCCCAGGCGAAAGCCCTCATGATGAGGCCCGAGTGGAGAAGCGAAGCTGATGGGGCCGTGCTCTCCGTCGGCCCGTTCGAGCTTGACCGCGGGGCGAAAACGCTCGGGAAGGACGGGCGGCTGATCGCCCTATCTCCTCGGGAATTTCAACTTGCATCCGTCCTTATGAGCAACGTCGGTACGAGCCTGAGCCGTGATGCCCTCTTGGTGAAGGCTTGGGGCGCCTTCGCAGAGGTAGAGCCGCAAACGGTCTCGGTCCATATGAGCTGGCTGCGCGCAAAGCTTGAGGACGACCCGTCTAGCCCCGCTACTTCAGGACGGTTCGCGGCGAAGGCTATCGTTTCGACGTGCCTGATGAGGACTGTTGATGGCAAAGGAAGGGAAGCGCCTGACGTCGCGGCTCGTAGGAGGGAGCCGTGCTTGCCGTGTTGGCGGTTGCGGTCGCGGCTGCCGTCAGCGTTGTGATCGCGGCCATCGTTTTGATAGCGCTCTACCTGTATCGGGTAGTGGCGCGCCCGTTCGCGCGGCTGGAAGGCTTCGCTGAAGAGGTGGCGGCGGGTAATCTTGATGCGCTGCTCATCTACGAGCGGTCGATCATGCGCAAGTGCGATGAGGCATCAGCGCTGGTGGAGGATCTGTTCCAGCATGCGCTCTCAGGCCTGGATCGTATTTCGGTACAGTGCATGCCTCTGTCGGCAGCCGCTGTCATTAAGCGTTGTGCGGCCGATTCGTCGGGTTTGATCCAGATTGCATGTCGGCGGATCGACGATGCTGTGATAGAGGCTGACGAAACACGGCTTGTGCAGGTCATCGACAACCTCATAGGGAACTCCATCAAGTATGCAGGCGCTTCACCGGTAGAGATCGAAGCGGTGACCGAGGGGGAGCGGTATCTGATCTCGGTTCGCGACTTCGGCCCAGGTATGGCGGCCGAGGATCTTCCGTTCGCGACCGAGCGCTTCTTCCGGAGGTCCAACGTGTCCGATCAACCGGGATCCGGTCTGGGTCTCGGCGTACTTGGTGCAGCGCATGGAAGGTCGGTTGCGTGTGACAAACGCTCACCCGGGTCTTAAGACGACGATCGAGCTTCCCGTTTCGGATTGTTCGTAGTTCGCCCGTTGTGTTCTTAATGATTCCTTAATGCTGTTCGTTCCACGATGGCGCTGTTCGTAGTCAAAAGAAAGGCTGCATCATGCAGGAAACCATACTCACAACGCGCCGCCTAGCGAAGACCTACGTAGCGGACGGCGTGCAGACGCATGTGTTGGGAAGCGTCGATCTCGAGCTGTACCGGGGAGATTTCACGGCGATCATGGGGCCGTTGGGGTCTGGGAAATCAACCTTGCTCTATTGCCTGTCAGGGATGGATGCGCCCACCTCGGGACAGGTGGTATTCGAGGGTGAAAACATCGCCCAGTTCAACGAGAGTCGGCTTTCCGAGTTGAGGGCGCAGAGCTTCGGCTTCGTCTTCCAAGCGGCGAACCTCGTGAGCAACCTCACCCTGTACGAGAACGTGGCCGTGCCCGGCTATCTTAAGCGCGGGCGCAGCGTCGGGGAGACGAGGCGAGTTGTCGAAGTCTGGAACATATGCATTTGACCAAGAATTTGCCTTGGCAAATATGCCTGTGGCAAGATGGAGGTCATGAGTCGGGCTGAGCAAGCGGACGCGGCAGCGTGAAGGAGGGCCTATGAGCACGGCAAGGAGTCGAAGAGCGGCTCTGGTCGCCTTCTGCGTGGTGGCATGCGCGCTGTACGTCTACGGCGTTGCATCGACGGGGTGCATCCCGCGCGCCGTCGAGGGCATCGCGCTGCCACTCGACTTCATGGTCGGCATCCCTGCTGGCTTCTATCTCATGGTGGTGCGCCCGCGCCGCCTCACATCGCTGTGCGTCATCCCTGTTATCTGGATTGGCTACGGGCTGAGCGTGTTCGCGCTCGGCTCGCCGGAGGTCGGCGCGCTTCCGTGGCTGCTCTGCGTGCTGGTTCCTGTTGAGGTTGCCATCGCCGCGCGGGAATGCCTGAAGGTTGCTCACATCTATAGGGTCGCGAAGGCGAAGGGCCCCGACCCCATGGTCTGGTTCACGGAGACGATGCGCTACCTTGTGCGCCACGACACGGCGGCGCACCTGGCGGCTGCCGAACTCAGCGTCTGGCACTACGCGCTGCTCTCCTGGCGGCGCGCGCCCTACGTGCTGTCGGGTGAGAAGGCGTTCAGCTACCACAACGCCGGTGGTTACCTGAACATGATGCTGGGGCTCGCGCTCGCGTTTCCCGTCGAGATCGTTGGGGTGCATCTGCTCGTTGCGCAGTGGAGCGTCGCTGCGGCATGTGCCATCACTGCGCTTTCGGTCTATGCCGTCGTGTGGCTTGCGGGCGATGCGCGAGCGCGCGTTATGCGACCGGTCGCGATCGGTGGGGATTGCATGCGCCTGGAATGCGGCATTCAGATGGAGGCGCGCATCCCGCTGGCCGCCGTGCGGGAGGTCACCTTCACTGAGCCGACCGGCGATGGTCTCGCCAAGGGCGACAAGCTCAATTTCGGAACTTTCTATCAGGCGAACATATGGATCGCGGTCAAGCAGCCCATTGCGGTGCGCACGATGCTCGGCGAGAAGCGCGCGCGTGTCATCGGGCTCAGTTTAGACGACCCGCAGGGCTTCGCGAAGGCGCTTGCCGCCGCAAATCACTGAGGCGACGGCATAATCTCCGTTCTCGTGGCGCTCGCGATTCGCTTGATGAGGCGTGCTGGGTTGCCGCCGACTATCGTGTGTGGGGCCACGTCCTTGGTGACCACGGCCCCTGCGGCCACGATAGCGCCGTCACCCACGGTTATGCCCGGAAGCAGGATCGCGCCCGAGCCCACCCATACGTCGTTGCCCAGCCGCACCGGTTTCGGCGTCATGCCGCCACGACGCTTGACGTCAAGATGATGGTTGAGGGTGACGATGACGACATTGTGCCCGATAAGGCATCGGTCGCCGATGAAGATGCCGCCCTGGTCTTGGAACTTACAGCCGCTGTTGATGAATACGTTCTCGCCGAGATGGATGTTCCTACCGCAATCGGCGTTGAATGGCGGAAACGGAGCGAACCCGTCAGGAACGGCCTTCCCCGTCAACTCCTCCATGAGCACCTTCAGCTCGCCGGGGGTGTGATAGGCGCCGTTGATCTCCATGCAGATGCGGATGGCCTCCTGGCTCATGCTGTGCATCATGAGATGCATCTCGCTCCCAGCCTCCACGGCCTCTCCCGCAAGAAGGCGCTCGAGATATTCCCGCTCCTCCATCTTCCACCCTCCAAACCCTCTAGTACCAGTCGTGCTTCTCGTCGCGGTTCAGTGCTGCGATGCGAGCCATCTCCGCATTGCTCAACTCAAAATCGTAAACGCTCGCATCCTCGCGGATGTGGGCAGGGTTGCTCGACCCGGGAATCACCACGACGCCACGCTGTAGGTTCCACCGCAAGATGACCTGTGGTAAAGAGACCCCGTGCGTCGCAGCGATAGCAGCGAACACAGGATCGGCGAGCAGCTCTGTATTAAGTGGCAATAGGGTCAAGTGACAATAGGGTCAGGTCGTTGTGTCACATTTTGCTCGATATATTATTCCTCTGCCAATGCCTGTTACTCGTTTGATCTGTTGAACTGATAGACCATTTGGGGCGGAACCGACCCCTGTTCCGCATCTTCTACAGACTCCAGTTCCACATGCGGTGTCCGAGCAGTTCTTTCAGTAGGAGGCGCATCACTGCATCGCCTTTCAAAAACGTTAGAGAGCAGTAAGGCAAATCGATGGCGGTCGCGGTACCGCAACGGCATCATCGCTTCATGGATCAAAACGACCAAGGAGAATGACCCATGAACAAGAAAATAGCAATGGCGATCTCGGCAATTGCTGTTGTCGGATTGGCAGCGGCCCTTCTTTTTGCTGTATCGACGACAAATCTGCTCTTAGCTGGCGACTACTACGTCAAGATCGATAACGCTTGCCTCTCCAAGAATGAGCCGAGCGGTGGACTTATCAACTTCGGGACTAGCGAACCGTATCTGTACAAACTTGAGGCGGTTAACGCGACGGACGATAGGGTTGAAATAGACTTCGGCGCCTCTCGAGAACTTCGCCAGGATGCTTTTTTGAAATTGGATCTTCAACCGTTTCGCGGGGTTGTTGGATGGTCGGAAATCCCAGAAGATGCGCTTCCGTCCAATGTTGCAGAGGCTCTCAACTAGGTGGCATGCCAGTATCCTTGTTCCTTTACAATGATGACAAGGTGACAACGGGGCCAAGTGGCCTGACCCTCTTGTTGCGACTCTTTTCATGATGGAGGATTGCGATGAGCGACGATCAGTCATACGAAGAGCGACTTGCCGGTCTTTTGATGAGTTGCGATATGATCTCTGGATGCAGTTCTGCGAGCGCATTGACGACCAATACGAGATGGACAGGACATGGGGCAGCGGCGGCAAAGCCTGGGACTTGGAATACAAGTACCGTCGTGGTGGGAAAACGCTCTGCGCACTGTATGCGAAGGAAGGTCGCTTCGGGTTCATGGTGATCCTTGGAAAGGATGAGCGTTAAGATGCCCCATTCCTCGCGAACCTATGCAATGCGATACGCGCCGGCGACAGATGAGCATGCCGGGGCTATTCATAATGTGCTGCAAACCACGATCCGCGCAATTTATCCGAAATACTATCCTCAAACGGTCGTTGATTTCTTCTGCAACCTTCATTGTCTTGAGCATGTGAGAGAGGGAATCGCTTCAGGGAATATGGGAGTTGCGCTCGATGATGCGGGAAACGTGGTGGGAACAGGCTGCTACGATGACAACCACATTACCGGTGTGTATGTTCACCCTGCGTTTCAAGGCAGAGGGTGCGGGACGCTCATCATCGATCGGCTGGAAGAGAAAATAGCGGCCGACTACGATGTTGCTTGCATTGATGCGTCGCTGTCAGCGGCTTGCTTATACGAGCGCAGGGGGTACAAGACCGTTGGGCACGGCGTGATCGAGTTTGATGATGGCGTGAAACTGGTCTATGAGAAGATGGAGAAGCAGCTGCGCTAGGACAACATCAAATCGGATCGTGAACGAACAGCACATGCTGGAGAGGAACCGAGCTGAGAGTGTAGCTATGAGAGGAAGATCCATGCCGTCAAATTATTCAGAGGATGAGCTTCTTGAAGCAAAGCGGCAGATCGGCTCGATCCTGCACAAGCTCCGAGAAACCGTTCGTGCTTTGAGCGAAAAGGAGAACGCCGACCGATTGAAGTCGCAAATAACTTTGGCTCAGCGCAGAATTCAGGCTTTGGGAATCGCAAACGCTCTCATCGAAGAGGCGATGGGTGTCCGTATTTGGCGGTTGTCCGAGAACCCCGCTATGATCGGTGAGGCTGCCGAGTGGTTTTCGTCAAAATGGGATATTCCAGTTGAGGCTTATCAGAAAAGCATCGAGGGGAGCGTGCATTGCGCGGATTCGGTTCCTCAGTGGTACATCGTGCGGCTCGGTAACGCGGAATCAGGCCGCATCATTGCGGGATGTGGGATTATTGAGAACGATTTCCATGATCATCCCGACCTTGCTCCAAATCTCTGTGCGCTCTTTGTTGAGGAAGAGCATCGCGGTCGAGGGTTGGCTCGGCGACTGGTTGAGCATGCGGGGAGCGAGGCGCATCGCCTGGGTCGAGATGAGCTCTATCTCATTACCGACCACGTTGGCCTCTACGAGCGGTTTGGCTGGAAATATCGAGGCGATGTGACGGATAGCGATGGAGTAACGGTGCGTTTGTATCAAGCGCCTTAGCGTGACAGAATGACCTGACCCTATTGTCACTGTTCTATTGTCGCCGGTGCAATGCTTTTCGGCAGGCGAAGTGCAACAGTCCTGTGCAGAGATGGCTATTTGCTATCATGGGCGCTATGAACGGCTTTTCTACAGAAAAGGATGTGGCGTCAATGCGCCAGGATTCAAGTCCGAAAGCAACGTGTGGGTGCGCGTCGGAGGTTCATTGGGGTTCGCCGCCACTCCATGAGCCGGTCGCTCAACCAGCCGAACAACGTATCGAGCGACCAACCCCGAAACGCAAACGCCTGAAAGCGGTTCTGGTTGCTTGCGGCATATGCGTCTTGGTGGCGATCGTTTTTTTCGGGATCACGAATGCCCTCGTCATCGGCAAAGCATCCCAAGTCATCACGACCGTCGAAGAGGCGTCTGCTCATGATGCGGATGCGATCATCGTTTTGGGCGCACAGGTAAACCCTGATGGTGCGCCTTCGTGGGTGCTCCAAGACAGGTTGGATAACGCCATCGACCTCTACGAACGTGGTGCGGCTCCCAAGATCATCATGAGCGGAGACCATGGAACCGCCGAATACGATGAAGTGCGTGCTATGAAGCAGTATGCCATCGATGCTGGAGTTCCTGCCGAAGATGTCTTTTGTGATCACGCCGGCTTTTCCACCTACGAAACCATGCATCGCGCGAAGAACGTGTTCGGTGCTGAGCGCATCATCGTCTCCACTCAGAAGTATCACCTCTATCGCGCCTTGTATGACGCATTGGGTTTGGGACTTGAGGCGGTAGGAGTGCCAGCTGAGGGCCATGTTTTCGCCCAGCAACTCATATGGGATATTCGTGAGATACCGGCTCGCTCCAAGGATCTGGTGAAGGTGGCCATCGACGCGCCGCCCACGTTCGGCGGAGAGCCGATCGATCTGAATGGGTCGGGCAACGTTACGGATGACTGATATGTGAGAAGCACCCGCATCACCCCATCGTACTTCTCAACCTCCGTTTCCTTCTGCTCAAAGAGGTGGTAGAGGGTGGATTCCTCGCGCACACGGATTTCGGCGAGGTACCCCTCTGCGTCGAGTGCCCGCTGGCGTCCCAAGGGGAGAGTTTCGTGCCTCTTCCTCTAGCTCTAAGTGTTAGGGAGAGACTGAGCTGGGATTGTGGAGCCCTCGTGCCTACAGCGCGATGACCGCTTCGATCCATGCGAGAACATCATCGAAGACCAGCTGGGCGTCCTTTTCGTTGAGAATCTCGTGACGCATGCCATCGTAGAGGATGATCTCCACGTCTTCCGCGCCAGCTCTGCGCATGAGGTCGGCCGCGGCCGTGACGCCTCGTCCGTTTTCGCCCACGGGGTCTTTCGCACCCGCGATGAACAGCAGCGGCACATCGTTCGGTATGCGCTTGGCCAGCTCCAGAGAGGCGGCGAGCAGGGTGAGGCGGGTAAGCGACGCATAGCCCCCCAGCGTGAATGGGAACCCGTTGAGATCGTCGGCGATATAGTCATCAACGTTATCCTGGTTCGCCGAAATCCAGTCGAACTCGGTGCGCGGGTCGTCTATGGCGCGCGAGAAGGCGCCGTCTGCCATAGCGTGGATCAGCTCGCTCTTCTCTCGTTCGCCGCGCACTTTGGCGCCCAGATGCGCTAACGCATTGCCTGCAAGGGATACGACCTTAGGTTTGTGCCCCGTTCCGCAGAGGATAGCACCCGCTAGGCCCTCGCCATGACGCGTCAGATATACGCGCAAGGTGAAGCTTCCCATGGAGTGGCCGAAGATGAAATAGGGAAGATCGTCCGAGAAGGCACGTGAGACGATGGCGCGTAGCGTATCCACATCCTCGACGAGCACATCCGCCCCGCGCTCTACCGGCATGTGTCCGAGCTCATCAGTGCTGGAGACGCTGTGTCCATGACCGATGTGGTCGTGTCCGCATACGATGAAGCCGTGCGCTGCCAAAAACTGGGCGAAGGACTCGTAGCGCTCGATATGCTCCGACATGCCGTGTATGAGCTGTACGATCCCGCGCGGTGTGCCAGCGGGCTGCCAGATCAAAGCATGGATGGTACTCGTGCCATCCCATGAGGGGAATTCAATCTCCATGGGTGCTATGGGTTTTGTCGTCTCGGCCATGGCTGCTCCTGCGTCTCTTCGCGGGCGGTGTCAGCGGGGGCCATCACGCCGTTGCGTGGCGTTTCAGCCCGAATGCGCCCATTGTAGCAACCGCGTCCGGCCTGTCCTGAAATGCAGCCAAACTGAAACAATAGGGCACAAGGCTCAAGGATCCCGATCTGCGCGCACACTGATCACGCCGTGTTGCAAAACGATGAACCGGGGTATCTGGATGGCAGAGGCGAGTTCCTGTGATACATTACAGAGGCTCTCACCGTAAGTGTCATCATAGGATCGCTCTGGTCGACGCATGGGAGGCGCCTAAACCGTGCGAGCCCAGATATCCCTTGAGGTCAATACCGGCAGGGCATCTCGTAACAAGCGATACCAATGCGAAATCAAAAGGCAAACTGCACATGAACCAGCGTGACAAGATAAAACCGATCCTATTCAGTATCATCAAGCATTCCAGTGCAGAAGAGCTCAAAGAGCAGATACCTCGGGATATCGTTGCCGGTATCGTGGTTGCGGTGGTGGCGTTCCCGCTCTCTATCGCCTTAGGCATCGCATCGGGCGTCACGCCTGAACAAGGCCTCTACACTGCCATCATCGCCGGGTTCCTTATCGCTTTTCTCGGCGGCAGTCGCGTGCAGATATCTGGCCCTACGGCAGCGTTTGCCACTATTGTGGCGGGCATCGTGGCAACCGATGGTATCGAAGGTCTGATCGCCGCCACCATCATCGCGGGCATTCTGCTCGTGTTGATGGGCCTCTTCAAGCTGGGGGCGATCATTCGTTTCGTGCCATTCACTATTACCACGGGCTTTACGGCGGGCATTGCGGTCACGCTTGTCATTGGGCAACTGAAGGGTTTTCTTGGGTTGACGTATCCTGATGGGGTCGTTGTGGTCCATACCGCCGACAAGCTTGCAGCGATGGCGGCCAACATCGCAACCATCAACGTGCAGGCGTGCATGGTGGGTGCCGTGTGTCTGGTCATTCTGTTCGCGTGGCGGAAGGTGCCGCAGATAGGGGAGCGCATCCCGAGTTCGTTGGTGGCGCTTCTGGTCGGTATCGCTTTGGTCGGCGGTCTCGATCTCAAGGTGAGCACGATCGGCGATCTCTATAGCATCAGTGGCGCACTGCCCGAATTTCATCTGCCGCAGCTCGATTTCGACCTCTTTCGCAGGCAGATAGCCAATGGGGCCACCATTGCTGTTTTGGCTGCCATCGAATCGCTACTCTCGTGCGTGGTGGCGGACTCCATGATCAGTTCGCATCACCGCGCCAACACTGAACTGGTGGCGCAAGGCATTGGTAACATCGCCTCGGTGCTTTTCGGCGGCATTCCAGCAACAGGTGCTATCGCCCGCACGGCGGCGAACGTGAAAGCGGGTGGCCGCACCCCAATTGCAGGCATGGTCCACGCACTCGTGCTCGTTGCGGTGTTGGCTTTCCTGATGCCGTTCGCCTCGCTCATTCCCATGCCAACCATCGCGGCAATCCTCTTTTTCGTGGCCTACAACATGTGCGGTTGGCGCAACTTCGTCCATCTCTGCAAAACAGCGTCAAGAAGCGCTGTTGCTATCTTGCTGCTCACCTTCGCGTTGACCATCGTGCTCGATTTGGTGGTAGCTATCGGCGTGGGCATGACGATCAGCGTGGTGCTCTTCCTGAAAGATATGAGCAACGAGACCGAAGTCAAAGGCTGGAAATACTACTGTGACGAGAACTCCGAGGTCACCCATCTGCGCGAGTTGCCGAAGAGCGTGCGCGTCTATGAGATCAACGGCCCGATGTTCTTCGGCATGACCGAGCGTATCGCGGACATTTCGGTGAAAACATTCACCAAGTATCTCATCATACGGATGCGTGGGGTGCCATCGCTTGATGCGTCGGGTATGAACGCGCTTGAGAATCTTTACGAGTACTGCAACGCGCATGGGGTGAAGTTGATCTTTTCGCACGTGAACGAGCAGCCCATGAAAACCATGCGGCATGCTGGATTCGTCGATC
The DNA here is from genome assembly GCF_943192905.1 of Adlercreutzia murintestinalis. Classification (GTDB taxonomy): domain Bacteria; phylum Actinomycetota; class Coriobacteriia; order Coriobacteriales; family Eggerthellaceae; genus Adlercreutzia_A; species Adlercreutzia_A murintestinalis. The sequence continues at coordinate 2,218 of NZ_CALPCC010000018.1, read as the reverse complement.
TGATCGGCGAGGACAACTTCTGCGGTCACATCGACGAGGCGATCGCTCATGCTCGCGCGCTGCTCGAAGGTGAGGGTCAGGTTTCGGATGCATGAGCGATTTCGGCATCAAGGGTGGCATTTCGACGCTATGCTATAGTCGAAACAGATGAACCAGCCAAGCGAGAAACGGTGTGATGACATGAAGAAGCTTGAAGGAAGAGTGGCGATCGTGACCGGCGCGAGCTCGGGGGTCGGCCGCGGGCTGGCGAAGGTGCTCGCTGAGCAGGGCGCGAAGATCTGCGCATGCGCTCGCCGAATGGAGAAACTCGAAGAGCTCAAAACCGAGCTTGCGGTTGAAGGGGCCGACGTCTTGCCGGTGGCATGCGATGTGACCGACCCGGACCAGATCAAGAACGTGGTCACGCAGTGCGTTGAGGCGTTCGGTGGAGTGGATATCCTTATCAACTGTGCGCAGGGGTCCATGGCGTATTGTGAGATCCAGGATATCGATATCGAATACGCTATGACGGCGTACCAGAGCGGCGCGTTGGCCACCATGTTGTTCATGAAGGAGTGCTTCCCGTATCTCAAGGAAAGCGGGCACGGCCGCATCATCAACACGGCATCAGCTGCGGGCTATGATGGCAACGAAGGTTTCGGCGCGTACGGTATGGCCAAGGAGGCTATTCGCGCGATCACGCGCACGGGCGCTCGCGAATGGGGCAAGTACGGAATCACGGTGAACGTGTTCCTGCCCATCATCGCGACCGACTTCTTCCGAGAGACGCAGCCTCAAGCCTTGAAAAGCCTGGAAGCGAAGAGCCCATTAGGGCGCATCGGCACAACAGAAGAGGATTGCGCGCCGTTGATCGTGTTCCTGGTGAGCGATGAGGGCGGTTACTTCACCGGCCAATCGTTCATGGTGGATGGCGGCATCCATATGCACACCTAATATCCCGCGATCCGCGGTAGAATACAGACGGTACGTATACGCAGGAAAGGCGCACGCATGGGAAGTCTGCATGTTATCTCTCATCCGCTCATTGAGGCGAAGCTCACGCGGATGCGCGACAAGGATACGCCCTCTCCGGAGTTCCGCACGCTGCTGAGAGAGATATCTCTGCTGATGGGCTACGAGATCACGCGCGATTTCCCTACGCATCTCATCAGCGTTGAGACGCCCATCTGCCTAGGTGAGTTCCCGGCGCTCAAAGACGACTTCTTCACCATCGTGCCCATCTTGCGCGCGGGCCTTGGCATGGTTGACGGATTGCTTGAGCTCATGCCTTTTGCCCATGTGGGGCATATCGGGTTGGTGCGCAACGAGCAGACGCATCTTCCTGAGGAATACTATTACAAGATGCCCGAGGGGTATGAGCGCTCAGTCATCATGGTGGTTGATCCGATGCTCGCCACGGGCGGCAGCGCAGTGGATGCTATTGATAGCCTCAAGCGGCGTGGGTGCAACAACATTCGTTTGGTGAATCTGGTAGCAGCGCCTCGGGGCATTGACGCGGTGCGCGCGGCGCATCCTGATGTTGATATCTATGTTGCGGCGGTCGATGAAGGCCTCAACGAGCATGCCTATATCGTGCCCGGGTTGGGCGATGCGGGTGACCGCATTTTTGGTACGCGCTAAAGCGGGCTGCGGGCTGTAGTACTGCTCCCACCCTACGTCGTACAAGCAATTGACGTGCTGCCGCGAAGCCACGTTGCGACGAGTTCTATCCGTACACCCGTTTCTGTGATTCCAACAGTGGAACTGTCGCGTGTTAGAATCAGCTTCGGATATACGTCACCGATGCGCTCCAATGGCGCTACCTCCCGCCCACGAGTTGCCACGTCTAGCAGCGTTTCGCACACCTGGATATAGATTCGTTCGGATCGCCTTTGCGCAACGAAATCAACTTCGCCAGATAAAAGCGTGCCGACATGAACCTCATATCCTCGCCGGAGCAGCTCAAGATAAACGATGTTCTCAGGCTGAAATCCTATATCTTGTATCAAAAAGCTCCGGCATCCTGCCGAATCGCATATAGATATCGAACGGATCGGCATCCAAGGGTTTATGAAACACCTCAGAAAATGAGAGAAACTCTGCAAAAGAGAGGGGAAATACGGGGATTTCTGTATAGCGCCCTGATAAGTGAGTAGCCAGATCGGACGATAGCAAGAAAGCGTTTGATCCCGTCAAATATATATATATATATATATATATATATATATATATATATACG
>NZ_CALPCC010000017.1 GCF_943192905.1 Adlercreutzia murintestinalis | reverse complement strand
CCGTTCGAATCCTGGACTCTCATTTGAGTCCAAAAGTTCAAGTAATTGATCAGGTGCTGATCTGTTCGTATACGAACAGATCAGCGATGTGGATCCTTGTTTTTGTTCGCTGTCTGGATCGCGTCGGCTCCTGCATTGCAAAGGCCCTCTGCGATCCCATCCACAGTATCCGGTTATCAAGGTGCCGGGCGTTTGGTGCCCGTGTGCGCCCCTCACAGGCGCGTCGATAAACATTATCAGGAAGAAAACGTCTCGTCAAGGAAAAAGTTAAGAAATTTTCAAAAACTTTCTCTTCCCCACCTTGATGACGGCTTCTCTGATATCTGAAGGAGGAAGATGGTAGGTCTTCGCAGGCACGGCAACATCGTTGACCTTCACGCCACCACCGTCAATCAGACGGCGCGCTTCTCCTGCACTGGCTGCCAATCCGGCCTGGTTGAGCAAGCCGGGCAGATAGACGTGCCCTTCGTCGTTGAGGGGAAGATCGCCCGTGAACGTTGGAACATCCTCAGGCACCTCGTGCGCCTTGAACACCCGATCGAAATGCGCCTCTGCTGCCAGAGCGGCTTCATCGTCATAATACGCCGCTACGATATTGCGCGCGAGCTGCCGCTTCGCCTTGTTAGGATGCAGCGTGCCTGCGGCCAGCCCCTCTTCGATGGCGTCAATATCCTCGACGGTCTCCGTAGAGGCAAGCCGATAGTACTTCACCATCAGCTCGTCGGGGATGGACATGGTCTTACCGAACATATCCTCGGGCGCATCCGTCAGACCGATGTAGTTGCCATAACTCTTGGACATCTTGCGCACGCCGTCGGTGCCCTCGAGCAGCGGCAGCGTCAAGCAGACCTGCGCCTCCATGCCCATCTTCTCCATGAGCTCGCGGCCTGCCAGCAGATTGAACAGTTGATCGGTGCCACCAAGTTCCACGTCGGCCTTGATGACCACCGAGTCGTAGGCCTGCATGACAGGATAGAGGAATTCGTGCAGACTGATGGGCTGTCCGGACGTGTAGCGGTTATGGAAGTCGTCTCGCTCAAGGATGCGCGCGACCGTGAAATTGGCGAGCAGCTTCAACAACCCTTCCATATCGAGGTCGAGTATCCATTCGGAGTTGTAGCGCAACGTCGTCTTTGCGGGGTCGAGCACCTTGAACGCTTGATCGACATAGGTTTGCGCGTTTACCTGTATCTCTGCGCGCGTAAGCTGCGGACGCGTCGAGTTGCGGCCCGATGGATCGCCGATGAGCGCCGTGCCATCACCGATGATGAGCGTCACTTCGTGCCCCAAGTCTTGAAATTGGCGAAGCTTGCGCAGTGGCACCGCATGCCCCAGATGAATATCGGGCGCCGTGGGATCCACTCCCAGTTTTATATTCAGAGGAACGCCGCGCTGGAGTTTTTTGAGCAGAGCATCCTCAGGAACGATCTGCGCCGCCCCTGAACGTATGACATGGAGTTGGTCTTCGGGCGAGATCATCCCGCATCCCCCTTCTTCCGTAAGAAACTCAGGGGATTATACAACACCGCGGAACAGGTGGCCGCTGGTGGTGTGCGGGAGCTTCGGCTCGGCGGGCCGCCCTTCCTGGGCGCTTCGTAGCGCATGGACCGCGCGCCCCACTGCCTGAGCCGTTCGCTCAGGGTCAAGCAGCGTCGCGTCCACCATGAAGGCGCTCACGCCCACATCCAGCAGATGAGGGAGCGCCGGTACCACGTCAAGCGGCACGCTGTTGAAGATGTGGCCGCGTCCGAGCGCGTCCGAAAAAACAGGGAACCGATACTCTTTGCGGTCGCGCAGGTAATACCGCTTCTTTCGGCGCGCACAAGAATCGCACTGTTCGTTGCAGGGCCCCAGCGCCATGAGGGGACAGTGCTCGGTGACCATGAGCTGAAGCGCGCCTGAGACCTTGATGCCCAACGGCAGCGGACTCGTTGCTGCAAGGTCTTCGATCTGATGGATGGTGAGCTCAGGAGAGAGCCACGCGCGTGCCGCCCCCATACGGGCCGCCAGATGAAGGGAAAGCGCATTGGTGATGGGCAGCTCGGAGCCAACCTCGGGAACAGCACCGAGCGCTGTCGCGCGCACCAGAGCACCGAAGCTCTCCACCAGCACCGGTTTGTTCGCTTGGGCATACTCCCACGGGTCGGCGCCCACCTGCGCTTCGCGCGACGCCCCAACCGCATCGTGGCAGATCGCCGGCATCTGCATAATGCACCCATGCGGATACGCAGACTGGGACACCTCGGGCAACAAAGCCCCTTCCATGCTCGCCTGACCGCGCCGATAGTCCAACGCAGGCACATACAGCGTAGCAGCGCCAGCACGCTTAGCTGCCCGTGCGCACTCAGGATTGGTGACGAGCGCACAGACCGACGGGTCGCACGCAGGGCGATCCGCTTCTGGAACATCTCGATCGGCCCTGCGCGACGGACGCTGGCGATAGTCCGCCAAAATAGCGTTGCGCAAGTCATCAAGCGCATCCGCGCGCACATGATGCAGCTCGGAGAAACCCATACCGGCTCCCCCCGCACCCAGGTCAGCTCGCAAAGAAACCAATCGGAACGGAGTTTGACCCATGCGCCCGATATGCGTCCGCATATCTTCTTCCGTCAGTTCCTTCGAGCGCGCCGCCTGCACCAGCTGCCCGCACGCCTCAGAGCGCAAGCGATCCGCAGGATATTCGTCGTGGAGACGCCTGACAAGAGCGTGTTCGACCGGCGTTTCATCAGCCCGCTGCGCACGCGGAACTTCAAAAGCCACCGCCAGTGGCTCCCCGATAACCGCACGCGCGGTGCAATCGAGCGGCACGCGCGGCTCAAGCGAATCGGGCGTGAACGCGGTGGCAGCGCTGCGTACGCGGAACATGCGATCGGTCGCATGCACCGAAGACCCCTTATCGCCGAGCGGAATATGCGCCGTGCGTCCCTGCATGATGAATCCATCAGGAACCTGCACAGCAGCCCTTCCCTTGCCCGTCCAAAACTCTACGACATCGCCAGCTACCAGCGGCTCTTCACACACAACGACAGCCGAGCCCTTCTCGATCGAACTGACGCGCCCGATGAACAACCCCCGATTGTTAGGGCGCTGATAGCTCATGATGGCATTCGAGCGGTCACCTTCTGCATATGCGGTGGTAAACCCGCGGCTAAACGCCGATGAGAGAGCGCGATGATCAGCTGGGTCAACCGTAGCTTGTCCTTCCAGCAAAGCATCGAGAGCCCGGCGGTATACCTTGGTGACCGTATGCACGTATTCCGCAGACTTCATACGGCCCTCGATCTTGAAGGAAGTCACGCCCGCATCCACCAGTTGAGGGATCAGATCAATGCCACAGAGGTCTTTCGGTGACAGCAGAAACTCCCCTTCAACGGATGCGACATCTTGTTCGTTACAGAGCAAGGCATATGGAAGGCGGCACGCCTGAGCACACAGCCCACGATTGGCTGAACGCTGACCGATCAGGGAGGACATTAGACACTGACCCGAATAGCAGACGCACAGCGCCCCGTGCACAAATGCCTCCGTTTGGATGCCATGGCGGGCGGCGCAGCGGCTGATCTGCGCGACCTCTTCCAAAGAGAGCTCACGCGCCAACGTGATGCGCTCAACTCCGAGCAGCGCAGCCGCTTCGACTCCCCAGCTATCATGTATGTTCGCTTGCGTGGATAGATGCACCGGACAGGACGGGAACGCATCAGCGAGACGCTGGGCGATTCCGATATCCTGCACAATGAGCGCATCAGCACCAGCTGTAAAAGCGGTATCGGCGCAGGTCAGAGCCGCATCAACCTCATCGGGTAAGACAACCGTATTAAGAGTCACATAGACGCGCGCGCCGCGCAGGTGGGCGTAATCACAGGCGTCACGCAGCGACTCGGCAGTGAAGTTATCTGCGTTGCGGCGTGCGTTGAACGAACCGAGACCAAGGTAGACCGCATCGGCGCCCCCGCGAACCGCAGCATTGAGCGCGTCGGCATCACCGGCAGGACTGAGCAATTCGAGCATCGTCATTTTTGAAGTTCAGTGGCTTTCTGATCCGTATCGGACAGCTTCGAGATGGCCTCATCGTAGGTATCTTGGATCTCCTTGACGCGCGCTGCATATGCATCGCGACTCAAAGGAGACGACCCTGCAGCATCGTCGTAGAGCTCAAGATAGGAGGTCAAGGCATCCGCGAGCTCATCGCATGCCTCCATATAGCCATCGCGCAACTCTTTCAGATCGTCGGGAGCATCCTCTTGACGCATCTGCTCGATCACTTGAAACGCGTTGTCCGCCTGAGTGCGCATGCTCACGGTATCGTTGCGCGAGGCCGCCTCGGAAAAACCCTGAAGCTTCGCAGCGAGATCGTCGGACATCTGGCTGAGCGCCGACATGTACTGCCGATTGGCGGACACGTTGTCATCTTGGCTGCTCGTTGCTTGTGGTGGAGTGCATGCAGCGAGCATCAAAGCGAAGACCGCCGCGCAGAGCGTAACACCGAGAAGGCGGATGGAGCGCGTCATGTATCTCTCCTGTCAGGATCGAAGGTATTGTATGCGATTATACTGCAACCGCTTCCGCCAAAGGATACGGCTCTCCTACGACTGCGTTCCCGGCGGCGCTGTGGCACCTCCGTTATTGCCAGAACTGGTGCCCGCGCTACTTGATGCGGAACCCTCCGGAGCGGGTTTTGCCGTCGTCGCAGCCGATGAGGACGATGACGCGGGCTGGCGAGCCGCCTCTTCCTCTTCGCGCTTGCGGCGCTCTTCCTCTTCTGTTTCCTCGCGACGCTTGCGCTCTTCGTTATGCGACCATGAACCCTTGCCGATGTGGTTCTTCTCGTCAACGTAGTCCTCTTGGTATTCGGGCTCTGCCGCAGTAGGCCAAGGACGGATCTCTTGCCCCCGCAAGATGACGTTCATGAATGCGGGGAACGCGCTCGCGGCCGTAGCGTAGACAGGACGGGCCTCGTCGTAGGTAGCGGCGCGATCGCCCAGCCAAATGGCAACCGACATCTGCGGCGTGATGCCCACGAACCAGCTGTCTTTATTGGTCTCGGTGGTGCCAGTCTTACCGGCTACCGGCTGACTTGTCGCCAGGCGAGCCGCCGTGCCCGTACCGCCCGAGATAACGCCTTCCATGACCTCGAGAGCAGCAACGGCCACTTCTTCGTCAATGACCTGCTCGCCTTCCGGGTTGGAATTATCAACGATCACATTGCCCTTGCGGTCTTTGATCTGCAAGATGCATTCAGGATCGTAGTGCTTGCCACCATTGGCGATCGTTGCGTAAGCGTTCGACATCTCAAGCGGGTTGACCGAAGAAATGCCCAAAGTGAGACCGCCGACTTCCTGGAGGTTGGAATTGATGCCCATGCGATGGGCCACATCGATGACCTTATCGACCCCCACCGACATGATCAGTCGCATGAAGGCGGTATTCGAGGATACTGCGAACGCCGATGAGATGGGACGCGTGCCGTAGTCCTTGTTACCACTGTTGTGAACGATCTGGTCGGTACCTTCCACCTCGTAGTTCTGGCCCGCATCAATGGTGGTCGACGGGTCGATACCCGCCTCAAGCGCTGCAACCAGCGTGAACGTCTTGAAAGAAGAGCCGGGCTGACGCCCCGAACCACCCTCGCCGGTGGCCATGTTGACCTGCTCGACATCGTAGGTCTCGTTATTACCGCCTACCATGGCGCGAATATAGCCCGTATCAGGCTCGGTCGCCACCATAGCCACCTCGAAATCGCTACCGGCCTGCTGCGCTTTGTCACGTGCCGCCGCCTCAGCTGCCACCTGAGCATCCACGTCAAGCGTGGTGATGATCTCGAGGCCGCCTGAGAACAGGTCGGCGGTGCTGAACGCATACTTCCCATCGGTGTTCTGAAGCTGATTGCGCACGTAGCTGGTGAAATACGGGTACTGCTTGATACCGGTCATGGAGAACTCGGTAGGATTGAGAACCAGCTCCTCCGCCTTGGCCGCATCGGCCTCTTCTTGCGTGATATAGCCGTTCGAGGTCATGCGGTCCAAAACCAGGTTGCGCCGAGCAACGCAGTTAGAAGGACTGTTGATGGGGTTGTTGTACGTGGGAGACTGAGGAATGCCCACGAGCGTGGCCGACTCGGCCAAGGTAAGGTCGGCGGCGCTCTTCGAGAAGTACCGGTGTGCGGCAGCTTCAATACCGTAGGCGCCCGACCCGTAATTGATGGTGTTCAGATACATGAGCAGGATCTGGTCTTTGTCATAGAGCTCTTCCATCTTCAAGGCGATGTAGACCTCGCGCAGCTTGCGCTTGAACGAGATGTCGGTCATCTCTTCCGAGAGGATGGTATTGCGGACCAGCTGCTGAGTGATGGTGGAGCCGCCCTCGAGCGCACCACCGGTGATGTTGTTCACCAACGCGCGGGCAGTGCCCATGGTGTCGAAGCCGTTATGCGTGTAGAAGCGCTCGTCCTCCGTGGCAACGGTGCCGTGCTTGACATAGTCGGTGATGGCATCCGCCTCCACCGGATAGCGGTTCTCCAGTTGGAACTCGGCGAGCACGGTCTGCCCGTCGGAGGCGTACACGACCGAAGTTGCTGAGGTGTTGAAGGCGTCTGAATCGGTATAGTCAGGGAGATCCTCGAGCCAGGTATTGGCCAGGGCAGATACCCCGATAACGCAGGATAGCGTGACGGCGGCGATGATCGCCAGCACAGAAAGCGCGATCACCTTGCCGTTCTTCTTCTTGATATTGTGGCGTTTCTTAACGGCGCGTGATGTCACTCATGCTCCTTCTCGCGGTTTCGCAACATTCTAGCATCCGGTCAAGAGCCGTGGTGTTCCATCATAGTAAATCCGTTATTGCGCCCAAAGGACCCTGATCGTCCGCATACGCCTCCCTATCGCGCACGAGCGCCTGTTTGGCGCACTCGAGCTGCTCTGTCACCGCCGCAGGCGCCGTGCCTCCCTGCGACACGCGCGCATCCACGATGGATTCGATACTCAGACACGAAACCACATCGGCCTCGAAGAGATCACTTTGAGCGCGAAGATCCTCAAGCGTCAGGTCCTTCAGTTCGCAGCCGCGCTTGTCGCACAGCAGCACCAAGCGCCCCACCACCTCGTGAGCTTGCCGAAACGGCATGCCCTTCTTCGCGAGGTAATCGGCCACATCGGTTGCCGCAAGATAGCCCGTCTCGACAGCAGCGCGCATAGCATCGGCGTGCACCGTCATAGTGGATACCATACCGGTAGCGCATCTCAGGCAATCGAGCAGCGTATCGGCCGCATCGAAGGCGCACGATTTGTCCTCTTGCATATCCTTGTTATACGCAAGCGGCAGCCCCTTGAGCGTGACCAGCAACGAGACCATATCCCCCACAACGCGCCCCGTCTTGCCGCGAATCAGCTCGGCGAAATCGGGGTTCTTCTTCTGCGGCATGATCGATGAACCGGTGGAATAGGCATCGGAGAGCGTCACGAAGCCGAACTCCGAGGTTGACCACAAAATCAGTTCTTCGCAAAGGCGACTCAGATGCACCGCCATGACCGTGCAGGCATGGAGCAGGTCGAGCAGGAAATCGCGATCGGACACGGCATCAAGGGAGTTTTCAGTGCACGCGGCGAATCCCAAGGAGTGCGCCGTTGCTTCGCGGTCGATCGGCCATGAGGTGCCCGCAAGCGCCGCTGAGCCAAGCGGGCAGCAGTCAGCCGCGCAAAATGCGGCCATAAGACGCGTATGGTCGCGGGCGAGCATCCACGAATAGGCCAAGAAATGATGTGAGAGAAGCACGGGCTGTGCGTGCTGCATATGCGTATAGCCAGGCATGATGGTATGCATGTGCTGCTGTGCCTGATCGATCAGGGCCTCACGCAGGCTGCCCGCCGCCTCCATGAGGTTGCGGGCGAGCGTCTTGGCAAAAAGCCGCGTATCGGTTGCCACTTGGTCGTTGCGACTCCGTGCGGTATGCAGCCGTGCGCCCGCATCGCCGATGCGTCGCGTCAGTTCGGCTTCAAGAGCCATGTGAATATCTTCATCGGCCTCATCGAACATGAAAGTTCCGCATGCGATATCGTGGCGAATGGATGAAAGCCCCGCACAGATTGCTTCCGCATCAGAGCTGCTGATGATGCCTTGAGCTGCAAGCATACGGGCATGTGCGATGGATCCTTCTACATCCTGCACGTACATGCGTCGATCGACCGGCAGCGATGCGCCGAACTGCTGAAGGAAGCTGTCTTGGCCGCCCTCGAAACGACCGCTCCAAAGCGCCACTGCTCACACCTCCATCGCTTGCTCTTGGTACATGGCCACTTCCGCAGCGCGCACCACATCCGATTCGCCGTCCGCGAACTGGCAAACCGTCTCGTCCACTGCCGTGAACTGATCCATGCGGGCGTTCATCGCGATCCTGTTTTGAGCCCACACCTTGCAAGGCAGCGCATGAAGATCGATGAAGCCCTTGGCGGCAGCATGATCGAACTGATCAGAGGCATCATAGGTGGCAAGGCCATGATCGTAGAGCGAATAGGCGCTCTTGCGGCCCACTACTGTGCAGCTGCCCTTGTACAACTTCACCCGCACCGTACCGGTCACGCACTGCTGCGTATCGGCGATGAACGCATCGAGAGCTTCCTTGAGCGGCGAGAACCACAGCCCGTTGTAGACTTGCTCCGCCCAGCTCTGCTCGATGCCGAGTTTGTAGTGCAATACGCTGCGCTCAAGGCACATGTCTTCGAGCGCTTTGTGCGCGTTGATGAGCACGAGCGCTGCGGGAACCTCGTAGCACTCCCGACTCTTCACGCCCACAAGCCTGTTCTCGATCATGTCGATACGGCCATATCCATTGGCACCAGCGATGCCATTGAGCGTACCGATGATGTCAAGAAGCGGCAGGGGCGTGCCATCTAGCGCAACCGGAACGCCCGACTCAAAGGCAATCTCCACATACGTGGGAGCATCGGGCGCGCACGCAGGATCAACGGTCATCGTGTAGATGTCTGAAGGCGGCTCAGCCCACGGATCCTCCAAGACGCCGCACTCGATCGCACGGCCCCAGAGATTGTCATCGATGGAGTACGGCGATGCTTGAGTGGTGGGAACTTCGATGCCATGCGCAGCAGCCCACGCCATCTCCGCCTCGCGCGATCCGAGGTCCCACTCGCGCACGGGAGAGATGATCTCAAGCGACGGATCGAGCATGAGGATTGATGCTTCAAATCTGACCTGGTCATTGCCCTTGCCCGTGCAACCATGCGCGATATAGCGCGCGCCAAACCGATGAGCCGCATCCACCAGATGCTTGGAGATGAGCGGCCGCGACAAAGCGCTCACAAGCGGATACTTGTTCTCGTACATCGCGTTAGCCGCAAGCGCGCATGAGAGGTATTCCTCGGCAAACGTCTGACGCATGTCCACCACAAGACAATCGAGCGCACCGCTTTTGATCGCCTTCTCCTTCACCGCCTCCAAACCGTCGTGGTCTTGACCAAGGTCTCCTGCTACCGCGATAACGTCCACTCCATATTCTTCGATGAGCCATTTGATGCAGACGCTGGTATCCAGACCACCGCTATAGGCAAGAATTGCTTTCTCTTTCATGATGCAAGCTTCTTTCTCTTCGAGAAGATAGACACAAAGAGCCGCACGAAAGCGGCTGAGATATTGGAAAGATTAACGCGCGAACGACAGGAGCAAAGGCACGCAGGCCGACTGCTACCAGATGCCGCCGCGCTGAAGACGTCGTCGAGGAACCGCTATGGCAGCGGTGGATGCGTAAGATGCGTCAAGCGCCAACATCACAGTCCGTCCTCGTTTCACGTTCAAAGACCGAACACCGTAAACTCCATGCTACGATATTCATCGGATTCAATACTCACATATCTTTTGAGTTTGTCAAGACAGGGATACCCTGGGAGGTAGCAGATGGGCATGGTAGAGCAGCCCGCTCGAACGCAGAACATCAAAGCGATAGCGGATTTCTACCGCTCAGGCATCAAGGACACTGCGCAGGCGGTCGGTATCGAGCTTGAGCATACGCTCACGCGCAAAGATGGAACTCAGGTGGCCTACCACGGCGACTTCGGAGCAGAGCAATTGCTTGAGGCCTTCGCTGATGATTTCCCTGAGCCGATGATGGATGGGGCCACTATTGTTGGCAGGGCAGGCCGACAAGGGACCGTCACACTTGAACCTGCGGCACAGTTCGAGCTGTCAGCTGGCCCTTTTCGCGCGCTCGATGACGCGGCAGCGAACCTCTCGGCGTTTGAAGGGCATCTGCGCGCTCTTTGCGAAGCGCATGATATCCGCGTGGAAACCCCAGGCTATAACCCCTACCACCGTGCCATCGATCTTGAACTGATCCCAAAGCGACGCTATGCCATGATGAATGAGTACCTTGGTGCTCTTTCCATGTTCGGCGTCTGCATGATGCGCGGCAGCGCGTCAACGCAAGTATCCATCGATTATCATTCGGAGCAAGATTGCCTGCGCAAGCTACGTCTTACAAGCGCGTGCGCGCCGCTCTTCGCGCTGATATGCGATAACGCACCTGTCTTTGAGACGAAGCCACGCACCCACCAGCTTGTGCGCACGAAGATATGGCAGCACTGCGATCCCGATCGATGCGGCATTGTTCCTGGGGTCTTCGACCGCGCGTTCACCTTGGAAGAGTACGCCGCCTATGTCCTTGACACACCCGCTATCGTGGAGCAAACGCCACACGGGGAACGATTCACAACCAAAACGTTCGGAGAGATCTTCTCAGATACGCTGATGGATGTTCCCGCGGTCGAGCACGCAGTATCTATGCTCTTTAATGATGTGCGCCTGAAAACCTACCTTGAGATACGCCCCGCAGACGCCATGCCTGCTGCCTATGTGCTCGCATACACCGCGCTCATCAAAGGGCTTTTCTACAACAATGCATCCCTTGATGCCCTCGACTCTCTCTTCGACGGCGTTGATGCGGACGCATGCGCCTGCGCCAAGGATGCGCTCATGCAAAGCGGCTACCATGCAACGGTCTATCAAAGCCCGGTATCGGTGCTTGCAGATGAGCTGATGAGCATTGCGACGACAGGACTGTCAGACCACGAGCGGCCCTATCTTGCACCCCTCGCCGAACTTGTTGCTGATCGCACGACGCTTGCTGACAGGGCCGAGCGCGAGCGCGGCCTCTGACCTTGCGGCTGCCCCACATCCGATGATAGCAGCATAGGCGACACCGAGATACACTATGCTGAATCTGACCATATTGAGCTCTCCGAGGCCGGAAGCGTCTTCGCGTCCATCAAGGCAGCTACCGCCTTAAGAGCGGTGAGCGATTCGATCCAGGTATCAATATTCAGCGCTTCCATAATTCGATCGAGCTTCTCAAGATGCGTTGCGTCAGGCTGCGACCAGCATTCCTCTTCCCCGCTTCCGCCATCTGCTTCCACGCTTTGCGATACGGCGCCAAACCCCCGATAGGTCATCGTCCAGAAAATATGCGCGGCCAGAGCATGACGTTCTACTGTAGTCAGAGTATCTGGCACCCATACGTTCATGCCCAAGATGTATGGCCACGAGAGCGCTGCTAGTTCATCCAGTTCGATCAATGCGCCGCTGAGCATGAGAGCTTCGAGCGGGTCAGCACCGCCAAGCAGTGCTTGATAGTGCGCTACCTCTGCCACTGAACATTGCCTGTTCTCAGCGATGGCGATGATATGTTCAGCAGCAAAAATACGATCGGGATCAACGAGTGCCGCCCCCATGCTTCTCCGAAAGCATCCCCGCTCATCAAGGGTGGCGAACCACTGCCACGGGACGATGAAAAGACCGCGGGGTGCCGGAGCAGCCTCAAGAGAAGCCATCAGATCAAGAGAAGATGCCACCTTGTTGCGCAAGGCATGACATGCAGCGCCCGGCATGAGACCGATCGACGCATGCCAGCCAACATGGTCTTCGAGAACGCTCCGAAGGAGCGTATCGGGAGAGCACGAGGCGAGAACTTCCTTCACCGAGAGGATCTGGGAAGGCTGAGGATCAGCACCAGCACAGCAAAACTGGTATGGGACATGGATGGCACGACAAGACATACTGCACCCGCTTCCATTCACCCTTGTTTGCGAGGAACTTGCAAGCGTGGGATGGGGTCGCAGGGTAACACGACGCCTGCTCGGGCATTCCTTGGGTAGCGAATGCGCTTGCACTGGCTCTGCATTTGAATCTAGTATATCACAAAAAAGAACATTTGTTCTCTTTCATTTTGCTTACGAGAAAGAAAACGAGCACCGGATATCCGATGCTCGTCATCATGTCCGTATGTTCGTACCGCTACCGATGAAGCTTCTGCAACAACGCAGCCTGCTCCCGTCGAGCACGTGCCCAATCGCGGCTGCCGATACCAGCAAACCCCGCCGCAACCAATGCGATAACGAAGAATACGCCATTGGCTTGCACGGTGTTGACGAATTCAACACCGCTCCCTTGAAGGGTCAGCTTCAACACGATCAGCACGATAAAGCACACGATCGCAACGATGCAGCGCATCATGCCGTTGCGCTTCTTCAGCTCAAGCTCATCTATCTGCTGCTGGAGCTTCGCCTTCTTGGTGGAGGTACGTCCCATGCGCTCTAAGCCTTCGCGACCGTAGCTGGATCGACCTCATAGTCGAAGCCTTCGATGTTGTCAGAAGGCGGCATATGCTTGGTCAGACCATCAATGGATGCCTGGGCCTTCTCCACATGCACCTGATGAATGGGCTTGCGACCGAACACGGCGTTGTAGATGATCCAGGTGAACAGCGCGGTGATCATCAGACCGAACACAGCAAGCGCGAACGAGCCGAGATGCAGAAGCGCCGCGTCAACATGACCCAAAGCAAGATCGAAGCCAACGTTGTACATGTTGTATCCACCGACCGTGATCATGACCGAGAAGCCTTCTCCGGAGAAGTTCGCAAGGGCGCCGGAAACACCCAGAGGCGCAAAGATGGCCCCGCACATCCATGCCGTCATCAGAATATGAAGCGGCGTGACCTTTGGCGTGATGGCCTTGATGGCCACGAACAGCAACTGGAACAGCGCCGCGAGCGCACCACCGATGAGGAACGCATACGGGAAGAGCAGCGCACCGGTGGTCTTCTCCACGGTAAAGGCCGGTTCAATTCCGAGCATGCCGAAGACAAACCCGATGGCGATGCAGATGGCGGCGAACAAAAGATTGAACCACACCACGAACCAGACGACATCGATCACGCATTTGCTCGCTTTGGCGTTTTTGGTGGTCCAAGGGCCCACCGCCTTCATGCCGACCGCCATAGCGAAGCCGGAAAACGGGAGCAGCGCACCGAAGGTGGCCCACTCTTCGACGTACTGATAGCACGCCAAGCCGCCAAGGATGCAGCCGATGATGCCCATGCTCACGAGCGTAGCGCCGCCCATGAAGAACGCCATGGGCGTATCGGCGAGCACGACCTGCCACACGGCCAAGATGGCCTGCGCGATCAGCGCGAACATGCCTCCCACGAAGAAACTGTAGATAATGGTCTTGTACGGTTTCATATCATCCCCTAGAAATACCTCTCGACCGATCCCGGTCGACCCCCTTCTCCCCTTCATATACCGAAGGACCGCGCACCTCTGCGCGGCCCCTCGATTATACGTTAGTTGCCAGCCGCTCGGGCTGCTTCGTACTCCTCGATCAGCTTTTTGGTCACATCTCTCGGTGCTTCCTCGTAGCCCTCGAGCTGAATGCGGTACGTGCCCGACCCGCGCGTCAGAGAACGCAGATCCTTCGTGTAGCCGATCACCTCGGCGTAGGGCACGCGCACCTTGATGACGGTCTCACCGGCAGCCCCCGCATCGGTGCCGATGATGCGTCCGCGCCGCGTGGAGATATCTCCCATGACCGCACCGGCGTACTCTTCCTCCACCGCCACATCCATGGTAGCCATAGGCTCAAGCACCACCGGATTCGCCTTCTCGCATGCTGCGCGGAACCCGATGCGGGCAGCGGTCTTGAACGCCATCTCATTACTGTCGACCGCATGATAGGAGCCATCGAACACGGCGCACTTGATATCGACCATGGGATAACCTGCCAGGAAGCCCTCGGCCATGGCTTCCTGCACGCCTTTGTCAACCGCCGGAATCAGTCCGTTCGGAATGACCCCGCCCTTGATCTCGTCGATGAACTCGTAGCCGCCATCCGGATTGGGCTCGATGCGCAACCAGCAATCGCCGAACTGCCCGGCACCACCCGTTTGCTTCTTGTGACGCCCTTGCGCTTCGGCCACCTTGCGAATGGTTTCACGATACGGGATGCGCACCGCTACCAGCTTCGCCTCGACACCAGCCTGCTCCTGCATACGCGAAAGCAACATGTCAACCTGCGTGTCGCCCATAGCGTACAGGATGGTTTGATGGGTCTGGTCGTCGCGGCGAATGCGGATGGTCGGATCAGCTTCGGCAGCGCGCGCCAAGAACGTGCCCAGCTTGTCCTCTTCGTTCTTGTTGACCGCCTCGATGGCAACCGGATAGAGCGGCTCGGGCAGCACGGGGGGCTCGATCGCGATATCACCCTCAACCGAGAGCGTATCGCCGTTGCGCGTCTCGGAAAGCTTGGGCACCACGACGATATCCCCCGCCTTTGCGCTCTTCACATCAACCGGTTCCTTGCCCATCATCACCTGGATCTTGCCAAGGCGCTCCTTTTTCCCCGTACGGGAATTGATGAGTTCAAGACCGGGCTCCAAGTATCCGGAAAGCACCTTGAGAAAGCTCAGGCGGCCCACGAACGGGTCGTTGACCGTCTTGAACACGAACGCGCTAGGACGCTTCGTCTCATCGATCGGAATGGTGACACCATCGGACATCTGACGGAAACGACCGTGGCTGCGCGGATGCGGGAAATAGGTGCAGATATCCTCCATCAGGCTCTCGACGCCCTGCATCACGATGGTCGAGCCCACGAATACGGGGATAAAGAGTTCCTGGGCGATGGCCTTGTCAAGCAACGACTCCAATTCCTCTTGCGTGAGCTGCTCTTCCCCGTCAAGGTATTTCATCATGAGATCGTCATCGGCCTCGGCGACCAGATCGCACAGCTTCTCGCGTGCGGTCTGCGCAGCTTCCCGATACTCATCCGGAATGTCTTCCACCGTCTCGTCGGCGCCGCCATCCTTGTGGTAGCGCGCCTTCATGCGAATGACGTCGATGACACCCTCGAAATCGCGATCGACGCCCATGGGGATGGTCACCGCACCCAGGCGCGATCCAAAACGCGCATGCAACAGCGCCATGGCCGCATCGAAGTTGGCGTTCTCGCGATCGATGTGGTTGATATAGACCGCGCGCGACAAACGCATATTCTCCGCCTCGCGCCAGAGGCGCGTGGTCATCACCTGCGGACCAGCAACAGCGTCAACCACGAACAGCGCCATCTCGGCTGCCTGCATGGTGGCGAGCGTATCGCCGATGAAATCCGGATGCCCCGAGGTGTCGAGCACGTTGATCTTGTAATCCTTGAACGGGATCGGAGCGATGGAGGTGCTGATGGTGAACTTGCGCTTGATCTCTTCGGGGTCGTAATCGAGGTACGACTTCCCATCATGCGTTGTGCCCATGCGGGGAGTTTTCCCCGACACATACAGCATGGCCTCAGCAAGCGAGGTTTTTCCGGCGCCGTCTTGGCCGACCAACACGATGTTGCGCACGTGCTCTGTTGCAGGAGCTGCCATTTCTTCCTCCATCTTCCCTAAACGGAAAGCGCACCTCACGCGATGCAATGCAGCGCACCGGTACGCTCAGGATCCCTCTGCCTCCAGTGTACCCCATGCAAGGCACTGCACGGACGCACGCGGGAATAATTATGCGCGCGCTCTCAGCACGCGCGAAGAGCGGCGCGCGCACCTGGTGCACCGCACACGGAAATAAGGAGGCAGACGAGGTCTTATGTTGTATCCTTGCACCGAGCGCCCGCCACACAGCGGGCGTTTCGTCGAACGGATGGTGCACCTTCCGACAACATGACCGATCCTACCGAGAGAAAAGGTGCTTGAGCATGCTTGATCGCTTCCGTCGTACCGCGGCTGCGCCGCTACCCTCTGCCATCTATCAGATACATCTGGAATTGGGTGCGGGCGCATTCGTGATAGCCCTTGCCGCGCTCGGTGCGCTTGGCGCCCTGTTCGCGCAGCGCAGAGCATCTGCATGCGACGTTCATGCCCAGCCCTCCGATACCGCGGATCCCCTCTCGCACGGCCCTCATAAGACGGCCTCGCCAAGCGCGCCGACCACCGGCGAAGACGAGGCAGCGCTGCAAGAGCGCATCGCGAAGCTCAAGCACCTGGAAGAGGTTCTGCACACCGCGAACGCACAGCAGATCGTTGCGCTCTACCATCAGCTCCAATGCATCGCGCTGAACACCTTCGCCTTGACCGACATGGAACAGTGCATTGCCCTTGCTGCGATCAACGGAGAGAGCACACCGAACATCGCGAAGGACTGCATGATCTCAGAGAGCATGGTCAAGCACCATCTGAGCGCCATCTTCAAGAAAACGGGAACGACCTCGCGCACCGAGTTACGTGAAACGGTGCAGCGCATCACGACCGGCGATCGCTGAAACGGGATATCTAGAGTTCAGCGATGATCCGCTCAGCGCGAGCCTGCACTTCTGCCCGCGCTCGCTCGATATCGATACGGGGCCACGTGCCGCGCTCGTAGACCACCTGCCCATCGCTCAGCGTCAACACCACATCGCTGCCGTCCCCGGCAAACACCACGTTGTAGAGCGGTTGCGTAAGCGGGCACCATTGCGGGCCGGTGATATCCATCACGCAGATGTCTGCCCGATAGCCCTCGGCGAGCACCCCGCAATCGGCCCTTCCTTGCGAGAGCGCACCCATGCGCGTTGCCGCCGCTAGCACCTGACGCGGATCGACCGCCGCCGGGTCAAGCGCATACCCCTTATAGATCAATCCCATCACGTACAGGTCGCTGAAGAGATTATGGTTGTTGTTCGATGCCATGCCATCTGAACCAACGCACACGTTCATACCGCGGTCGAGCATCTCGGGGATGCGCGCGAACCCGCTGCCCAGCTTCATGTTCGACACAGGATTGTTGGCAACAAACACGCCCTTTCGATCAAGGATATCCAGATCGGCATCCGAGAGCCACACGCAATGGGCTGCGGTACAAGGCACGTCGAAGGCACCCAAGGCATCGAAGTATTCCACCGGAGAGAGACCGCCATGGCGTTCGCGGCATTCCTCAACTTCCTTTTTCGTCTCGCTCAAGTGAAGATGCAGCCGCAGGCCGTTCTCGCGCAACAGCGCTACGATGTCGCGACACACCTGCTCATTCGACGTGTATTCCGCGTGGATGTTGTAATCGATCAGGATGCGTCCATCAGCCGACCCATGCAGCGTGCGCACGTATTCCTCGTTTTGAGCGGCGATGGGATATTCAGCATACGGTTTGGGCTCGAAGGCGATCAGCCCCTCGCAAAGGTTCGCTTTCATGCCCGCTTCGCAGACGGCGCGCGCCCGCTCAGGCGTTGCATAGTACATATCGCTGAACGACACCACCCCATAGCGCGCCATTTCGGCGCACGCTAACAGGGTGGCCCAGTAGTTGTCCTCGGGCGTCATCTTGGCCTCGAAGGGCCAGCACTTCTCATTGAGCCATCGGTCGAGCGGCAAATTCTCAGCGAAGCCGCGCAGAAGCGTCATGGGTGCATGGGCATGAGCATTGTACAGCGCTGGCATAGCCAGCTTCCCGCGCCCGTCGATACGACGTCCGAAACGATCCGCATCAGCAGGGGCCGCATCGCCGACGTAGGCGATCGTAGCGTCCTCAATGCCAACAAAGACGCCCTCGCGGTATTCGAGGTTCTCATCAAGGATGGAAATGTTCTCGAAGAGCATAGCTTCTCCCTCGGCTCAATATAAGACATGGTCTTATGATAGCAGAAGGCAGAACTGGTGCTACCGCGCCTGAGGATCCGCTCCCGCCAGCCACTTATGATACCCGAGAACGAAATCATCCAGATCACCGTCGAGCACCGCATCCACGTTGCCCGTCTCGATATCAGTGCGCGCATCTTTGACCAACTGGTAGGGATACAGCACATAATTGCGTATCTGACTGCCGAATGAGTTGTCCATACGGTCGCCGCGCAGCTCGTCTATCTCAGCTTGTCGCTTTTGCTCCTCGAGTTCGTAGAGCTTCGCGCGCAACACGCGAAACGCGGCTTCCTTGTTTTGAAGCTGGCTCTTCTCGTTTTGACAGGTGACCACGATGCCCGTAGGAAGATGCGTGAGACGCACTGCCGAGTCGGTGGTATTGACGCACTGGCCACCCGGACCGCTGGAGCGATACACATCGACGCGTACGTCGGCCGGATTCAGATCGACCTCCACATCGTCAGCGATGACCGGCATCACCTCGATACCGGCGAAGGTGGTATGGCGCCGCTTCTTCGCATCGGTGGGAGAGATGCGCACCAAGCGATGCACGCCCGACTCGCTCCGCAACATGCCGTAGGCGTTCTTGCCTTCGATCTGGATGGTGGCCTTATCAAGCCCGATGCCCTCCCCGGGCACAAGATCGAGCACCGTCACCTTCCACCCGCGCTGTTCGGCATAGCGAGTGTACATGCGGTAGAGCATCTCGGTCCAATCCTGCGCTTCAAGGCCACCGGATCCAGGGTTGACCGAAAGAATGGCATCGCCCGAATCGAAACGACCCGAGAACCACGACTCCACCTCAAGTTCGTCGAGCATATTCGCAAGCGTGGCAGCATCTGCCTCGGCCTCAACAGCGAACGCCTCATCCTCTGCTGCCAACTCCAAAGCAGCCTTGGCATCGGAGAGCTTGGTTGCAGCCGCATCGTATGCGGCAAGCGTATCCTTTATCGCTGCTACCCGCTTAGAGATGCCTTGGGCGCGCTCCGCATCATCCCAAAAGGACGGATCGGCCATATGAGCTTCAAGATTTTCCAACTCTTCTTGTATGCTCTCCACATGTAAGAATCCGCGCGCATCGCACAGGCGCCTCTCAAGCTCTTCCAGTTCCTTGCTCATTCGATTTCCTCACACGGCAGCCTTCAAGCCACCAGCTTCGATTATGCTCCGTGGCACTTCTTATACTTGAGACCCGATCCGCAGGGGCATGGATCGTTGCGTCCCACGTTTGCGAAGGGATCGTCCTTATCCTTTATATATGTAGACGCCTTCCCTTGGCTCGGTTTGGGAGGTGCTGGCGTGCTTCCTTGCGCCGCTGCCTGAGCCTGAGCGCGCGCCTGCGCAGTGCCCGACGATTCAAGAGCTGCCTCAGGCGACGAGTAGCTCAGTTCTTTCTCGTCATGCGCGGGCTGCTCAACCGGCTCTATCTTTACCGCGATCTCAAGCCTGAGCAGCGTGCGCAGATAGTCATCGTACATGGATGCGGTCATGGCCTCGAAAGCACTGTACGCCTCGTTTTTGTATTCGACCAGCGGATCGCGCTGACCGATCGCGCGCAACCCGATACCGGTGCGCAGATAATCCATCTCTTGCAGATGCGCCATCCAACGCGTATCCATGATGCGCAGCATGATCTGGCTCGCAAGATCGTCCATGACCGGGCCGAGCACGGCCGCCTTTTCCTGATAGATGCCACTGAGGTAGGAGACGAGCGCCTCTTCCACCACCGCAGGATCGTCGTCATGGTCAAGCTCTTCGACCTTGAAGTCGGGCCGCCCCGACATGTTGGCGGCCCACAGATCGAGCGCCTTGGTATCCCAATCATCGCTCGCGCTGCCATCGGGCAGCGTATCGGCCACTTCTGCGGCCGCCGAGTCGCTGATGATCTCAGGGATCCGCCCTGCGATGGATTTGCCATCGAGGATGGCATTGCGCTCTTCGTAGATGGCTTGACGCTGCAAGTTCATCACGTCGTCGTATTCGAGCACGCTCTTGCGCGCGGCGAAATGCATGCTCTCAACCTGGCGTTGCGCGCTTTCGATGGACTTGGAAACCATGCTCGCCTGAATGGGCATGTCGTCTTCCATGCCGGTCTTTTGCATCATGGCCGAGATGGAGTCCATGCGATTGCCGCCGAACAGACGCATGAGGTCGTCTTCCAGCGAAAGGTAGAACTGCGTCACGCCCGGATCGCCCTGACGTCCAGCACGGCCTCGCAACTGATTGTCGATACGACGGGATTCATGCCGCTCGGTGCCGATCACGCACAGACCACCCGCCGCCTTCACAATCTGCTGCTCCTGTTCGCAAATAGCGTGCGCCTCATCAAGGGCCCGCTGGCGCTCGGCCTGCGGGGCGAACAGCTCGTTTGGCTCGCCTTCCTCGGTGAGCTCGGCAGCATCGGGATCGAACCCGCGATCACGCAGGATATCGTCCGCGAGCACATCAGCGTTGCCGCCGAGCAGAATATCGGTACCGCGACCGGCCATATTGGTGGCAATGGTGACCGCGCCTACCCGGCCCGCCTGCGCCACGATATGAGCCTCGCGCTCATGGTTCTTCGCGTTCAACGTCTCGTGCGGAATGCCGCGCTTGTCGAGCAATCGACTCAGCCGCTCGCTGCTCTCCACCGAGACCGTACCCACCAGCACCGGCTGCCCAATAGCATTGCGCGCCTGAATATCGTTGGCCACCGCGTTGAACTTCGCATCGATCGTGCGATAGACCAGATCGTTCAGGTCATCGCGCGCAACCGGACGATTCGGCGGAATAGCGAACACAGGCAGCTTGTAGATCTGACGGAACTCAGCATCTTCGGTCATAGCGGTACCGGTCATGCCCGAGAGCTTGTCGTACAGACGGAAGTAATTCTGCAGCGTGATGGTAGCGAGCGTCTGATTCTCATCGAGCACCTTCACGCGCTCTTTTGCCTCGAGCGCCTGATGGAGACCCTCAGAATAGCGCCGACCCTCCATGATGCGCCCTGTGAACTCGTCAACGATCTTCACCTCGCCATCCATCACGACGTAGTCTACGTCGCGGTGGAACAGGAACTGCGCCTTGAGAGCTTGCTGGAGATGATTGGCGAGCTGGCCCGACGGATCGGCATAGATATCCTCGATGCCGAGCATGCTCTCTATCTTCTCAAGACCGACTTCGGTAGCGTTGATGGTGCGCTTGGCCTCGTCCATATCGAAGTCCTCGCCCTCGACGAGCCCCGGCATGACAGCAGCGAAGCGCTTGTACGTCTCTGCGGCTTGCGTGCCCGCACCGGAAATGATGAGCGGCGTGCGCGCCTCGTCGATCAAGATGGAGTCAACCTCGTCGACCACCGCGAAATGATGCCCACGCTGCACGCGCAGGTCCGCTTTCGCCACCATGTTGTCACGCAAATAATCGAAGCCGAACTCCGAGTTGGTACCATACGTCACGTCGGCTTGATATGCCGGTATCTTCGCCTCGGGGCGCATGCCGTTTTGGATGAGGCCCACCTTCATCCCCAAAAACGAGTATATCTGGCCCATCCACTGCGAGTCGCGCCGCGCCAGATAATCGTTCACCGTGACGATGTGCACGTTATGCCCCGGGATCGCGTTGAGGTAACCAGCAAGGGTCGATACGAGCGTCTTGCCCTCGCCGGTCTTCATCTCGGCTATCTCGCCAGCGTTGAGCGCCATACCGCCGATCAGCTGCACATCGAAATGACGCAGGCCGATCGTGCGCACGCTAGCCTCGCGCACTGCCGCGAACGCTTCCGGTAACAGGTCATCGAGCGTCTCTCCCGCCGCGTAGCGCTCGCGGAAACGCTCGGTGATGCCGCCGAGCTCTTCATCGCTCAACGCCTGCATCTGAGGCTCGAGCGCATTGATCTGATCTACCTTGCTCTGGTATTTCTTGAGCTGCTTTCCTTCGCCAGCCGAGAACAGCTTGGAGAGTAATCCCATGTCGTTTGCTTGCTTTCTCTTCTAGAGGGCCGCCGTCGGCAACCTCTCTGGTGTGTCTTGCGATGATTCTAATACACATGCGAACAGAAGTGCTGGAATTCATAGGTTATCCTCGGGAAACGACCCCGTGCTCCCGTCTAGAAAAGCGCATCTTCCGTCTCGATGATGGATCGGTACAGCTCAACGAGGCGCAGGGACGGATCGATCCCGAGATCCTCGTTCAAGAACTGACGGCATTCGAAGTAGGTCTCCAATGCCGCAGAGCGTTGATCGGCAGCGATCTGGGCTTCCATCAAGGCGATGTAGACATCCTCGCGCCGCCCCTCCCGCCTGAGCGCTTCGCGCGCGAACCACACGGCTCCGCGCGGCTCGCTCATGCCGATCAACCGATTCGTCGTTGCGATGAGCCCGTCGATCAGCTGGGCATGGTAGTGCTCCCGCAGCGAGAGGATGGTCTCGTTTTCCTGTTCGCACGGCATGAGTTTGCCAGCATACTCGTTGCTCACCAACGAATAGAGTCGCTCCCAATCCCCGGGCGCATCAGTGCCGAAGAGAAGCGAGCGGCAGATCGCTTCGTATTCATGCACGTCGCTGGTCACCAAGCGCGGATCCAAGCTGCATCCGGTCTGGGTTCGGATCAGATACGGACAGCTTCCCCCGACCTGAAGCGAGCGCTTCAATTGGGACCACACCGAATAGAAGTTGTTGCGGTATGCATTCGTGGCACTGTGAGGCCACAGCATGCTCGCAAGATTATCGCGCTGTATCTCGCGCCCGCGATTCATCACAAGGAGCGCGAGCAGCGTCTTCACCTTCATGCGACGCAAGAATCGCGGCTCGACCAGATCGCCACCGATGCGCACTTCCATTCCACCAAAAAGGTTGACCGACAAAAGCGGAACGGCTGCAGGGGTGGCGCGCTCCTCCGCAGAACGGTTCGGCCGGGAATGCGAACTCGTGGACGAGCGCCGCACCGGAGGCGAAACCGCATGTGCCGCCGCTTGGTAGCGCTCGCGTTGCTCGCTCAGGTGCACCTCCATCCGACGCATCTGAGCGTGCGCTTCCTCGCCCGCACGACACGACTGCAGCACCATCCATCGCTCGCTGGCCGCATCCAGCCACCGAAGCGCATTGAACCCGAACCAATCCAAAGAGGCGCCTTCCTGGATGCGCTCTCCTTCACGCGCGCAATATCGCGCCAACTGCATCAAAGCGTCCTGCAGCTCCTTGCCCTCTTCCCCTGCACGACCTGCACTGCCCACAACATCGCATTCGGCAAGCGCTGCCTCGAACAGCCACGCTGCGCCCAGCAGAAGGGCTTCCCGCATCGTCGTCGGCTGGTCTTGCTGCTCCGCGCAAACGCGCATCCATTCGTTCATGCCAGCACCCGCACCCTCTCCGGCAGCCAAGCAAATAGCGGCAAGAACGGCGGCGTCACCACGCAGCGAGCCGGAACGGGAGCGCTCGGCCTTTCCCCCTTCTGTCCGCTCCGCAAGCTGCATCAGCTTCGCGTGCGCCCGCGCACGCAGGTCGCCTTCGCCACGCGCGACCAGAAACGAGAGCGCTTCTAGCTTTTGCGCCGTATCAGCGCTGCCCGATCGCACGACGCGCTTGGCGAAGTCTTCCAGGCTCTTCCGATCATCGAGAAGCAGCGCCGACCAGCATTTGCATAGGGAAAGCTGATCGGTGAAGCCCGTGGAACGTCTCCGCACGCTCTCGTGCAAGTCGCTGATCGCAACAGGTTCGGCGCATGCCACCAAACGCCTGCATGAGCGAACGAGCCACGCGCATGCGGCCTGCTTGGGCGCAAGGTGCGCCATCACCTCAGCAGCGCGCGTCGCACCTTCTCGCTGCAAGAGCATATCCGCCACACACCCCACGAGCGATCCGCGATCGGCATGGATCGAACAGGTCGCAAGATCATCGAGGCGCTGGGAAAAGCCGGATGCGATCCGGGCAACGCTACAGCGCATTGCCACATAGGTGCCTGTGCGCCGATCAATGCCCAAATACGGATAATCATCGGCCAAATACTCCCACGCCTCGCTCGCACGATCGGCGCTGAGAACCGCTGTCAGATCATCGAAGCCGCCTCTCCCGAGCAGCAGCAAAACCACCACAGCAAGGGCCACATCTAACGGCATCTCACCCGACGATGCGCCTTCGATGAGCAGCCGCATGCCATCACCGTGCCAGACCAAGCAGGCCGCACGCTCCGAGCGAGAGCGATCGCGAATCTCCGATGCATCGAGAGCGCCTGCGGTAGCTGCCAAGCTCAGTTCGTCGTCGGTGAGCAGAAGATCGGTGGCATTGATCAGCATGCGATCGCGCTGGAGCACCGAGAACGTGTCAGCAGCAGGTGCGCAGGTGATCACAACCTCGCAACCACGCGCCAGCACCGCATCCACGAACCCGTTGAACGCCTCGGCGCGCTCGTCATCGAGCAGCGGCACGTCATCGCATACCACCAAAGCCGCATCTGGGTCAGACCCGATGAGCGATGAGATGAGCGCCCCCGCATCAAGATCGCGCAGAAAGCACGGAGAGGCGCATCTGATCCAAAAGACGCGCTTGAAACCGAAGACGATATCGGCATACTCGAATGCGACGGTGCTCTTCCCGTATCCCGGCGGAGCAACGAGGAAGCGCGCAACGCGCCGGTCGTGCAACATCTTCCCCACCAGATCGGGACGAGACGAAAACGTGTGGCCCACAATGCCTTGCGGCCTTGTCCCCTTGCATCGGCACGACTCCATGAAAGTCGCCATGAAACACTCCGATTCAGCAGGTGATCCCGGCTAGGGGAACGCGCCTTATCATGCCGATATCGCATCCAGCATGCGCCATCAATGTTTCATTGTCCGATCGGTCAATCGCCTTACCGGGGAGATTGTCCGTCTTGTCCCGCCTAAGATTGGACGCTTTGGGCAATGCGCGCGCCTTGTTCGATCAAATCCCGAATGCGATCCGAATACTCCAAGCCGACGAGGTCCGCCTCTGACGCGAGATCAACGATGGGAGCGTCATTCCAAAGCGCCTCAAGCCGATAGTATTCGCGCGTCTCGGGCAAGAAAACGTGCACGACGATATCCCCGTAATCCAAAAGGCTCCACGTGCCATCGGAAGAGACCTCGCGATGGGCAGGACGCATGTCGCAGGTCTCGCGCAGTTCCTCTTCGACCGCATCGATGATGGCATCCATCTGGGCTTTGTTCCGACCCGTCGCAATGACGAAGTAATCGGTCACGCCGATCAACGCTCCTACCTGCTGCACCATGATATCGATGGCTTTCTTTGAATCCGCTGCGCGGGCCGCCGCGATGGCCGCCTTGCGCGAAGAACACTCGCTGCTCACGCTCATGCGTATTTCTCCTTCTTGGCCCGGGATTTACCCTTGGCTATCGTATTCCATATCTTGATGGTATCAGGATGAAGCACCGTGTCGTGCTCGATCAGCGCCATGGTCCAGAACTTGTAGACACGATAGAACAGCTCATCGAGAGGCACAACGCCGATCAAGGCACGCAATCCGTCGGCTTCACCGAACGTGCGCGAAGGCTCGAGGGTGTCGGCCACGTAGATGATCTTGCTCAAATCGGTCATCGTGGTGCTTGCGGTCGTATGGCACCGGATGGCCTCGAGCACATCGGCGGGTATCTGTGGGAATGCTCGTCCGAGCGCTGCTGCCGCGGTGGGACCATGTAAGACCTCGGGCATGTTCTCGACCACCCACTCCCCTACCTGCGCATCGACACCAAGGTCGTGCGCGCGCTGGATGATCTCGCCATCGCGCATGCCCTTGTCCCAGTCGTGGAGCAACCCTGCCAAGCGCGCACGCGCGGGGTCCACCCCATAGATGCGCGCTAACGACTCGGCCGTTTGCGCTACTCCTTGAATATGCTCGAAGCGCTTCGGTTTCACCCGAGCCGCCACGTCTTCAACACGCGCCTGGTAGAAGGCTTCACTGAGCGCATCATCCATCAGACTCATCCTTTCGCACTATAGAGATGCTTCTCTTCGATATACGAGCATACCGCATGCGGTACAAGATAGCGGATGGCTCGCCCTGCGCGCGCTCGTTTCCGTATCTCGCTCGAGGACACATCGAGCAGCGGTGCGCTCACCTGATCGATCTTGAAGCCCTGCTCGCGGCAGCGATGCAACAGCGTCCCCTCATCAAAGCGACCCGGACGCGAAACGCAGATGAAGCGGAGCATATCCTTGAGCGCATTCGCCTCATGCCAGTGCGGGAGCGTGCGAAGAGAGTCCGCTCCCATGATGAAGAAGAGCTCCACGGTATCGGGGAACTGGTGGCGCACGAGACGCATCGTATCACTGGTATAGGTGATCCCGGGCCGAGCCGCTTCGATCGCGCTCACGTCAAAGCGCCGATTGTCGGCAACGGCCAGCGAGCACATGGCGATCCTCTCATGCACGTCAACGATGCTTCGGTGTTGCTTGAGCGATGGGTTGGCAGCGACCGTGAACACCACCGCATCCAACGAACACGCATCCCGTGCCATTTCCGCGCACGCAAGATGGCCGATATGGATAGGGTCGAACGTGCCCCCCATGATGCCCAAGCGTCTGGGCACCCCATCGGCGCCCAAAGCGTCGAAACGATGGCTCACCGCCGCCGCATACACCGCTTCGAGCGATACCGCACTGCCACAAGCAGGGCGCACGAGCGCACGAGTATCCATTCAGGCGCGCACCTGTCCCTCGCCGCGCACAAGATACTTGTACGAGGTCAGCGCATCAAGTGCGAAGGGCCCGCGCGCATGCAGCTTCTGGGTTGAGATGCCGATCTCGGCACCCAAGCCGAATTGGCCGCCGTCGGTGAAGGCGGTCGATGCGTTCGCATAGACTGCCGCAGCATCCACACCGGCAAGGAACGCCTCGCACGCATCAGCATCCGTTGCCACGATAGCCTCGGAATGACCCGTGCCATAGCGATTCACGTGATCGATGGCTTCCCGAACGCCTCCCGCGATCATCTTCACCGCGATCTCAGGCCCTAGATACTCCGTTGCCCAATCCGCTTCCGTCGCAAGCATCGCCTGCGCATCAGGGCCGTCTATCACGATGCCCGCATCGCGCGCGCATGCAAGAACATCCTCATCACAATGCAGCAGCACACCATGATCGACCAGGTCGGTCAGGAGAGAGCAAAGCGCCGCGCAGTCGTATCCGCTGTCAACAAGCAAACTCTCTGCCGCATTGCAAACGCCGAAACGACGACACTTCGCGTTCAAGACGATGGCGCGCGCCTTCTCTTCATCGGCGCTCTCGTGGATATACACATGGCAATTGCCCGTTCCGGTCTCAATGACCGGAACCTTCGAGGACTCCACGCAATGACGTATCAAACCGGCACCGCCGCGCGGAATGATCACGTCCACGAGTCCGTGCAACTGCATGAGCGCATCCGTTGCGCTTCGGTCGGTGGTGGTCAGGGCGCAGATGCAACCTTGCGGCAACCCAGACGAGCAAGCGGCCTGCGCGAGCACATCGGAGACGACCTCATTGGTGCGCGCCGCAAGGCTGCCGCCGCGCAGAATGCAGGCGTTGCCCGATTTGATGCAGATACCTGCTGCATCAGCGGTCACATTCGGACGCGCCTCGTAGATCATGCCAACCACCCCGATGGGCACGCTGACGCGCTCGAGCTTCAAGCCGTTCGGAAGCGTGCGCGCATCTTGGATGCGCCCGAGCGGATCGGGAAGGTCGCGCAACTCTTCAAGAGCGCACGCCATGGCCTCCACGCGCGCCTCATCGAGCATCAAGCGATCGAGCAGCGCCTCGTTCGTGCCGCACTGCCGCGCCGCGTCCATATCCTGCTCATTGGCCTGGATGATATCTCCGCACGTCGCTCGAAGAGCTTGCGCCATCGCGGTCAAAGCCGCATCGCGTGCCTCGCCACTGCATTGTGCGAGCTGCTTGGATGCCGCCGCAGCTTGCATTGCGAGCAATTCCACATCATGCTGCATCGTTGAGGACATACCGTCTCCTATTCGAACACGACCAGATCATCGCGATGAATGACCGGCTTATCTGCTACCGCCGCGAGCAAGCTGTTCGCCGCGAGCTCCTTGCTCGAGCTTCCCTTCGACAGCTCCACCGCATCACGCCCTACGCTGACGCGGCCGCGGGCGAACACGTAGCCTTCGCTGTCGCGCACATCGACGATATCACCTTCAGCGAACCGTCCGTCGACGTCCACCACGCCAACGGGCAGAAGCGAGCTGCCGCCCGCGATCAGCGCGCGCTTTGCTCCCCCATCGACCGTGACGGCGCCGTGGGCGGCATCGCCCAATGCGATCCAGAGCTTGCGCGGGGTTATCTCATGCCGACGATCGGCAGGCACGAAACGCGTGCCAACGCTCTCTCCGCGTGCCGACCGAACGACCACGTTGTCTTTCTTCCCATGAGCGATCACCAGGGGAATACCAGCGCTCATCATCACGCGCGCCGCCGCCACCTTGGTGACCATGCCGCCCGATCCGGCCACGCTGCCTGCCCCGCCGCATGCGTCAAGGAGCTGCTGGTCGATACGGCTCACCTCTTCTATCAGATGCGCATCCGCAGACGTGCGCGGATTCG
The DNA here is from genome assembly GCF_943192905.1 of Adlercreutzia murintestinalis. Taxonomy (GTDB): domain Bacteria; phylum Actinomycetota; class Coriobacteriia; order Coriobacteriales; family Eggerthellaceae; genus Adlercreutzia_A; species Adlercreutzia_A murintestinalis. Next base: position 26,826 of record NZ_CALPCC010000017.1, on the reverse strand, counting down.
CATCATAGAGCCCGTCGATGTCAGATAAGATGATCAGCTGGTCGGCGCCCACCAGCACCGCAACCAACGCTGCGAGCGTGTCGTTGTCTCCGAAGCGAATCTGCTCGATCGAGACCGTGTCGTTCTCGTTGATGATGGGGACCACGCCCAGATCGAGCAGCCGGTCGAGCGTTGCTCGGGCATTGAGATAGGCGGTCCTGTCGGCGGTGTCACGGCGCGTCAGCAGCACCAACGATGTCAGCAAGCCATGGGCTGCGAATTCCTCTGCGTAGACGCCGGTCAACTCGCATTGTCCCACCGAGGCAGCCGCCTGAAGCGTCGCCATATCGGAAGGGCGCCGTTCGATGGAGAGGGCGCCGAGCCCCGCCGCGATAGCAGCAGACGTCACGATGGCGACACGCCATCCATCAGCCACAAGATCGGCGCTTTGGCGCGCAAGATCGGTGATGCGCGCGCGATCGATGGCGTTTTCCGCGCTGGTCAGCGTTGATGACCCGATCTTTATGACAAGCCGTTTCGTGTGATGCGTCGTTCTCATACGCTAGAAATCCAATTCTGCATAGACATCATCGACAGCAAGGCCCGATTCATACTCGAAGCACAACCCTGCGATGACCACCTCATCGCCATCGCGCGCGCCCGCATCGCGCAGCGCATCGTCCAGCCCAATGCGACGGAAGCGATGCTGCAAGAACGTGACCGCCTCTTCGTTGTCTTGATCGGTCTGAAGCACCATGCGCTCAATACGCGTGCCGCTCACCGAGAACGTGCCGTTCTCTTCGCGCTGCACCGTGAACGCATGGTCGCGCGCATCGCGCTTGAGCTCCCACACTTTCTCGAAATCCTGCGCGTCCGCCGCTTCCGCACGGGCCTCTTCACGAAGATGCTTCACCTTCGTGGCGAGAGCGGCTTTCAGCGCATCAACGCCCTCTCCTGTCAGTGCGCTCACTTGGTAGAGCTTCGGATCAAGCGGACTCGAGGCGAACTCATCCCCGCCCGCAGCCGCAATGGAATCCTGCTTGAGCTGCGCTTCAAGGCGCCGCACGCCCTCTTGGAGCGCCTCATCGTTTCTCACGGCATCCATCTTGTTGGCGACGACAACGCGGGGCCGCGCATCGAGCTCAGCAGCGTAGCGCTTCAACTCTTCGTTGATGATGCGGTAATCTTCAAGGGGATCGCGCCCTTCATAGCCGCCCGTCATATCAACCACGTGCACGATCAGAGCCGTGCGCTCGATGTGACGCAAGAACTCATGACCGAGCCCGCGCCCTTCATGCGCTCCTTCGATCAGGCCGGGAACATCAGCGATGACGAAACTGTCATCACCGCTGGTCGCCACGCCAAGATTGGGTGCGAGCGTGGTGAACGGGTAATCGGCGATCTTCGGTTTTGCCGCGCTCATGCGTGCGATCAGAGATGATTTCCCTGCGCTCGGCACCCCAACGAGCGCCACATCGGCCAGCAGCTTCATCTCGAGCTCCACCGATAGCTCGTCTCCCGGCTCCCCCAGCTCTGCGAAGGCGGGAGCGCGTCGGGTCGACGTGACGAAATGCGTGTTGCCACGCCCTCCACGCCCCCCGCGCGCCACCGTGAAACGCTGGCCATCGCGCACCAGATCGGCCAGAACCTCTCCCGTCTGCCCGCTCTCGTCATCATAGGAGCGCACCACCGTGCCCACAGGCACCTTCAGCACGATATCCTCGCCGTTGGCGCCATGCATGCGGCTTCCTTTGCCATGCGTGCCACGCCGCGCCTTGAAATGATGCTTGAAGCGGTAATCGATCAACGTGGACACTGCGGCGTCAGCTTCGAGCACCACGTTGCCGCCATGCCCACCATCGCCGCCATCGGGGCCGCCCTTGGGAACATGCGCTTCGCGACGAAACGACATGCATCCAGCGCCACCTGCGCCAGCTTTCACGTTGATATGCACCTTGTCGATGAACATAGTGCGCCACCTCACAAAAAAAGCCCTTACATAAGGGCTTTTCATGATACCTCATAGGGCAGCGCCAAGACGGCGCCGCTCCACGATCACACAGGTTACTCGGCAGGGATCACATGCACCTTGCGCTTGTCACCCTTCGTGAATTTCAGCGTCCCGTCGCACAGAGCGAACAGCGTGTCGTCATTACCACGACCCACGTTCTCGCCGGGATGGAAATGCGTGCCGCGCTGGCGAACGATGATGTTGCCCGTACGCACTGCTTGACCGGCGAACATCTTCACGCCCAAGCGCTTTGCCTGGGAATCACGACCGTTACGGGTAGAGCCGAGGCCTTTCTTGTGTGCCATGTCTTACTCCTCCTCAGCTTTCTCAGCCGCTGCCGACGTCTTTGCGGACGCAGGCTTCTTCTCGGCATCCTCTTTCTTCGCAGCAGGCTTCTTCGTTGCCGACGTCTTTGCCGCATCGTCCTTCGCAGCAGCGGCCTTCTTGGCTGTTGGCTTCTTCTCGGCTGTCCTCTTCTCAGCCGTCTTTGCAGCCTGAGCCTCAGCGGGCTTCTTGTCGGAGGCCTGCGCATCGTCCTTCTTGGCAGCTGCCTTCTTCGGCTTGGGCGCCTCGAACTTCTCGGAACCCACTGCCGTGATCTGCACGCGCGTCAGCTCCTGACGGTGGCCGCGCAGACGCTTGTAGTTCTTGCGCTTCTTGAACTTGAAGACGATCTTCTTCTTATCCTTGAACTGCTCGAGCACCACCGCCTCCACAGGAGTCTTTGCAGCAACCTGCGGGTCGAGCTCGGTCTTCTCGCCGTCAACGATGCAAATGGCGTCAAGCACCACCTTGTCACCGACCGCGGCGGGCAGCTTCTCGATGTTGATCTTGTCACCGGGGCACACCTTGTATTGCTTGCCGCCGGTCTTAACAATCGCGTACATTGATAATCTCCTTGTATATGCCTTAAACGCAAGGATTTACTTTAACAATGACCCCTGCGCTCGTCAACAACAATTTCTGCTAATGGGCATCAGCCCACGTCTGCGCCCACGACACGTCCACCACGAGCGGCACTTTCAACTCCACCACGTTTTCCATGGCATCCTGCACTAAATCAGCCAGCTGCTGAGCCTGATCGGCAGCTACGCTGAAATCGAGCTCGTCGTGCACCTGCACCATCATCTGCGCATCGAGCGTTCCCGCAGCCAACCGCTTGCTGACCTCGATCATTGCTAGCTTGATGATATCGGCCGCGGTTCCCTGCATCGGATGGTTCATGGCTGTGCGCTCGCCGACGCCTCGCGTTCGCTTGTTGCTCATGGTCAGCTCGGGAATGCGCCGCTTGCGCCCGAAGAGCGTCTCGGCGAACCCGCGGGTCGAGGCCTGCCGCACCGTCTCATCCAAGAACGCGCGCACGCCCGGGTACGCTTCGAAATAGCGATCGATCATCGCGCGCGCCTCATCCATGGGGATGTCCAAGCTCTGCGACAACCCGAAGGCCTGCTGCCCATACACGATGCCGAAATTAACCGCCTTCGCCCGACTGCGCAGCTGCGGCGTTACCTCCGCGGGCGCCATGCCGAAGACGCGGGCTGCCGTATTGGTATGGAAATCCTCTCCGCTGCGGAAGGCGGCGATCAGGTGCTCATCGCCTGAAAGGTGAGCCAACAGCCGCAGCTCGATCTGCGAATAATCGGCGGACAGAAACACCTCGCCCGCGCGCAATGGCACGAAGCACGCGCGGATCTGTCGCCCGAAGTCGGTGCGCACGGGAATGTTTTGGAGGTTGGGGTTCGATGACGAGAGACGCCCGGTGGCCGTTACGGTCTCGTGGAAGGCGGTATGGACGCGCCCGTCCGTTGCCCGCATGCGCGGCAGTTGATCGATGTAGGTCGATTTAATCTTCGCCAGTTCGCGATATCGAAGCACCATGTTCGCGATGTCGTAGGTTTTCGCCAGCTCCTTCATCACCGTGGCATCGGTCGAATACCCGCGCTGATTCTTCTTGAGCGGCGGGATGCCCATCACCTCAAAGAGCACATGGCCCAGTTGCTTGGGCGAATCGATGTTGAAGGACTCGCCTGCCTGCGCGAAGATATTCTCGGCAAGCGCCGTCAATTCGGTCTGCGCGGACTCCCCGATCTCTTCAAGGCGCTGGCAATCGAGCGCCATGCCGCACCGCTCCATCTGGAGCAAAACGGGCACCAGCGGCACGTCGATTCGCTCATAGATGCCCTCAGAGCCATCCGCCGCCAACGCGCGGCGCAGCGGTTCCACCAACAGGCGCGACGCGCACGCGCTCTGCGCCAAGGTCGCGCGTTGGTCGTCAGAGGTCTCGAGCATACCCCCCAGATAGCGCTGCGCCAGCTGATCGTGCGTGTAGTCGGATACAGTGGAGTTCAGCGCATAAGCGGCAAGGCCCAGATCGAAGGCGCGCATGGCGACAAGGTCAGTCTCGTCGACCAAGGCTGCGCATGCGGAGTCGGCCGGATAGACGCGTTGCGCCATCTCCTTCGAGTCGAGCACCGAAAACGGCGCCGTGCGAATGACGGCAACCAGCGCATGCTCAGCAGCGGCACCGGAGAACAGCGCGACCCCCTCGGAGGTGCTCACCGCCACCTGCAAGCTCGTCTCGAACAGAGAATCCTGCCCCGAGTCATCGAGCGCAATGCCCAAGCACTCGCCCGAAGAGAGCGCCTGCTCGAGCAGCGCTTGCGCCGAGGCGCCCTCATGCAAAGGACCCGGATCGAGCTCCACCATATCGGCCGTAGCCGTTCCCCCCACCATGCTGAGCACGCGCGCCAGCGGGCTCATCAGCGAATACGACTTGAACGCCGCTTCCACCTCACCCACATCGAAAGCGGGAAAGACGATGCTCTCAAGATCGAGCGGGAAATCGAGATCGGTCACGATCGTGGCGATCTGGCGGCTCAGAAAAGCGAGGTCGCGCTCTTCCTCAAGGCGTTCGCGCTGCTTGCCGCGCAGTTCGTCGAGGTGCTCGTAGATGCCCTCTATCGTGCCGTACTTCTCGAGCAGCGTGGTAGCGCTCTTCGGCCCCACCCCGGTCACGCCAGGGATATTGTCCGACTTATCCCCCATCAGCCCCAAAAAGTCCGTGAATTGAGCAGGCGAGACGCCGTATTTTTCCATCACCTCATCGGGGCCCATGATGGCCACATCTGAGATTCCCTTCTTCGTGGTCACGATATGCGTCAGCTCCGTAGCCAGCTGACAGGCATCTTTATCTCCGGTCACCAGCAGGGTCTGATAGCCCAGCGCCTCATCGCGCGCGGCTACGGTGCCCAAGATATCGTCGCCTTCCCACCCGGGCACTTTCACCACGGGAACGCGCATGGCCTCGAGCAGTTTCTCGACCACCGGAAACTGCCGACGCAGCTCATCGTCCATATGGGGCCGCTGCGCCTTATACGTTGGCAGCTCCTGCATGCGAAATTCCGGCTTTCCCGCATCGAAGGCGCACACGAGCGCATCAGGATGCGCCGTCTCCACAAACTTGCACAGCATCTGCATGAAGCCGAACACCGCATTCGTCGGCGTGCCATCGGGAGCTGACATGGGCGTCTGAATAGCATGATAGGCGCGGTGCATCAAGGAATTGCCGTCGATCACGGCGACCTTCTTCGACATGGGACATCCTTCAAGTGCGGCGAGTACTCTTAGGAAACGATTCTACCCCACTATGCGTTCCACAGATAGCCGACTCCGCGCACGGTTTGCAGCCTGTGCGCTAGATCTGGCCCAAGCTTGGCGCGGATACGGCGCACATGGACGTCAACCGTACGACTTCCGCCATAATAATCAAAGCCCCACACCTGTCGCAGCAATGCATCGCGAGAATAGGTGCGGCTCGGATGCGTTGCCAAAAATGCGAGCAGCGCATATTCCAGATACGTCAGATCGAGCGGACGGTCTCCCACCTTCACCTGATACGTTGCAAGATTGATCGTCAAAGCACCCACCATGACCATATCGGCAGCAGCCGTATCGCTGCCAGGCCAAAGCAGGTGGCGCACTCGCACCATGCATTCAGCAACCTCGGCACCGCTCAGGACGAAATCGCAGCGAAGATGCACGGGCAGGTGAAGCTCCGCAACGCGATCCGGCTCCACTACGATCAAAAGGGCAGCATGCCCCTCCTCAGCGAGGCGCGTCTGCATCTGCTCGCGCACCGAGACCGCAGCGCGCGCTTCTTCAAACACGACCAAGTCGCAATCGGGATGCTGTGTCGCCAACGCGAGCGCCTGAGCAGACGAACCAGCCACCACCTCGGCATCGATCTGCGAAAGCACCTGCTGGAACCGATGGGCATTCTCAAGCGAATCGGCTATGAATATGACCTTCTTCGCCGACATTCACAGCACCGCCAAGAACCGATCGAGCTCCCAAGGCGTCACGATCTGCTGATAGGCGGCCCATTCCGCACGCTTGGCCTCCACCAGATAGCCATGAATATGCTCGCCGAGCACCGAGCGCATCAGATCGCTCGCCGCGAACTCATCCACCGCCTCTCCGAGCGTTTCCGGCAGACAGCGAATACCCTGTGCGTCCAGCTGCTGCGCGCTCATATCGGTCATATCGATCTGCTCGGTGGGCTCGGATAGCACAAGCCCTGCCTCAATGCCCGCCAGTCCTGCTCCGAGCAGCGCCGCGAACGCGAGATAGGGATTGGCCGCCGGATCCGGGTTGCACACCTCGATGCGGCACGCCTCAGCAGAGGTCGGCCGGTATCCCGGAATGCGCACCATGGCAGAGCGGTTGTTGCGCGCCCACACGAGCGCCGAAGACGCATGCCCCACCCCACAGAATCGCTTGTAGGAGTTCACGTATTGATTGGTTACCAAGCACAACTCGCGCGCGCGTGCGAGAATGCCCGCAATGAAGCTCTTCGCCGTGTCCGAAAGACAGTAACCCCATGGATCGGAATCGTCGAAGAACGCATTCTCGCCCTCGCTGTTGGTCAGGCTCAGGTGCACATGCATGCCGTTTCCGGGTTGTTCAGCCATGGGTTTCGGCATGAACGACGCATGAACGCCATGCTTCAAGGCGATCTCGCGCACCACCAGCTTATAGGTCATCACCGCATCGGCCATGCTCATGGCGTCAGCGTAGCGCAGGTCGATCTCATGCTGAGAGGGCGCAACCTCATGATGGGAGTATTCCACCGGAATGCCCATCTTCTCAAGAGCGAGCACCGTATCGCGGCGCAGATCGCTTGCATAGTCAAGCGAGGTCAGATCGAAGTAGCTGCCCCGATCGAGCACCTCGGTGCCCTGCGCGTCCTTGAAGTAGAAGAACTCAATATCGGCACCAACGTTCACCATGAATCCCAGGTCGGCCGCGCGCTCGACCATACGGGCGAGCACCTGGCGCGGGTCTCCTTCAAAAGGCGTGCCAGCGGGCGTGCAGATACGGCAAAACATACGAGCCACCGCATCGGTTTGCGGACGCCACGGCAGCACTTGAAAGGTTGATGCCAGAGGAAACGCCAGCATATCGCTTTCCTGAGTGCGCGAAAAGCCCTCGATGCAGCTTCCGTCGAAGCCCATGCCGCGCGCGAACGCACCCTCTAACTCACCGGGCACCATCGCGAAGGATTTCATGTTTCCCAGCACATCGGAAAACCAGCATCGCACGAAGTGCACACCACGGCTTTCCACCGTCTTGAGCACGAAATCCTGCTCTGGGTTCAATCGGGTCGACCCGCTCTCGTCCATGCTGCTCCCTCCTTCGCGTTTCTTGCGGCCATTATAGCGAGGCATGTTTCAAACAGGTTTCAACAAAAAGAAAGGCGGCCCGCTCAGCAGACCGCCTGACAGTTCTCTGCGAAGATGCAAGGCTACTCAGCGGCAGCCTGCTCGCCTTCGGCCACCTCGGCGGCAGCGTCAGCTGCAACTTCCTCAGCGGCCGCATCAGCAGCCTGCTGCTCGCGCTTCGCTGCGCGCTCAGCCTCGGCGGCATATTTGGCCGCACGCTCTTCCTTGGCCTTGGCCTTCGCTTCACGCTCGGCCTTGCGAGCAGCCTCTTTCTCGGCAGCCTTCGCTGCGCGCTCGGCCTTGCGAGCGGCCTCGCGGCTGGCAACGGTATCGGTTGCATTGCCGAAGCGATCGGCGAAGCGCTGAACGCGTCCACCGGAGTCGATGAGCTTCTGGGTACCGGTATAGAAAGGATGGCATACGTTGCAGATATCCAAGCGAATCTCGGGCTTGGTAGCGCGCGTAGTGAACGTGTTGCCGCAGCTACACTTCACCGTGCATTCCATATAATCAGGATGGATCTCAGGTTTCATGGTATCTCCTTTTCGGCGCCTTGGTTTCCGACCAAGGCTTGAGCAAACTTGGTAAGTTTAGCACAAAGAACGCATCTGTGACGAGAAATGCTGGGCTATCCGAACACCTGATGGCATGCTGTCCCTCAGTCATCGAACGTGAGATCCTTGAGCACCGCGAAGGGGTTGACAGGAGCGTCCGACTCTTCTTGAACGCAGGTGCACACACCTTCGTTCAGATTCTGCCCGCAGACCGGACAGAGCCCTGCGCAATCGTCGGTGCAGAGCGGCACGCGCGGAACTTCCAACACCAGCGCGGCTTGGATGAGCGGCGCCAGATCGATGCGATGGTCGGCCGGAAGCGCGTCGAACTCATCCGCCTCCAGATCGTCCACCTCGGCCTCTTCGCCCGGAATCAGGAAATAGCCCTCGATCTGACCTTCCAGCTCGTATTCAGCGCTCTCCAAACAACGCGCGCACGCACAGCAGCAGCATGCAGCCGCGCTGCCCGTTACCAACAAGGCTCCACCGGTGTTCGTCACCTCAACGCTCCACGTAACCGGCGGCTCGAACGTGTATTCATCAGCGCCCAAACGCAATTCGAACCCGTGCGCCGCTCCTTCGAAAGAGCGCGTCGCTGCGGGCTCGAACAGATCCTTCGGTATGTGTATGAAGATGGATGGGAGCACTAGCGCGGCACCGTGCTGTTCTGATTCAGGCGATCGCGCACGCGACGCACCTGACCGAGCACATTATCAAGGCTTTGCTCCACATGCCCGAACACCTCATCGGCATAATCCTCTGCGCCAGCGCGCGTTTCGCGTTCGAGCTCACGCGCGTCGGCCATGATGGCTTCCGCTTGCTGCTGCGATATGCGCACGATCTCCTGCTCGCTCGCGATGGTCATTGCCTGACTGCGCGCATCCTCGATCAGGCGATTCGCCTCTGCCTCCGCATCATCAAGGAGCGCCTGACGTTCGCGCACGATCTGACGCGCCTGCGCGAATTCGCTCGGAAACAGGTCGCGTATCTCATCCATTATCTCAAACGCCGCAGTGATATCCACCTGGCGCATGTTGCTCTTGCCGAACACCGTCTTCGAGTCTTCGAGCAAGATCGAAAGCTCTTCAAGAAGACCCAATACTCCGGTTTCGTCCATCTTCGTTCTCCCTGGTTCGTTTTAATGGCATGCTTTGCCAGCCCAAGCATCAGGCATATCTGCAAATAGTATCATAAAAGCGCCCGCACGCGAATATCCCTCATGTGCATCTGCGCGCGATGTCGCTGCGCCCTATTCTTCCGCATCTTCAGGCGCATCAGCGTCCGAACGTTCTTCATCTGCATGCTGGGCCGTCTCATCATCAGGCAGCGGCTCATAATAGATGTTCAAAAACGTTTGATACACCGCTTCTCGGTTTAGATGATATTCAGCATAGCCCGTTTCATCGTTGTGGGTGTAATCGCCTTCGAGCGTGGTCATGTCCAGATCCGCCATGCCGTGCTCTAGAAACACCTGCGCGAGAAAACTCATCTCCGCCATCCCGATGTTGGTGGTGGAATATGCCGAGACCGAATCGATGATGTTGAGGATGACCGCAGGATTTCCCTTCGCCTCTTCAAGCGCCTTGGCCGCATACGCTTTCAAGAATTGCTTCTGACGATCCAAGCGACCGAACGCAGACCCGTATTGCTTGATATCGCGATACTGCACGTAGTAGGAAGCCTGCTGACCCTTCAACGTGTACGTCTTGCCCGCCACGATGTTGGCAGGCTTGACGTCCATGAGCGCCTCCACCGTCACACCACCCACCGCGTCGGCGAGCGGACCGATACCCTGCACGTTCAAAACGTAGTAATAGTTGATAGGTACGTTATAGAGCATGCGCGAGACCGCATCGCACACGTTGAGAGCTGAAGTGTTGAGATCTGATCCATAGGCGAAGGCGGCCGCTACTTGCAAGTCGCGCAGCTCGGCATACTCATCGGTATTGCTATAGGTCATGCGCACCTGCACCATGGTGTCGCGCGGAATGGAGATCAGATCCATCTGGCCGCTCTCGGTATCGACCGCCAGCAGCATCACGAAATCGGTCTGGCCGTTCAGCTCGTCGGTGGTGCGACCGTCATGCCCCAGCAACAAAAGAGAGGTCATGTGCTCTTTCTGCCGATAGGTCACCCCGTTGTAGGTGACCGTCTTGCCGTTATCCTCGGATACGGCGCTCTGCTCAACCTCAACCTGCGCCTCTTGCACAAGATTGCTCTTGCCCATCGTGAGTGCGAGCGCCACCGCCCCAACCCCGCAGAGAAGCACGCAGCACATGCTCGCCGCTACTATGGCCGCGATGCGCCCGCGGCGCCGTCGCTTCTGAGGCCTTCGAGCGCCTTGTGCGCCCGCGTCGCGCGCCTCGGCTTCTTGCAAGGGTTTAAATACCGCATCGAACACCAGATCGGTCGACTCTACGGGCGCTGCATCAGCCACCTTCCCGTACGGATGAAACGCTGCATTGAAGACGAGGTTGCCGGACGTGCGCGTTCGCGCAGGCCTGGCCTCACGCTCAGCTGACATGTTCGCAGCATCTTGTGAGCGCGCCACCGAAGACGATCCTGTCATGCCCTCCGTGCGCGCACGTCGAGAAGCCATCGGCTGTTCGGTGCGCGCTTTCTGCGCTTTGCTCCTTTTTCGCGCCATGCTCCGCCTTCGTGCTGGTAAGCGCCTACTCCAGCACGCCCTCGTCGATCACTTCATTGCTGCCATCAGCAGAGATCTCAACGGTCTCAGTGGGTTCCTCGGCCACCAGTTTCGCCACGATCAGGTAGCGTGCATTCGGATTAGAGGGCTTCGTGCATGTGCTCAGCACCAACAGCTTGTCGGTCTCGGCATCAAGCGGCACATCGAGCGTGCGCACGTTCTTATTGAGCGAATCAGGATCTTGCACCATATCATAGAACGCCTGGCGCACCGCAGTATCGCTCATATCCTGCGTTTCGAGAATATGGTCGTTGCCGTATTCGAACGCCGAGACGATCTCATAGGTCAAACGCTCAGTGGGCGTATATATGTAAAACTCAGGGTGGCTCTCGAAGAATTCCGCATCTTCCAGATTATGCAGCGTCGAGAACATCTCGACATTGTTCTGGAACGTATGCCCATAGACGATCGTGACCGGATCTTCGCCCAAGTTCTTGCTGTTATGCGATCCTTGCGTATAGAGCGCCCCGTAGCCGCCGCGCTGGCCGTCGACATCGCGGTTCAAGTAATAGTTGTCCTCCAAAGGATGCTGCAAGATCGGCTCATCCACATCGGTATCGTCGATCTTCACCCACGCATAGACATCAGGATTGCGCTCGATCCAGGTGTTCCAGTCAACCGGATTGGTCAGCTGACCCTCGGCGTTGTACTCCGGCTCGGCCACATCCAGCGCACCCTCATCAGATGAAGGCTCGGACATGCCCGCACCTACAGCGATGAACACCACCGCCGCTATCGCGATCGCGGCGATCAAAACGACCAGAGCGATCAGACCAGTGCGCTTCTTGGGCGCATGTGCGCCTTGTTTTTGTTGGGTATCCGAAGACATACCTCTCCTTCCGTATGCGAGCTCTTTGCGACAGCACTAGCAAGGGCCGCCCAGCATCAGCGTGCCTGCGTGGCCTTTGCTATGCAGGAACCTCACAAAAAGGGAAGCAGGGAAGACCATCCTTCGATCCTCCCTGCACATGAAATCGCGAATTCATGCATCTTTTGATAGTAGTGTGTGTTCGCTTATACTTTTAGAAACCGGTCTTCGGGGACTTCCCTGCAGGAGTCACGTCCTCGTCGGTGACCTTGTCGACATTGTCGCCATCGACAACGTTGTCAGTACCGTTGTCGGTGCCATTGTCGACGATCGGCTGGTCGGTGGTGTCACCGTCAATGGCGCCACCCTGGCCAGCCGTTGCATACGGAGTAGCATAGAACTGCACGTAGGAGAACTCGGTCAGGCCCTCGATCAGAACCATACCATTCGCGCCCACGGTGACCGTCTTGTACTCAGGAGCCTGCGTCTCGTGCAGGATGACGTACGTGACCGTCATGCCCTCCTGAGCGTTCGCGCTGTTCAGAAACACGCGCACGGTCGCGGTGCCCTCAACATCGCCGGTGAGCACCAGATCGGTGATGAGCTGAGCACCCTTGTACTCGCCCTCGCCTTTCTCGATCTCAGCAACCTTCTCGTTGAACTTGTCCAGATAGCCCTTCTCGCCCTCAACAACGTTGCCGTTGATGTCGACCGAATCATCCGTGCCATAGAAGTCCTCGCGCATCTTCTTGGCGATGGCGTCCTTCTCATCCTGGGACAGGTTGGTGCCCTTCGTCGCCTCGGCGATCTTCGCAGCCAGGCTCGCCTCGACATCAGCAATGCCGGCCTCGGGGGTGTCGACGGTCTTCACCGTGACGTCCTCAGCGCCCTGGACGTTCACGTTGCCAATGCCGTTCGCATTCACGGCGGCCTGCACGTAGTCGGCGCCTGCGACCGGAGAAGCCTCGATGCTCTTCTCCACTGCGAAAGCAGCCGTCGGCAGCGCCAGCGCAAGCGCAAAGGCGACAACAGAAGCTGTTATCTTCTTCTTCATACCTATAACCTTTCTTGTACGTTTCAAAGATGCACGAACACATGCAAAAAAGACGATACCCCCCCCCCAAGCACTTTTGTCAACCCAAAACACGACTCTCGTTAAAAGCCGTTGCGCAAGGTAGGGTCATCGTGCTTGAAGCAGGGTGATCAGCGTGCCTCCATAGCGTTTCTGTCGTACGAGGGTGAAGGGGGTTTCCGCAAAAGCGCGCTCGAGCGCGCGGACGGCATCGCGTGCATGCTCATAGGCGATGAAACCGCCTTCCGCGATGCCGCCATCACCTGCAAGAGCGTCAAGGAAGCCCGCCACCGCCTCAGGAGCGAGCGCGTAGGGCGGGTCAAGGAAGACCACGTCGAAGGGACCCTGAGAAGCAATCGTCGCCGCGCTTGCGAGCGCATCAGCGCGCACAATACACGCCTGCTCGGGGCCATAACCGAGCATACGCGCATTCGCAGCGAGCACCTTCGCAGCACGCGCGTCGCGCTCCACCAGGCACGCGAGCGCAGCACCCCGGCTCAGCGCCTCAAGCCCAAGGGCACCGCTGCCCGCGAACGCATCCAGGACCCGCGCGCCTGCCAGCCCCCCGTATGCGCTCTCCAAACTGCTCAGCAACGATTCTCGCACCCGATCGGTCGTCGGGCGCGACACCGATGCGGGCACCTGGATGCGGCGGCTCCCATGTATGCCCCCTATGATGCGCACTTCGCCCATCCTAGCCTCCCACGACCGCGTACTCGCAGCGCTCTTCGGAGAACACGGTACGCAATTCACGTGCTAGAGCGGCGTTATGGGACGCCTGGAGGTCAGGATCCGCCGCTAGAATCGCCGCCGCGCATGCGTGCGCCTCTTCGATCATGGCTGCATCTCGCACCACGTTGACCAGCTTGAGCGCCGATGCCCCCGATTGCCGATTGCCGAGGATGTCACCTTCGCGGCGCAGCGCCAAGTCCTCTTCGGCCAAGCGAAACCCATCGTCGGTGCGCACCATGGCGCGCAGACGCTCGAGCGCTGGCTGTTGTTTCGAGGCCGACACCAAGAACACCTGACCCGGGATCTCGCCGCGTCCCACGCGCCCGCGCAACTGATGCAGCTGCGCCAGACCGAAGCGATCGGCGTCCTCCACGATCATCACCGTGGCGTTGGGCACATCCACGCCCACCTCCACCACCGTGGTCGCCACCAGCACCTCTATCTCGCCCGATGCGAAGCGCTGCATGACCGAGCGCTTCTCATCTGCGGGCAAAGCACCATGGAGCAGCTCGACGCAATGGTCGGGGAAGATGTTCGTCCGTAGAAACGATGCCTCTTGCACCGCTGCGGTCAAGCCAGCGTCCGGATCACCCTGGGCACCTTCGATGGCAACCTCAGGATAGTAGGCCTCATCGTCGTCTTCACCCAAGTGACGTCCTGCAGCCGCCTTGCGCTCGGTGCTGTCTAGGCCGATCAACGCACATATGACATAGACCTGCTCCCCGCGCGCAAGAGCTCGCTTCGCCGCATCGTAGGCAACGCCCCTATCCGCCTTCGCCACCACCGTGGTCGTCCTGCCCGAGCCCGCATGCGGGCGCTGTCGAAGGTAGGACAGCGTCAAATTCCCGAACAGGGCGAGCGCCAATGAGCGCGGGATCGGCGTTGCAGTCAGATAGAGCGCATCCGGTGCGCTGCCCTTCGCTAAGAGCCGTGCGCGCTGATCGACCCCGAAGCGCTGTTGTTCGTCGATGACCACCAGCGTACAGTGCGCTGGCCGCACATCGTCCTCCATGAGCGCGTGGGTCCCGATCAAAATATCGAGCGTGCCGGACGCGAGCTCCCCGAGCATCACCGCGCGCTCATCGGCTGGTGTCGACCCCGTCAACAGCGCCACGCGCATGCCCGCGCGCTCCAGAAGAGACCCCAGGCTCGCCCGGTGTTGCTCTGCCAGCACTTCGGTGGGCACCAGCATGAGCGCCTGGCCGCCCGAGTCGACAGCCGCCGCCATCCCGAACGCCGCCACAGCGGTCTTGCCCGTTCCCACATCGCCCAAGATCATATGGTTCGCCGCCTCGGGCTGTGCCATGGCGTCGAACAGCTCATCGCGCGCCGCTGCCTGATCGTCGGTCAATGCGAATGGCAGCACGTCGGCGAGCGCACGTACGAACGGCCCATCGCTTCGATGCGCGGTCGCTTCGAGCCCAGCCGAGCGCTTTCGGCTCTCGGTCATCATCAACAGCTGCACCATCAGTATCTCTTCAAACGCGAGCCTGCGACGCGCGAGAGCAGCCTCGCGCATGCTTCGAGGAAAATGGACGCTCTTCAGGGCAGCCCCGCGGCTCATCAGGCGGTATTTGAGACGCAGTTCGAGCGGAAGCGGATCGAGCGCGGCCGCGGTGAGGGACAGCGCGCGTTTGACCAAGCCACGCATCTGGGCAGCGGATATGCGCGCGCACGCCGGATGAACGGGCAGGATCAGACCCTCAACATCGTGCTCGACCGGCTCGATGGTAGGATTGGTCATGCGCTTGAAGCCGTAGTCGAATTCCAGCTTCCCGGAAAGCGCCACCCGCATGCCAGCTGAGAGCTTATCGGCCAGCCAGCGCTGATTGAAGGCGGTCACGATCAGTGTTCCTGTGCCATCCACCACCGTGATCTCTACGATATGCAGATTACGGCGCGGGCGCTTGACCTTCACTTCATGCACCGTGCCCGCTATGGTGACCAGCGCCCCGATAGCAGCCTCTGCTATCGTGCGCACCTCGCTCATATCGATATAGCGGCGCGGATACGAGGTCAGCAGATCGCGCACACGATGCATGCCCATCTGACGGAGATCGGCTGCGCGACGCTCGCGAATCCCCGGCACCGCCGTGAGCGGCTCGTCAAGCGCAAGCGTCGCCTGCAAGCGCCTCCGGCTCGTCGGATGCCTCTTATTCAAGCGAGAGAACCACCGGATAGAGCGGCTGGTCTCCCCGCTGCGGGTCCACCTCCAGCTCGTCGAACGTCTCTTCGACACGAAGGGCCAGCGCCGCGAGCGCAGCGTCATCCAGATCCTCGCCCGCCAAGAGCGTGCAGTTATCGAACTGGTCGGCATCCATCTTCGTGAGCAAATCCATAACCACATCGGCTACGTCAACACCCACCGCGCGAATGGAGCCATCGGCGATGCCGATGATGTCTCCTGCAACGATAGGATTGCCCTCAGCGTCCTTGGAGTCCTTCACCGCCGTGGTCACCTCACCGGTGCGCACCTCGGCGAATGCGTCGGTCATGGCCACCACGTTCTCGTGCACCGAAGCGTTCTCGTCGAGCGCGAACAGGGCAGCGAATGCCTGCGGCACGCTTTTGGTGGGAACGACGCCGCAAGGTTTGTCGACGAACTCGCACGCGCTGTTCGCCGCCATGATGATGTTCGAGTTATTGGGCAAGAACAGCACCGCTTCGGCATTGACCGATGCTGCTGCGTCCAGCAAATCCTTGGTGGACGGGTTCATGGTCTGGCCGCCACTGACGACCACATCTACCCCTAGGCTCTTGAGGATCGCTTCGTTACCTGCGCCATTAGCCACCGCAACCACCCCGATGGGCTTGCGAGCCTGTTGTTCTTCCTGCGCGATCCGCTGGCTGCGATCGGCCGATTGCAGCTCCATATTGTGGATGTGCACCTCTGATATCTGGCCGCGATCCAAGAAGTACTCGAGCACCTTGTTCGGCTCATTGGAATGCACATGCACCTTGAACTTGGGCGTTGAGCCCACGCACAGCTCGCAATCTCCCATGGTCGCAAGAAAATCGAGCGCTTTCGACACATCCAGAGTATCGGAATCAACGAGGAACTCGTTGCAATAGCGATAGTTCGCATCCTCCCAGTCGTTGATCTGCTCGATCTCCACCTTGGGCGCAGATGCCGCAATGCCGAAGGAGATGCCCACCGGCTCGCCTTTACCCGACAAAGCCGCCGTGAAAGCGTCGAACAGGATAGCGAGGCCGAAGCCGCCCGCATCCACCACACCGTTCTCCTTCAACACCGGAAGGAAATCTGGGGTGCGCTGCACCGAAGCGTATGCCTCATCCACGATGGCCTGAAGCGCCTCATCCACCGGAAGATGATCCTCAGCTGCGCGCGCAGCGGCAGCGGCCGAATCGCGCAGCACGGTGAGGATGGTGCCCTCCACCGGCTTGCGCACCGCCTGAAACGCCACTTCCTCTGCCTTTTGAAAGGCGCTATTGAGCACATCGGTATTCAAGTCGGTATGGTCAATGGTGCCCTCGCAGAATCCGCGCAGGATCTGAGAGGTGATAACGCCAGAATTGCCGCGCGCCCCCATCAAAGCCCCCGTGGTGATGGCCTTGAGCACATCGGCGTTC
This sequence comes from Adlercreutzia murintestinalis, assembly GCF_943192905.1. Lineage (GTDB taxonomy): Bacteria > Actinomycetota > Coriobacteriia > Coriobacteriales > Eggerthellaceae > Adlercreutzia_A > Adlercreutzia_A murintestinalis. The sequence continues at coordinate 9,652 of NZ_CALPCC010000017.1, read as the reverse complement.
GAAGCCGAAAGCGGCAGTGCCTGAATGTTGTCCACCACGCTCTTGATGGTAAGCGACATGTTCGTGCCGGTGTCACCATCGGGCACCGGGAACACGTTGAGACGGTTCACCTCTTCTTTGCGCTCGTCCAAAACGCGGCTGGCAAACGCGATGGCTCCGAGCATCTGCTGCGGTGAATACTTGCTGGGCATCGAATACTCCTTAGCGGCTCTCTCTTGCGTGCGCCTAGCTGCGCACCTTCACATCCTGCACGTGGACCTCCACATCGCAGGCGGCAACGCGCGCATATTCCTTCAACGCGAACGAAACCTGGTCGCGCAGATTCTGCGAGACGGTCTGGATGTTCGTACCGTATTCGATCACGACATACAGGTCGACCTTCACCCCACCATCCTGAGGGTGAACCACCACACCGCGACGCAGACGTGATTTGGGAAGGATTTTCGCAATGCCATCTACCGCGTTGGGCGCAGTCATGCCGACTATCCCATAGCATTCCATGGCGGCATTGCCCACGATATCGGCCAGCACGTCGTTGGCAACGTGCAGATCGCCCGGGATCGATCCGTCCATGAGGCTCCTCTCCGTCAGGCGCCGAAGCGCCGCTCTTTGAACAAGGCTTTTCGCCAAAGTATACCCCATGCCACATAGTCGGTGACAGGTTGGGGCCATGTTGTTGCCCGCCCATCGCGCATCAGATGCGATCAGTGGGAAATTTTCCTACCAGCAGGCGGCCCACTGTGATATAGTTGGGCAGCTATCGACGAATCGGCTCTATTGCCATGCGCTCATAGGAGATAAGAAGATGTCACAGGTTTGCGAGATTTGCGGAAAGCACCCGGTTGCTGGTCGGAGCATCAGCCATTCGCATCGCGTGAGCAATCGCGTGTTCCGTCCGAACGTGCAGAAGATCACCATTCGCGACACGAAGGGCAAGGTGCGCAAGGCGCGCGTCTGCACCAGCTGCATGAAGGCTGGAAAGGTGGAGCGCGCATAACAGAGGCTCCGCCACAACGAAAAAAGGACCCGCTGGGGTCCTTTTTTTATGTCTGAGCACCTGATCAGCATGCACGCTGCGAGCGCTTCAGTACTGGCATCCTGATGACGGGAGCGCTGATGGCTCGCGCTATGACTTGATGATGAGCAACCGCTTGCAGGAAGGGCACACACCAAGCGGCGCCTGATTCTTCAGATCGATGAGACGGCCGCCATCGATGACCGAGCGGCACACGCCGCATCGATCCTCTTCGAGAACGCCCAGAGCAATGCTGCCCAAACGCTCGGCAGTCTTTCGATATGCTTCCACGACCTCTGCATCCACCTTGTCAAGCAGCGCATCGCGCTTAGCGATGAGATCCGCCTCGCTCTTCTTGAGAGCGCCTCCCTGCTGCTGATATTCCTGGATCGCGTGGGCCTCAAGACGATCGATCTCATCGAGCGCCGCACAAACCTGCTGATGCAATGCGGCGATCTTGGCAAGTTCCGCATCCGCCTCCGCTCGCTCCGCTTCAAGGGTCTCGCGGCGCCGCGCAATCCCGGCCAGCTCCTTAGTGCGGGCCTCTACGTTGCGGTAATCGCCCTGTGCGGAGTCGATGGCCGCCTGCACGCCATTTTGCTTCTTCTCAAGCGATGCGTCCTCATCGGCAATGCGCGTCAGACGCCGCTCGGCATCTTTGCGCAGAGCTGCGACCTGATCGGCTTTCTTCTGGAGCGCTTGACGTTTAGAGCGCGCATCAGCGATGCGCGCAGGCTGCGGCAGCTCGGCCAGCTGCTTCTTGAGATGGATGATCTGAAGATCGAATCCTTGTGCCTCGAGCAATCTGTCCAGATCATCCATCTTCGCCTGCATACGCTGACCATCCCTTCGCAGTACGGTATCTCCTTCAACTATACCACTAAAGGCGGATGGCTTCGGGATAGTGCCAATTCTCCGATTGGTCGATGACCATGATGGCATCGCGCGGTACGCCCGCCTTGGCCACCGCGTCAGCCAAGACCGCTACCAGCGGCAACTCGCTCACATCGTGCCCCAGCTCGATCAGAGCGAGGCCGGCTTGCGAGAGATCGAGCGCCTCATGGTAGCGCAATTCGCCACAGATCAGACACTGAGCCTTCGCAGCGAGCACATCGGTTCCCATGCCGTTCGCACTACCCGTGGCAGTGACCACCGTAGATACCGGCGCGTCGGGAGCGCCCCATACGCGCGGAACGCGTCCGAACACCGAGGTGCACCGAGCGGCAAGCTGTTGCACGGTCAGATCTCTCTGCTTCGTCTTGCAGATCTGCCCGTATCCCTTATGGCTTCTCGGCGCGATCGGACGAACCACCCGCCCCGTTGCCTGCAATGCCAAAAGCGCTGGCAATGCTTCGTTGCCGCGCTTGCTCGCATCAAGCGCCGTATGGAAATCCATGAGAGCCACACCGTTGCGCACTGCCGCGAACACCGCAGCGCCCGGGCTCAACGCCGCCGAAGGCTCCGGCGCGAAGGCGTCAGGGGCGCTCAGATACGCCGGGTGATGCGTGATGAGCACCTGCGCGCCCGCGCTCGCCGCCTGAGCAATGGCCGCGACCGTCGCATCGAGGGCCACCGCGACCGTGCGAACGGGCACCGCAGCCTCCCCCACGTACAGCCCCGTTCTATCCCAGCTCTCCGCATCTGCGGCCGGAAACTCAGCGAGCAGCGCTCCTTCCAGATCGCCCACCGTCATGCGCTTCGCTGCGCGAGCGGGCAACGGCGAGCGCCGCTTCTGGATAGCGTCCTTCGTTCTTTCCTGATCCATCTCATGCTCCTTAGAACAACCGGCACACGGCGCATAACGCCGTCTCTGATCGATACGATCAGTCTAGAGCGAGAACGCGCCGATCGCCGCCAAGCGTCGCAACGGTGACCTGGCGGTAACCCGCATCCCTCATGAGCGCATAGGCGCGTTCGATATCACGCGCCACGTGGGCTGGCGTATGAGCATCGGTACCCACCGTGCACGGCACCCCTGCTCGGCAGAATGCGCGCAAGAGCTGCGGAGCGGGAAACATCTCCTTGCACGCGTAGTAGGTGCCCGAGGTGTTCACCTCTATCATGCGCCCACCCGCAGCAGCCGCCTCGGCCATGCGCTGATAGAGCGCATCGAGCGGGAACTGCGGATAGAAGGCGAACTTCTTGGGCAGGTCGGGGTGCGACATCACATCAAAGGGAAGCGATGGGTCGCTTGCAGCCTCGCACCACAGTTCAGCATAGCGGCTCCAGATGCGCTCGGGCGCGCCAGGCTCTTCCCACACCCCGCGCTGCGCCGGATCGTCGAAGGGCCACCGGTCAACGAAATGCACCGATCCCAAGATAAGATCGAAGCGCTCAAGATTCGCAGCGGCCAAATCGCGATCGTCGGTATCGGCTAGGTAATCGAGCTCGATGCCGAGCAGGATCTCCATGTCATCGTGTGTCGCCCGCGCATCAAGGACCGCCTGCTCATAGGCGCGCATATCCGCCTTCGGCACTGAAAGGTAGGCATCGGGATCGAAGGCGGAGCTGAGTGGATAGTGCTCTGTGAAGGCCAGCGTGGTGATGCCCGCCGCAGCAGCTGCGTCAGCATAGGCAGCGACCTCGCCTTCACCATGCCCGCAATACCGGGAATGACAATGCGTGTTTATGAGCTCCACGGCTACCGCCTCCACTCGATCACGCGCGGCAGCGTATCCAAGAACGCCTCCACATCGGCATCGGTGGTATCCCAACCCATGGATGCGCGCAACTCGCACTGCGCTTCGTCGTCTGAGATGCCCAGGGCGCGCAGCACATGACTTGGCTCCAATGAGTTCGATGCGCACGCACTGGCACCGGATACCTCGATCCCCAGCATATCGAAGCGCAAGACCAGCGTATTGCTCTCAATGCCCGGCACCATGAGATTCACGATGTTGGGCAGATAATCGAGCGAGCCCGCCTCAACCGGCACCGTGGGCACCACGCGTGCCATGTTCTGCACCGCCCCGTAGATGCGATCGCGCAGGCGCATCAAGCGGGCGCTCTCCTGCTGCTGGTGGGCAACGGCTGTGCGTAGAGCGGCGGCGAAACCCACGATGCTGCACACGTCCTGCGTGCCACTGCGCTTCGAGCCTTCCTGTCCGCCACCGAGCGCTTGGGGCTGCATGGGCGTGCGTGCGCGCAGATACAGAGCGCCGCACCCTTTCGGACCGCCGATCTTATGCGCGCTGAAGGACGCAGCATCGCAGTCCCAGGCCCGCACATCGACCGGCACCTTCCCGAGCGCCTGCGTAGCATCGGTGTGAAAGAGCGCACCATGCGCATGGGCGAGATCGGCCAGCTGCCGCACCGGTTGCACGCTGCCCACCTCTGAGTTGGCTGCCTGCACCGATACCAGCACCGTATTCGGCTTGAACGCGTCGCGCACCGCTTCAACATCGACGAATCCCGCGCGCGTCGGCTTGATGAAGTCGACCTCGAATCCCTGGTAAGCCAGATGACGCGCCGGACAAAGCACGGCATCATGCTCGATGGCAGAGACGATGACGTGGGCCTTGGAATCCGCTTTGCCGCTATCGAACATGCGCCGATTCGCCGAGAACGTAAGACCGGCGATGGCTGCGTTATCCGCCTCGGTTGCTCCCGAGGTGAAGACCACCTCGTCGGGGCGGGCGGCGCCTAAGGCTTTCGCTACCTCAGCCCGTGCCTCTTCCAATGCGCGAAATGCTGCTCGCCCGGCCGAATGGAGCGAATTGGGGTTAGCCTGCGTTGTCATGCCGGTACGGCCCGCGGTGAGGTACGGCTCCATAGCCGCCAGCGCCTCAGGTCGCAGCGGAGCGGTGGCAGCATAGTCAAGGTAGATCATATCCTCAGACATCACGCAGCACCTTCCTTCCGCGCGCGCTGCCCACACGTCTGGATATCGCGCAGTGCCTGGGCAGGATCGTCAGCGCCGAACACGGCATTTCCGCATACCAGAAGATCGGCCCCGCACGCACAGACGCGCGGAGCGGTCTCCCTACCGATACCGCCGTCAACCTGGATCAAAGGCGCGCACCCGCGCTCGCGCGCCATGCGCACGACCTCTGCCACCTTGTCCTCGGACCCCTCAAGGTAGCTCTGACCCGAAAACCCCGGCTCTACGCTCATCACCAGCACCATATCGACCTCTTCGATCACAGGGGCAACAGCCGATATGGGCGTGGCGGGCTTCACCGCGACCGCCGCTTGCACGCCAGCATCGCGGATCAGGCGCACCGCATCCGCGAGCCCCTGCTCATCAACCGCCTCAGCGTGCACGGTGAGCATGTCGGCGCCTGCTTCGATGAACCACGGCAACTGCGTGAGCGGATTGCTGATCATCAAGTGCACATCGAGCGGCACATCCGTGCACCGCTTGAGCTGCTTGACCACCGGTACCCCCATCGTCAGATTGGGAACGAAATGGCCATCCATCACGTCAATGTGGATGTATCCTGCGCCCGCTGCCGCCACAGTAGCCACATCATCGCCGAGATGCGCGAAGTCAGCTGAGAGGATGGAGGGGCATATGCGAACAGGTGTGAACACGAATATCCTTTCTGAGAGCGTCGGATATGTTTCATTCTAATGCAAAGAGCGCCGCACACCACTGCTATAATTCTTCCATCGAAGATGATAGGAGGATGCTCCTACGATGCGCTCCCGCACCTATTTCACGTACCGAACGCCCTACGGGCCACTCACGATCGGCGGCGAGCGCGAACGCATCTACCGCGTTGCGCTCGGCCATCTTGCCTTTGAAGGAGAGAGGCGCCCAAGCGCGGCGACGAACGCGTGCGCTGATCAACTGCTCGAGTATTTCGCGGGCAAGCGCACCTCGTTCACCGTCGATCTTCTCGTAGAGGGTACGCTCTTCCAGAAAGAGGTTTGGCAGGCCATCGGTGATATCCCTTATGGGCAAGTGCGCACCGCAACCCATATCGCCCACGTCATCGGCCGCCCCAATGCGAACCGCGCGGTCGGACAGGCCGTCAGCAGCAATCCCCTCGCCATCCTGATTCCTGCACATCGCGTGACCTCCGCATCGGGACGCACGGTCGATACCGATAGAGCCGCGCAACTGCGCGCAGCGCTTCGCAAGCTCGAGCGCTCTTTCGCCTAAAGAGCCGAATGGGTAACAGGAGCATCACCCGACAGAGAGCATGGCTGACCGGGCAGCATCCACCGCTGACAGTGTCGGATGCGTAACGAGCCAAAGACCGGACGGAAACCGAATCGAACATGCCGCAGATCACCTGTGCCAAGCGCGTAAGATGATCGTGCTGGTGCTTTCGAGCGCAGCACTGGGTTGAAGCTAACGGGCTGTCACGCGTCTTGTGCGTGAATCCTCTTCTCCTCCCAAACCTTGTGCAAGACGGCCCGCCAGCGAGAGCCCCTCGCTCACCCCCTTAACAGCGAGGGGCTCGCCTTATGCCTTGGCTTGCGAGTACGACTCCATGCCGTATATCTCATCCTTGAGCGGCCGATCGACCAACACGCGCGCCTCAAGGGCTGGATCGGACCCCTCCCAAACGATCTTGCGCACCGCATCGGTCAGCGGCAGGTCAACCCCATGGCGCTCTTGGAGCACCCGCAAGCTGCGCGCAGCCTGCGCCCCTTCCACCACCATATGCGTATCGGATTCAAAATCGGCGAGCGTCTTGCCCTGCGCCAGGTAGTACTGGCCGAAACGGCGATTGCGCGAGTGCTGCGACATGCACGTGACCACCATGTCTCCCGCACCGGCAAGCCCCATGCAGGTGAGCGCGGTGCCGCCGCACGCCACCACCATGCGGCTCATCTCGGCCAAGCCGCGGGTGACGATCATAGCAGCCGTGTTGTCGCCATACCCCATGCCATACGATACGCCAACCGCGATGGCGATGACGTTCTTGAACGCCGCGCATAGCTCCACGCCCACGATGTCCTCGGAGGTATAGGTGCGGAAGGTATCGGTAGCGAACAGATCGCGAAAAAACGTCGCAGTCGCCACGTCTTGCGAGGCGCATACCGCACCGCTCGGAACGCCGTGCACGACCTCTTCCGCATGCGTGGGGCCCGAAAGCACCGCAATGCGCGCAGCGTATCCCAGCACCTCAGCCATCATCTGACTGGCGAGCAAACCGCTTTCGCCCTCAACGCCCTTCGAGCAGATGACCACGGGAAGCTGCGCAGGCACGAACGGAGCTGCAGCCTCGACCGTTGCCCGCAAGAAGCGCGAGGGGGTCACAAAGACCGCGGCAAGGGCGCCTTCGAGCACCTCTGAAAGCGCTGTGGTAGCACGGATGCGCACGTCGAGCGAAGCATCGGCGAGGTAGGTCTGGTTAGTATGACGGACGTTCACCTCGTCAGCAAGCTCGAGGCGTCGTGTCCACATAACCACATCAAACCCTTTGCATGCGAGAAGCTGCGCAAGCGCGGTGCCCCACGAACCCGATCCGATGATGGCGATCTTGCCCATGCCCTCTTGTCCTTTCTCCCCGATCGCGCACATGCTCGCTCAGCGCGCGCCCGCATCCTCAGCAGAGCGATCCGAGGCCTGCGGTCGCGCCGCAGTCTTGCCCTTCGCACCGAACTTCGATTCCTCGCCTTTGAGCAGGCGCCGAATATTGCCCCGATGCGCCCATATGACGACAACCGCGGTCGCATCGATGAGCACCATGGCAGGCCAGCAACCCCCGCAGACCCACACGCTCATGATGGGCACCGCCACCGCTGCCATGAGCGACCCGAGCGATACCCAGCGCGTGCTCACCGCGAACACCGCGAACACCGCAAGGTCGATGAGCGCTGCCAGCGGACCGAGCGCGAAGAATTCACAGCCGAATGCGACCGAGATGCCCTTGCCTCCCCGCAAGCCCAACCAGGGGCAGAAGATATGTCCGAGCGTGCAGCCGATAAACGCTACCGCGGTGCACAAAACGACCACCTGCCCTGAGGCGAAGGCGGCATGAGCAGGCGCTGCGCCATCATAGATGCCCGCGAACAAGCTGATGGTATCGTCTGCGAACGCCCCCGAGAGAAGCGGCGCCCATACCAACCACGCAAGAGCGCCTGCTAGCACGCCTTTGCCCGCATCAAGAGCGAACACGGCAGCGCCGCCTTTGAGGCCCATGCCGCGAGCGGCATTCGTGGCGCCGATATTGCCCGACCCCTCATGGCGGATATCCTTCTTGAAAAACACCTTGGACACGATGACCCCCCACGGGATGGACCCCAACAGGAAGCTCACCGCGAACAGGGCCGCGAGCATGAGTAGCGCACCGGTCATGGTCAATCCTTCTTCTTGAACCGCAGGCGGATAGGGGTACCCGACAGATCGAACGTGCGTCGTAAACGGTTCTCTAAGAATCGCTCGTAATTGTCAGTGACCAGATCGGGTCGATTGCAGAAAAACGAGAACGAAGGCGGGCACGCGCTCGTCTGCGTGACGTACTTGATGCGCAAAACGGCTTTGCCCTTCGTAACGGTGTGGCCCTCTTCGCGGATCTCCGCGAGCCATGCGTTCAGGCGACTGGTGGGAATGGTCTTCGCGTAGTTGGCATACGCAGAATCGATGGCATCCCAGATGCGATGGGCGTTCTTGCCCGTCAGCGCCGAGAGGGCCACTACCTGCGCATAGGAGATGTAGTGCAGTTCGTCTTCCACATCGCAGCGCACCTTCTCCTTCGCTTCGGGACCTTCGACGATATCCCATTTGTTCAGCACCACGACGAGCGCACAACCGCGCTCGGCAGCATAGTTGGCAACGCGTTGATCCTCGCCGGTCACGCCAAGCGTGCCATCCATCACGAGAAGCGCCACGTCAGCCCGGTCGATGGCGCGCATGGCGCGCACGAACCCGTAGTATTCGACCGACTCATCGATGCGACTCTTGCGCCGCAGCCCGGCGGTGTCGACGATGCGATACAGGCGGCCATCATGGTCAACCAGCGTATCGATCGCATCGCGCGTGGTGCCCGCCACCGGGCTCACGATGGAGCGGTCGTTGTCGGTAAGACGATTCACTAGAGATGATTTCCCCGCATTCGGACGCCCGATCACGGCCACATTGAGCGCATCGTCGGTCTCGTCCTGAGATGATGCCTCAGCGGGAAGCGCAGCCACCACCGCATCGAGCAAGTCTCCCGTCCCATGTCCATGCAACGCAGAGACCGGCCACGGCTGCCCCATACCCAGCTGCCAATATTCCCAGGTCTCGTCGTCGCGCGCGGGATTGTCCATCTTATTCACCGCGAGGAACGATGGTGCCTCAGCCCGCAGGAGAATACGGGCTACCTCTTCATCGTCGGTGAGTACACCGGTGCGGCCATCGACGAGGAAGATGATCGCATCAGCCTCTTCAGCGGCGCGGAGCGCCTGATCGCGGATGGAGGCTTGAAAGGCATCATCGGTAGCTATCTCGATACCGCCGGTATCCACCAACATGAACTCAACGCCGTTCCAATCAGCATGGTGATACGAACGGTCACGCGTAACGCCACGCATCTCGTGCACGATGGCATCGGATGTTTGCGCGATGCGGTTCACGAGCGTGGACTTCCCCACGTTTGGACGCCCCACGATGGCGACGATAGGCTGTGGCATCGGACCCTCCGATCGGTTTCATAACCTTTATAGTCTAGCGGAACGAGCGAGCGTCGCGCGCGACGC
>NZ_CALPCC010000016.1 GCF_943192905.1 Adlercreutzia murintestinalis | reverse complement strand
CCGAGGAATACGGATCGGGGATCGTCTGGAACGAGTTTCATATGCCTACTGAATACAAGCAGTGAATAATTGCCAGGGGCACACTTTTTGAGCCTTAACCCGAATAATTGCCCCAGACACACTTTTTGAGACCTAAGCCAAACAGGCCGCCGGAATCCGGCGGCCTGCGCATGTTCTGGAGCCAACGAGCGGACTCGAACCGCTGACCTACGCATTACGAGTGCGTTGCTCTACCAACTGAGCCACGTTGGCGCATATCAAGGAAACCCTTGAAGCAAATGCAGTATACCAAAACGGCTATACTTTTCCCAATAGAGGCCACGGACGACAAAGCGGGCGAAAGGATAGGCGTGACCGAGGCATCATCGGAGCAGACGAAACGGCAGATTCTGCAATCAGCGGTGCTCTCGCGCGTGACCGCGGGTGTGGTGTGCGCGCTTCTGATCATCTTCTTCCTCACCACCATCGGGAACACCACCACCATACTCAGCAAGGTCGAGATGGTGAAGGTGGATCAATACCCAGCGTCGGTGGCGGCCGGACATCTGGAAACGCGGCTGGTGCAGCTGCGCACCATGGCGGCGCAGTCGGTCTACATGAACTCGCCGGACGGCGCCGATGGCATGTTGAGCATCAGCCAAGACTCCGAGGCCGAGATCTGGGGTCTGATAGAAACCATCGAGGGTAGCACCGCAGTGGACCCTGAGGATGTGCGGGCGCTTCGCGATGGGTATGCCGATCTGAACGTGCATTTGGCAACGCTTGCCGAGATGGTACGCGCGCCGGGCACGTCGCCTTCGCAGGTTGGGCGCTACGTGAACGACGAGATATACCCCGTGGTGTCGCAGTTGCTCGATGTGGACTTGGAGGTGCTCGCACAGGCAACCGATGCGGTGGACAACGTGTATGAGACCGTGAACGCCGCATGTCGCCAAACCATCTTCATAGCGTGGATCCTCATCATCGCGGTGGCTATATCGCTGTTCGTGTACCTGGCCATTCTGAACCGCAAGACCCGGCGCGAAGAGCAACTGACCGCCGATCTGGAGCATGCGCTCGATCTGGCTCAAAGCGCCAGCCGCGCGAAATCCACCTTCCTCTCGAGCATGAGTCACGACATTCGCACGCCCATGAACGCCATCGTGGGGCTGACCGCCATTGCCAGCAACAACTTGGACGACCGCGCGCGGGTCGAGCATTGCTTGGCGCGCATCACCACCTCGTCGAAGCACCTGCTCAGCTTGGTGAACGACGTGCTGGATATGAGCGAGATAGAGAGCGGGCGCATCGCGCTCAATGAAGACATCATCGAACTGCCTACGCTGATGGACGACTTCGCAGGCATCATGCAGGAACAGGCACGCAAGAAGGGGATCGACCTGGAAACCAAAGTGGGGCCGCTTGCCCATCCTATCGTGCGCGGGGATGCGCTGCGCCTGCAACAGATGATGCTGAACTTAGCGAGCAACGCCGTGAAGTACACGCACAACGGCGGTTGGGTGCGCATTACGCTGACCGAAGAGGCGGGCGATGCTGCCGCAGCGCCCGCGCGTGTGGCAGACAGTGCTAGTGCTACCGGGTCGCAAGATGCGGACGAGGCGGATGCCGATCGTTCCAACGCACACGAGGGCAACGATGCAGATACTGGTGCTGTGAACATCTACCGACTCGTGGTCGAGGATAACGGCATTGGCATGGAGCAGGACTTCCTTGAGAATATCTTCCAGCCCTTCGAGCGCGAACGCAACGAAACCACGCCTTTCACTGAGGGTGCGGGGCTGGGCATGACCATCACGAAGAACGTGGTTGACCTGATGGATGGCACCATATCGGTGAAGAGCCAGCCGGGACGCGGGTCGAAATTCACGGTGCTGCTGCCGCTTGCCAGCGCAGAAGCCGAAAAGCCGAACACTACCAGCGTGCCAGCCGATGACGCCCCGCTGACGGGGCGTGTTCTGCTTGTGGAGGACGATGCGCTGAACCGGGAGATAGCCATTGAGCTGATACAATCGCTCGGCGTCGATGTTGAGACGGCAGAGGATGGCCTTGATGCGGTGACCGCTTTCACGGACGCTGAGACAGGCCGCTACGGGATGATCTTCATGGACTTCCAGATGCCCCGCATGGGTGGCCTGGAAGCCGCAGCGGAGATCATTCGGGTGGAGCAGACGGAGGGTCGCCCACATACACCCATCGTAGCCATGACGGCCAACGCGTTCAACGAGGACCGGCAGAAAGCCATGGATGCAGGCATGGATGGCTTCATGTCGAAGCCCATCAATATCGCGCAGTTGAAACGGAACTTGCGCCGATTCTTGAGTGGACCGGCGACAAGCGGACAAGAAAGGGAGTAGTGGATGAAACTATCATCGATCAAGCGGACAGCAACGGTGGTGCTCGTCGGCAGCCTGTGCGTGGGTGCGCTGGCACTGGCTGGCTGCAGCGGACAGCCATCTGCGAGCTCGGCAGCATCAGCTGCATCGAGCAGCGTCTCGGCGTCGGTGAAGGCGGAAAGCGGCACCAAGCAGTTCAGCGAGGACGAGTTGCTCACCGGCAAGCATCATGCTGTGATGACGGTGGAAGGCTACGAACCCATCACGCTTGAGCTGGATGCCGATGCGGCGCCTATCACGGTGACCAACTTCGCTGATCTAGTGAATCAGGGATACTACGACGGCAAGACGTTCTATCGCATCGTTGAGGACTTCTGTTTGCAGGGCGGCACGCTGGGCAACAACGCTGCTGGCAACGACCCGCAGCTGGAAACCATCACCGGCGAGTTCAGCGACAACGGCAGCGAGAACCCGCTGGCCGACCAGTTCGATCGCGGAACGGTTGCCATGGCGCGCACCAATCTGCCGAACTCCGCAACCAGCACGTTTTTCGTGACGCTGGGCACAAACGACCAGGTAGGTGCCAGCCTTGATGGCAAGTACGCCGCGTTCGGCACCATCGATGAGGCTGGTATGGCCATCATTGACGCGATCGTGGCCGATTATGCAGCCAATGTTGACGAGCCGCAGATGGGCGCCATTAGCGACGAGGCAGCCCAGCCGATCATCACTTCCATCGAGTGGGTGGATTGAAATTGAGGTAGTGCTGATCCGCGTCAGATCAGATGACGCGGATCAGATCCATCAGGAAATCGGCGTTGTCTTGCAACGTCACTTCATCCAAATTATCATACACATCATCGGCCTGCGCACAGTACGCAGGCTTTCCATTCATCATGCCCGCAAGGTGCAGCGTTTGATACCCTTGGCGACCGGCCAGATACGCCGCCGTATTGCACCAGAGCATCTCGCCTTTGCCCACGCTGAGACCTAGTGAATCGGCCGCTTTGCGCACATAGCGCTTCATGCGTGAGGACATCTTGACCGGCCGGTACATGCCTTCGCGCTCGATCAGCGACAGATCGCCCGCGCCCAACCCGTCAAGATCGATCACCATAGAGCCGCGCAACTCGGCTGCGTGCTCGGCCAGCAGCGCCTTCATGCCAGCATTGTCGGCAAGCTCGGCGCCCAGCGCAACGAACCAGACTTCCATATTGATGGGCCCACCATGGAACTCGCGAATGGCTTCGCGGTCGTCAGCAATACCCTTGAGCGGAACGTCTGCGAACGGATGCAGGTTGCGCGAACTCTCGGTGCCCTCGGCATGCCCCAGATCATCATCGAGCGAGGTACCCGCAAAACGCGTGCGCGGCGTCGTCTCGCCCTCAGCGTTCTCGCCGCGGCGGCCACGCCTCCCGCTTCGGCTCTGCTCGCCTTCCTGTTGCCCCGGCTTGATCTTCGAAGCCAGCGCGCCCAAACGCTCGCGGCTGAACGCGCCGCCATTCCAATCGTCCTCATCCCAGCTGTCGCTTGTGGTTCGGAAGCTCTCCCATCCACCGCGGTCGCGGCCTACCTTGCGCGCGTCGAAGGAAGCGTCCACGCCAATGGCTTCGGCGAAGCTGGTCTCATCTTCATGCTTCTTGCGACGGAAGCGCCCCAGCACCCCGCCACGGCTCTTCGGCATTTCCACAAAGCTGGGGCTGGTCATCGCGCCCGTAGCCGTGAACCCTTCGTCGTAATCGGAGTCATCAACGTCGTCCACATACATATCGTCGGGATCCACATCGGCCAGCAGCTCGTCGCCTACCGGAGCGAACGCGCCCGTAGCGCCTCCCACGCTGAACGAACCGGCCACGCTCACCATGTCGGTTTGCTCTTCGTCAGCTGCCGCGTGATGCGCGCGCGTGGGCTTCTTGTCAAGCGCCGGTATGCTGGAGGCGAAATTCTGGCGCTCTTCGCGCACGGGAGCGGGCGCGTCGTCAGCGGTCATCACCTTCAAGACGGACTCGTCTTCGGCCTCGTCCTGATCAAGCGGAATAGATTGGCTGTTCACCGCAGCGATGGCGCCGGTCAAACTGGGCAGATCGATGGTGCGCTTGCGGCGCGGCTCGGCCTTCGCTTCTTTATGCGGGGCGGCTTTGCCTGCTCGCTTGGCGGCGGGAGTCGCTTTCTTCGCAGCAGCATCGGCTGCGGGAGTTGCCTGGGCGGCCTGCTTCTTCGCCTCTGCATCTACCGCAGGAAGCGGTTGAGACAGAAGGCGGTCGGCCACGGCACCGGTCTGCTTCGTCTCGCTGGTGACCGGGGCATCCGTATCAATCGCGCTGGCTGTTTGGTAGTCGGGCGCTTCGGTAGTGGAAGCCAAGAATCCATCCACGCCGTTTTGTTGATGCGGCTGAGCTTCGGCTGCGGCCGCAGCTCGTGCCTGCTGCTGCGCCGCTTGAGCTTGCGCCTGTGCTTGAGCTTGCGCCTGCGCAGCTGCCTCTTGCGCGGCCGAGTGAGCCTTGGCCGCATCGGGGCTATTCATGATGCTGGCGTGCACCTCGGCTAAACGCGCATCCATGGCCGAGGTGCGCTGTGCTTCGGCGCGGGCGGCTTCGGCCTCGCGCGCCGCCGTTGCGCTATCAATAGCATCAGCGAAACGCGACCGTTGCGCCGGTGTGGAATCAGATGAAGCGCGGTTCGCCTTCGCTTGGGCGCGCTTGAACCAGTCGGGCACGTTGGCATCTGCTTGCGCAGCTGTGGGCGAGACGGTTGGCGCGGGCTGAGTCATCGGGCCAGCCCCGGGCGCCGCGACAGGCGCAAGCGCGGGAGCTGACGCGGCCGTAGCGGCAGCGACTGGCGTGAGCTGAGCTGCGGCGGCCGCATCGGATGCGACTGAAATGGTTTCAGAAACCGCAGCAGCAGGGGCAGCCGAGCGGGCTGCTTGTGCTGCGGAGATCTCTGCCGACAGATCGAGGGGGGCCATGGCTGATGTGCTTGCGGGCGAGGCGTCTGATTCTGCTGCACCCGCGCTGCTCGCGTATTCCACCGCCACATCGTCGAGCAGCACGCCGGCTTCGCGCGCAGCCTCTTCGCCATGCATGACCACGTCTTCTTCCTCGTCCATGTCATACAGACCCAGACCCACACGCTTCGCAACGTCGAGCATCACGGCCACGCCAGCAGCGTTGCAGTTTGCCCCTTCGTTGTACGCGGCGGTTTGATGCATGATGAACGAGATGACCGCCAGCGCCACTAACACCATGCCAATGCCGAGCAGCACGTTGAAGAAGATCAGCAGGCTGTCATTGGCATCGGTCAGGGCACGCAGCAGCAGCACGATGGGAATCAGCACCATACCGCCCAGTTCCATCCAGTGAATGATGTTGAGCGCGCCGAACAGGGGGCCTGACAGTTCGCGGCGCACCCGCCCGGTGTCATAGCGCGCAACGATGATCACTTTGCGACGACGAGCAACCGGCGCTTGGTCGCCCGATGAAGCGGGAATGTACTTACCGATGACGTTTTGGCTGACGCCGCGCTTCGAGGTACGACCCAAAGGCGAGATACCCAGCACTTCCAGCACGTACACCGCTGCCGCGATCAGGCATACCACGAAAGACGGCACCACCATCAACGGCAAGAACAACGACAGCAGCGCCAGCACCAGCGTGATGATGCAGCAGATGATGCGAGGCAGTTCGTAGTTGGGATTGCAGTTGAACTCTTCGGAACTCACCTCCAGCGTTGCTTCCTGCTGGAGCACCTCTTCTATGACGAACGACGCCTGCTGCTCCTCTTCGGTACCGGCGGGCCGAGGACCGATAGCCTGCGATAAGCGGGCGGCGTACTCTTGAACATCTGCCATTGATAGCGCCTTTCGTTGGTTCGCGCTGCCCCAAGCTGGGCATAGTTATAATGAAGTATACGCCAAAGAGATGCGATTGCCCACGTTAGGACAGGTAGGCGCGCACAGCAGCGAGCGCTTGGGCCATGCGCGCGGATTCGGCGGACCATTGGTCGGCTTCGGAGGTGCTTACGGTGGTGAACACGCTTGCCAGCGCTTCGGTAGGCAAGGTAGGCGTAGCGGCCGCATTGCTGATGATATCTGCCGCTTGCTGTTCCAACTGGTTATAGCGATCGTTGGACTGTTGGAGCGTAGTGCGGTCGCGGTCAAGATAAGCCTGCATGGATTGCACTGCGGCGGCCTGCGCGTCAAGGCGCAGCTGCGCATATTCCAGGTAGGTTCGCATTGCCGCATCTGCAGCCTCGAAGGTCGCAGTGTCGGCCTCGCTGGGATCGGCTGCGCGGGCCTCCAACTGCTGCATGCACGTTTGCACCGCTTGGAGCTCGTCGCGCGCGGTGGTCAGTTCCTTTTGCGCCTCTTCCGATTTTGTCTGTGACGCGCGGGCGTTGTCGGCGTTCAGCGTTGCTATCTGAGCGGTGGCCTCTTCGGCAAGCGTGTTCGCCCGCAGAATATGCTCCATCGCTTCGGTTGCCTGCTCGTACGCTTCATGCGCCGGGAGCGCCCATGATATGGCAGCCTCGCCCATATCCATCAGATTCAACTGGGCGTTTATCACGGTGATGCCCTGGTTGGCAGCTTCGCGGTCGGCGGGCACCTGGAGATGCTGCTGCACCTCTTCCAGCTGGCTCTTGAGCTGGCGCAGGTCATCAGCGATGTTCGGAAGGGTCGGGGATATCTTCTCGGAAACCGCTTTCATATCAGCGAAGGACATCGTTGCGGGCGGCTGCGCCAGCGCGGCGGTGAGCATGTCATTGTAGGGCTGGAGCGCGGAGCTTTGGTCAACGACCCCCTGCAAAACACCCTTCATGCGCGCCACGTGATCCATCTGGTTCTGCACGTTGATGACCACCGCCGTGGCCCCCAGTGCCACCACACCGAGCACTGCTACCACCATGCCTGCCACCATGAGGCGCTTGCCGCGGCGGCGCGCACGGCGGCGTTGGCGCACTTCTTCGTGGGGAAACTCCCAGGCAGGGCGGCTGGTAGTGCCCTCTTCGGCAGCGGCGTTGCGCATGTTGTGCAGCACGCTGAACGATATTTCGTTTGAGGTACCCTTGGTATAGGGAACGATATGGCCCGGATCGCCCGGGTCAGGATGCTTATGCCTGCCCAGCATCTTCTTGACTCTTCGCGTCAGAGGGAGCGCTGGCCTTCGCTATCTCGTCGATCATCTGCTGCGTGGACACGATGCGCACGTCGCGACTTGGTAGCGAGCGCAAGAACGTGCGGCCATAGCTTTTCGACAACAGGCGACTGTCGGCCAGCACCACGATGCCGCAGTCGTCGGCCTTGCGCAACAGGCGCCCCACAGCCTGTTTCACCTCTACCACGCTTTGCGGCAGCACCCATTTGCGCCAGGCGGCATCATCGCGAGCGGCGCGTTCGCACGAGAGCGGGTCGCTCGGTTTGGCGAAGGGCAGCTTCGGCAGCACCACGCCGCGCAGCGTGCTGCCCGGCGCGTCGAACCCTTCCCAGAAGCTTTTCAAGGCGAACAGCGAGAGCGCGCGGTCGGCCAGGAAGTCATCGCGCAGCCCTTTCACCGACACGCCCCAGCGCTGACAGACCACGCGCAGGTCGGCCGCTTTGAGCGCGGGTGCCACTTCGGCGAAACAGGCGTCCATTTCCTTGCGGTTGGTGAACAGGGTCAGCATGCTGCCGCCTTGCGCCAGATGCGTCTCGCGCAGCAGCTGCTGAATCGCTTCAAGATAGCCGGTGGTGTTCGGCTCGGGTAGGTCGTTGGGCACATAGATGGTCATATTTGCGTCGAAGTCGAAGGGCGAGCCCAATTCCAGCGTTGTCGCGTGGGACTGCGGCGAGGCGTTCAAACCCATGGCTTCCTCGAAGGGCTTGAAGCTGCCCGCCACGGTCAGCGTGGCCGAAGCGAACACCACGGAATGCGTGTTCGTGTAGAGCGTTTCGTCCAGGCGCGCGCCCACGTTGTACAACTGCGCGCAGATCCTGGCGCCGCCACGGTCGGCTTTACGGGGCAGCGTTGCCGAATACACGTAGGTGGGCGGCGCTTGCACGAAGATGGTGTCGGCCGCCGTGATGATGTCTTTGAGCTCGAAGGCCATGGTGGCGATTTCGCGCTGGATGGTGCCCGCGCCCTGCGCGCCTTCCAGATATCCCACCAACTCTTGGCACACGTTCACCAGCTTTTCGCTTGCTGCAATGAGGGTGCGAGCATGGTCGGCTAGTGCGCCAAATATGGTCGAGCGGCGCATCTCGTCGTTGATCCACAGGTCGGTGAATTCGTAGCTGCTCTTCTTTTGCGTGTCGAAGAAGAGCAGGTCGGGAACGTGGCTGGCGAACTCCCCTTCCGCTTCGCTGAATGCGACGCCAGCAGCCTTCGCACGGGCGCAGAGCCCGAAGAACAAGGTGCCGAAATCAGCCTCGGCGGTGGCGGATAGTGGGTCACCGTTCTCGTCGGTGGCTGCGGGACCGGTCACATTGCGCTCGGCGCGCACGAAGATGTTGCGCGTGCCATCTGAAGTGACCCGCTCGGCAAGCTGGTTCATGGCGTCGAGCGAGAGTTCGAGCGAAAGCGCCCGGCGTGCTTCTGCTTCGGCGCTGTGAGCCTCGTCCAGCACCCAGTAGCGAATGGGCGGCAACAGGCCGTTGTCCGCCGCTATGTCGCAAAAGAGCAGACTGTGGTTGGTCACTACCACGTCAGCGGCCTCGGCGCGGCGGCGTTGGCCATGAACGAAGCACGATGCGCCGAAGAAGGGGCATTTGCGGCGCATGCATTCGTGGCTGGTGCTGGTCACGGCGCGCCGCGGCACCAGGCGATAGTCTATTTTGAGGCTGTCCATATCGTCGTAGTCGGTTTGTTGGACGAATGACAGCAGCGCGGCAAGAGCGGGCGCCTGGGTTTGCTCTTCGCCTTGCACGGTGACCATGCGGGCGCCGTCGCGGATGAGGCGCTGGATTTTTCGCAAACACGGGTAATGAGTGAACCCTTTGAGCGACGCGTAGGTGAGCGTGCGGCCGCTCGTGTGCTCAAGAGCGCACGCGAGTGCGGGCAATTCGTGATAGATCAGCTGATCGAGCAGCGCGTTCGTTTTCGTGGCGATGCCCACGTTGATATCGTTGCGCACCGCGGTGAGCGCAGCCGGCACCAGATACGCCATGGATTTCCCCACGCCCGTGCCCGCCTCGACCACGAGGTTGTCTGACGAAGCAAAAGCGTCGCGCACGGCCAGCGCCATGCGCGCTTGCTCGTCTCGTTGCTGATAGTCCTCATAGAGGGCGCCGATCAGGCCGTCTGCCTGGAACGCCGCTTCTATCTCTTCTTTGGTGGGGAATTCTAGGATCGCATACCCGTCGGCAGACTGGTCGCAGAGAGATGCGCTGGACGGGTCGGCGGCGGAGCACATGCCCTGCACCACGGCGTCGGCCTGAGCGGGAGCATCTTTTTCACGCACAGAGCGCGGCGTTTCTTCGTCATGTTGGCCGTTCTGTTGTTCCTTTTCGTAAGCCACTGCGGTGCCTGCGCCGATCACGCTGCCGAAATCGTCTTCTTCTATCCAGGTATCGTCATCGTATGGCGTCGATGCGATCGCGGTGGCCATTGTGCGCTGTTCGCTTACGCGCAGACCAGAGCGCGCAGCCAGTTCGGCAGATATCATCTTCGCCGCGTCGCGTTTCGGCTTACCCACCGTTTTGGCTACCTGAGCACGTTCCATTTTCAAATTGAAAGGCTGCGTCGGGGGTGCTTCCCACCCGCCCTCGTTTTGAGTATCCTCTTTGATCCCGGTGTTTTCTTGTGCACCATGTTCGTGCTTGCTGCGTTCGTGTTTGTCCTCGCTGTGTTTGTCGCTCTCTTGTGCGTCCTTTTCCTGTCTACCGTTCTCTCGTGCACCATTTTCCTGCGTGCGGTCTTTTTGTTTGTCATGGTCGTGTGCGTCGTAATCTTGTGCGCTTTCTAGTTGTGCGCCGTGTCCTTGTACGCTCGTTTCTTGCTCGTCGTGTTCTTGTGCGCTGGCTCTGTGATTGGTTGCATTTTGGGCTTCCGTCTTGTCTTCGTCTGAAAACGAACGGAATATGGCCCCTGTTGACCACTCCGAAGGCGGCGCAAGGCGTGCTATTTCGCGAACCAGCGGCGCAGGCATCGCGTCAACACCTGCAAGGAGCAGCCGATACAGCGCGCAGGTTGCTGAAACGTCCTCGTCGGCGCGGTGGGTCGAAAGCGGCGCATCAAAGGCGCGTACCAAGTCGATCAGCCGATGCGAGCGCATGCGCGGAAGTGCGATGCGCGCAAGCTCGAGCGAGTCGATCCAGAGGTTTTCCAGAAGAGGGTACCCCGCGGGGTGCTTCGTGGTGAAATTACGGTCGAACGCTGCATTGTGCGCGACGATCTTCGCATCCCCCACGAATGCGACCAGCTGCTCAAGCGCCGTGGTCGGGTCGGGAGCATCAGCAACGTCCTCGTCGTGGATGTTCGTCAGATGGGCCACATCGTCAGGGATCGGGCGCCCGGGGTTCACGAAGGTGACAAACCAATCAATAATGCGCCCTTGCTCGAGCCGCGCCGCAGCTATCTGGGTGAGCTCGTCTTTGCGCACCGAGATGCCCGTTGTCTCAGTGTCCAGCACGACGATATTGCGGTCGAAATCGCCGAAGTCAGTCTGCGCTGCCCGTGCAGGCAAACTGCGGTAGCGTTCAAGTATCCGCTCCGGGGTGCCCTCGGTGGTGTATTTCCTTATATCGTCAGTCATCGGCCTTCCCTATCAGCCCTCTGTTTCTCTCTAGCCTATCAGCTTTTCTGCCAGTTACCACCCTCCCGGCAGCCATCGCCCTTCTACTATGCAGCATGCCGCGCAAGGTCTTATTGCAGTTCCTGTTCCAGTGGCTCTTATTGTAGGGGGTACCTCTTTTGCTTTCCGTAATAATGGCGCTTTTTTATTCTCTGCGGCAGTTCCTGTGATTGCTTTCTGCGTGTTAGTCCGTATGATAGTTTTCTGCGCTCGCGTTTTCCGTGTATGTTTCACGTGAAACACACGCAGCACATGTTATGTAAGGCTCAGCAAGGAGATGTTGGTGGACCTCTATTACGGCCAATATGCCGACTTCAAAACGGTGTCGAAGAAAGAAGCCGCGAAGCTTCTGAGCGCCGACAGTATGATCGGCGACTGCATGACCATTGATTGCGAGATGACTGGTGACGAACACCGCGCTTGGCTCATCAATCCGCTTGGAGAGTGTGTTGGATATCTTGACGCTGCGATGTCGCGACAGATGAGCCTTGAGAAGGCAAAAGGCATGCAGCTTTGCGCGGTGCTGTCTTTTCTTGCTTTCACGGATAGCCCGGACGACGGATACTATTGGGGAGAAGTCGCCCTCATTTGCTATAGCCCCGCCTATGAGGACTGTTTCTCCGCTTTCGTGCACAACGTGGCCGACCGTATGGGGCGCGGGCAGCGTACACCAGTTGACCTTGGCCCAGATGCCATCACCCGAATCATTGCAAGTGATGGCACGTGGTTTCCTGAACAAACGCTTCCTCTGCCGGAGAAGGCGAAAGGGACGGCCATTATCAAGAGCCGCCGCACCTTAAACGATAAGCTGATCAGCCAAGGGCGGGCAGGTAATAAAGGTTGCTATATCGTGAGTTGGATCTTCCTGCTGGTTTTGGTAGCCGCTATCATCTTCGGTTTGAAGTCCTGTTTCTTCTGATGGGATTCCCAGTGTGGAGCGCTTGAACGCACAGCGCGCATAGTGCACGCAGGCCGTTTTCTGCGCCTACAATGCTGTAATACCCGCCTTCTTGAGCGCATCAACAACGAGTCCTGTGCACACTTCTGGAAAGGTTTCCCCAGCTGCGCGGGCAGCGTCAGGCAGAAGCGACGTTTCCGTCATGCCTGGCAAGGTATTCGTCTCAAGCGCCCACGCATTCCCTTGTGGGTCGAGAATGAAGTCCGTGCGGGACACACCGCTGCATTCCAGCACTTCGTGAGCCTTGATAGCCCATGCTTGAATGCGTTGTGCAACAACATCATCAATCCGTGCGGGGCAAATATGCTCTGACCCGCCAGGAGCATACTTGCTTTCAAAGTCATACGATGCGTTCTTGGGAACGATCTCAATGATGGGCAGCGCCCGAAATTGCCCCTCTCCCAGCACTACAACAGTCAACTCGATGCCAGCGATGTATTGCTCAATCAGCACATTGTCATCGTATTCAAAGGCGGCCTGTATGGCTTGCTCGATGGCATCTTTACCTTCTTCGATATAAATGCCTACCGAACTTCCTTCTGATGCGGCCTTGATGGCGCATTTGTGGCCGAGCTTCTCAAGAATATGCTCAATGATAGCGTGGGACCCTGTACCATCCGTTTCAGCATTCCACTCGTTCTTCCTCACTATGACCGACGAGGGAGTGAGAATGCCTGCGGTTTCATACAGAATTTTCGCTTTCGTTTTGTCCATGCTCACCGCACTGCCAAACACTCCTGACCCGGTATAAGGCACGTCGATCGTTTCAAGAAACCCCTGTAACGACCCATCTTCCCCACCCCGACCGTGAGTGCAAAGGAATGCGACGTCAAACTCACCATCTATCAGCCTCTTCAAATCAGAAGCGACCGCCGGATCAAGCCTTTCAACAGAAAAGCCCGCTTCTTTCAGAGCCGCTTCCGCACCTGCGCCCGAAGCGAGAGAGATTTCTCTTTCGCTGCTTGTTCCTCCCGAAAGAAGCGCGACCTTTTGCTTTGTTAACTCCATTATATCAAACATTTGTTCTACTTTCTAGGACAATTATTGGCAGCTGCATTGTTGCGCAGTATAGCATCTCTTCGTTTCTATATCTTGAGTTGATTAGTATTCAGTATCTATCACTTCTCGTACAGCGATCTCTCTTTCCCACCTCCCCTTCTCGTGGAGTTATGACCCGCCTATCCGTATTTGCTCTTGATGCGCTATATTGTTCGTGCTGCACTATGCAAACCACATCTTCGACACCCTTAGAGGTGTGCTCCGCTGTCGGTTTATAGTATTTGAGAAGGCTTCGGAAGCTGCTGTGAGGCGATTGTCTTCTGAATAGGGGTCAAATGTTTCACGTGAAACATTTTGCCAAGCGTTTCTAGGCAAACTATAATCGCGGTATGAACAAGGATATCTATTCATACAGTATCGACGAGCTACAGTCGCTTTTTGGTGAATTGGGACTACCTCGATTCCGGGCCCAGCAGCTTTTTGAGTGGCTTCATACTCATAACGCCATTTCGTATGATCAGATGACTAATCTACCTAAGGCGCTTCGACAGCAACTCTCAATAGCCTTTCCCCTCTCAAGGACTACTTTAAAAGAGAAGCAAACTTCTTCTGATGGAACGCGCAAGTACCTCTTAGAGCTCTCTGATAACGAACTTGTTGAATCTGTAGGGATTCCTTCTCCACCTCCAGCGGATAAATCAGTTCCGAATGTTTCACGTGAAACATTCTTAGACGATTTTATGCCGTCTACTCCTTCAAATGACATGCAGCGTTTAACGGTTTGTTTTTCTACTCAGGTTGGATGTGGGATGGGCTGCGTCTTCTGCGCAACCGGGCAAGAGGGTTTATCTCGAAATCTTAGCGCGCAAGAAATAGTCGATCAGGTAGTCACTGTTCAACAGGATTTTGGCCAACGAGTGAGCAATCTTGTCGCGATGGGACAAGGTGAGCCATTCCTGAACTATGAGAATCTGATGATGGCCCTGCGGCGATTTAATACGGACAAGGGCTTTCAAATTGGCGCGCGACATATCACGGTTTCCACGTGCGGAATTCTGCAAGGGATCCAGCAATTCACTCAAGAGCCTGAGCAGTTTACGCTCGCTGTTTCTTTACATTCTGCTGTCCAAGTAAAGCGTAACTATATTATGCCAGCGCTCGCTTCACAGCCCCTCGATCAATTGAGATCAGTGATCGAGGAATATATCTCCAAGACTCGCAGACGTATAACTTTTGAATACTTACTCCTGCAAGATATTAACGATACTGAAGAAGACCTCCTGGCTCTTATTGAATACTGTAAGGGGCTCTTATGTCATATCAATCTGATTCCTTTTAATGAAACAGGTGCTGCGCTTCAAGGCTCTTCGATGGACCGAATAAAAGTATGGCTTCAACGATTGAACGCGAATAATATCTCAACAACGCTTCGTCATTCAAAAGGCGCCGACATTGCCGGCGCCTGTGGTCAATTGAAAAATGTTTCACGTGAAACATTTTGAATATAGAGACTGAGAATGCTTTAAGAAACTGAGGCAAGCAATTCTTCAAAAACCCTTCTCAGATCCTCTTCATCGCTGAACTCTATCTCTATCTTATTCTTCCCGTTTGTTGTTTTTACTTTTACCGGCGTTTTAAGCACATCTTTAAGCGCTTTTGCAACTTGCTTGAATGTTTGCGGAACCTGCTCTTTTGCAACTCTGTCTCCTGGTTTCATGGTCATCAATCGTGCAAGCGACTCCGTTTCGCGCACTGAGAGCTTCTTGTCCTGCAGTTTCTCTGTTAGCTTTTCTCTACCTTCTGCAGATTGGATAGAAAGAATCGCGCGAGCATGACCAGCGCTGATTTTTTCTTCAAAAAGCATTTGTTGCGCCTCTTCTGGAAGATCGAGCAAACGAAGCGCATTTGCAACCGTAGAACGACCTTTCGACATAGCTTGAGCAATATCCGCCTGTGTCATCTTTTTTCGATCCATCAGACGTTTATAACCATACGCCTCTTCGATTGGATTAAGATCAGATCGCTGCACGTTTTCGACAAGCGCTAATTCAAGAGCGCGATCATCATCGACTTCTTTAATCCTCACAGGAACTTTGTCAAGACCAGCCCGTTTTGATGCCTGCCAACGGCGCTCACCTGCAATGATTTGAAATTGTCCACCCGCTATAGGGCGCACGAGAATAGGCTGAAGCAGTCCATCCTGTTCAATCGAACGCGCAAGTTCTTCAAGCTCATCTTCTTTGAAATTAGTACGTGGCTGATCTGGATTCGGAACTACCAAATCAATCGGTATCTCGTTCATACTAGGAGTAAGCGATGCTGGTGGCATAGTTGGCTGCTTGGCGGCTATATCATCAGAGGAGGCTCTCTTTTCGCTTATCGATGGTGTATGTGTAGATGTTTCACGTGAAACATTCGTATAATCAAGGTCTTCCTCATATTCTACTTGTTCACGATTAGTAGTCCGCTCTGGCGCTGCTTCTACTGGTCCGCCCATTAGAGAACTCAGACCACGCCCAAGACCGCCTCTATTTGTTTTAGCCACGTTCGATCACTTCCTTCGCAAGTTCAATATAGGCAATAGAACCCTTACCCCGCGGATCATATTCTGTTATCGGCTGCCCAAACGAGGGAGCTTCAGATAGTTTTACTGTCCGGGGAATAAGAGTATTGAATACAACTTTTCCAAAATACCCTTTCACCTCATCCACAACTTGCTTTGAGAGTGTGGTGCGGTTGTCATACATCGTGAGAAGCACCCCATAGATATCAAGAGTGGGATTAAGGCGAGATTTGACACGTTTCATTGATTCAAGAAGTTTTGTCACACCTTCCAGTGCATAGAACTCACACTGGATCGGTATCAAGAGTTTATCAGCCGCAACAAGCGCATTGACTGTAAGGAGACCTAACGAAGGAGGACAATCGACGAGAATGAAATCATACCGTCCTCGCATTGTGCCTACAGCATCCTTGAGGCGATTTTCGCGAGCTATTTCTGAAACTAACTCCACCTCAGCACCAGCAAGATTGATAGTGGCTGGTACTACATCTAATCCTTGACACACGTCTGGAATGATCACATCCTCAATAGGACAATCAGCGAGAATCACATCATAAATACAGTGCTCTACCAAGGATTTCTCTATCCCTAGACCACTAGAAGAGTTCCCTTGGGGATCAAGGTCAACCAAAAGTACCTGCTTACCCATTTCACCAAGTGCGGCAGCTAGGTTTACTGCGGTTGTTGACTTTCCAACCCCACCTTTTTGGTTAATAATCGCAATGATCTTCGTTTGGCCGATCACTTTATCGACCGTCTTTTTCTCTGAGTAATGCTTAAGATGCCGAGAACTAGCATTACTTAAATCAGGCGTGACATCACGGATAACAACCTGTATATCTTCGATATTGTTTATATCCGTTGGGTCTGAACTTACAGCACCTTCTCCATTGATGTCACGTTTATGGCTATCAAGCAGGCCCATATATTCCCCTTTCGCTGGGACTTCTTCCGAGTATAGCATGGTAATTTATATGAAATTGTTTCACATGAAACAATTTGGGTTATAAGATTCTATTGTTACAGGAAATGTTTCACGTGAAACATTTCTGATTGTACACGCACTCTATAGAATGTTTCACGTGAAACATTCTAGCTCTTTTGCTTGAGTTTAAGAAAAAGACTGGAGAGTGCGTCATTTCGCCGTTGCTCCACTTCGTTATGAATAGTTTCACATACTGACTCAAACGATTCTTTTACTTCTGTATTAGTAAATCGAAGAACCTTAATCTCTTCCATCTCAAGGTATGTTGTTCTTATTAGATCATATCTTTGCGCACGAGGGTTAAAATGGGTGTCTCCATCAACCTCTACACAAAGCCTTACTTTATGACAGTAAAAATCTAGTATGTAGTTACCTACTACCTTCTGCGTACGAAACGGAGGGTTATATTCAGCTAAAAACTTGTACCAGAGTTTTCTCTCATATATTGTCATGTTTTGTCGCATTTCTTGAGCGCGAGAAGCCAGTAAAAATCTTCCCATATATCGTCCCTTTCTCTTTATCCTTGGTTCTTCTATGCTATCAATGCAGCCTGACTTCTCTAACTCATAACCCACGTACTAGATCATCATTAGTCTGATCTCTTTCTGACTTCTTTCTGTTACATAAGAGAGATGATTCTTATATGATTCCCACATCTTCCTTATACCGTTTATACTTGCTTCATTACTGAATGTTTCACGTGAAACAATTGAGGTGCTACATGAATCAAAAATGCGTCGAATATCTAGACCGTATTCTTGAAGTCAATCAGCAAATCAATTTGACGAACATTACAGACCGAAATAAGGCTCTCCTTCTTCATATAGAAGATTCACTGGCAATTCTCCCGGAGATTCATAATGCGCCGTCAGGTCGTTATGGAGATATTGGCTCAGGGGGAGGTTTCCCAGGAGTACCTATCGCTCTTGAGAGTAATCGAGAAACATGGTTAATTGATTCTGTTCAGAAAAAGATGAAAGCTGTTCAGAACGTTCTGGATGATATGAACCTTTCTCATATCAAAACATGTGGTAAACGAGTTGAGGAAGTTGCAGTAGAGCATCCTTCCTCCTTTGCTGTTATAAGTGCACGAGCTCTTTCTAAAATTCCTTCACTTATGGAATTAGCAGCGCCTTTATTGCAAAAAGGTGGACATCTTATTTGTTTAAAAGCTCATCTTGATAAGCACGAACTAGACGATGGTAAGGCAATCCAAAAGACAACAGGTATGTATTTGATTTCAAGAAGGAACTACTTTTTAAGCGATAAAGAGACATATCGGGAATGCATTGTATTTGAAAAACAGTCAGATCCTCGTATTAAACTCCCTAGAAGAATAGGTTTGGCGCAAAAGAAGCCATTATGTTCATAATTGTTTCACGTGAAACAATTGAGGTTATAAGATTCTATTGTTACAGAAAATGTTTCACGTGAAACATTTTTGATTGTACACGCACCCTATAGAATGTTTCACGTGAAACATTCTAGGGACGTAAACAGCAACCCAAGAGATTAACTGTTAGCTTTTTACTAAATATAACAGTCACCCAAAAAAATAGCTAAGTGCTTATCATTAGCTTCCTCTTCAAGCCCTAAAATGCTAAAGATTCTGCTTTACTATTTTAGTAACTATCGAGATATATAAAGAGTAAAGCCATTAACTAGCTGAGTAGTTAATGGCTCTCCATTAAGAGATTAGCTAATAAGACAGTCGGTTGGTTGATAACTTAATTAACTGAATCGTATATTCATTACAGATCACGAAAGCGGCACCACTACAACATGGCGCCCGTTTCCTTCCCCTTCAGAGATCGTCTCAACACGACCATCATCTTTCAAAGTAATATGAATAATCCGCCGCTCGTAGGGAGTCATAGGATGCAAACTAATACGACGATTCTGATTCGCGGCTCGATTCGCAGAGGAATGTGCAATAGATTCTAGTTTCTGACGCTGACGGCTCTTGTATCCTTCAACATCAATCACAACAGGATACCTGAAGCCGATCTCTTTAATAATGATGGAATTGAAGAGTGTTTGCAGTGCATCGAGGGTATTCCCATGTCGCCCAATCATAACAGCAAGATCGTCGCCAGTAATATCAAGAATGAGCTCTCCTTCATCTCCCTCATACTCGTCTATAACAACCTCACCAACATTAAAATGCTTGAGAATATCTTGAATAATCTGAATTGATTTATCCGCAATGGCATCCAGTTCTTCCTCAGAAACGTCGCTCATCTCTTTCTTGGGAAGAGAATCTGTTTGTGATTGCTCCACAGTTTCGCTCATAGATTCTTGAATATCGTGCTCGGCCATAATTAAACTCCTTATCTATGGCAGAATGCTTCACATGAAACATTCTTCTCAGCGCGTGTATCCACCTCATTGTTTCACGTGAAACAATAGGAAGGCGGAAAACTAGCGCTTCTTATGCGGGCGCTGCTTTTTCTCCTTGCGTACAACCTCCACCTCAACCGGCTTCACCTCAAGCTGCGCTGCTGCCTCAGCAGCAGCATCAGCACGCCGACACCGGGAAAGCGTAAATTGATTCTGAGCAATACCGATCAACGAGGAAACACCCCAGAACAACAAAACACCTGCTGGGGATCCCCATGAGATCCACAGCATGAATAAGGTCATTACGATGCCCATAATGAGCGTTTGGTTACGCTGCTTATTATCCTTATTCTTAAGCTGCTGTTGAATCATAGGAAAGAATGTGGCGCCCGCAAAAACGATCATAAGAATCAAATAGGGAACAAATGTTCCAATTCCCTGTTCAAGAGCGCCCGATGGAGTTTGAACCAAGTTTGGCACAATGTTATAGAACGAAAAATTCTGAACTTCTACCCTATCGCCCATTTCCCGAAGAACTTGGAACAAAGCAATGAAGATGGGCATTTGAAGCAACATGGGAAGACAACCTGCAAGAGGATTGAACTTCGCTTCCGCATAGAGCTTCTGCATCTCCTGGCTCATTCGAGTTTGATCGCCAGCATATTTCTCTTGCAGCTTTTGAATCTGAGGCTGAATCTTCTGCATCTGATAATTCGACTTCGCCTGCTTATGCATAAGCGGAGCCACCAAGATACGGAAGATGATGGTGATAATGATGATCGCGAGGCCCCAATCCCCGCAAACGTTATAGAAGAACTGGATAGCTTGGAAAATCCAGTCTTTAAACATATCCCACATGACCGGCTGATCCCTTCATATTCTCGGGTATATCTGGAACCGGGTCATAACCATGAGGGCCACCCGGACGACACCTGCATATCCTTTTAGCGGTCAAAACAAAGCCGCGGCGAAATCCAAAGCGTTGAAAAGCGATCAACCCGTACTCTGAACAGCTTGGAACAAACCGACAAGAACTAGGCAGCAACGGAGAAATAGCGGCCTTATAAAAAGTGATCAGCCCAACCGCAACCATGACAGGCACTTTCTTAAGTATGGTATGCAGTCTACTCACCGGATAGCTTTCCTAAATCCGCACGGC
The DNA here is from genome assembly GCF_943192905.1 of Adlercreutzia murintestinalis. GTDB lineage: Bacteria > Actinomycetota > Coriobacteriia > Coriobacteriales > Eggerthellaceae > Adlercreutzia_A > Adlercreutzia_A murintestinalis. Next base: position 37,680 of record NZ_CALPCC010000016.1, on the reverse strand, counting down.
TCATGGTGTCCTTCGTTGCTTCTAGCACTTTACTATAAGAAACGCTGGTAATACCGCGTTTTGCAATAAACAGCACATCATAGCCGACCCAAGGGGCACCAATCTGACGTGCTATCTCACGCATGCGTCGCTTCGCTGCGTTTCGCCAACATGCATTGCCATTTTTCTTCCCTGCGATAAATGCAACACGGCCACAGGGGCCGTGTTCTAAAGGGTTATAATCGTCGATCTTTCTCACCGCTATCAGCGTTATGAATCTATTCGACGAACGAACACCTCTCTTAAAGAGCGAAGAAATCTCAGCGCTGGATTTAATAGTTTCCAACTGTGTTACACGCAGAGACGCTTACGACCCTTCGCACGACGCCGTGACAAAACAGCACGGCCACCCTTAGTGGACATGCGGGCACGAAAACCATGGCATTTTGCGCGTTTACGCTTGTTCGGTTGATAGGTACGCTTCATCTTTTGGTTCCTTTTCTACTCTTCTCAGAGAAAAAATGCGCAGTTCGAAAAGTATATCCTAGCTGGTCTTTCTGTCAAATAGAATTTATGAACGGCTTGAGAGAGCAGTGTTCGAGGATGAATAAGGGAGAGTGGTTTTAAAAAATAATAATGATAATAACGACGGTTGAAATCAAGAAAAATGGGAAAAAGCCAGCGTGGTGCCGTATTTTTCTCCGCTGAGAGACGTTGAAAACGTGTCTGGGCTATTAACAGGGTTTCAGAGGGAATTATGGAAAATGCACCATAGCGCCATAGATTTTGGAGAGAAAAAGTGTATAGAGAGCGCATAAAATCAGGAAAGGTTTCACGTGAAACAATCGTGCGCAGTCGCTTCTCATCTTGAGACACTAAAGCTCTTTAATGATCTGTTTGAGCGCCTCGATCTCTTCTTGTACGTTTCGATTCGACAGAAGCTGGTCTTCAACTTTTGAAACCGAGTGCATGATAGTGGTGTGATTTCGATTGAATTTTTTTCCGATGTCATTGAACGGAAGATCAAGCAACTGTCGGCACAGATAGATCGCAATTTGGCGAGGATAGGTCACATTCCTATCGCGAGACGGGCCGACAATATCAGCGTGCTTCACCTTATAGAACTGCTCGACTTCTTTTTGTATATCTTCAACCGTCAGATTCTTGCGAATATCATTCGAGAAATGGTTTTCTAGAAGCTGGCTCACATCTCCGATAGAAACTGTGTCCTTGTTCAGGAAATTGATATGGTAGATGACGATGGTGAGCGCACCCTTGAGCTCACGGATATTAGAACCGCTGTTTTCTGCGATATAGAATTGCACTTCTTCCGGAATGAGAAGGTCTTCATTACCCGGTGTCGCGCGATATTCATTAATGTAGCTTTTAACAATAGCAAGCTTCGTTTCAACTTCGGGCGGCTGGATATCAATGGTTCCGCCTTGCACGAAGCGGCTACTGTAACGCTCGTCGATGTCGATATTCTTAGGCGCTCGGTCGGCGCTCAGCACGATCTGCTTACCCTGGTTGATGAGCTTATTGAATATCTGAAATACGATATCGAGCGTCTGTTTTTTACCTTGTAAGAATTGGATGTCATCAACTAAGAGCACGTCAGCAGCTTCGTAATACGTTTTAAAATTCTTATAACTTGATTTCTCACGATCGTGTTCGGCTACTGCATCGGTGTAACCACTGATCAGCTCTTCGCTATCCACGTAGATCGTGCGCAAATCAGGGCGCGTTTCGCGAACATAGTTTTGAATGGCGCGCATAAGATGCGTCTTTCCCAGGCCACTCTTCCCGTAAATAAACAACGGGTTCAATGCTGTGCTTCCCGGCATCTCAGCTACTTGAACCGCCATGCTGTACGCCATGCGGTTCGATTCCCCAATGACGAAGTTCTCAAACGTGATATTTGAAAGAATCTGGTCATGTTGAGACTCAGAACGCTCTTGATGTGACGTGCTAAGAGAAGACGATATAGAAGAATCGCGTGCTGTGATAGATGACTCAAAAGAGCTGTTCTCTGTTGTGGCGGATACGAGGGGAGAGGTTGGAGCTGATATAGCACCACTTGAAGGAGTTGAGGAAGAAGCGGGTATCGTAGCAGCGGTTACCGCGGCATCCCTTATCGAAGCCTCATCCTCATACAAAGGCGCCGCGCCTGATGGGGAAGTATGTGCGGGCACACAGTGAAGCGTTCCTTGGTCGGTGCCTAGTAGAGCATTATTCGCGGGACCTTCCGTCGAAAGCGCGTCCGATTCATTCACTTCCTCGTCAACTTCAACAACAACCACGTAGGGCATGCCGTAAAGGTCGTGCAGCGCCCGCTGGATAGCGTTTACGAAGCTTCGCTCTGCCCACGACTTCAAGAAACTATTCTCAGCTGTTAACATCAAGAACCCATCGCTGATCGCTTGGGGGTGAAGTCGGCTGATCAGCGCGTTGAACTGGGATCCGTCAACATCAGGATACGATGTTACACGACTACAGATATCGAGCCATTTCTGATTAAGAGAATCGCTTTTCATAGCCGCCTTCTTGAATCCTTCACTATATCGTCAGAATAGCATACAGCCTAAATAACACCAGTATATAACCAACATATATAAGGAACCGCCTTTTACAGTGAACTCACGATCTGTTGTCCTAATGGTGTGGTGACCCGTTTTTTTCCGAGCTTCTCAATCAATCCCGCCTCTTCGAGTTTGCGAAGTTCAGCGTGAGTGCTGGAGAGTGGGATATCGGTCATCTCGGAGATATCCTGCACGCCCATCATATCTTGAGTGGTGAAGAGCGCAAGGATCTGTCTCGAGCGGCGCGAAAGGGACGAGAGCACCAACTCGGGAGGATAGGTATGCGCTTCTAGTGGGCCAGCATGAGAAGCAAGAGCCTGAGGGGAAAGCGCCTGCGGGGCAAACGGCTGAGATACAGATGCCCCCGCCTCCAACCGAGCATTAGAGGTGGTGTGATCATGGGGTACCAGGCTTAATGTGACCACAGACCCCCCATTAAGGTTATCGTCTAAAGTGAGCGTTCCTTGTTTCACATCAAGGTATTCCCGAACAATCGGAAGCCCTGATCCAACCCCATCAATATAGCGCTTCATATGCTCATTCGCTGAACTAAACCCGGGTAGTTGCGCGCGTTCCTTATCAGGAATACCAGGTCCCTGATCGGTGAAGCGGATTGTGTTGCCCTCGTCCATGATGGAGACCACGATCTCGCGAAAGTCTGCGTGAATGAAATTCTCGGTGACTTGTCGGATAGCTGAGAAGGGAATACCCCCACCCATCTCGCGCGCTTGGTTGTAAATCTCAGACGAAAGTGCGCCGATGAAATCCATCGTTTCAGCAGGGGGGACTTCTATAATACGCGGGCTGCTCAGCATATCATCATACAAAGCGATACGCGCTGTGCTCGTTACGAATGAATAATCCACCGCGCCCCCTTCGCTCTGTGTGACTTTTTCTTAGAAAAAGAAGTATGACACGTTTTACACGATAAAGCCGAAAAAGCACTGAAAAAGACACTTACCTCTTCTAGTTTTGAACTTTTTATTCAGAAAATGTTCAAAACTGAATGAATAGTTGAAAAACAGACGATAAAAAATGAAAACCAATGTTAAAGAAATCGGCGGTTCTGACTTGATTTTCTTTAAGAAAAGGTTTTCCCCGTTCAATAGCTTTTTGGAACGAGTAAAAATGTTTTCAAAGCGACATTTTTGAAGGCACTTTCGTAAGAATGTTCTATTTTTACCTCAAGCAAGATAAAACCCCAGTTCAGTATGGAAAAACAAGAACGCAAACGAGGTCATACAGAAAGATATTCACATGCAAAATCGCGTTAAAACACAAGGTAGAACCCATTCATTTGTGAGTTTTGAACATTTTTGCAGATCGAAGATGTGCTTTTCAACATTATGAACAATAGGGCACAGAAAGATGCTTCCAAAACCATCTTTTCAGATCAGTTTTTCACTGTTTTTCTTAATTTCTTAAAAAATTCAAGTCACTGAAAGAGAGTTTCTATTGTTTCTGAAAGCTGATGAAAAAGGTCAGAAAATTAAATAGGCGATCAGAAAACGAGAGGCACTCTCAGGTGTACAACTGATCTGCTCAGCCATAAGAAATAATGGCCACGTAAATGCCTGTACTGCTACTAACGTGCAGGCAACTAGCACCATTACAGGCTGTCACGAACAACCACACAAACAACGACACGAACAGCCACAGGAACATGCTCGCACGCTATAATGACCTACACATATCAATAGAGGGAGCCTCATGCGATTCACGATCAACAAAACCGAACTTCAAATTGCGCTCAATACTGTTCTCAAAGGTGTGTCCACCCGCTCTACGCTGCCGGTTCTCTCGGGCATCATGCTTGACGCGCGTGGCGATGAAGTCATCCTCCAATCGACTGACCTCGAGTACTCAGTGCAGTATACGGTTGCCGCGCTGGTTGACGAACCTGGTCGAACGGTGGTGCCAGGCAAGCTCTTGAGCGACATCGTGAAGAACCTTGCCGATGCTGCAGTGACCGTGCAAGCAGCGGAGGGTGAGGCGCATATCACCTGCGACACGTCTTCGTTCAGCGTTCGCACCCTTAACGCAGAGGATTTCCCTGGGTTTCCGCACGTTGAAACCGACCAAACGATCGAAATACCCTTTCCCGCTTTCGCCGATATGGTCAAGCGTGTGGCGCGTGTGGTCTCGCGTGATGAAAGCCGCGCCATTTTAACCGGCATCCTCATCACCCTTGAAGAGGGCGTGCTCCGCATGGTGGCAACCGACTCCTACCGCCTTGCGGTGTGCGAGACTGCGCTTCCTGAGGCGATAGCAGAGGATTTCGAGGCGGTTATCCTAGGGTCTTTCATGAACGAGATCGCCAGCCTTCCCAAGACTGAAGATATGGTGCGCCTTGCCATCGCGGAGAATCAGATCGTTGCCACGTGCGGCCCGGTGGTATTCATCAACCGCCGCATCGAGGGGAATTACCCGAATTACAAGCAGCTCTTACCAGATACGTATGCAAGCCGCGCGGAACTTGAGGTGTCGGCGCTTGCGGCGAGCGTCAAGCGCGCGAGTCTTCTTTCCAGCTCCACCGCGCCGATGCGCTTCGATCTGAATGCGGCTTCGCAGACCACGCAGATCACCGTGAGCAGCCCCGATGTGGGCACCGCGCAAGAGACGCTACCCTGTGCGATAGAGGGCGAGGACGTGCAGATCGCATTCAATAGCCTGTATGTGATGGATGGCCTTGCAGCTATCAGTGGTGAAAAGGTCAGCCTGGAAGTGCAGTCCGATATGAAGCCCGGGATTCTGCGCGCAGCTGAACCGGAGAATTATCTGTACCTGATCATGCCGGTGCGGCTCTAGGGTGTGTGAGCCCTGCTTGTGGGCGCAGGTGTTTCATGTGAAACAGAAGATTTCTCCTAAGCTATGCTCAGAATCACTCATATACACCTTAATGATATTCGGAATTGTTGCCAGGCAGACGTAGCTATTACCGGGCGTCTAACCATTTTCGTTGGGCCGAATGCTGCGGGGAAGACCAATGTAGTAGAAGCGGTGCAACTACTGACGGCGGGACAGAGTTTTCGACATGCCCGCTCGGCGGATCTGATTCGACACGGCGCCACCACCGCACGCGCGGTGCTCACGGTAGCCGATGAGGTGCGGCACCTTGAGATGTCGCTCGCCATCAATGAGACCACCCGCACGTATGCATTGAACGGGAAAGCGAAGCGGGTGGCTGACATGCGCGGTATCATGCCGTCGGTCGCCTTCACGCCGGACGATCTTGACCTGGTCAAAGGATCGCCCGCGCATCGTCGGGATGCACTTGATGCCCTTGGTGTGCAGCTCAACAAGAACTATCAGGTTATCCTGCGCGATTTCGAGAAGATACTTCGCCATAAGAACAGGCTTCTCAAAGAGGGAGAAGCCAGCATGCTGGATGCGGTGAACGAGCTCTATGTGAAGGTGGCGGTTCAGCTGCAAAACTATCGGCGAGCTTTGTTCGCGCGCCTTGAACCGCAGATATCAGCGCATTATACCCACATTGCGGATGGAGAAACGCTGCATGGCTACTATGAGGCATCGGGGCAAACGACGACACCTGCTTCGACCGATCAAGCGCCTCCCCGAAAACGCTCTGAGGCTGCGATGGTAGATTCGCAGGCACTAGCTGCGGCAGTTGAGGCTCACCGTGCCGATGAGCTTGCAGCGCATCGCACGCTGGTAGGCCCCAGCCACGATCGCATCACGTTTCAGATCGAGGGAATGGATGCGACTCGATTCGCAAGCCAAGGGCAACAGCGCAGTGCCGTGCTGGCGTGGAAGCTGGCCGAGGCAGACACCATCAACGATGTGCTCGGCACCTTTCCGGTGCTTTTGCTGGACGACGTGATGAGCGAGCTTGACGCCCATCGCCGCGCGGCGTTCGTGAGGTATCTCCAGCACGATATTCAAGCGTTTATCACCACGGCGAACTTAGATTATTTCGATCGTGAGATGATTCAAGAAGCACAAATAGTACAGCTTCCCTTTGAAAGCGCCTGAGAAAGCGTGTATTTGTGCTCTTTAAGGCCATGGTTTGCCAAAAAACGACTATTTGTATGGTAAAATTGCTTCTTGACGCTTATAGCGCCGAAAATCCCATATCAATACAGGAGCGTGTTAATGGCAGCAAAACCAGAGAATTATGGCGCGTCCGATATTCAGGTGCTCGAAGGCCTTGAGGCGGTGCGCAAGCGCCCGGGCATGTACATCGGCTCCACCGGTCCGCGCGGGCTTCACCATCTTGTCTATGAGGTGGTTGATAATTCCGTTGACGAGGCGTTGGCGGGCTACTGCGATACCATAGAAGTGTGGATCCACCAAGACAACTCCATCACCGTTGCGGACAACGGGCGTGGCATTCCCGTTGAGAAACATCCGAAAGAGAAGATTCCCACGGTTGAGGTGGTACTGACCATCTTGCATGCTGGCGGTAAGTTCGGCGGCGAAGGGTACAAGGTGTCAGGCGGCCTGCACGGCGTGGGCGTGTCGGTGGTCAATGCGCTTTCCACCAAGGTTGAAGTGTGCGTCAAGCGCGATGGTAAAGAGTACGCCATTGATTTTGATCACGGCAAAACAGCCACGAAGCTTCATGAGATAGGCTCGGCGAAGGGCACGGGCACGAAGACCACGTTCTGGCCCGATCCTGAGATATTCACGGAAACCACTGTGTTCGATTTCGACACGCTCGCCAACCGTTTCCGCGAGATGGCCTTTTTGAACAAGGGGCTCAAGATCATTTTGCACGACGAGCGTGACGGCCGCGAGCGCACCGAGGTATTCAAGGCAGACGGCGGCATCGTTGACTTCGTGAAGTACCTGAACGAGGGCAAAGAAACCCTGAACAAGCCCATTTACTTCGCCGCAGAGAACGCTGATGGTGAGGTGGAAATCGTGATGCAGTGGTCCAGCAGCTACAGCACCTCCATCATGGCTTTCGCCAACAACATCAACACGCACGAGGGTGGCACGCACATGGACGGCTTCAAGCAGGCCGTCACGCGCACCCTGAACGACTACGCGCGTGCGAAGGGTCTGCTGAAGGAGAAGGACAACAACCTCTCTGGCGATGACACGCGCGAAGGCCTGGCGGCAATCATCAGCGTGAAGTTGCACGACCCGCAGTTCGAGGGGCAGACCAAGACGAAGCTGGGCAACACCGAGATTCGCCCGCTGGTGCAAAACGCGGTGGCCCAAGGGCTGGCCGAATACCTGGAAGAGAATCCGGCTCCTGCGAAGCGCATCGTTTCAAAGGCCAGCCAGGCGTTGAAAGCGCGCGAAGCGGCACGCAAGGCGCGCGAGGCTACACGGCGCAAAGGCGTGCTCGATAGCTTTGCCTTGCCCGGCAAGCTGGCTGACTGTTCCAGTAAGGAAGCGGCGCTCTCTGAAATCTTCATTGTAGAGGGCGACTCCGCAGGTGGTTCAGCTAAGCAAGCGCGCGACCGCAAGTTCCAGGCTATTCTGCCGCTGCGCGGTAAGATCTTGAATGTGGAGCGCGCCGGGTTGCATCGGTCGCTCAACTCGGACACCATCAGCAGCCTGATCACCGCTATCGGCACCAACATCGGCGACGACTTCGATGCCGAAAAGGCCCGCTATCATCGCATCATCATCATGACCGATGCTGACGTTGACGGCGCGCACATTCGCTGTTTGCTGCTGACGTTCTTCTATCGCTACATGCCCGAGCTGATCAGTCGCGGCTACATCTACATTGCTTGCCCGCCGCTCTATGGTTTGAAGAAGAAGAACAGCCGTAATGTGAAGATCGAGAAGTACATCTTCAAAGAAGACGAGTTGAAAGCATACCTGGCTTCGTTGCCCGACCCTGATAAGTTCGATGTGCAGCGCTATAAGGGTCTGGGAGAGATGGACCCTGAACAACTCTGGGAAACCACCATGGAGCCGCAAAACCGCACGCTGCTGCAAGTGAATATCGAGGATGCCGCTGCGGCCGAGCGCGTGGTGAGCGAACTGATGGGCGAGCAAGTGGAGCCGCGCAAGGAGTTCATCCAGCGCCACGCGAAGGACGTTCGCTACCTGGATATCTAACGGATCCGCACCCAGAACGAGAAAAGCTGAAATGTTTCACGTGAAACATCTGAAAGGTGATACATGGTTGACAACGACAACATAAACGAAGAATACGATCGCTTTGACGACGACGTGGCAGACGATAGAGATGCCAATACGGACAACGAAGCGATTGACGACCTGGAGCTTTCCGTTGATGAAGGCGTGACGGTAGACGATGCGGGCGAATACGACGACGAGGGTCTGACCGCGGCCGAAGAAGCCGCCGAGACAGCGGACATGACCGCTGCCAGCGCGGGCACTGACGTGCAAACCGCCGAACTGGGCCGCGAAATGCAGCAGTCGTTCCTGGAGTATTCCATGAGCGTTATCGTGGCGCGTGCGCTGCCCGATGTGCGCGATGGTTTGAAGCCGGTGCATCGCCGCATTCTGTACGCGATGAACGAGTCGGGCTATTTGCCCACCAAACCGCATATGAAGTCGGCACGTACCGTAGGTGATGTGATTGGTAAGTATCATCCACACGGCGACTCGGCCGTGTACGACACCATGGTGCGCTTGGCGCAGCCGTTCAGCATGCGTCTTCCTCTGGTTGATGGCCACGGGAATTTCGGCAGCATTGACGGCGACTCTGCGGCCGCCATGCGTTACACCGAGGCGCGCCTGGATAAGCCCGCGATGGAGATCCTGCGCGATCTGGACAAGGAAACGGTTGATTTCCAGCCCAACTACGACGAAAGCCTCCAAGAGCCCAAGGTGCTTCCGGCGCGCTTCCCTAACTTGCTGGTCAACGGCAGCAATGGCATCGCGGTGGGTATGGCCACCAACATTCCGCCGCACAACCTCGGCGAGACCATTGATGCCACCATCTTGATGATCGACAACCCAGATGTGACCACTGAAGAGCTGATGATCGTATTGCCCGGCCCCGATTTCCCCACCGGCGGCCTGATCATGGGCAAGAAGGGCATTGTGGATGCCTACGAGACTGGCCACGGCAACATCACGATTCGCGCCAAATGCACGTTTGAAGAGAAGAAGTCGGGCCGCAGCTCCATCATCGTGAAGGAGATTCCATACCAGGTGAACCGCAAGCGCCTGCTCGAGAAGCTGGGCGAACTGGTGCGCGAAAAGAAGCTGCCCGAGATCAGCAATATTCATGATGCGGCCGACCGCCATGGCATCGACATCATCATCGACTTGAAATCGAACGCTATTCCGCAGGTGGTGCTGAACAAGCTGTTCAAGCATACGCAGCTGCAAGTGGGATTCGGCATCAACATGCTGGCGCTGGTGGATGACACGCCGCGCGTGCTCTCGTTGAAAGAGATGCTGCACTACTACATCCAGCATCAGATCGACGTAGTAACGCGGCGGACGCGCTACGAGCTGACGAAGGCGGAAGAGCGCGCGCATATCCTCGAAGGCCTGATCGTCGCGCTGGAGAATATCGACGAGGTCATCCAGATCATTCGCAGCAGCCAGACGGACAAAGAAGCGAGCGAGCGCCTGCGCGAACGCTTCGGGCTGAGCAAACGCCAGACCGACGCCATCCTCGAGATGCGCCTGCGTCGTTTGACCGGCCTTGAGCGCGAGAAGATCGAGAATGAACTGGCCGAGCTGCGCGAGCGCATCGCGTATCTCAAGAGCCTGCTTGATGACGAGCGCTTGCTGCGCGGCGTGATCAAGGACGAACTGCTGGAAATTCGCAAGCGTTTCACCACGGCCCGCCGCACGCGCATCACCGGCGAGGCACGCGATATTGAAGTGGAGGACCTGGTTCCCGACGATAACATGGTGGTTACCATGACGCGCGCTGGCTATATCAAGCGCATGCCGGTGACGGCGTATCGACAGCAGAAACGTGGCGGCAAGGGCATGCAGGGCGTCAATCTGAAAGACTCGGATTACGTTGAGCACCTGTTCGTTGCCACGAACCACAGCTACATGTTGTTCTTCTCCACGAAGGGCAAAGTGTATCGCCTACATGTGTACGACATTCCCGAGGCCAGCCGTCATGCGCGCGGCACCGCTATCGTGAACCTGTTGCCGCTTGAGAAGGGCGAGACCATCAGCGCGGTCATTTCCACGAAGGAGTTCCCGAACGACGAATTCCTGATGTTCGCCACTCAAAACGGCACGGTGAAGAAAACTGCCATGGATCTGTATGACCGGACGCGCCGCGACGGCCTGATCGCCATCAACTTGAATGACGACGACCAGCTGATCAGCGTGAAGCGCGTGGCCAAGGGCGAGAAGGTCATCATGGTGTCCAGCGCTGGCAAGGCGATTCTGTGGGACGAAAGCGAAGTGCGCGCCATGGGCCGCAGCGCCACCGGCGTGCGCGGCATGAATGTGCCAGCCGACGCGCGGGTGCTCGGGATGGAGATAGCACGCCCGAGCACTGACCTGTTCGTGATCACCGAGAAGGGTTACGGCAAGCGCACCGCAGTGTCCGAGTACAGCGAACACCATCGCGGTGGCCAGGGTGTCTATACGATCACCATGACCCAGAAGAAGGGCCTGTTGGTGTCCATGAAGATCGTGGAGGCAGGCGACGAGATCATGATCATCTCCGAGGAAGGCGTCATCGTGCGCACTCCGGTGAAGGGCATTAGCGAACTGGGCCGCCAGGCGCAGGGCGTGCGATGCATGAACATCGCCGACGGCGACCGCGTGACGGCTGTTGCTATCAGTGAGCGCGCGGGCAAGAAGACGAAGCGCACCGACAGCGTGAACGAGGATGCGAGCCTAGCCGGGATCGAAGAGATCGAATAGCGGTGCGGTGGGCTGAGGATGAACGAGGTCGCTCGGTTCAGCGGAGGCTCAACGCACTTGATGGTACTGGGGAAGCTCACCTCGCTCGTATCTGCGGGGTGAGTTTCTCATATCCGAGACGTTCGCGGGCGCTTGAGACGTTCATGGGTGCACACTGCCGCAAGCGACATTGTTTCACGTGAAACAATGTGCATAGCGCAGTTTGCAGAGCACAGACGCAGCTTGCATAGCCATGCGCAGAGCAGCCGACGCCGCGAATTCTCTCAACTTTTCGCGCTCTATAATGTTTCACGTGAAACATTCTTTTGAGATAACCGGTTTCCAGCTGAAGATAGCCGCCATCGTTGCTATGACGTGCAACCATGTGGCGAATGTGTTCGGCGCGCTTTTGCCCGAGCCGCTCGATTTCGCCTTGTACGCAGTGGGCGGCGTCACCTTCCCCATCATGGCGTTTCTCTTGGTGGAGGGATATGCACACACCTCTGACCTGCGAAAATACGCGCTCAGGCTTGCCGGGTTCGCCGTTGTTTCGCAGATCCCGTATTACTTGGTATTCCAATGGCCGCTGAATGTACTGTTCACGTTGCTGATCGGCCTGGGCATTCTGTGGCTGTGTGACCGATTCAATTCCGGCGTGGGGCTGATCGCGGCGCTCGCCGGAACCGTATTGCTGCAAGGCGTGGTTGATTGGGGCACGACTGGTTTGGTGATCATCTATCTGTTCGCGACGCTGCGCGGCGTGAAGCGCGGCTCTGCGGGAAAGCCCTCAGATGTACCCGCGATTATCGGAACCATGGCCATACCCATGGCTGTCACCTGCTTTTCCGCGATACGATTCTCTAACCTGCATGTTCTGGGGTATGCGTTGGTGGGCTATACCATTGCTACTCTTCTGCTTTGCGGGTACCGGGGACGCCGCGGCAGACCTATGAAGTGGTTCTTTTATGCGTACTATCCGCTCCATTTGTTTGTGATTTGGGTCGCAATCGTAATTCTCTTGTGAATTTTCCTTGACCGCGCAACTCAATCTGCGTTAGGATTATCAGGCATTTTTCAAGGGCCCGTAGCTCAGTTGGTTAGAGCGCACGCCTGATAAGCGTGAGGTCGCTGGTTCAAATCCATTCGGGCCCACCATTTTGCGATAAACGCTCCACCGTGAGCCGAGTTAGCCGGTGGAGCGTTTATTAAAATGTTTCACGTGAAACATTCGCAAGGAAACATGCAGACGACGGGCGTTCGCGAAAAACGGTCGTCACCCATATGGGGCATTAGCTCAGCTGGGAGAGCGCGGGCTTTGCAAGCCTGAGGTCAGGGGTTCGATCCCCCTATGCTCCACCATGAATGATACGGTCGTCGGTGCATGCTGGCGGCCGTTTTTTACAGAAAGAGCCGAATGGGACAAGGCAAGGGCAAAAACTAAAGCCAAACGAGAAGAGACAAGAACGAAGCCCGAACATGAACGGGCAAAGGCAAGGGGAGAACCTGAATCCGCACGGAACAAGATAAGAGGTCAAGTTCAAAGATAGAGCTCAATAAAGATAGAGCTCAATAGAAGCAAAACCTAACAAAGGTAAAACCCAACAGAAGCAAAACTCAATAAAGGAAGAGTTCAACAAAGTAAAGGTAGAGTTCAACAGAAGCAAAGCCCAGCAAAGGCAGAATTCAACAAAAACAGAGCTCAACGTACGAAGGAACGATCATGGTGCCACTGCGCGTGTTAACCCTCATCTTCACCGGCCCCGAGCAGCCGGCCGTTTTGGTGTTGGAGCCTATTGAGGACCAACAGCCTGGCAAATCTCGCATCGTGCCGGTGTGGATCGGCGCGAACGAAGCCATGCAGTTGGGTATTGCTTTGGAGCACGCCAAACTGCCGCGCCCGATGACCCATGATCTCTTCATCGATGCGATCACGAATCTCGATGCGTGCGTTGATCATGTCGTGATCGATCGCGTGGAGGGTCAGACCTTCTTCGCCAAGTTGGTGCTGCGGCAAGGAGGCCGCTTGATCGCGCTTGACGCGCGCCCCACTGATGCGCTCAGTCTAGCCATTCGTGAGGATAGCCCCTTCATGATCGAGGACCAGGTGCTCCAACAGGCATCGTTTCCCTATCTCTTCAAAGACGACAAGGCGAAAGAGGTGGAACTGCAAGAGTTCCGTACGTTTCTTGAGGGGTTGTCGCCCGAGGATTTCTCACAGCAATAATGGGCGTGCTTGCGTTAATCGCCGTGCTCTGCTTTGGTGCGGCGGCAAACGGCCCATCGTTTGCCTTCGACTGCGCTTTGACGGGCCTTGGCGAAGAGCTCATATTCACGTGGCTGCTGTTTCCGTGCGCCGTCTTCCTGCTTGCAACCTCGCGTACCTGCGCCGAAGAACACCCGGAACCGTCCCGCGCCGCGCCTCAGACCTTCCCGGAAGCGCGCCCTCTCAGGGCCCGCATGCGATGTGCGTCCGGGTTGCGATGTGCGCCACCCCGCACGCAGCTGCTCGGTGCTCTTGCTACCGCGCTCATCTTCGCGTTATGCCACCTGGCGCAGCCGTGGAAAGCACCGATCGCCTTCGCGTTCAGCTTGGGCATGATCGCGCTTTACCGGCGCACGGGCAGCATTTGGTGGCCGATTTGTGCGCATTCGGCGTTCGACATGCTGTGGTTTGGCGCGCTGGGACTGCCATAAGGGATAAGATGCACCATTGCGCCTTGTGCAGGCGCTCGTTGCATTGGAAGAAGCGAACGGAAAACGAGCATGAAACAAGAGAACATACGAAACGTTGCCATCATTGCCCATGTTGACCACGGCAAGACCACGTTGGTCGACCGCTTGCTGTGGGCTTCGCATGTGTTCCGCGACAATCAGCAGGTGGAAGAGCGCGTGCTGGACAGCAACGATCAAGAGCGCGAGCGCGGTATCACCATTTTGTCGAAGAACATCTCCATCATGTACAAGGATGTGAAGATCAACATCATCGACACACCGGGCCATGCCGATTTCGGCGGCGAGGTGGAGCGCGTGCTGAACATGGCCGACGGCGCGCTGCTGATCGTGGATGCCTACGAGGGACCCAAGCCCCAGACGCGTTTCGTGCTCTCTCATGCGCTTGAACGCGGCTTGCGCATTGTCGTGGTGGTGAACAAGATAGACCGCCCCAATGCCGACCCCGAGGGCGCGGTGGATAAGGTATTCGATCTGATGGTGGAACTGGGCGCCACCGACGAACAGCTGGACTTCCCGGTGGTGTACGCCTCGGCGGTGAACGGGTATGCGCGCCTTGCCCCCGACGACGACACCATGGATATGGTGCCGCTGCTGGATACCATTCTGGCCGAAGTGCCGTGCCCCGACGTGGACCCCACCGCTCCGCTCGCGCTTCAGGTGAGCACGGTGGATCACAGCAGCTACGAAGGGCGCATCGGCGTGGGCCGTCTGCACAGCGGCACCATCCACGAAAAGGAGCAGGTGCTGGTGGTGAAGGCGGACGGAGATGCGCGCACCGCGCAGATTCGCAAGGTGTACACCTTCGAGAACCTGGGCAAAGCCGAGGTGCCCGAGGCAACTGCGGGCGATATCGTGGCGGTCATCGGCATCGAGGACGCCGACATCGGCGACATCATCACCGACCCAGAAAACCCGCAGACGCTCGATCCCATTGCGGTGGAAGAGCCCACCATGGCCATCGTATTCGAGGCATCCACGAGTCCGCTCGTTGGTCGCGAGGGCGACATCGTGGGCGCCCGTCAGCTGAAAGAGCGCCTGCTGCGCGAGAAGGAGAGCAACATCTCCATGCGCATCAATGAGCTTGAGGACAAAAGCGGCATCGAAGTGGCGGGCCGCGGCGTGCTGCATCTGTCGGTGCTGATGGAGACCATGCGCCGCGAAGGCTTCGAGTTCCAGGTGGGCCGCCCGCGCGTGGTCTATAAGGTCGAAGACGGCCAGAAGCTGGAACCCATCGAAGAAGCGACCGTGGACGTGCCCAACGATTATGCGGGCAAGGCCATCGAGGTCATGGGTACCGCCGGTGGCATCATGGAAGATATGGCCTCTGATGAATCGATGACGCATCTGACCTTCCGCATCCCCACCCGCGGCACCATGGGCTTGAAAACGCGCATCTTGAACGCAACGCACGGCGAAGCGGTGCTGTTCCACCACTTCAAGGAATACGGCCCGTATTCGGGCGAGATGGTCGGCCGCAAGAACGGCGGCATGATCGCCATGTCAACCGGCAAAGCCGTGGCGTATGCGCTGGACACCCTGCAAGAGCGCGGGCGCCTGTTCGTGGGTCCGGGTGACGAGTGCTACGAGGGCATGATCGTGGGCGAGTCCGCCAAAGAAGGTGATATGGTGGTCAACGTTGAGAAGTCGAAGAACCTGGGCAATCAGCGTTCGAGCTCTGCCGATAAGGCCATTCAGCTGACCCCGCCGATCACCTTCACGTTGGAAGAGGCGCTGGAATACATCGAGGATGACGAGTTGGTGGAGGTCACACCACAGAGCATCCGTCTGCGCAAGCGCTTGCTCTCCGCAACTGACCGGAAGAAGGCGGCCAAACGCTAGCGCGCGCTCGAGACGAAGCTTTTAGATTATTCTCTGGATTTGCCCGTTTCTGCGCACCGCTAGCGTGCGCCCGCCGCAACGGTGTGCGAAAATGGGCCGGTTACACGAATTGCAGACCATCGGAAGGCTGAGATGAAGAAGATTTTCACTTGCACAGCAGCAGTGGCGCTGGCAGCAGTGTGCGCCGTGGGTGTCGCAGGATGCAGTACGGGCAGCAAAGGCCTGACGCCTGATACCGGGTTGACCGGCGGCGTGGCGGCCACGGTCAATGGCGCCGAGATACCTGAGGACACCATCACGCGCCAGATCAACACCCAGCGCATCAACGCCGAAGCGGAAGACGATGATGCGTGGGCGGAGTATCTGCACAATATGAGCTCAACGCCGAGCAAGCAGCGCGACGATGCGTTGGAGGTTCTGATCGATCGCGAACTGGTGAAGCAGTTCGCGGGCGATGAGGATTGCGCCGCTACCGATGAAGAGATTCAGGAGCAGGTAGATAAGGTTCGCGCGAACTATTCCAGCGACGAAGCGTGGCAAGAAGCGCTGGAGGGCTCGAACTATGCCGACGAGCAGGCGTACCGAGATCAGCTCTCCTACAGCATCGCCTACCAGAAGCTCGAGGATAAGTTCACCGAAGAGGCCAACGTTGAGGACGCCACGCTGATCGAGCAAGCGCAGACCAAGCTGGCCGATGCCGCGGGCACCACCATGCGTCGCAGCAGCCACATCCTGTTCGAGGAAGATGATCAGGAGAAGGCCCAGGAAGTGCTCGACAAGCTGAAATCGGGCGAGCTCGATTTCGCCGAGGCTGCGAAGGAGAACTCCACCGACACCGGCTCGGCCCAAGAGGGCGGCGATGTGGGTTGGGATGGCATGACCACCTTCGTAGAGGAATATCAGAACGCTCTGGACGGTTTGCAGGTGGGCGAGATGACCGAACTGGTGCCGTCGCAGTATGGCTATCACATCATCAAGTGCACTGACATTGCCGAGGTGCCCGCAACCATTACCAGCGTTGACCAGGTGCCCTCTGACATCATGGACGACATTCGCACCGAGGCATCTTCGACCCAAACCAGCGAGCGCATGGAAAGCTGGCTGGACGAGAAGCAGGAAGCCAGCGAGGTTGTTATCAACGATATGCCGGAGAACGTGCCGTACAACGTTGATATGAGCGCCTACGAAACGGAAGAGGAAGAGAACGCCGAGGACGAGGCAGCCAACGAGGAATTGGTTGATAACGTGGAAGGCGTGGCCGACGATGTGGACGCCGCAGCAGCCGATGCGGAAGGTGGCGCCACTGATGCTGAGCCGGTAGAGGGCGAGGCCGGTGCGGAAGACGCGGGTGCGACTGATGCCGGTGCAACCGACGCAGCTGCTAAAGACGAAGGCGAAGCGGACGCATCCCAAGGCTGATGATGCAGTCTGCTCATAACGCTCCGTTTTTTGAGTTGAACGATGCAGTGGTCCGCCGAGCGGGCCGCTGCATCTTGCATATAGAGCAGTTTTCGCTCGCTGAGGGAGAATCAGTGGCGCTGCTCGGTCCGAACGGTGCCGGAAAGTCTACCTTGATGGGTCTTCTCACGCGCGAGATACAGCCGCTGCATCGCGACATTCCTCCGGTGCGCTTCCGTGGCAACGACCGTATCATGCTGGATGAAGTTCGCCAGGCTGTGGGGTATGTTTCTGCCACTCAGCAATCGCAGATGCACGTGCATGTGCCGGTCCAAGATATTGTTGCGGGTGGTCTGTTCGGGTCTTTAGGGGTTCCCAAGCGGTTTAGGGTTACTGGCGCCCAGCAGATGCGCGTCATGGAGGTGCTTGAGGAATTGGGCATTGCCGATCTGGCCTCGCGCGATGCGACCACGCTCTCAAGCGGGCAGGCTCGCCGCGTGCTGGTAGCCCGGGCGCTCGTGAACGATCCGAGCGTGCTCGTGTTCGACGAGCCGTGCACCGGGTTGGACCCACAAGGCATGTTCTGGCTGCGCCACACCATGCGCCATCTTGCGCAGGTGGGCAAGGCTTTGGTGCTCGTGACCCATTATTTGGAGGATGTGATCCCCGAGATTCCACGTGTCGTGCTGGTGAAAGACGCGCACATCATCGCGGATGGCTGCAAGGAGCAGATCCTTACCGCCGAGCATATGGCGGCGCTGTTCGACATTCCGGCTACCGTGGAGCGTCGGGGTGGCTACTATGCGCTGCGAGCCGACTACTGACGCATTTCGTATGCAGCGCGGAATCGGTCAATGTTCTTCATGTACTCAGCAAGGCGCGCGTGCGGCTCTTCAAGGTAGAACGGCTTGCTTGCAAGCGCAGGATGGTTCGTCACCGCTGTCAAGGCATCAAAACCGATAGTGCCTTCGCCAATGTTGGCATGGCGTCCTTCGTGTGACCCTTTACCGTACTTCGCATCGGTGAGGTGCACTGCATACACCCGATCAAGCCCCACGGTGGCATCGAATTCCTTGAGCACGCCATCCAGGTCATTCACCAGGTCGTACCCGGCGTTCCAGAGGTTGCAGGTATCAAGGCAGATGCCTACGCGCTCGCGCAGCGTTATCCCATTGAGCACCCGCGCGAGCTGCGCGAACGTGCTGCCTATTTCGGTACCGCGGCCGCTCATGGTGACCAACGCTACGCGCGTTGTCTGGCTCGGTTGCAGCGTGGCGTTCATGGCATCGGCGAGCAGGCTGCATGCGTGGTCGGCTGCCTGGCTTTCGGCGTTTCCGCAGTGGAGCGCGTAGAGATTATGCGGCGTCTCTTCCATGCGCGCAATATCCTCGGCGAACTCTGCCAGTGCGAAATCGCGCTTGCTCTGGTCGGGACCCGCCAGATTCATGGTGTAGGACGCATAGCCCATGATCTCCTCGATGCCCACGGTGGGCGCATACGCCTGAAACGCCGCAAGGTCAGCCGGGTCGATCGCCCGTGCGTGACCGCCACGCGGGTTGCGCGTGAAGAATTGGAAGGTGTTGGCGTGTATGGACTCAGCTTCATGAGCCATGGCCTCATAGCCGCCTTCGGTTGAGAGATGGCACCCTATCGTGAACATGGGAGTTCCTTTCGCTTGGTTCTTCGGCCAGTGTAGACCGCTGCGAGGGACGGGGGCGCCATGCCGTCCAGGTGTAATAAATGCGTAAAGCCGCACCGAAGCCGCCCGTGTTGCGCTATACTATCTAGCTGCTGCACAGCAGCGTTAGCTCGCGGAGAGGTGTCCGAGCTGGCCGAAGGAGCACGATTGGAAATCGTGTATGCCCCAAAAGGGTATCCAGGGTTCAAATCCCTGCCTCTCCGCCATTTTCCCCTTTGACACAAATCAGGTGATCGCGCACTCGCGCACAGACGGTGCGACCGCTATAATAGGACGGACTGCGGAGAGGTGGCAGAGCGGTTGAATGCGGCGGTCTCGAAAACCGTTATGCCGTGTTGAGCGGTATCCAGGGTTCGAATCCCTGCCTCTCCGCCATTCTTGTTTATCTTCTGCGATGATCTTCGGCGGCCACCCTTAAGCGGTGGGCTCTAGGTCAAGCTCCATTTCCGGATCATCCACCAGCGAAACCCGCGACAGCGTATCCTCGCGCGGCGTTTTCCAATCAGCCGTGTCGTCGGGCCGCGGCGCCATGTTGGCTTCCACCCCGTTCGCTGCGCGCAGACGGCTGAAGTAGCTCTTCGTTTCGCGCACCACCACGCCTGACAGCACGATCAGCGCGATCATGTTCGGAATGGCCATGCATGCGTTGAAGATGTCGGCGATGGTCCACACGGCAGACACGGTCAGGTAGGGGCCAATGAACACGGCAGCAATGTAGAGCCACCGGTAGACTCTCACGGCCTTCATGGAGCCGTTGCTGAAATACTCCAGGCAGCGCTCGCCGTAGTAATCCCAACCCAGGATGGTGGTGAAACCGAACAGCGCCAGGCACAACATCATGATGAAGCTGACCACCTGGCTGTGCACGAACGGCAGACCCGTCTGGAATGCGGCGATGGTAACGCCAGCACCCTCAAGTCCCGGCGTCAGGTAGGCGCCTGACATCACGATGGCAAGACCAGTCATGGAGCACACGATGATGGTGTCAAGGAACGTGCCCGTCATGCTGATGAGGCCCTGCCGCACCGGCTCGTTGGTGCGCGCCGCCGCCGCCGCGATGGGCGCCGAGCCCAGACCAGCCTCGTTGGAGAAGATGCCGCGCGCGATGCCCTTCTGCATGGCGATGATGATAGCGCCGAGCATACCGCCCGCCGCCGCTTGCAACCCGAACGCGCTCTGCACGATGGTGACCAGCGCCGCGGGTAGCGCGGTGATGTTGCAGCCGATCAGGAACACGCTGAACGCCACATAGATGATGACCATGGTGGGGATGACCTTCTCGGACACGCTGGCGATACGGCGCAAGCCGCCCACGAGCACCAGCCCCACCAGCAGCGCCAGCACCAAGCTGCTGATGACGATGGCCCAGCTGTATTCCATGCCGAACAGGCTGACCGTGGCCGCCTGTTCTGGATCGAAGAAGTTGGTGATGGCACCGGTAATGGAGTTCACCTGCGTGATGGTGCCGATGCCCATCAGGCCCGCGCACAGGCCGAAGAACGCGAACAGCTTCGCCAGCCATTTCCATCGCGGGCCCATGCCGCGCTCTATGTAGTAGAACGGGCCGCCCAGCACGTGGCCGTCTTTGCGGATGCTGCGGTACTTGATGGCCAGCAGGCCTTCGGAGTACTTGGTTGCCATGCCGAACAGCGCGGCCAGCCACATCCAGAAGAGCGCCCCGGGGCCGCCAGCCACGATAGCGGTGGCCACGCCCACGATGTTGCCCGTGCCGATGGTAGCTGACAGTGCAGTGCACAGCGCGGCGAAACTGGAGACCTCGCCCTTGCCGCCTTTCTCGTTGGTGGTCATGTAGCGCAGCGCGCGCGGCAGTTGCGTGATCTGTAGGCCTTTCAGGCGACACGACAGCAGCAAGCCGCCGAACAAGATCAGCACCATCAGGGGTACGCCCCAGATGAAGTCGTCTATCACCGCCAAGATGTTATCGAATGCTTCCACGTTCACTCCTTTACGAACGGTCTTTCCCATGCAGGCGCTTGCTGGCTTCTGGTAAGGGAACAAGGAGCGACGAGAATGCGCGCGAGAGGCAATATGCCGCATCGCTGCTCTGTCCTTTTGCCTGAGAGTTTCAGCGGGCATGCCGCCTTGCCCCTTCGGCACCCGGTCTGGCCGGGATTCTCCAGAGGTCCCTTCGCGCCCTGTTTCGTGCGATCCAAGGCGTTTCAACGGGTAGCGCTTTGTAGTGGGGTCATTATACGCAGCGTGCGCTCGGTGCAGCTTCATTGTTAACGGGAAAGCAACATTCGGCGGCCTGAGCGGGCTGTGGCGGAGGAAGCGGCCGTTGTCAGCGGGTGCGTTGTAGCGGTGGGCGGTTGTGGGTGCGAGCGCGAGCGCGCGTGGGCGTATGAGTGCGGATGGTGCGCGAGCGCGCGGGCGGCCATCGTATTTTCGGATAGCGCGCCATCGTAACTTCGCGCAGCCGAATGTATTGCTGCACGCGCGCCCTTCTGGTTTCATATCAAACGCCGCGCTCAACCGGCGCGCACTATGAATGGGAGTGAACATGGCGAGAAGAGACATACCGTACGATCAGAAATACTACGATCCCGAAATCGAATGCATGCCGCGGCCCGAGCTGGAGGCGATGCAGCTTGAGCGCTTGCAAGAGATGGTGCGCTACGCCTATGAGAATACCGTGTACTACAAGCGATCCTTCGACGAGGCGGGCGTGAAACCGGAGGACATCAAGACGCTCGCGGACCTTGAGGCGTTTCCGTTCATCGACAAGAAGACTGAGCGTGACACCCAGCACGTGGGCAGCTTCTTCGGTGAGATGTGCAGCGTGCCCGAAGAGGACGTGGTGTTCATGGCCACCAGCTCGGGGTCTACGGGCGTGCCCACCGTGAGCCCGTTCACGCAGGAGGATTTCGACCTGTGGCAGGACACCGAGGCGCGTCTGTTCTGGCAGGCGGGCATGCGGCCGAACGACCGGTACGTGCACGGTCTGAACTTCGCGCTGTACGTGGGCGGCCCGGACGTGATCGGGGCACAGCGCCTGGGTGCGCTGGCCATTTGGGTTGGCGCGGTGCCCAGCGACCGTCTGCTCTTCGTGCTCAAGCAATATCAGCCCACGGTGATCTGGACGAGTCCGTCGTATGCCTGGCAGTTGGGCGAGAAGGCGAAGGAAAAGGGTTTCGACCCGCGCACCGATTTCAACATCCATACGATCATCGTGGCGGGCGAGCCGGGCGGTTCCATCAAGAGCACGCGGGAGGCCATTGAAGGGCTGTGGGGCGCGAAGGTGGTCGATTTCTTCGGTTTGTCCGACATCTATGGCGCGTGCGCGGCGGCGTGCGAGGCGCATGATGGCTTGCACATCGTGGAGGACCAGATTCTCGTGGAGACGGTGGACCCTCAGACTGGCGACGTGCTAGAGCCGGGGCAGCTGGGCGAGCTGGTGTACACCACGCTTTGCAAGAAGGCGCGCCCGATGATCCGCTTCCGCACGGGCGATATCGGGTATGTGAGCACCGAACCGTGCAGTTGCGGGCGCACGTTGGCCCGTATCCATATCACCGGCCGCAAGGACGAGATGTTCATCGTGGGTGCGGTGAACGTGTTCCCCAGCGACGTGGAATACGTAGTGCGCGCCGAACGTGGGCTGACCGGCGAGTACAGCATTCGCGTGTTCGACGAGGACTTCACCACCAAATACGAAGTGTCGGTGGAGCGCGCTCAGGGGTCTGATGAGGCATTCGACGAGGTGGCGCGGCGCGTGGAGGCGGCGTTGAAGGCGCACACCGGCGTGCGTCCGGCGAAGGTGCTGGTGTATGATGCCGGAAAACTGGGCACGTCGAGCGAACACAAGGCATCGCGATTCGTGGATGAAAGGAACGGTGCCTAGAGCAGCGCGCTGCACCTGCGCGGTGTGTCGTGCGGAGCGCTGATCTGTGCGCACACGGTGTGCGGATGGGCGTACTGGCTACCGTTTTGACAAGGAGATAGGAAGAACCATGACCGTTACATTCTCGGTTTCTCAACAGCACTATTTGTTCAGCGTGCAGGCGTTCGCGCACACGGTGCTGTCGCTTGGCGGCGATGAGTACGTCTATGCGCTGCGGGACCGCACGACAGCGGGCGTGCTCGAAGATGTGGCTGAGGGTTCAAGCGAACTGGGCGTGATCGTGCAAACGAGCGATACTGCGGCCGAACTTGATGCGGCCATTGCTGCGGCGGGGCTTGAGTTCGTGAAGCTGGCGGAGAGCGCCCCGCGCATCGCGCTGCCGGTGAGCCATCCGCTCTCGAATGCCGAGCGCTTGCGCATTGATGATTTGGTGGGTTGGCCCTACATCTGTTTCGATCAGGGAGACGACGCCGCTCCGGCGTTCGCCGAAGAAGCACTGGCGTGCGTGCCGCGCAGCAAGGTGGTCAAGTGCACCGACCGTGCGTCGCTTTCCGAACTGGCTACGGCGCTGAACGGCTATACCGTGACGAGCGGTATTCTGGTGGGCATCGCCGATGGCAGCAGCTTGACGACGGTGGCGCTGGATACCGAGGTGCGGCTTCATCTGGGATACGTGCGTCGCACGAATGCGCAGCTGAGCGATATCGGGCAGCGTTTCGTGAGCAAGCTGGAACGAGGCCTTGAATTGTACGCCCGCTCGGAGTGAGCGGGCGCCTTGGGTATCTTTGAGCGTACGACGATCTGATGATCTGCGCGGAGACGCTGCGCTTCTCCTGCTCTTGCTGCAGGGTGCAGGCGCAGCAATGAAATGGTGCCCCTGACAGGAATCGAACCTGCACACCCGGTTTAGGAGACCAGTGCTCTATCCATTGAGCTACAGGGGCACGTCCGTTGATTCTAGCACGTCTGCCTGCGTGCAGCTGTGACCGCTTACGGATGCATGGGCTGTGCTGGCTGCGGATCAGGATAGAGGTTCATGGTGGAGGTCACCGTGGGGTCGCTCATCCATTCGCTCGCGAAGCGCGCGGTCCAATGCCCCAGTGCCCGATACACCAGCAATGATTGGAATGCTCCGGCGAAGCACGCGATGACGCAGACCAGCAAGAACGCCGGGGCCATTGCGGTGAAGATGCCCATCAGGGCCATGAAGGCCGACAGGCTGCTCACGTCGCCGCCATACCCGTATCCAGAATGATGGCCAGAATAACCGTACGGGGCGTACCCATCGTAGTAGTTCGACAGCATGATCAGGTCATAGATGTTGCCGCTCATGGCCACGCCTGCAATGGCGAAGATGATGAAGGCGATGACGCCTATGACGATGCCGATGATGATGCCGGGCACGATGGTGATGCAGAGCAGCGACCCGGGGTTCTTCTTGAGCGTCTGCCAAATAGCGCCAATGTCGAATCCGGCACCAAGGCGATCAGCCAGCGCGGTGCGCATAACGGCCACGTTAAGGAACATGCACATGAACACGCTGACGGCGATGGCTGCGAGCCAGCCGAGAATCGGCACCCATCCGATGATCCCGCCAACCACGCCGGAAACCAAGGAGACCACGAGCGCGAGCACGAAGTAGAACGCGCCATTGATGAATCCGCGGTTCACGAAGATCTGCTTGGGCATGGATTCGATGCGGCCCATGGGCAACTGCCGCGCCCAGCGCATGCAGTATCCGGTTACGAACCAGTTCAGAATAGGTACGAGGTTGACCAGGCCGAGCAACAGCGTGCGGCTGACCCATCCGTCGGATTGCTTGATGTCGTCCCAGGCACAGCCGATGCAGCCTTTTGCATAGACCGTTTGTGCAGGAGCTGCGGGCGCGGTAGACGCGGTGGGCGTTGTTGTGGTGGTTTGCGCTTGCGCGGTCGTGTAGGAGGGGGCGGCTGTTGCGGCTGTTGTGCCGACTTGGCCGGGTTGCGCGGTGGTCTGCGCGCCTGCGCTAGGTTGGCCCGCCGGTTGCGCGGTGGTTTGCGCTTGCACTGCGGCAACCACTTGTTCAGCGGTCACCTGATCCTCGGTTGCGGTGCCCGTCAGCGGCTCGCCGCACGAGAAGCATACGGCATTGCCTTCCGGATTCTCTTTTCCGCATTTCTTACAGATCATGATCTCTCCTTCTCGTCCTCGTTCTTCAAGGCCGCCCGCACCTTTTCGGCGGCTTCGGTTATTGAAATACCATCCACAGCCACGGTGATTTCCGCATAGCGCTCGTAAAGCGGCACGCGCTCTTGATAGAGGTCCGCCAGGCTGGTGCAGTTAGCTTCGCGCATGACCACGCCGCGCTCGGCGAACTCGGGCAGCCGCACATGCAGCTCGTCAAGGCCGATTTTGAGGTACACCACGTGCCCGATTCTGCCCAGGTGCTCCATGCCCTCGTGTGAATAGATGGCTGAGCCGCCGGTGGAGATGATGGTGTGGTCGAAAGCCAGGTCAGACAGCACGTTGCCCTCCACCTCGATGAACCCATCCGGCCCCAGCGTGTCGATCAGCCGCTGCAGCGTCTTGTCCATGCGCTGCTGAATGAGCAGGTCAACGTCGACGAAGTCGTAGTTCATCATCTTCGCCAGCACCACGCCGATGGTTGATTTGCCCACGCCGGGCATGCCGATCAGCACGATGTTGTTGCGTTCGGTTTGGTCTCCCGTGTGCGCCATCCGGTCTCCTTGCGTTGTTTTGCGCGCGCTGCGCGTCTGTGTCGCCGTCAATTCTACCCGTTATTCCTGAACAGAGAGGTCATCTGCAATCGAAGCGTCGATTTTCTCAGGGGGTTTTCGCAGCGGGAACGCCTCGGAGAGCACGATGGCGGCGAAAATGAGCACGAATCCCGCTACGAGCGGCACGGTGAGGGCTTCGCCATACAGCACGACGCTGAACGCCACGCCAAAGATGGATTCCAGCGAGAGCAGCAGTGCGGCTTGCGCGGGATGCACATACTTCAAGGCAACGTTTTGACACACCATGGCAACGCAGGTGCACATGATCACGAGGTAAGCCATGTTCGCGTAGTAGGGCAACGGGATGGCGGCCAGTTCAGGCGCTGGTTCGGTGAAGGCGCCCACCAGCACGCCGAGCGCTCCGCTGACCCAGAACTGGTACACGGTCAGCACCACTGCGTCGCGTTCGCGCGCCAGCACTGCGGTGGCCACGATGTGCGCGCCGAAGAAGAAGCCGCCCACAATGGTCATGAGGTCGCCGAAGCCGACGGCGAACTGGTCACCCGAAAGCGAGACGAATCCCACGCCAGTGATGCAGAGCACCGCGGCGATCAGGTTGTAACGGGTGGGGCGCCGTCGCGTGGCGAACCAGAACATGAACGGCACGAGCACGCAATAGATATCGGTGAGAAAGGCGTTTTTGCCTGGGGTGGTGAAATTCAGTCCTACGGTTTGCGTCCAATAGGCGGCGAAGATGAGCACGCCGAGGATGGCCCCGGCACGCAGAGTGCCCGGGTCAAGGGCGCGCCGCACGCGTTTCGCGAACACGACGGTGAGAATGAGCGCGGTGGCAAGAAAGCGCAGGCCGATCAGCCACGATGGCTCGAAGGCGTCCATAGTGTCCTTCATGACCACGAACGAGCTGCCCCAGATGAGCGCGGCTGCGGCGCACATCAGCTTGTAGACGGCAGGCGGCAGAGGATGCAGGCGCGACATGGATCGGCGACCTTACGAGCGGGGAGAGGCGGCGGCGTGGCCGGTCTCGGCCGTGTGCGGCTGCTCGGCCAACACGACCGCCAGCGCAAGACCTTTGGCGCTGCGGCGCGGCATGTAGTTCGCGATGACGGCGATGCAGATGCCGGTAACAAGGAGCATGCCCGCTGCCAGAGCGCTGCCGAGGGCAACCAGCGCCAGCACAGCGGCGCCCACGAGCACCACCGCCGCAATGAAGAGCGCCTTTTGCAGCCGGAAACTGACCGGGTCGAAGAGCCCAGCGTCGTTCGTTCGCCGCGTCAGCGCTTGAGGGTCAGGTTCGTCCTTCGCCACGTGGTTCCACGCTTTGAATCGTGCGATCAACTGCGGGTCTTCCAGCAGTTGGCGCCGCTCGTTCGGTGTGAGGAGCAGCAGATCGTCGCGCCGTTCGCGCCCGTGCGTCACGTAAAGGATCACCGCAACAGCCAGGAGCACCGCGCACAGTAGCGCTACCACCGCGTCAACCATGAAGCGGTTTACCAGCTGATTGCTGTAGGTGTCGGTCCAGGCTTCCTCTTCGGCTTTCGCGTTGTCCGTGCGTACGCCGCTGTATGTGGTGCGCGCCTCTTTTGAGAGATTGGTCAGCCAGGTCGTAGGAAAGAGGATGTGCGCTTGCGCATATTGGCCCGCGCGCACTTCGGGCACCTGATAGGTCACCGTGCCATCTGCAGTCACATCCGCCTGGCCAGGCGCGCCGTGACCCCATGCCAGCACCGTTTCGTCGGGTACGACGAGGGCGCCTTCGGGCACGGGCAGCTGCACCGAGGCGGTGACGTCGTAGGTAGCCATGTCGCTGCGCGCTGGCACATAGTCCCAGTACAGCTCGGCCACATCGTCGTAGGCCGCTACTGCATCGGTGGCCGACCAGTCCACTTCAAACATGACGCGGTCGGCTGGCGCGTCAAAGAACGCATAGAGCGTGCGCCGCCAAGCATCCAGTGACCACGTGCCCTGCTTCGGGATGGCCAGGGCGTCGTCGTTGGCCATGGAGGAGAACAGGTCTTTGCTAGCACCGCCCGAGCCTTCCAGAGAATCGCGCCACTCGGTGTTCAGCGATGCGCGTTGCAGCGTCTGCCAGTCGCCAACCACGGCGCCGTTTTCATCCACCGGTGCGAGACGCACGCTAGATACCTCGATTTCGCTGTTGCCAGGAAGGCCGGTGAAAGACCAGCGGAGCACGTCGGTGGGCTGCTCGAAAACAAAAGTGCGCTGCTCCACAACGTGAAGTGCGCCGGTTGTTTGCACTTGCGCACGTTCGTTCAGACTGGGACTGGCGAAGGGGGCATCGAACATCGCCGCGGCAGCTGTTGTCGGGAGCACTGCGGGCATGGCGGCAGCTAGTGCAGTGATTGCCAAGGCAGCGGCGGTGAGACACGCGAGAATCATCGCGGCGGCGGATCTGGTAAGAAAGCGTATGTGCAGGCGCTTCGCCAACAAACGTCCTATCTGCGGATTTATTGTTGGTCCATTATAAACGTGCCGCTGGGTTCATTGACCCGTGGGCGGCACTCGGGTAAGATTCAAACTTGCACGCGGAGGAGTGACCGAGAGGCCGAAGGTGCTCGCCTGCTAAGTGAGTATGCCCCAAAAGGGCATCTAGGGTTCGAATCCCTACTCCTCCGCCATCTTTCAAGATTACTCTAGACAGCAAACATCATTTTACCGCGCGCTACAATTGCCTCTTCATGTCGCTTCATGAACCGTAGGTAATCATCTGCATTGGATGGAATCCCTATATCTTCGCTCGCTAAAACGTTATCCGGGAGTAATTGTGCATTCTGCTTTGAGAAATCTCGAATGAAATTTCTCTGGGAAGCATTGCTGTCGAGAAATGATCGGAGAAAGAAAAAGTCGCAAAAGCCATCAAAATCTTCAAATAGAATCAGCCACTCTTTGTTTTTGTCTAACGTCTTCGAAAGCTTTGATTCTCTGTTGTGGTACCAGTTTTGAACCGAATGAAGCGTATAATCGATTCGGTCGTAAAGACCTTTTTCGCCACCGCGCGCCTTATTTATTGATCGGTAAATAGAGATATGCTTTCCGCAACGATCATCTTGATTGAAGGTTCCATCCTCTTTTCTGATCCATCTCGGCCAGATCAGATGTCCCGCTAGCCTTCTTGTGACACTCAAAGAATCTTTGATATCCTGATCGCTAACCCCCGCTTTTTGCGCCCAGTACGTAGAGGGACCAATGAAGTCAACCCCCAAACCGTAGAGCATCCCATCGCACGATATCTGAAGTTCCCACTGCTCCCAAGGTTGTTCGTCTTTGGAAACCCCCTCTCTGAATCTTAAGCTTCGCCTGATTGGCTTTGAGCCATTAGGCAGTGTCCTGTCTTGAAAAAAGACTTCCCACATATCGTCATAGAGTTGTTTGCAGATTGCATCAGGATCTTGTCGTTCATCAATAGAAAAATTCGGGGATGAATATGAGGGAAAGACAAGTTCAAGATAATTTCTGTTCTCTAATTTCATTACGATCCCTTCCTTCGAAATAGTTCGTCTTCAAAAAATTCATACAGCAATTGCTGAAGATGATCTAACGTATATCTTACGGTATACATTTTTTGAGCAAAAAAAAATTTAGTCGAGAACAAACGGAACCTTATGCGAATTCCCATCAACATCAAGATTGTATATCACCATAGCAAGCGTAATAGCACGACTAGTAGTCACTCCGCGCGACTTGCGATTGGGTGACCAGTTAAAGCGTGTATCTACAGCAGTCTGATGCTGAATCTTCTCGATCATTGCCTTAGATTTCGGACCTAAGCGCAAAGGTCGTGGACGAGTTCTCCCCTTTCCAACATCGCTCACCTTGACACCATCGAAATCAATACCCTCCTTCAGCATCCCATTAACTTCAAACCAATCTATTCTCCCACGCTCTTTTTCAAAACGGTTTACTGTTCGAGACGCTTCATATATTGCTGCTGGACGAGTCAAATTGTCATCGCTTTTGGCAATAGCCATACTCAATAACTCCTCACAAGACTCAGACAAGCGCACGGAAGGTCTACTTTCTTTCTTCTGCTTAGACATCGTATCACCTCTTTCGTATATCTAATGGTATACGATTTGTTAACTGCCGCCAATGCCATCCAATAAAACTAATCCTGAGTCAAAATTAAACATAGTCACTCAAATCAACGATGCTTTGGAAGAGAAGTGTATGGCAGTCATCCAAATCGCAATCACTATGTAGATGCCCAAAAAACCAATGCCTGTATTGCAATCTGTCTTCCAAATCATCCAAAAAGTTGGTTAGTTCATCGGTGATGATCTCGGTATTCGCAAAGCCATTGCCTCCTATAGCAACTCCAAGCATACGGTTAGCGCACGTATGCGTAAGAACAAAATCGACATCCCAACCACACCGTGCGAGGTTTTGCTCCGCATTGGCGAATTCAGATTCATCGGGCGTTTCTTCGGGATACCATGTTTCCCACTCTTGCTGGATGACCTTGTCTATGCTTTGATCGCCACCTAAACAGAAGAAGGAATGACCGTCAATCTCGTAAACCTCACCACGCATCAAGTGAATAATGTTCCTATATCCAGGATAGCGATGTACAATGCCGCCATGCCACTCCGATTCAGACAACGAGGCCAGATAATCGTGCTGCTCGTGATTACCGTCTATGAATAGGGTAGTCCACGGCTTCGCATTCAGCTCCCGCAAATCAGAGTCACCTTCCAGCATATCGTAGGGCATGCTGAAATCCCCAAGGATTATCAGATAGTCGTCATGAGTGAGTTCCTCACCCTCAGGAAAACTCCAAACCTCAAAACGATCGTCAAGCATACCGTGAATATCGCCAGTAAGATAAACCGCCATAGCTAATTGCCCTCCATTACAACCTCCGCGCGTTGTCAATACTGTTACCAATAACTCAAAATACGCCAGCAATGAACCGAAGATGAAAAGGTTGGAGATGCATGCTCTAGCCTTTTCAAAATAGCAGTCCCTACTCCTCCGCCACTTACGATCTTCTGTATTTCACACGGTTTCCAATTCAAGTGTTTTCCTATGAGAAGTAGGGATTTAAACCCTGCGAAAGCTGAAATGTTCAGCGGGCACTTCAGGGCCGCGCATAGCGCGCGAGGTCTCCGCGGATTGGCAAGGCAAACACGTATCGAATCCCTACTTCTCTATCATCTAATCACCTTTCCTGTTGCCCTCCTGTTGCTGCCGTTTATGTCTGCGTGCATGCTGGCTCTTCTTGAACTATCTGTGCGTGCGATGATCCCCTCTGGACTATTCGCTCGGGCACTGATCTTTTTTGACTATTTACATGCGCGTTGATCCTTTAGATCTCTGCTCATGTATTGATCTTTCGTAGACTATCTGGATGCGCATCGATTCTTTGTAGGCAATTTGGGTGTGGCTGACTCTTTTTTGGATGTTTTGCCCTCTTTTTGGGAATTTCAGCCGCTAATGCGAGCCGCGATACGCCATTTTTGTTGCGCGCTTTTCAGCGCTGTTGCATTTTCCCTGTTCAGGCGTTTGAGACTTTTCCGGTATACCCTCCACCATGTCGAGAGCAGGTCGTTTGACTCGCATTAGCGGCTGAAATTCCCAAAAAGGAGCAAAAACGGGGTAAAAATCAAAATTCCAAAAAAGAGATCGGAAACGTTTGTCTTCAGTCCCACTATTGGGGTGGAGGTCCGGCCCCCCGGTTCAGGCCAAAAAGAATGACCCTTCTTAAAAGAAACGCTCAGGCAAAAATGGGGTCAGCTATTGCGATAGGTGCTGTGATCTCGCGCAAGTGCCGGATGCGCTCACATTAGGATGCGCCCACATTATCCGGTCGCCGCCCTCAGTTTCGTGTTCGGCGACGCGCGTCCTCCAACCGCCATTCCCTTTTTCGGGCAGCGCCCAGCATGATGCACTATAGTGACGAAGACGACGCAGAAAGAAAGGAATCGAGATGAAGCTAGACCTTTACATGAAGCCAACGTGCCCCTTTTGTCATCGGGTGATGGATGTCATCACGGAGATGGGCGTGGGCGATCAGATAACCATGCACGATGTAAGTGCCGATCCGACGGCGCTGCAAACGCTGATTGAGGTGGGAGGCACGAATCAAGTGCCGTGCCTTTTTATTGACGGCAAGCCGATGTATGAGAGCGGCGATATCGTCGAATGGCTGCGTGCGAACCTGTGACGGCGCATACGCAACGGTGTGAACCTACGACAGCTCACGCGCACCAGCGAAAATCTGTGACGACGCACGCTCAACAGTGCGAATCCGTGACGGCACATACGCAACAGTGCGAACCTGCGATGGTGCACGCGCAACAGCACGAACACGATGAATCCTTCATGCGCATGGCACTGGCAGAGGCGCAGGTGGCCGCGGCCGCAGGTGAGGTGCCTATCGGTGCGGTGGTGGTGCATGAGCCGATCGACCGGGGCACTCGGCGCTCGCTGGCGGAGCCGCGGGTGGTCGCGCGCGCTCACAATCTGCGCGAGACGCTGCGCAACCCGGCAGCGCATGCCGAGCATCTGGCGATGGAGGCTGCTGCGCGCGAGCTGGACGCGTGGCGTCTGACGGATTGCACCGTGTATGTGACGCTGGAACCGTGCATCATGTGTGCTGGACTGATGCACCAGGCGCGCATTAGCCGTTGCGTATACGGAGCGCCCGATCAAAAGGCTGGCGCGCTGGGCACGCTTTACCAGGTGCATGCAGACGAGCGACTCAACCATCGTTTCGAGGTGACCTCTGGCGTGCTGGCCGACGAAAGCACCGCGCTCTTGCAGGCGTTTTTCCGCAGCCGCCGCTGAGCCGTGGCGTACGGGCGCCGGAGCGGCATTTGGTGGGCGCCGTGATGACAGGGATGTATGGTGCAGCATGTTTTGCCAGCTGGGATCCTGCTAGCTGGCGATTTGGCTATGGGGCAAGGTGCCTGCCGATCGTACGCCGAAAGAATGTTCCGCAGCTGGGCGGCAGGCTATCTGACATTGTCTTGAATCTGAGCAAAACCCGCATCAAGCACGGCATGTTGAAAGTACAATGAAGCCATGGATATGCTGAACGTAGATATGATGGCCGAGGCGCGCAATGCGCAGCTTTCGGCAGACGAGTTGCTAGGGCCCGGTGCGCTCAAAGCGGTGGCACCGGCGAAGGTGAACTTATTTTTGGGCGTTGGTACGAAGCGCCCGGATGGGTACCACACGCTGGTAAGCGTGTTCCACGCTCTGGCGCTACACGATACTCTGCATTTCAAGCGGCAAGCAGCTGATGCGCAGGTGGCTCAGGTGCGTGAAAAGGTGCAAGCAGTTGAGGCGTGCGCAGCGGAAGCAGATGCGGAAGTGGATGCCAGTGGGGTAGA
The DNA here is from genome assembly GCF_943192905.1 of Adlercreutzia murintestinalis. Taxonomy (GTDB): domain Bacteria; phylum Actinomycetota; class Coriobacteriia; order Coriobacteriales; family Eggerthellaceae; genus Adlercreutzia_A; species Adlercreutzia_A murintestinalis. Next base: position 4,720 of record NZ_CALPCC010000016.1, on the reverse strand, counting down.
TGCAGCGGAAGCGGATGCGCTAGCAGCAGAAGCTGATGAAGCAGAAGTCGGTGAGGCGAAAGTCAGTAAAGCGAAAGTCAGTAAGACGGATGCAGCAAAAGCAGACGCGCCCGCGCATGCGGCGTGCTCGCTTCCCCCGCAGACTGCGCTTGTTGGGCCAGCGAAGAATCTGCTCGTTACCGTGTTTTCGGCGGATAAAACGCAGGCCACGGTGCGGTCGCTTGATGTTCCGGCAGCGCAAAACCTCGTTGTGCGCGCGATCGATGCGCTTGCGCACTGCGTCGGCTATCACGCAGACGAGCACATCGTGATACACATAGAGAAGAACATTCCAACGCAGGCGGGCTTGGGCGGCGGCTCTGCAGATGCGGCCGCAACGCTGCTTGCCATGGCGCGGTTCTGGGGCGTGGCGCCCGATTGCCCTACGCTTCGCGAGGTGGCGGCTGGACTAGGCGCGGACGTGGCGTTCTTCCTCGAAGGCGGTTGTACGCTGATGGAGGGCACGGGCGAACGCCTGAAAACGCACCTTGATCCCGCCAAACTGCCGGTGGTGCTGGTGCGCACGCCCGAGGGCGTGTCCACGGCGCAGGCATACGCGCGCTTCGATGAGAACCCGACTTCGGTGCCTGCCGATCTGCTCGCACAAGCGGAGGATGCTGCAGATGCCGCACAGGTGCCGCTGTTCAATAATCTGACACCCGCCGCCGAGAGCCTCGTGCCGCAGTTGGCGGTCGTGCGCGCCTGGTTGGCCGACCAGCTAGCGGCTGCGGGCGTTGCCGACCCAGCCGCTCGGGTGCTGCTCTGCGGAAGCGGTTCGTGCACCTTCGCCATTGCAGACAGCTTCGCGCAGGCCAGCGGCATCTCGGCTGCCGCGTGCGCCCAAGGGTGGTGGTCGCGCCCCACCACGCTCAGCCGCCTGAAAGCGACCCTCGTATGATCGGCCTGATCGCACGCCTCTCGCGCAGTGTGCCGCTGATCATTGCGTTGGCGGTGCTGGCGGTCATCATCTATTTCGTGGTGGCGTACCTGCGCACGCCAGCCCGCGCGAAGGAAGTGCTCATTCGTGTGTTCACAGTGCTATGCAGCGTGATCGCAGTTGCATTTGCGCTGGTATCGCTGTACGCGGTCATCGACGGCAACCAAGCGGTGCTTGAGCTGGCTGCCAGTTTCGCCGGTGTGGGATTGGTGGGGCTCGTCATCACGCGCATTTGTGCGGCCGTGTTCAAGAAGCATAACCCGCACTATGCGGAACCTGCGCAGCGTGCCACCGTGCAGCCCGACACCACGAGCGTTACCCGTTCTACCGTCTTCTGGAAGATCTACGACTTACTGGGCAATTTCCGACCCAAGCGTTGATTTCGCAGCACAAGAGATGGTTTTCGCGGCTGCAAATAACCATGGTTCCGCGGTATGGCGGTGGTGGGGCCAGCCGGGCTCTCACGCAGCATTTCTCTTAAAAACTTTCGAGAAAAGAGGCATTTCGCGCTGTTTCTCTTAAATAACGCCCATTTTTTAAGAGAAAGGATGCAAAAACCGTTCAATGAACTGACGGGTTTTGCAGTTTTTTACAAAACCCATCAATGAACTGACGGGTTTATTGAATAGCATTGATTTATTGCGGGTGATGCTACGCTTAAATCTTTGAGCAAAATGAGAAACTTGCCTATTTTCAGTTAAAAAGTAAGCATTTTTTAACTGAAAAATATGATAATGTGCATTTCCGATTAAAAAATATCCATTATTTAGGTGATCGCATGAATGCTGATAAGGAACTTCGCAAAGAATTCCATATATCCGCAGCTCGGTCTGATGCTCTCTATAAGGATCGCTTGGCTTCGCAAGATACGGTTGTGTTGGATATAAACATAGGAGATCATCCTGCGTTTTATTGCATGAATGCCGAGGTATACAAGCTGATCTTGCAAACTGAGCGGCTAGACAAGGAGATCAGAGCGTTGATGGGCGTTCTCCCTCCTATCGCGGTTGAGCAGTATATGAAATCAAGCCTGATCGACGAAATCGTTCTGACCAACGAGATAGAAGGGGTCAATTCGTCGCGGCGCGAGATAGGAGAGGTGCTAGAAGGGCTTAAAAAGCGGGACAAAAGAGGCCGGTTCCAGGGCATCGTTGAGAAGTACGTTGCTTTATCCAAGAGGAAAGACATTCCGCTGAACAGCTGCGGAGACATCAGATCCATATGCGACGACCTTGTTCTAGACGAGGTAGCATCTCAAAAGCCGAGCAATGCGCCAGATGGGGAGATATTTCGCGCCAACGAAGTAAGCGTATTGGATGCTTCTGGGCAACCCATCCATCAGGGAATCATGCCCGAAGCGCGCATCATAGAGTATTTGGATCATGCGCTTGCTGTGCTGAACGATCAGAGTACTGAGCTTCTCGTTAGGATATCGGTATTCCATTTCTTGTTCGGGTATATCCATCCGTTCTACGACGGGAACGGGAGGACAAATCGGTTCATCAGCAGCTATCTTATGGCTCACGATTTCTGTCCGATTGTGGGGCTTAGGTTGTCGCATGCTGTAAAACAGGACATCCAGAAATACTATAAGGCGTACTCCGTTTGCGAGCATCAGCTGAATCGGGGTGATTTGACGCCGTTTGTCATCAGGTTCTCACAGATCGTTGTGGATGCCATGAAAAGCATGTTGGACTCTCTTTCTGAACGGGCGCTCTTGCTCGAACAGGCCAACGCAAAGCTTTCTGCCATACCGGGCGTGAACGAAGAAAAGGGCAGATTGGCCATCGGGAACGTGTTGATCCAGGCAGCGCTTTTCGCCGATCTGGGAATACCTATGGATGAACTCACGGGGGCCGTGCGAATGTCGTCTCCTACGGTGCATAAACGGTTGGCGTTTTACGAGAAGCAGGGTCTTCTGACAAAAAGAAGGCAGGGCCATCGGATGTACTACTCAATGGATCTTGCCAGGATCTGAGGTTGTCAGGTTCTCAAATGGGCGTGGAGCTGGGAGGAGAGGTGTTCGCCCAAGACGGGAAAAGAACCCCGCGCGACGGCCGCCCACGCTGCCGCACCTTCGCCATTTAAAAACAAATCAATGGCGGAAGCCCTGCTCGGGCGTCTCTTCCACTAAACTATCTGCAAACGCACTGGCGCGCAGCGTTAGCGTGGCCGCAGGTCGTGGCCGCGCGCCCGCGCCACTACGAAACGGCGCACCCGCGCCACCACGGAGCTACCACGAAAGGAGACCGCATGAGCGATCGCGAGGTGAAGAGCTCGGCGCAGGAAGTGCCGCAGATGCCGGAAATCCTGGAGCGCGTGCTGCTATACGCGCTTGACGAAGGCAAGCAGCGCATGGCCGCTAACGAAGAGATCATCCCGTTCACCACGCTGGTGGTGCGCGACAACGTGTTTTTGGAAACGCATCCGGGCGAAAGCGCGCAGGAATGCTTCAACTTGGCGCAGCATACGGTTGAGGGCGCACGCGGCGCCAACGCATACGCGCTCTGCTACGACGGCTACATCGAAACGGATAGCGGCGTGAAGGACGCGCTGATCGCAGAGGGCGGAGTGCCGGGCGCTTCGCAGGGGTATGCGATCGGATTTTTGTACACGCAGGCCGACGGCCAGCCGCCGGTATTCGACACCAACCCAAGCTACATTGGGGAGGCGCCGAACTTCATGAGCCGCCTGCGCAACGCCACCGAGTACGCCGACGCCGAGATAGATGTGAAATATCTTGACGACAGCATATAGGATCAACATCAAGGTAAGGAGCGCATCATGATCGACGAGAAGGATGGCCAACAGATCGACACTATCGACCGCGGCGAAGAAGCGGAGCGCAAGAACGCGGACGAGTTTGGCGAGCCCACGAAGGACAACGCCCAGTAAGAGACCCTGTTTTAGCAACGAACGAACGGCACGGGAGCACCAGGCGGCCCGTGCCGTTTTTGCGTGCGAAGCCCCGTGCGGCGCCCCTAAAAAAAGAACACCTGTTCCCATTTGTATCACTTTGTTGAAAATGTGAAGTCTGGCCCGCGCCCCTTGCGGTCAGCAGAATCGCCCATGTATAACATGAAACACCTTGGCTTTGCTAAGGGAATGTGTATCGGGGTACGTAGGACGAAGCGCCAGCCCATTTGGGAAGACCAGCATCGGGAAACGCGGGTCAATGGGCAGCGTGAAAAGGGACAGATATGAATAAGAACTCTTTGCCCGCACGGGCTCTATCTATCGCTTTATCAAGCATGCTTGCGTTTACGCTCGTGCCATCTGCGGCATTTGCGGCGAACGCTGATACCGCTGCTGCCGAAGACGCGCAGGTGGTGCAAACCGACGAAGCGGCAAGCGCGGCGTCGGAGGAAAGCGCTGCAAACTCAAGTGACGCGTCGACATCCGCTGAGACCTCTGCGGCGGCATCTGCTCCCGCTGTGGTCAACGAAGAGCACGACCTCACCGCGGGCTCAACTGCTGCGGCTGAGACCGAGGCCACCCAGGTTCCCGAGCGCATCCGCGCAGAAGTGAACGTGGCCAACAATGCGGTCACCGTCATCACCTACAACAACATGAGCTTCCAGCTGAGCACGGACGAGGGCACACCTACCGCGACCCTTGTTGGATTCAGCGTTGTTCCCGAAGGCGCGCTTGAGATTCCGGCTGCCGTGACCTCTGCTGGTACCGCCTACACCGTTGCGAACATAAGTTCCCCTCAGAATCTGGGGGGGGGGGGGGTTCGGGCGC
>NZ_CALPCC010000015.1 GCF_943192905.1 Adlercreutzia murintestinalis | reverse complement strand
GAGCGGATCGAACGCAACAGGCTGGTTCTAGGATCGTGTGAATAATTGCCCCAGACACACTTTTTGAGACCTAAGCCTCTTTTTGCGAACGTGACAACGAGTCGCGCACGAGATGCAAAAAAGCCGCCCGAAGGCGGCTCATTCATGCCTTGGTGTCGGAGGCGGGATTTGAACCCGCACACCCGAAATGTGGGCACCAGCACCTCAAGCTGGCGTGTCTGCCGTTCCACCACTCCGACACATATCGTTCGCACCTGATCTTCCCGGCCGCGTGCGAGACGACCGCATAGACGCTACCCCTGGCTGATCGTTCCGTGGGGGAAGATAACCATGAGCACCAGAAGCGACACCATGAAGATGATAGCGCAAATGATGGTGATGCGGTCAAGATTCTTCTCAATGATGCTGGTACCCGTTTGCGTCGAGTACATGGAACTGGCAATGGCCTCAGAGATCCCAGTGCCCTTACCAGAGTGCATCAAAATGAAGATGACCAGACCCACGCCCGACAGCACGAGCAGGATCAAGAATATGATTACCAGTGGTGTCAAAACCTCACGCTTCTTTCATCATCACGTTAGTACGCGAAACAAGGATTATAGCGATTGCTCTGCTAAACGGCAAGCAGATTATGCCCGGTCATCTCAGGCGGTATGGAGAGACCGATAGCTGACAAGAGCGTAGGCGCAATGTCGGCAAGCTTACCGTCTTCACCGCTCAAGGCATAACCCGCTCCGGTCTCGTCAACCAGGATGAAGGGCACCGGCGCCGTCGTGTGCGCCGTATGAGGGCTTCCGTCTGCGGCGCGCATCTTGTCAGCGTTGCCGTGGTCAGCCGTTACGAAGCTGACGCCGCCCTTGCGCGCCATAGCGGAAAGCACGCGCCCGACCCCCTCATCGACCGCCTCGACGGCGCTGATGGCCGCAGGGACGACTCCGGTGTGGCCGACCATATCGCAGTTCGCGAAATTGACGATATAGACATCCGCTGCGTCGGCCTCGATGGCCTCCACCAGCTGCTCGGTCACCTCAGGCTCGCTCATCTGGGGTTGCAGGTCGTACGTAGCAACTTTCGGACTGTCCACCAAAATGCGCTTCTCACCCTGCTTGGGCTCTTCGCGTCCGCCGTTCAAGAAGAAGGTTACGTGCGCGTACTTCTCGGTCTCAGCGATATGGAGCTGGCTCAATCCAGCCTGAGACAGCACATCGGCAAGCACCTGATCGGGGAAGTTCTTCGCGAACGCGACCGGCACCGGTATATCTGGATCGTACTCCGTGAGGCAGACGAACTCAACTGCGGGCGTGCACGCTCTCTCGAACGCATCGAAGTCCTCATCGACGATGGCACGCGTGATCTGGCGCGCGCGATCGGGCCTGAAATTGAAGAAGATGACCGCGTCCCCATCGCGCATCCCGCGCGCATCCTGAGAAACGGGCACCATGAACTCGTCGGTTACGCGCTGTCCATACGATGCCTCCACCGCTGCATCCGGGCTCATCTCCACCACATTCGCGCCACAGACGAGCGTGTCGAAGGCACGCTGTACCCGCTCCCATCGATGGTCGCGATCCATGGCGTAATAGCGCCCCTGGATGCTCGCAATGCGAATATCGAGATTCGGAGGCCCTTCGAGCAGCATGCCATCGATGACGCTTTGGAGCCGACGCACATATCCCAGGCCGCTCTCAGGCGGCACGTCGCGCCCATCGAGGAAGCAATGGATGTGCGTGCGTTGCACCCCTGAAGCGACCGCCGCGCGCATCAAGGCATACAAGTGCTCATTGGAAGAATGGACCCCGCCATCGCTCAAGAGCCCCATCAGATGCAGAACGCCGCCATTCGATCGCACCGTCTCGAACGCATGCTGAATGACCGGATTCTCGGCGAGCGTGCCGTCTTGGCAGGCGCGGTTGATGCGCGTCAGCTCCTGATCGACCACCCGGCCCGCACCGATGTTGAGATGCCCTACCTCGGAATTGCCCATCTGCCCATCCGGCAAGCCCACCGCAGCGCCGGATGCCTCAAGGCGCACCCATGGGCGCTCGGCGAACAGACGATCGAGCACGGGCGTCTGCGCGTGCGCGATGGCATTGTCCTCGTCAGCGTCTGCCAGTCCGAACCCATCCATGATGATGAGGCATGCAGGCAGCCGCAGCCCCGCTGCACGTGACGCTGCGCCTTCCATCTAAAGCGCCTCTCTCACGATGGACAAGAACGACTTCGCCTGCAATGACGCGCCGCCGATCAGACCTCCATCGATATCGGGCTGCGCGAGCAGAAGCGACGCATTGCCTTCATTCATGGAGCCACCATAGAGCACGCGCATGCTCACGGCGCGCTCGGCACCGAAGAGCTCGGTCACCGTCGCCCGGATGGCAGCGCAGACCTCCTGAGCTTGCTCGGGGGTCGCCGTGCGGCCCGTACCGATGGCCCAAATGGGCTCGTAGGCGATGACAGCTTCTGCCACCTCGCTGACATCAACGCCTGCGAACGCTGCGCGCACCTGCGCATCGACGTATGCAAGATACGATCCCTCATCGCGCACCGCCAGCGACTCGCCTACGCACACGATCGGACGTACCGGATTCAGTTGCTCAGCCACCAAGGCCCGCACTTTGCGATTGATATCCTCGTTCGTCTCACCGAAGAGCTCCCGACGCTCAGAGTGCCCCACGATGCAATAGCCGCACCCAATCTCGCGCAGCATGGGGATGGATATCTCGCCCGTATAGGCACCACTGGGCTCCCAAAAGACATTCTGCGCACCAACGGCTATCCTGAGTTTATCGAACTCGAAAACGGTGCGAACGGGCTTCAGGTCGACGTAGGGCGGGCAAACCGCCACATCCACGTGATCGAGCCAGTCGCGCTCGAAACCGTTCGAGATCTCCTGTGCGAGCACCACCGCCTCGCTCACGGTGTTGTTCATCTTCCAATTGCCCGCGATCAACGGTTTGCGTGCCATCTGAATCACCTCGTTATTTCAGCGCTTCCACACCGGGAAGCCGCTCGCCTTGTACCAGCTCCATCGACGCTCCACCGCCCGTAGAGATGAAGGTCATCTTGTCCGCCAGATCGAACATGTTCACCGCCGCCACCGAATCGCCGCCGCCGATGATGGTGTCTGCCACCGCATTGTCAGCCACCGCATGCGCAACGGTTTCGGTGCCCTTCGCGAACGGTTCCATCTCGAACACGCCCATAGGGCCGTTCCAGAATACGCTCGCAGCATCTGCGATGGCGCGAGCGTAGTTCGCCGCGGTCTTAGGCCCGATATCAAGCCCCATCATATCGCTTGGGATAGCATCGACCGATACCACCTCTACCGGCACATCCTCGGCCATGGAGGGCGCCACCACCACATCAACGGGCAACAACAGCGAAACGCCGTTCGCCTCCGCTTTGTCCATCATCTGACGCGCACGGTCTACCCACTCGTCCTCTTTCAGAGACGCGCCAACGCGTTTGCCCTGCGCCAGCAGAAACGTGAAGCACATGGCGCCCCCGATGATGAGCGTATCGGCCTTATCGAGAAGCGCGTCGATCACCTTGATCTTATCCGACACCTTTGAACCGCCCAAGATGGCCACGAACGGCCGCTTCGGATCGTCGAGCATGCCGGTGATCGTGTTCACCTCATCCTGCATGAGGTAACCAGCATAGGCAGGAAGGAGCGATGCTACCCCCGCCGTTGAGGCATGGGCGCGGTGCGCCGTTCCGAAGGCGTCGTTGACGTACGCATCGGCGAGCGCTGCCAGCTCGCGGCTGAATGCTTCGTCGTTTTTCTTCTCGCGCTTATCGAAGCGCAGGTTCTCGAGCACCAAGACCTCGCCGTCGGCAAGCGCTGCCGCCTTCTCCTGAGCATCAGGACCTACCGTATCCTCTGCGAATGCCACAGGCTGTCCGAGCAGATCGGACAAGCGCATCGCGGCAGGTCGTAGAGAGAACGCCTCTTCAAAACCCTCGCCTGCCGGGCGTCCCAGATGGCTCATGAGGATGACCTTCGCGCCATCATCCACTAAATGAGAGATGGTGGGAAGCGCTGCACGGATGCGCGTGTCGTCGGTCACTTCGCCATCTTTGAGGGGCACGTTGAAATCGACGCGCACGAGCACGCGCTTACCGCGGGAATCGAGCTCGTCAATGCTTCGGATCGATGCCATGAGAATCCTTCCAGAAAGAAATGGAAAACGATGCTGATCGAAAAGGAGCGGAACGTTTCTGGCATGCCAGATCGGCGCAAAAGCCGACAAGACGTGGCTTCGGCCGACGAGCGAGCCGCTTGGAGCTTCAAGCTGACGTACCAGAGATGACCGTAGCGCAAGCAGTTCGCCCCGCCGGAAAGGCGGGGCGAAACGTGACTAGAGCATGATCTTAGCCAGATCCTTTACGCGATTCGAATAGCCCCACTCGTTGTCGTACCAGCTGATGCACTTGACGAAGTTGCCTTCGCCGCCGAGCACCATGGTCAGACCGGAATCGAAGACAGAAGAAGCGGGGTTGCCGACGATGTCGATGGAGACCAGCGGATCGTCGGTGTATTGGAGGATGCCCTTCATGGGCCCTTCCGCAGCTGCCTTCATAGCAGCGTTGATCGCTTCGACCGTGGCTTCGCGCTCGAGCTCTACCGTCAGGTCAACCATGGATCCATCAGGCGTGGGGACACGCGTGGCGAAGCCATCAAGCTTGCCCTTCAGCTCTGGCAGCACCAGAGCGACCGCTCGCGCGGCACCCGTGGTGGTGGGGATCATGGACATGGCAGCGGCGCGAGCACGACGCAGGTCCTTATGCGGCAGATCCAGGATCTTCTGATCGTTGGTGTAGGCATGGATGGTGTTCATGAAGCCGCGCTTGATACCAAAGGTATCCAGAAGCACCTTTGCGAACGGAGCCAGGCAATTCGTCGTGCAGGAAGCGTTGGAGACGATATTGTCGGTCTCCTTGTTGTACGTATCATCGTTGACGCCCATCACGATGGTAGCATCAACGTTCTTGCCAGGAGCCGAGATGATGACCTTCTTGGCGCCTGCCTCCAAATGAGCCTTCGCCTTCTCGCCATCGGTGAACAAGCCCGTAGACTCGACCACGATATCCACTCCCAGCTCGCCCCACGGCAGATCCTTCGGATCGCGTTCGGAGAGCACGCGCACCCGGTGGCCATCAGCGATGAAGCCATCCTCCACCACGTCCACCTCATCAAAGAAGCGGCCATGCACGGAATCGTACTTCAGCAGATGCGCCATCGTGGGCACATCGCCCAGATCGTTCACCGCTACGACCTCCAGATCGGGATCGTTCGCCATTGCGCGAAATACGAGACGCCCGATGCGGCCGAAACCGTTGATGCCGACTTTCGTTGCCATGCTTGTTCTCCTTCACATCCGATGCGGCCAAACCGCGATCCACTATGAGCAAGATATTACCACTGGCCTTCCGGTGCCAGCGCGTTTATTGCCAAACGGTTAGACAAGCCTTAAGAGTCCTCTCAACCGAGCTCGCGCGCCATCTGCTCGATCCGTCGCATGCGGTGGTTGATGGCCGATTTCGAGAGCGGCGGCACCGCGCGGTCCCCCAGCTCTTTCAGCGAGGCATCCGGATAGCGCACGCGCAAGCGGATGAACTCCTTCAAGGCGGGCGGAAGCGTCTCCAAACCGTAGTGCTCCACCACCTTCGAGATGCTCATCAACTGGCCGACCGCCGCACTTGACGCCTTTTGCTGGTTGGCGAGCTCGGCATTGATCTGGCGGTTCACATCATTGCGCACCGATTTGACCACTCGTTCCTCTTCCAGATCGAGCGCAGCGCGATGCGCACCGGTGAACGCGAGAAACTCCAGAATGGCGCTTCCGCTTTTGAGGTACACCATGAAAGAATTGCGCCGTTGCATGATGCGCGCATTAATGCCCTTATCGGCCATGATGGCCACCAAGCCATCCGCAAGCTCTTCGCTTTCCACGATGATCTCGAAATGGAAGTCGCTTTTGGGATTCGATATGAACCCTGACCCCAAAAAAGCCCCGCGCAGATAGGCGGCCGCGCAGCATTCCTTGGCGACAAGACGCGGCTGGATGCCCATCTGCAAGCCACCTTCGGCGGTGATGACGCCCATATCGCGCAGCGCCTCGGCAAGCTGGGGCTGGTTGGGCATCTCGATGAGATAATTCGGCGTACGATGCAAGACCGAACGTCGCACCGTCAGCTCGGTCTTAAGGTGATAGAGCTGATGGAGCAGGCGGATCATCAAGCGCGCGACCGAGGGAGCATCCGTTGCGATCTCCACGCGGTAGCGCCCCGGCCCGCTCACGAACAAAGTGCCTTCGATGCGCACGAGGGCCGCAAGAACGGCTTTGTCACAATGCGAGCACTCCGCAGGAATGCGCGCGAGCTCATCGCGCACCTGAGCGGTAAACGACATCGCCTAGAGTTCCTTCCTGATAGATATCAGGCGGATCACCTGAAGCAGCGCATCACGCAGAGCAGCTGGCGCGTGCCACGTAGGATGCGCAGCATCGGCCAGATTACGCGCCACCACCAGCGGGCCGAGCGCCTGGATATCTTGCACATCCTGGAAGGTCGCGCGCACCGGACGCACCTCGTCGGGAAAATTCGCACCGACGAGGTCTTCCTCAGCCTGATAGGCGACCCCCGCCGCCGCCGCAAACGTGCCTGAAGCCGCTTTAGGTGGCTCGAGCGGGCGGGTCGTGTGGAGCAGCACGTAGTCGAGCAACCCCTCCATGCCGTGCTCCATGAGCGAGCGCACATGTTCGAGCGCCGTGAGACCCCAGGTCTCCCCCTGCACGTCTGCAAGCGAGCATACGAATACCGAGCTGCCGCGCGAACGACGGATCGCATCGGTGACGCCCGGCACGAGCAGATTCGGGATGATGGAGGTGAACAGCGACCCAGGCCCGAGAACGATCAAGTCCGCCTCTTCGATAGCGCGCAAAGCGGGCTCGAACGGGGGTATCTCGGTATCTGGTCCCACGAGACTGACCTGTTCGAGCGCGGTCTTTGAATGGCAAGCAGCCGCCTGACCGTTCAGGCGTCTCCCATCGCGGGTGAGCGCCGAGAGCGTCACGTGCGCGAGCGTCGACGGATACACATGACCCTGCGCATCCAGCAAGCGCTCGCACAAAGCGATGGCTTCTGGAAACGAGCCGCATGCGTCCTCCAAGGCAGCGAGCATAAGATTACCGAGCGCATGGTCATCGGCGATGCGCAGGCGGTATTTAAACGCGCGCACGAGCGGATCGCTCGGATCCCCCGCGAACGCGGTCAGACACTTGCGAATATCGCCAGGAGGGGTGACATCGGCCTTCTCGCGCAAAATGCCAGTCGAGCCGCCGTCATCGGCCATGGCCACGACCGCTGATGTGTCGATACCCAGCGAAAGGAGCGTGCGAATGGATACCGGTGCGCCTGTTCCTCCCCCGATGACCACCGCCTTGAAGGGCCCTTGAAGGATCGGGGGCACCTCCGAGGCATCGCACTCCGCAAGAGCGCTGAACGCTGCAGTGGCCGACGGGTCTATGTTGAACGGCTGTTTCACGCTAGTCCATCCCCGCTTGCATGCACATCCGGGGTCTCAGTGGAGTAATCAACCGGTTTGCCGCGCTCAGCCAGGGCAAGATCGCGATGCGCCACCGACACGCGGTACCCTTTCGACTTCAAGTAGTCCCCCGTCGATTCGGCCAGCGCCACGCTGCGGTGCTGGCCTCCCGTGCATCCCACGCCGATAGCCAGCTGTTGCTTCCCTTCGGCCACGTATCCGGGCATGAGCACGTCGAGCAGGCTGTGCCAGCGCTTCTTGAATTCGATCGTCTCATCGCGCAGCATGACGTAATCGCGCACCGGCGCATCCAATCCTGTCAGTTCGCGCAGCTCCGGGTCGTAATAGGGATTGGGCAAGAAGCGCACATCCATGACCACATCGGCATCGAGCGGTGCGCCGTGCTTAAACCCGAAGGAATACACCGTAACCGCCAAACCGCGGCGCTCGTCTCCGGTCGCGAAGAGCTGACGTATGGTATCGCGCAGCCGACTTGGCAGCATATCGGTGGTATCGATCACGTGCTCAGCCACATCGCGCAGTCCCATCAGCATGGTGCGCTCGCGTTGGATGCCCTGGACGATGGTGGTACCATCGGTGCAAAGCGGGTGGCGACGGCGGCTCGACTTGTAGCGCGCGACGAGCTTCTCGTCATCGGCGTCCAAGAAGATCACCTGAAAGCCGATCCCTTGCGCACGCAGCTTCGCGAGCTGATCGGTGAGCGAGCCGAAATAATCTCCATTGCGCGCATCGCACACCACTGCCAAACGACGATGCGGTCCATCTGAGCGCAGCCCGCCGTTCATCTTCACCAGATCGCCGATCAGGTCAGCGGGCAAATTATCAACGCAGAAAAAGCCCAGGTCCTCGAAAACGTGCATCGCCTCGGTGCGTCCGGCACCGCTCATGCCCGTCACCACGACCAGATCGGGCATCGCCTCAACATCGATCGGTTCGAGCTCAGTCATCTTCGCTTCCTTCCTCTCCGATGTTCTGGCGGTCATTATACTGCGCCAGCACCAAATGCAGCTCTTCTGCCACCTCATCGGGGATCACATGCGCGTCCTTGATCTGCTCGAGCGTGGCAGCCCGCAGATTGCGGAACGACCTGAAATGCTTCATGAGCGCCTTTTTGCGCACCGGCCCGAGCCCCGCCACCTCATCGAGCACCGATGCTGTCATGCCCTTGCCGCGCAGCTCGCGATGGAAGGTGATCGCAAAACGATGCGCCTCGTCGCGCACCTGCTTCACGAGATACAAGCTGGCCGACCCGCTTGGCAGCACCACCGGACCGCTCTCCTGCCACGGCACGAACAGCTCTTCGTCGCGCTTCGCCAAGCCGACCAGAGGGATATCGTCGATACCCAGCTCATCGAACATGGCCAGCGCTGCCGTGAGTTGAGGCTTGCCCCCATCGAGGATGACCAGGTCGGGCTTCGAACCGAATCGCTCGTCAGCCATGCGCTCCGGCGCATACCGGCGGCTCATGACCTCTTGCATGCTCAAGAAGTCATTCGCTTCATCGAGGGGCGTTTTGATCTTGAAGCGGCGGTATTGATTCTTGTCCGGTTTGCCTCCGGTAAACACCACCATGGAAGCCACCGTATAAGAACCATGGATGGTGGAGATATCGAAGCATTCGATGCGCATGGGCGGCGCTTCAAGGGCGAGCGCGCTCTCCAGTTGAAGCAGCGCGGTATTGATGCGCTTGTCGTCATAGTTCGTGCGCACCTTGTAGCGCTGGAGCGCGTGCTTGGCATTGAGCTCGGCCATTTCGATCAACGCGAGCTTTTCACCGCGCTGAGGCGATGAGATGCGCACCTTCGCACCGTGCGCCGATGCAAGCTTGTCCGTTAGCCATGCCTCCATCGCACTCGCATCCTCGGGCATCTCTCGCACGATCAGATCATGCGGGATGGACGCGGTCGTGTCGTAGTAGCGCAGCAAGAAATTGTGCTGAAGATCGAGGTCGGGAACATCGCGCCCGCGATTCAACACGAATTCGTTTGAATTGATGATGCGTCCTTCTCGCACGATTAGCACTTGTGCGCCAGCCACGGTCTCTTCGCGGAAAAAACCGACGATATCAGCGTTCAGATCGTGAGTGGAAACGGCATGCTGCTTGTCCGTGAGCGATTCGATGATCTCAATGCGCTCTTTCGTGCGCGCGGCACGCTCGAAATCGAGTTCAGCGGCAGCATGGGCCATCTCGTCGCGCAGTTGCTCGATGAATTCGCTGCGCTGTCCGGACAAGAAGCGCTCGATAGCGCGCACGTTCTCATGATAGGTCTTGGGGTCTATCCACCCGCAGCACGCCCCTGGCCCCAGGCCGACATGAGCGTCGAAGCACGGGCGCATCTCATCGGATGCGTCGAGAGCGGCTTGGCACACCCGATCAACGCGCGCCTCATCCGTCTCGCGCGAAGCATCCGTGACCTTCTCGAGGCGCCGCTTGAGCGCGCGCCACTCCGCGCAACTCGCCGAGCACAGCGGCACCACACGGCGCGCGATATCGATCAGACGCCGTGCGGCACGACTGTCGGTATAGGGCCCAAAGTAGCGGGTGTCGCTTCGATGCTTCTCACGCGTATACTTGATGGCCGGGAACACGTCGCCTTTGGTGAGCGCGATGAACGGATAGCTCTTATCGTCTTTGAAATCTGCGTTGTAGAACGGCGCGTGTTGGTTGATGAGGTTCTTCTCCAACACCAGCGATTCATGCTCGTTGGCAACCACGATGTATTCGAAGGAGCTGATCCGCTCGACGAGCAGCGGTATTTTGGCACGATCGTCCTGGAAGTTGACGTATTGGCGCATGCGGGCGCGCAACTGCTTGGCCTTGCCCACATAGAGCACTTCGCCATCTGCCGCCTTCCAAAGATAGACCCCGGGCAGGGTGGGCACATCGTTCAGTTCACGCTTGATGCGCGCAAGCTTCTGCTCCTGGGTCTCTTGAGAGGCCCGTGCGGACGCCTCTGACCGCTCACTCATGGCCCGTCACGCTCCGATGCGCCGCGCAGATGCGCATGCGAAGCGCATCGAGATCAGACGTGGTAAAGGCGTATTCCACCGTCTGGGGCTCTTCTGGCGCGAGCGGGTCAGCCTGCTCTACGCGCACGAACGTTGCCTGGATGCGCTCGTACCCGTTGCAGAGCAGCGCATAGGCATAGCACTGCGCTTGGAACAGATGCTTCCGGTACAGCTCATCTGCGCTCTGCCCCCCTGCGCCACCCGTCTTGTAATCGATCAAGTGCGCGCAGACGCCCTCCACCGCCAAGCCGTCTATCTCGCCCACCAAGAAAAATGAAGCCGCCCCGCTCGAGACCTTCACCGCGAAGGGCACCTCGGCTGCCTTATCCTCGAACGCGAAGAACGCTTTGGCCACCCGCGAGCCGAACCAGCGCGCGAGGGCATGCGATAGGCGCGTTGCTGCCGCATCGGAGAGATTGCACGCCAAGACTTGTGCGCGCACCGCCGTATCGGAAGGCATGCGCGGCACACATGAACCTTCCGCCCGGGCGACCACGAGCGCCTGCTGCGCTAACCGATGGAACGCGATCCCCAAGTCCGTCGCGCGCTCTTCGCGTGGTTGCCACAACTGCTCTTGTGCTGCCGCTTCCTCTTCCCCAGGCACTGCGATCGTCTCTCCGAACTCAGGAGAAAGCGATGTGTACGACCATGTTCTGCGCTGCTCGAGACTTCCCGCAAAACACATCGTTTGCGAAACGTCCGCTCTGATAGGGACCTCGAATACCTGAGACGAGCGCTCTGTGGGCTCACGTGTGACTTGTGCCCCCTCATCTTCATCAGCTGATGCCGCCAAACTATCAGGGAGGTACTCAAGGCTCACCCGCGCGGGGCATTGTCCACCGAACTCAAGGGAGGAAACCGACCGCACAGCATCCAATGGCCACGCGAGCGCCTCGTGCAACTCACGCAGAATCGGTGCACCCCGATAGCCCGCTGCTGGATCCTCGGGCACCAACGCCATCAACATGACCGATTTGACCGCCCGCGTCAGCGCTACATAGAGCAACCGCTTCGCCTCTTGAGCCTGTTGGTCAGCTGCGAAGACGCTCAAAGAGCGATAGCGCTGCCCCACCGTTTCGCACGCATCGGCGCTGCGGGGCTCATCGTGGCGCGCGAACGCGCGAATGTTGTTGTACGCGGTGCGCCGCGATGAGTCCGCCGGGCATAGCCCAGCAACATAGGTATGCTCCCCCACGTTCTCAGCTATGAAGATATCCGGCGGGCGGTCCTTCGCTCGCATCTCGGCTATGGCCACATGAGGGAACTCAAGACCCTTCGACCCGTGCACGGTCATGAGGGTGACGAATTCCGCATCTTGAGCGACCAGCAAACCAGGGCGCTCCTGAGCGAGTCGCAGATGAGCGTCGAAGCGCGCGGACAGCTCCGCGATACCGCCGCACTCCTCTTCAAGGGAAGCAATCAAACGGCATGCCTTTTCCATGTTCCCCGCGAACGCAAGGCCAGCTTGCCCTGCTCGCGCAGCTCGGTCGAGCGCCCCGCTTTCGACCAGAAGGGTGCGCAAGGCCTCCGCCGCGCTTTGCCGACGTGCGCGGCGCACGAAGGCGGACAAGGCATCCCGCGCAAGAGCGAACATCGTGCGCGCATCGTCGTGAAGCGACGCGAAGAGATGCTCGTCGGGATCGAAGAGCCCTGCCGCTACCGAGCGCTGATCGCAGACGCCATCCTCTCTGCGGGATGCGCACATGAGTAACGCATCATCGGTGATATTGAACAGCGGCGAGATCAGCGCTGCGAGCACCGCTTGATCGTCACGGCGATTACGAGCCACCTGCAGCAACGTTGCAGCGAGCGACGCCTCTGCCGAGGTGGTGAACGTGGAACCTGCCACCGTCATGGATGGCAACCCTACTGCGCGCAGGGCCTCTGCGTAGACGCTCGCATGCGCCATCGACCCCAAAAGAAGCGCCATATCACGGGCGGGCACACCGGCTGCCGCCAATTCTGAGAAATGATGCGCAATGCGAGCGGCAGCATGAGCACGCACCTCATCGATGCTCATGCGCGGCTTCGATCCACTGTTGCGATAGTGCAGTAAAGCAAGCTCTACCCGCGGAAGCTCATCGAAAACAGGATCAGCGAGATCATTGATAGCCCCTTTGGGCTCCAAGTGCAAAAACGCCTCTCCGAACATCTCCGAGCGCGAAAACAGCACGTCCACGAACTTCAAGATATCTCCATGGCTGCGGAAGTTATCGGGCAGCTCCACCGCCACTGCCTCATCCGAAGAAGCGAACAGCGCTGCGCGATACCCCTCGAACACGTTCACATCAGCGCCTCGGAAACGATAGATGCTCTGCTGAGCATCGCCGACGGTGCATACGTTCGCGAAGCCATCCTGCGCGATGCATTCGATAATGGCTGTTTGCAGTCGATCAGTGTCTTGGAACTCGTCGATCATGATGAGACGGAACATGGTGCGATAGCGCAGCGCCATCGTCTCATCAGCGCTGAGAGCACGGTAGCACTCCCGAAGCAGGTCATCGTTATCAAGGCGACTCGGCCCTTTGAGTGCACGGTAGGTTTCATCGAGGTGCTGTGCCACGGATACCTTGAAACGAACGGAGGGCAACGCCACCGCCGCACGCGCTTCCTCGAAGAGCCGCGCATATTCGCTCCGATAGGATGCGATGCGTTCAGCTCCCTCCTTCTTCGCACCGTAGGCGGGCGTTGTAGGGGGAAAGGAATGGATCACGTCCATGAATGCAGTCGAATCGAACGCTGCATCCGCAGGATCGGATGGCTCATCGGCGATCCACGCTGCCGCACTCTCTTGCGCGCAGCTGAGCGCATCCAGCACTGCACGATCCTTGTTCGAGAGCTGAGACCAGCTTTCGATGAGCTCCGTCAGTTCAGTGGCGATAGTACTGAACGCGCGCAAGATATCATGCGCATCAGCGCTGACGGGAGGCACCTCCACGCCAGCAAACCCCTCTGGCATGGCATGCACGCGCTCGAGAATCGCCTGCGCATCGCCAAGAAGAGAGCGCCCCTGTTTGGGTGCAGTGAGCTTTTCGTCAGCCAAGATGCGGCGTATGAGCGGATCATCGCTCGCCGAGATCTCGGCAGCCACCATCTCAACGGCCTGGTTCCAAAGGATATCAGCCTCGGTCTCGTCGAGCACCTTGAAAGCAGGGTCAAGACCGATTCTCAGCGCATTCTCGCGCAACATGCGCCCCGCCATCGCATGGATCGTACACACCCACGCATCATCGATCGTACGCGCTTGGTCGCGCAGACCATCAGCGATCAACTTCGCCTTGATACGGCCTTTGAGCTCTGCCGCCGCCTTCTTCGTATAGGTGATCGCGAGCACCTGGCCGATATCATCCAGCAGCGCCGTGCCCTGGCGACAATCGAAGGCTGCGGCGATGCGCTGCGTGAGAGTGAACGTCTTGCCCGATCCGGCGCCCGCACTGACCATCAGTGCCCGGTCGAGCGTATCGATGACCTGCTGCTGTTGAGGCGTGCATCTGTTCGCAGTCATAACCTCACCTCGCAAGCGGTGAAGGGGCAGTAGCTGCACTCCCGCGCACTGCGTGCGCGCGGTTCGATATCGCCCTGAAAGAGCGGCTCTAAGCGGTGCGCCATGACGCTCTCAATGGTATCGAGAAAGCCCTCGAAGGGCCCCGTCTCACACGCAGTACCAGCGAACGGCGAAACGTCATACGCTGCGATATCGAACGAACCCGCCATCGATCCCGCGTCGACCGTGCTCTTATATGATGCATAGAGCGCAGCTGCAGGGCGATATCCCGGGAATCGTTCGCGTAAAGCCAATGCGTAGATGAGAGTCTGCATCTTCTCAGGCAGTTCGTCCGCTGTGCCCTCAGATGATGTCCCCAGACTGCCCGCCGCATGTCCGGCAATGCTTCCTTTGTAGTCGATGACCGCGAAGCGCTTGGCAGCATCATCCACATCAACCCGGTCGACGCGTCCGCTCAGACGCACCCCAGCGACCAATCCGTCCTCGGGCCGAATGGGCATCTCATGCCCTAAGACGCGATAGGTGTCGGGAAGACGGTTCAAGCGGTCCAAGAAACGGTGGAGGTGACGGCGAAGATCCTCCACCTCAAGGTGCTCTGACGGCGTGAGCGCTTTCAGACGTCTGCCGGGAGCATGCGCACTCTCATCGAGAACCGTATCGAAAGCCGTATCGAGCAGCTGATGAGTCTGCACATCGACAGCGCCTTCGGCATGCTCGGCACTGAGCTCTCCGAGCATATCGTAGCAGCGCGCCATCACCGCATGAACGAAGCTTCCCTTCTCCGCGGGACCGAATCCTTCATCGAGCCCGCGCGCGCCGATGCGATTCTCGAGAAACCACGCATAAGGACAGTGCAGATAACGCTCAAGAGCCGAAGGAGAGAGAACGGGCACGCGGTCGTCTCCCTGTCCTGCACCGCGAAGATAGTCCAACAGATCGAGCTGAACGAGCCGCCCGCGCATCGCCACCGGTGCGCGAAGCGTCGTAGCAACAGGCCGAAAATCACGACCGACGCATGCCACCAGGTCGTCTTCAGCTATGCGCCGAAATCCCGGATCGATCTGCGCCATCACCGCCTCTGCGCTTTCTGCATCAACCGTATGCCCGACGATGCACGACAGCAGCTCTTCAAACGCGAAGGAGGGCCAGGTGCGCTCGCGATCATCATCGGTGGCGGGCAACAAGCAAGCAAAGCATCGTCGCGCTGCGGCAAGAGCGGTATTGAGAGCGGCGCGCACCTCGCCGAGCGCGCGATCAGGTGTCTGAATGCCGAGAAGCTGCGTCAGAGCGCCCAAGCAATCAACGGAACTTCTTGCGCAGAGCGCAGCGTCTGAAACATCGTCGATGATGACCGCGTCACATGACGATCGTGCAAGGCGGCGCAGGTCGGCCATGCTACGGAAAACGATCTCGCAGCGAGGCGCAGCGCAACGAGCTGCCACCGTCTGCGCAACCGGGACATCAGCGAGACCGGTCAGCCAGTTACGGTGCAGCGCACCGATATCTCTCAGCGCCTCCGCCGTAGCACAAAGCACCGACAGCGCTTCGCTCTCAAGAGCTGCGATCGTACTCGGAAGAAGGCCCTCTTCCAGCTTTTGGGAGAGCGATGCCGCATCGGCAAAGGGGTCATCCCCTGCTACGATCAGGCCCTCGAGCGCGCCGACCGTATCTGAAAGAGCGCGCAGCGATGCGAGCATGGCGGCGGAATCCATTGCACGATCCCCGCGGATGCTGGCATCCAATCGCTCAGCCTGCCAACCAGGAATGTCGAGCCAAGGATTGAAGGCCAGATCGACCGCCGCTTCTCGTGCGCGCGCATCATCTGCAATGAGGGCGTGGATATCAGCGAGAGCACGACCGAGCCAGGTTCGTCCAAAGGGCACCGAGGCTGTCAGAGCGCAGGCATAATCACGCTCGCGCAGAGGTTCGCACAGGGCCGCGAACGCATCATGCGGATCGTGCGCACACACCGTTATGCTCTGACAGCCCTCAGCGCAAAGACGATCCACGACCGTCAGGAGCGCATGCGGGCCTGCCGCTGGTCCTGCGGGCTGTGCGAACGCGTAACGGAGATGCGCAGGCGCAACCACATCGACCGCGTCGCTGACAGGGGACTCCTGCGCTAGCTGCCTGAAGAGCCGCTCGATCGCGGGCGACACGAAGAGAGGCCCCTCGAACGAGACGCGCAGGGGAAGCGCGCGCGCGGCCAGCATCTCCGCAGCCTCTCCTGGCTCCACAAAACCGCGCTCGCGCAAGGCTTCGCAGTAGCGCGCGACGACATCTAAGACGCGCTGCTCTGGATCATCCGACTCATCCGCGGACGAACGCGACCGAAGCGCACGACGAAGGCCCTCTGTCCCGCACGCACGCTCGACGAACGCCGCGATGGCTGCTGCGGTGCCAGGCGTATCGACCAAGCCGCCTTCTGCGGTTACCAGATCGGCTATCAGAGCCGCGCGCTGCACTGGTGCCACCAGTCGCCGACCATCGCCCCAAAGCTCCCACTGCGCCGCGATGAACGAGGATGGTGTCTGAACGTCGATACCGAGCGCGCCACCATCTTCAGCCATCCGCAAGACGGCAGCATCAGCCTGCTCGCGGCTCGCGAATATGATGGTTCTCATTTCCACGCTCTGCGATCCCCCTTGTCCTCGATGCTCGCACAACAACACCAACACGATCGGGTTCATTCTAAACACTTGTCGCACCGCATTCCATCCGCCACCTCTGTCGGCCGCGACCGGAACGCTGAAAGGAATGGATTCTCAAGATGCCAAGCCGTGCCGCGCAGATGCCCCAGAGTCGCTCGATAGCATGAAAACCCAGCATCAGACACGAAAAGGCACCGCTCCATCATGGTTCATTGTATCGCGAGCAGCACCGGACTCGGCCGAGGTCAGCTCTTCAAGATAGAGCCACGACCCGGCATTGACGCAAGAATCGAGCAGACGCACCGCGGCGGCGTACCATGCGCTCGCACGCGCACGATCGCGTTCGCAACCGCGTCCGTGCTCCAGGCATGCAGCCATGCGCACCGCAGCGCACCCGCAATCCGCAAGGCGCGCGCCATCCCCGCTCACCAGCGCAAGTATCCGTTCGGTATCGCCAGCGGCATCAAGATCATCGGTCGTGCATCCCGCCGCCCGACAGAATGCCCCCCGATACAGATTCCATGCGAGCGCTTGCTCCATCTCGCACCCCGCGCCCTGCGCGCGCATGTCTCCCAATCGCCATTTCGCTTCCGCATCTCCGCGCGCCGCTGCTCGCGACAGAGCGCGCACTGCCTTGCGAAGCACATCCTCCCGCGCATGCTTCGCATGAGCGCTCACAGAATCGCGCCAATACGCGCCTTGGCACAAATCAGCGCAATACAGTGCGCCAAGACGACACAATGCCTCGACACTGCCGCGCTCGGATGCATGCAGATACAGGATCTCGGCGGCCTGAAAGCAAGCGATCGACACCGCCGTATCAGACGCTGCCGATCCTTCCGCGAACAGGTGCTCAGCCATCTGGAGCGCGCGGTGTCCCCGCATATCCGGACCACAGGGATAGCTTCCCGACAGACGCCTCCCCTGCGCGCATGCGCCATCGGCGCCACAGTTGGGTTCAGATACCCAAATGCGAGGCAGCCGCTCATTGCCGAAGAAACCGCGCCTGTCCACTTGATATACCGGCATCGTCGTGGCACGGCGGCGGCGAAGCCGTGCGGCAACGCGCGAGATGCAGCCGCTCTCCGGCATGCCGTTCGCACGGATGAAACTGGGAGAACCGAACGCTGAGCTAACGGCGCGCGCCACTGCACTGACTGACGCTGCTCGATGTTCCGGAATAACCGTAAGCGGCAACATGCATTTGATCGCATTCACTGGTGAACCTCCTTATACGCTCGTCCATGCCACCATTATCACTGATCTCGTCTGCATACATGTACTATTATTGGTACATGTAAACCGCACCCATCATCCGTGCGAGATCGCACGTGACCATGCGAACCGCTGCGCACGGCATGCGTAGCAGCGCGTTTCTGATACCATAAGATCGTTCAAAACACAGCCATGAGCAGCCAGGGGAACGAGGTTAGACGTGGGAGCAGTCATTATCGGGTGCGGCAAGGCGCTCCCGGATCGCGAGGTAGCCAACGACGATCTGCAAGCGCTGGTCGATACCAACGACGAATGGATCTCGTCCAGAACAGGCATCTTCACGCGCCATATCGCGGTCGCAGAATCCGGCCTGACACTAGCCGCCGCCGCAGCAGCAGCCGCTCTCGGCCTTGATCAGAGAGACACGCTCAAGCCCGCAGCGCAAGGATGGAGCGCACAGCCCATCGACCCAAGCAGCATCGATCTGGTCTTGTTCGCTACGGTAACACCCGACGTGGTCGTTCCCTCATGCGCGGCCCTGGTAAAGCGCATGCTCGGCCTTGATCGCGCGGTCGCCATGGATATCAACGCTGCTTGCACAGGATTCATCTACGGTCTTACCGTTGCCGAGTCGATGCTCGCCGCATCCCAGAGCGCACCAGGAGCATCCAGCCGCACGCGCTGCCGACGCGCGCTCGTCATCGGATGCGACCGCCTCTCGCGCGTGACCGATTGGAACGACCGCAATACCTGCGTGCTCTTCGGCGATGGGGCAGGCGCAGCAGTCGTGGAATGGAGCGATGAGAAACCAGGCATCCGGGCGTCCTACCTGAGAAACGACGACGACGAGAAGAACGCATTGACCTGCGCGAACTTCATCGAGGCACCGCAGCCGTTCTCCCCTGTCGGCGTTGACCCCGCGGCTTGCGAGGACGCCTCGCTCTCCGGCGTTGATGCGTTGCTCGGCATTGATGAAGCGGTTGCCGCGGGCGGCATGCGCCAAGTCATTCGCATGGATGGCCGTTCCATCTTCAAATTTGCCAGCAATGCCATGACCCATGCGGTAGAGGAGGTGCTCGAGCGTAGCGGACTCACGCTCGACGACATTGATTGCGTCATCCCCCACCAGGCCAATGAGCGCATCATCAAGTTTGCGGCGAAGAAGCTCGGGCTTGATCTTGATGCGTTCCAACTCTCCATCGCCAATACCGGCAACACCTCATCAGCCAGCGTTCCCATGGCGCTCGCCGATGCGTATTGCACCGGGCGTGTGAAAGAGGGAGACAACGTGGTCTTGGTCGCTTTCGGCGGCGGTCTCACCTCGGGTGCCGTCCTGTTCCAGGTCTAGCGCATTCCATGGGTAGCTTCAAAGAGCTGCGGTTGCCAGAAGGCGCCTTGCGCGCGGTCGAACGCCTGGGATACGACGAGCCGACACCCGTTCAAGAGCAGGCTATCCCTCACATTCTTACAGGCGACGATGTCATTGCAGCGGCTAGCACGGGTACGGGCAAAACGGCAGCGTTCTTGCTTCCTGTGTTGGGGGCGCTTCCCTCTTCGCGCGAGCACGGCCGTCCGCCACGCGTTCTCGTTATAACGCCTACACGCGAGCTTGCTCAGCAGATTGCGCGCGCCGCGATGATCATTGGCAAATGCACGGGTCACTACGTTACGACCGTTTCTGGGGGCACGAAATACGCCAAGCAGCGAACGGACTTGAAGGGTGGCACCGATATCCTCATCGCCACCCCCGGTCGTCTAGTCGATCTCATGGAGCGCGGTGCGGTAGACCTCAGCCGCCTCGAAACGTTGATCCTCGATGAGGCGGACCGCATGCTCGACATGGGCTTTCTGCCCGACGTCTCCCGCATCGTGGATGCTACGCCCGCGCACCGCCAAACGCTTCTTTTCTCGGCCACGATCGATGACCGGGTTCGCACGAAGCTCGGTGGCATGCTCCATGCAGCGCAGCTGATCCAGGTGGCTCAGCGTGGCGAGACCGCAGCGAGCGTGAAGCACTACGTCATGCCCATCAAGCAAAAGAACAAGCCCGATCTGCTCCTTGCCGTGCTCGGTGAGATCCCCTACCAGCGCGTCATCGTATTCGCGCGTACCAAAGCGCGCGCAGAGCAGGTGGCGGAGACGCTCAAGACGGCTGGCCTCGAAGCGGAAACGCTGCACTCGGATCGCTCTCAAGCCGAGCGGCGTGCCGCTCTGCGCGCGTTCCATCGTGGCGAGGTTGGTGTGATCGTGGCTACCGACGTGCTCGCGCGCGGCATCGATGTTCCTGCGGTGGACTACGTGGTCAACTATGACCTCCCGGATATGGCCGAGGATTACATCCATCGCATCGGCAGGACCGGACGTGCGGGAACAACCGGCCTGGCCATCTCTTTCGTGAGCCAAAACTCATTGAAAGCGCTCGCGAGCATCGAGCGCTTGATCGGCCAAGAGATCCCCCTCCGTCGACTTTCCAGCTACGATGTCGACGTGGAGGTGCTCCAAAGCCGCCGCGAGCGACGTGCGCATCTGTCGCATTCCGACAAGCGGGCGGCGAACTTCGCTTCGGTGCGCGCCAAGCGCCGACGAGCCCATACGACCGAACGCACTGACTATAACTACGAAGGCTGGGGCGATAAGCGCCGCGGCAAGAAGCATGGTGACGGGAATGGCGATACCGCCCGCACGAAAAGCCGCAGGGGCGCCGGACGCATGCAAGCCTCACCCAGCACGGAAGCGCACCGACACGCAAAGCGTACCCGCTCAAAACAGACCAAGCGGGGCAAGCGGCGCTAGAGAGACAAGGCGCGCGTACCGCCTACCATGCACACCGCGATCGCCTCTTTGTTTCAAACGCATTAATTATGCTTCACCGTGCTCCGGTGCGCCCTATAATGCCATGCATAGGTACCCTTCAAGGAGGCGAGATGAAATACACTGAACGAGTGCTTGAGATGGTCAAGCAGAAAAACCCAGAACAGCCTGAATTCATCCAGGCGGTCACCGAGGTGCTCCAATCGCTTGAGCCGGTGATTGATGCGCATCCCGAATACGAGAAGGCATCGCTGTTGGAGCGTCTCGTGGAACCCGAGCGCGTCATCATCTTCCGCGTTCCTTGGGTGGACGACGCTGGCACTGTTCACGTGAACCGCGCATTCCGCGTTCAGTTCAACAGCGCCATCGGGCCATACAAGGGCGGTCTGCGCCTTCATCCGTCGGTGAATCTGGGCATCATCAAGTTCTTGGGCTTTGAGCAGATATTCAAGAATAGCCTGACCACCCTGCCCATGGGCGGCGGAAAAGGCGGTTCCGATTTCGACCCGAAGGGGAAATCGGACATGGAGGTCATGCGCTTCTGCCAGTCCTTCATGACCGAGCTCCAGCGTCACATCGGCGCCGACACTGACGTGCCAGCAGGCGATATCGGCACGGGAGCACGCGAGATCGGATTCATGTTCGGCCAGTACAAGCGTATGAAGAACGTCTTTGAAGGGGTCCTGACCGGCAAGGGCCTTTCGTTTGGCGGCAGCCTGGCGCGCACCGAAGCAACCGGCTACGGCTTGGTCTACATCGTCGCAGAGTATCTGCGCTGCGCAGGAGATGACCTGACCGGCAAGACGGTATGCGTCTCCGGCTCGGGCAACGTCGCTATCTATGCGACGCAGAAGGCGCAGCAACTCGGTGCGAAGGTGGTCACCCTGAGCGATTCGACGGGCTGGATCTACGATCCGGCGGGCATCGACGTCGATCTGGTCAAGCAGATCAAGGAAGTGGAGCGCGCCCGCATCAGCGAGTACGCGAAGCGCCGCGATGGCGTGGAGTACCACGAAGGACGCGGTGTCTGGAGCATTCCCTGCGATATCGCGCTTCCCTGCGCAACGCAAAACGAGCTGTTCATCGACGATGCGCAAACGCTGGTGAGCAATGGTGTGAAGGTGGTCGCAGAAGGCGCCAACATGCCCACCACCATGGACGCGACCGAATATCTCCAGGACAAGGGCGTGGTCTTCCTCCCCGGCAAGGCGGCCAACGCGGGCGGCGTGGCAACATCTGGTCTTGAGATGTCGCAGAACTCCGAGCGGCTCTCCTGGACCTTCGATGAGGTCGATGCGAAGCTGAAAGGCATCATGGTCAGCATCTTCCATGCGGCCGATGATGCAGCGAAGCGCTACGGCGTAGAAGGAGACTATGTGGCAGGCGCGAACATCGCCGGCTTCGAGAAGGTGGCTGATGCCATGATGGCCGAAGGCATCGTGTAGCGAGCCATCACCCTCACAGAGAATCGATGGAACGGGCGGATGCCACGTTGTTGTTCGAGAAGAACACAACACCGGCTTCGCCCGTTTTTGGTGCTTGAACCACTAGCGTGTCATCCTCGCGGTATCCCGTGGTGGGATAGACATCGGAGGACTCGGTCAAGATCACCACGTTGATGCCCTGCAACGATGCGAGCAGCGCCGTTCGCATCGTCACGCAGATCACGACGTCTGCGCCTTGCTCATGAAGATCGTCAACGGTATTCCGAAGCGCCCGTTTCGTTTGGTATGAACTCACACCAAAAACACCGATCGTGCGATCCCCTGCATTCAATATGCACGGTTCAGGGTGGTAGAGAATATCCTGTGTATCGATGGTGATAACCGAGGCGTCCTTCTTCACGTATAACTCGCGCACGTCAGAGGGAAACACGCCCACCTCGTCGCGGAGCGCCGTTGCGGGATAATAGGAAAGGATGCGCAGCCCGATCGTGTCAGCGATGGAAGGAATGCCGTCAGCATCGCGGTCATCCAGCCCAGCATCGGCATCGCGGTCATCATCCTCTTCGACGACGGTGCCCGGATAGACGACGGCCGTATATCCTGCCATGTTTCCTACGCGATCATCGACCGATGTGGCATACACCGTCCAGGTGAGCCCTGTGGCAAAGTACCCAAGCAGCACAGCACCGCCAAGCAGCACGAGGACAAAGAAGATGAGCAGTCCGACTCTTTCGCGTGTCCGGTTTCCCATAGACCGGATTATAGCCCCATTCAGTCGCTTGCTGCTAGAGCATCCACCACCGTCTCGGCAGTCTGCAAGACGCGCTTGACGAAAAGGCCCGTAAAACTGCCCTTCACCTCGGCAACCTCTTCGGGCGTGCCCGTAGCGACAATGCGACCGCCACGGTCGCCTCCCTCAGGACCCAGATCGACGATATGGTCAGCGCACTTAATAACATCGAGATTATGCTCGATAACCAGCACGGTGTTGCCGCTATCGACCAACCGTTGCAGCACCTCGAGAAGCTGTCGGACATCCTCGAAGTGCAACCCCGTCGTAGGCTCGTCCAGAATATAGAACGTCTTCCCGGTGGAGCGCTTCTGAAGCTCGCTTGAGAGCTTCACGCGCTGAGCCTCGCCACCTGAGAGCGTGGTGGCCGGTTGCCCCAACCGGATATACCCCAGCCCCACATCATGGAGCGTTTGCAGCTTGCGTTTGATGCCGGGGATGCTCTGAAAGAAGACGAGCGCATCTTCCACGGTCATATCAAGCACCTCGGAGATGCTCTTGCCACGATACGTGACCTCAAGAGTCTCACGGTTATAGCGCTTGCCGTTGCACACTTCGCAAGGGACGTAGATATCGGGCAAGAAGTGCATCTCTATCTTGATCTGTCCGTCACCTTTGCATGCCTCGCAGCGTCCTCCATTCACGTTGAAGGAAAAACGACCCGGCGAGTAGCCGCGCGCCTTCGCCTCTGCGGTCGAGGCGAACAGTGCGCGAATGTCGTCCCAAAGACCGATATAGGTGGCGGGATTCGATCGGGGGGTTCGGCCAATGGGACTCTGGTCGATGTTGATGACCTTGTCGAGCTTGTCCAAGCCAGTGATCTTCTTATACGAGCCGCAGCGACGATGAGCGTGGTTCAATCGATTGGAGAGCGCAGGAGCCAAGGTGTCGGTGATGAGCGAACTCTTGCCCGACCCAGAAACACCGGTGATGACCGTCAACGTGCCCAAGGGCACCTCGAGCGTTATGTTTTGCAGGTTGTTCTCAGATGCGCCTGTTAGCTTGAGCTTCCCACGACCAGGTCGACGCCGCTTCGCTGGTACCATGATGGCGCGCCGCCCGGAAAGGTAGTCGGCGGTGAGCGAACCATGCGCCGCCATAACCTCTGCAGGTGTTCCGGCAGCGATGACCTCACCTCCGTGCTCGCCTGCACCCGGACCCATATCCACCACGAAATCTGCCGCTCGGATGGTATCCTCGTCATGCTCTACCACGATGACGGTATTCCCTAGATCGCGCAGATGCTCCAATGTTGCGATCAGGCGCTCGTTATCGCGTTGATGCAAGCCGATCGAAGGCTCATCGAGAATATAGAGCACCCCCATGAGTCCCGCGCCAATCTGGGTGGCAAGCCGAATGCGCTGCGCCTCACCGCCGGACAGCGTGGCCGTTGCCCGCTCGAGCGTCAGATAATCGAGACCCACGTCAACCAGGAACCGCAGGCGCGCGACGATCTCCTTCACGATGGGGCCTGCGATCATCTGATCCTGACCCGTAAACCGCAATGACTGGAAGAACGCGAGCGAATCAGCTGCCGCCATATCGGTAACATCGAAGATCGATTTGTCGCCAATAGTGACCGCGAGTATCTCAGGCTTAAGACGTTTACCGCCGCATTCCTCACACGCAACGGTATCGAAATAGGCCGCGAGCTTCTCGCGCTTCGCATCAGTGTCCGCGTCAGCATACCGCCGTCTGATGACCTCGAGAATGCCCTCCCACTCGATGAACCAATAGGTGTTGCGCCCATCAACGGTGGTATAGTCAACGCGCACCTTCTCGTTTCCGAGGCCTTCCATCAAAGCCTTGCGCACCTTGCGCGACATATCCTCCCAAGGCACATCATCGCCCGACCCCATATGCTCGGCCACCGCGCGCAATATCTGCGGGTAGTAGTTGCCGCTCTTCAGGGGCGCCACCGCGCCTTCGCTCAAGGTAAGGGACGGGTCGGGCACGACCAAGGAGGCATCCACTTCCTCGCGGCTCCCGATGCCGAAGCACGAAGGACAGGAGCCATACGGCGCATTGAAGGAGAAATCGCGCGGCTGTAGTTCATCCATGGAAAAGCCATGATCCGGGCATGCGAGCGCCAGCGAGAAGAGATGCTCCCCGTCCGCCAAGCCTCCGCGCGCACCCGAAGAGACTTCTGCTGTGCGCACCTCGTCGGTGTCAGATGACAGCACCTGCACGAGCACGCGCCCGTCCGCAAGTTTCGTCGCAGTCTCAACAGCCTGTGCGATACGGCTGCGCGCCTGCTCTTTCAGCGTGACACGATCGACGACCACGTCGATGAAGTGCTTGATCTTCTTGTTCAGCGTACGCGGTTCACCCTCAAGACGCACGACCTCGCCGTCAACCCGCACACGCGTGAACCCTTCCTTTTGAAGATCGGCGAACAGCTTGGTGAATTCACCCTTGCGCCCAGAAACGATGGGCGCCATGATCATCGCCTTCGCACCCGCATCGCCAAGCCCCAAAATCTCATCGGTCACCTGATCGGTGGTCTGCCGCTTGATCTCGCGACCGCAGACCGGGCAGTGCGGAATGCCCACACGCGCGTACAGTAAGCGCAGATAGTCATAGATCTCCGTGGTGGTTCCCACGGTTGAGCGCGGGTTTCTTGAGGTGGTCTTCTGATCGATGGAAACCGCCGGAGACAGACCGTCTATAGAATCAAGGTCAGGCTTGCTCATCTGCCCGAGGAACATGCGCGCGTAGCTGGAGAGGCTCTCCACATAGCGGCGCTGACCCTCGGCGTACATGGTATCGAAAGCAAGGCTTGATTTGCCTGATCCGGAAAGCCCGGTTATCACAACCAGCTTGTCACGTGGTATGGTGAGGTCTATATCCTTCAGATTGTGCTCGCGGGCACCTTTGATAACAATTTCGCTCTGCGGCATGGCGTTCGCTTTCTTGCTCGATCGTTGTTTCGGTCATTGTACTACAAGAAAGCGAATGTATGTTCGTGATATCCTACTGCCCGTCGCAGAGCGAAGAGACTTCAAGTAATCTCCATGGACCCCATCACAACGATACGAATGGAGCGTTTATGCGCGCGGATGCGCCTGTGCATGCACCGCTCGCAGCCGTTCGGGCGATACATGGGTATAGATCTGGGTGGTTGAGAGGTTCGCATGCCCGAGCATTTCCTGCACACTGCGCAAATCAGCACCGCCTGCAAGCATATCGGTGGCAAACGCATGTCGCAATGCGTGCGGGGAATAACCGGGGTCAAGACCGGCAGCCAGCAACGTCTCCTTGAACATGCGCCGTATCGCATCAGTCGAGAATCGGTTGCCACGGCTTGACACGAACAAGCTCTCGCATGCCTTATCCCCCACCAGAGCAGGGCGACCGCGCTCAATATACGATGCGATCGCCTCTTGCGCTGTCGTATGGAGCAGCACGATCCGCTCCTTCGATCCTTTACCGAACACCTTAGCGGTGCCGTTGCGCACATCAACATCACACAGCTTCACCGCAGACGCTTCCGAAACGCGCGCGCCGGTCGCATAGATGAACTCGAGCACGGCCTGATCGCGTAGCGAGAGCGGGTCGTCGTTGTCCGCATGCACTGCCAAGAGCCGATCGACCTCGTCCTCCGAGAGCGGTTTGGGCAGCTTCGCGGGAAGAGAAGGTCCCTGGATGGCGCTCGCAGGATCATTCGATGAAAACTGCTCGGCGCAGAGCCAACGATAGAACGAGCGCAGCGCCGAAAGATGCCGGTTCACCGTCGTGCGCTCGTAGGCCGCCGCGTCAAGCTCCGCGAGGTAGCGGCGAAGGCGGCGGTGCGTCATAGTAAGGACATCAAGCCCAAGGCGCTGCACCCAACGAAGGTACGCCTCAAGATCGGTCCGATAGCTGCGAATCGTGTTCTTCGAGGCACCTTGTTCTCGTGCGAGCGACGCGCAGAAATCCTCAACGAGTTCCTGACCTGGCACCTCCACATCGTTGTTCGGCGCGTCACCGATCGGCCTTGGAGACGTGCTCACCGCGAAGCACCCCGCACAGATAAGAGACCAGCGGTCATGAGCTGCTCGACGTATGATTCCATCGCTGCGCGCCCGCGCTCAGCAAAGGCGGCATATCGCTCGCGCTTGTTGCGGATCGGAGCAGAGAGGGGCGGCATGAGCCCAAAATTCACATGCGAAGGCTGATAGGAACGCGTTGCCGGATCGGTTGCATGGCGCATGAGAGCACCGAACGCGGTCGTATCGGGCAAAAGCGGTGCTTCGACACCCTTGAGCAGCGCGGCAACAGAGAGGGCAACATGCGCGCCAGAGCGGATCGCCTCGGTATACCCTTCCGTGCCCGAAAGCTGCCCCGCAACGAAAACGGGCGTTTCGAGCAAGAGGATATCCGGCGCATACAAGCGTCCGGTGCCATCGAGCATCTGCGGACTGTTCAGGTATGTATTACGGTGCATCACGCCGTATCGAGCAAACTCAGCCTCTTGCAACCCTGGAATCATGCGAAAGACGCGCCGTTGTTCAGGAAACGTGAGATTTGTCTGAAATCCAACGAGGTTATAGCTTTGCCCGGCCGCATCCTCGGCTCGCAACTGCACGACCGCCCACGGACGGCGACCCGTCGCAGGATCGACCAATCCAACGGGCTTCATCGTGCCAAAGCGCGGCGCATCGAGTCCCTTGCGGGCTATCTCTTCGATCGGCTGGCACGCCTGGAATAGATCGCCGCTCTCGAACTCTTTCTTCATCACGCGCTCAGCAGCCACCAATTCACTGATAAACGCCTGATAGGCTTGCTGATCGAGCGGGCAATTCAAATAGTCCCCTGCTCCAGTTTCCTCGTAGCGGCTCTGACGAAACACGACGCTGCGATCGAGCGAGTCAGCCATCACGATAGGAGCAGCCGCATCGTAGAAAGCGAGCTGATCGGCTCCGCTGCGCCGAGCGATATCGTCCGCGAGCCGATCGGAGGTCAACGGACCCGTGGCGAGCACCACCGCATCGCACGTAGACGCAACCGCCTCCAGATCGGCAACCTCTACCCGCTCGATACGCACGCGCGGATGAACTTCGAGCAGGTGCGTTACCATTCGCGAAAACGCATGCCGATCGACCGCTAAGGCACCGCCCGCATCAATGCTGGTAGCCAATGCAGCGTGATACACCGGTGACGCAAGCGCTTCGAGCTCTGCCTTCAACATGCCCGCCGCAGAATCGGGCTTATTCGACTTGAACGAGTTCGAGCAAACGAGTTCTGCCATATTCGCGCTCTTATGCACGGGCGTGGGTACCTGCGGGCGCATTTCATATACCGTTACCGAAAAGCCAAGATCGGCCAAGCGCAGCGCCGCTTCACTGCCCGCAAGACCTCCGCCTATGATGGTGATCGCATCCATGAAGCCAATATATCACCTGCTATGCCGATCTCGCTCAGGGCATCGGCCATCGTTTGCCATCGGTCCATAGCGACCATCCGCATATCGCACCGCACGACCCGCTTGCACTTGATGCGCTACCCACACCGCGATATCCGACAGGCTCTTGCCCTGCCCGGCCGCACGTGACACCTCGAGCAGTTCGTCCATGCTGAGCGGCTGCGCCTGAAGAGCGCACGCAAGCGGATCATCTTCTGCCACGACGGCTTCATCTTGCTCCGACGCACAGGTTTGCTTCAAGCAACCAAAAAGGCAGAAGAGCTGATCGTAGAACGTGTCATCGTCCACGATCGGCGTCGCTCCCTGACAGAGAAGGCGATTTGCCCCAAGCGACGCCGGTGACGTGATGGCGCCCGGCACCACCAAGACCTCACGATTGGCCTCCAAAGCCTCATCGGCTGTCGAAAACGTGCCCGAAGGAAGCCCCGCTTCCACGATGAGCGTCGCACGAGCAAGACCCGCGATAAGGCGATTGCGCGCGCGAAACATATAGGGCATGGGTGGCACGTCCCATTCCTGCTCCGATACGACCGCTCCCCCACCTTCTATCACCCTCTGAAACAGCTCACTATGCTCCGCGGGATACACACGATCGCAGCCTCCGCCCAAGAACACGACCGTGGTGCCACCCGCTTGAAGGGCAGCCTCATGGGAAGCGGCATCGCAGCCACGGGCGCCTCCTGAGATGATGACGACCCCTCGCTCTGCCGCCAAGCGTGCGAAGCGCGCAGCGCAGGTCCTGCCGTACGGCGTTGCCTTGCGCGCACCCACGATAGCGAGACCCTCTTGCAGCGCCGCGCGCTCCCCTATCCCATAGAGCTTCTCCGGTGGCTTCAAGATAGTGCGAAATACGTCAGGATACCTCGTGTCCTGCGCGGTAAGCTCCCAGCGTGGGCCGGTGAGCGTAGACGATCGTCGTCCCATCATCGCGCTCCTTCCCTCATTCGAAATGCCAACGCCTCAGCAAGATGATCGCAGGTAACGTCCCAGCTTTGCTCCATATCAGCGATGGTGCGCGCGACCTTCAGGCAGCTCACGAGCGCCCGTCCGCTCAGCGATTCCGCATCGGCCATCGAGGTGATGAACGAGCGTTGCTCATCGCCGAGCGCGCACGATTCGATGACCTCAGCGGGCCGGTTGCCGACCGATTCGCAAACAGGTGGCTGAACGTCCATGCGCCGCCGCTGTCTCCGCTGCTCTGCGAAGTCGCGTGCAGCGAGCACGCCTTGGCGCAGCGTTGCTGAATCAGTGCCTGAACCGCTCGATAAGATGCTGTCAGCTGGCAATCGCCGCACATCCAGTTGAAGATCGATCCGATCCATCAGCGGACCTCCTACACGCGCCTGATACGCGCGAATCTGCGGAATCGTGCATTCGCATGGGCGAAGATCATCGCCGAGATATCCGCAGGGACAGGGATTGGCCGCTGCCACCAACATGAAGCGCGCCGGAAATTCAATATTGCCATCCGCGCGCGTGAGGCATACTTTGCCCGCCTCGATGGGCTGGCGTAAACTTTGAAGCGTCGCTGGCTTAAACTCGGGAAGCTCATCGAGGAACAGCGTACCGCAATGCGCAAGAGATATCTCTCCTGGCCGAATCGGCGAGCCACCGCCAACCAATCCTGCTATCGTTGCCGAATGATGCGGGTGCCGAAACGGGCGAATACCCTGCAAGATCGCATCAATATCCTCGCCCGCCACCGAATGCACCGCAGCAGCTGCCAGCATCTCGTCTTGATCGAGCGGGGGCAAGATGGATGCGATACGACTCGCTATCATCGTCTTACCCGATCCAGGAGGCCCGACCATCAACAAGCCATGGCCACCCGCAACAGCTATCTGAGCGGCGCGCTTTGCCGTCTCATGACCAGCAACATCGCAAAAATCGGGAGCGTTCTTACCGGAAGCCTCAGCGTTGGTGCGCGCGTAGGTCACCCTTGTGAACGGTTCCTCGAAGGCAAGCGCGCTCAGATCCCGTATGCTGTACTGCGCAAGGCCTTCCAGAGGAACCGCCTGATCGCCGCAACTAACCAAGCTCAGACCGAGGCGATGCGCGCAGATGCCGAATGCGAGCGTTCCTGCCACCGGACGCACACCGCCATCTAACGAGAGCTCTCCCACGAACAGCCTGCCCTCAAGAAACGCTGGGTCTACCTGCCCTGAGGCTACCAAGATGCCCAACGCTATGGGCAGATCGAACCCTGATCCACTCTTACGAAGCGACCCAGGCGCCAGATTCACCACGATCTTCTGGCTCGGTACGGCAAATCCACATGATATGATGGCACCACGAACTCGTTCGCGCGCTTCCTGGATAGCGGTATCGGCCATGCCCACGATGCTCATGCCGACCAAACCGGCACCCACCGACACTTCCACCGTGACCGGAATGGCGTCGACCCCTCGAATCAACGCGCTTGCCACCGCGCATTGCGAACGCATTCATATCACCGAGAACGCGCTGATATGATGCCGGATGAGCGCACGATCGGGCGCTACCGCCACGATGGCAACCACGTCAAACCGCACGACCGCTTCCGTTTCCGCATGATCTGCCACATAAGAAAGCGCGATCTTCTCATACGTGTCGCGCTTCTTGGCATCCACTGCCTCGGAAGGAAACCCTCGCTCTATTCCCGAACGCGTTTTGACCTCGACGAATACTAGAGTGCTCCCATCACGTGCGATGATATCCGCTTCGCCGAACCTGCACTTCCAATTGCGCTCTACGATATCGTAGCCCTGACGGTAGAGAAATCGAGCAGCGGCATTCTCGCCGCGCTTCCCTAGTTCTTTGTTCGCGTTCCTCTTTCGCTGCGCAGCCTGCGACGACTTGCTGCGGGCAGCTTGAGGCGCTTCCATGACTGCTGCTGTTGACATCGTCTCCTCCTTCTCTTGCGGTAAGGAAAGACGATAGCGTTGCATCCGGGCGCGCACCGCGCACGCATGCGGTATGAGCTAGGCATCGATCATGGTGCCTCTGAGGTACCGCCGCGATCGTCGCACCATGTGAATCGAATATGTTCGCCAAGTTCGTTCAACGCGCCTCTGCCCGATGCGCTTGCTCACTTGGACGCTCTTCTTGCATGATTCTTACACGGATCAAGCACATCTTAAGCGAGAACCAAGGCGCCTCACATCAAAACAAGCTCTCCTGGGTAAAAGCGCCGCAAAACGAGGTGCGATGGAGCGGGCTGAGTCCTAAACGACGAATAGCGTCAGTATGTGCAGCGGTACCATAGCCCTTATGCTGAGCGAATCCATACCCAGGATAGCGCTCGTCCATCTGATCCATCAGCGCATCACGGTCCACCTTCGCGAGCACCGATGCGGCCGCGATGGCCGCCACACGCGCATCGCCCTTGACCACGCTGACTTCCCGCGCATCCAAGCCGAGCGGATTTCCGTCGAGCAGAATGAGGTCAGGATGAACGCCCGCCGCTTCTATGGCAGCGATCGCACGCGCGAACGCATCCCGCAACGCGGTTGCGATTCCCATCGTGTCAATGTGTTCAACAGAGGCGTACTGAACCGTCCATGCAGAAGCGCGCTCCTTCACCTGAGAGGTGATGCGCACTCGCTCATCTTCGGACAAGCGCTTCGAATCATCGAGCCCTTCGATGCGCGCATCAAGGGGCAGCACAACCGCGCCGACCGCGAGCGGGCCCGCGAGAGGACCGCGCCCCACCTCGTCGAGCCCGAGCGCTACCTCTGCACCTGCTTGCATCATGAGCTGGCCCTGGAAATCATACAGACCATCGAGACGTGCCGCTTCCGCGGCCTGAGCGTCAAGGCGCGCTCGCGCTGCCGCTACCGCTTGACGCACACCTTTGCGCGTATCGGCCGCTAGCGAACGCTCGAGCACGCAAAAGCGCTCCTCGTCTGCCTGACGCAATTGAGTCCGTATCTGTGCTACTGTGAGTTGTTCCATACATGAAAAAGGCCCCATGCGGGGCCTTGACGCTTACGAGAAGGATTTCTCCTTGATCTTCGCCGCTTTGCCCACCTTGTCGCGCAGGTAGTACAGCTTCGAGCGACGAACCTTGCCCTTGCGAATCACTTCGATCTTCTCGATCTTCGGAGAGTGGACGGGGAACGTACGCTCCACGCCAACGGAGAAGCTGATCTTGCGCACCGTGAACGTTTCACGGCTGCTCTCCCCATGACGACGGATCACATCACCCTGAAACACCTGGATACGCTCGCGATTGCCCTCAGTGATGCGGTAGTGGACCTTCACGGTATCGCCCGGTTTGAAATCCGGCACGTCGTTCTTTATCTGCTGCTGCTCGATTGCGCGAATAACGTCCATTTCAACATTCCTAGTTCGTATTTCGGATTACCAAACGCCAGCGACCCTGCCGCAGACGCGATTAACCAGTATACTGCTGGCCTTTCGCCAGTGCAAGCATCTTTTTCAGCAAATGAGCGCAAGAAGCGCGTAGACGGCCACCCCCGTCACGGCGCTCCACAGCAACGAGCGAGTCTTGCGCGCAACGATCACCACGATGCACGCGACCAGAAGCGGTATGGCAGCAGGCCATGCGCCCTCGTCGAACATCCCCGGTTCCAAAAGGTCGTTTGCGACCAAGGCTGCAAACGCAGCTGCAGGTATCAACCCAAGAGCCTGCATGGCCCACTGCGGCAGTTCGCGATCCTTCAAGAGAAACATCGGCAGGACACGACAGGCAAGGATGGTCAAAGAGCACCCCACCAGAATGACCCAGAACTCTTCCCAGCTCATACCCGCCTCCGCTCTGCGCTTTTGCGCACCGCGGCATACCCCATCGCCACAACAACGCCGAACACCGCACCGATCAGGATGGCCGGCCCGGACAAACCTATCATCTTGCACACCACGACACCGATCATAGCAGCGCCTGCAGCGATGACGTTCGCTGACGTCAGCTTCTGGGTGACCAACAAGCAGATGAAGATGGATGTCATGGCGAACGCGGCGATATTGAGCGGAATCCCGATGGCGCTGCCCACCAACACGCCTACCGCGTTGGAGAGCGCCCACGAGGACTGCGAGAACAGGTTCACCATCAAAGCCCGATCAAGAGACCAATCCCCTGCTTCGAACTGAGCGACCGATACGCCATAGCTCTCATCGGTGACGGTAGCAGCGAAGAGGAACGAGAGCCCCTTCGACGTATGCGCAGCATATGGCGCGAAGTAGGCCGAATAGAGCATCTGACGCGTATTGACGAACGAGACACTCGCAATGATAGAAGCGGTTGGAGCACCCGCGAGAAACATGTTCGGGATCATGAACTGACCCGCACCCGAATAGAAGAGCAACGACATGATCAGCGCCTGAAGCGCGTTGAGACCGATGGAATCGCACAGGATGCCACACGGAATGCCGATGGCCACATACCCCAGCATGACCGGCACTGCCGCATGAAAGGCTTGGGCGATATAGGAGCGCGATGGCATCATCGCGCCACCACCTGCGCAAGCTCACCAGGAGCGAACACGCCTGCTTCGGTGATAACGGCATCGATCAGATCGGCCGGCGTCACATCGAACGCAGGATTGTACACGTCAACCCCCTCAAGGGGACAAGCCAGCACTTCGGCAGCGGCGCGCTCTTCGATGGGAATAGCTCGCCCGTCTGAAGTGCGAGGATCGAACGTGGACAGGGGTGCCGCAACATAGAACGGAATGCGGAAATACCGCGCGAGCACAGCGAGGCCCAGCGTGCCGATCTTGTTCGCCGTATCACCGTTCAGCGCGATGCGGTCAGCTCCTACGATCACCGCATCCACCGCGCCGCTCGCCATGACAGAGGCGGCCATATCGTCGCAGATCAAGGTGACGGGCACCCGCGCTCGCGCCAACTCCCACACCGTCAGGCGCGCACCTTGGCACACCGGGCGCGTCTCATCGGCATACACCCGACTGATCTTTCCCTCGTACGCGGCTGCGTACACGACCCCAAGCGCGGTGCCATAGAATGAACACGCCAAGCTTCCGGCATTGCAATGGGTCAAGACGCAGCTTGACGGACGGAGCAATGCTGCTCCATTACATCCGATGGCTCGACAGCGCTCTTCGTCTTCTCGTATCAGCTCGCAGGTATATGCGCTCAGCGCATCGGCTGCCTGCTGCGTGCGCAGACCATCCACAAGAGCCCTCTCAGCCACCTCGTATGCACGCGCCACCTCCGCGCTCAAGTTCACCGCGGTCGGGCGCGCCTGCGCTATCGCATGTGCCGCGTCGCTCAGACGAGCCCGAAAATCGGCATCATCGCAGGGGTCAACACCCGACATCTCACCGCAAAGCTCGAAAGCACGCAGCGTGAGCGCCATCGCACCCGCAATGCCGAGCGCAGGAGCGCCGCGCACCGCCAACCGTTTGATGGCATCGACCACCTCGCGCCAGTCGGTGGTGCACACATACGCTTCCTCGAGCGGAAGCCGGGTCTGATCGATCATCACCGCTACCGGCGCACCGGCCACTTCGCAACCCTCAGAGAAAAACGAGGCAACCGCATCAGCAGCTGCCTCGTTGAGCGTATCGGAAGAGGATCCATCGGCCCCTATCAGGGCCACGGTACGCGGGAGCGCATCCAGGAACAGCACCTAATCTTCCTGAATCGCCGCCTGGGCCGCTGCCAGACGAGCCACCGGCACGCGATACGGCGAACAGCTCACGTAGTCCAGCCCGATACGATTGAAGGTATGGATGGAATCCGGATCGCCACCATGCTCGCCACAAACGCCGCACACGATATCGGGGTTGCCCTCATGTCCCAGATCAACGCCAAGAGCCACCAGCTTCGCAACGCCTCCCTCGTCAACCGTAGCGAACGGGTTGACCGGCAACAAGCGCTCCGAGAGGTACGTCGGGATGAACTCGCCTTCCACGTCATCGCGGCTGAAACCGAAGGTGGTCTGAGTGAGGTCGTTGGTGCCGAAGGAGAAGAAATCAGCCTGAGTGGCGATCTCGTCTGCGGTAAGAGCAGCGCGTGGCAGCTCGATCATGGTACCGATGGGGATCTCAAGCGCAACGCCCTCTTTCGCGGCTACCTGGGCGATCACATCCTCGCCAACCTCGCGCATGAACGCAAGCTCGTTGACGGTGGACACCAGCGGAATCATGATCTCGGGTTTCGGATCGAGCCCCTCCTGCTTCAGTTTCGCCATTGCAGATGCGATAGCGCGAATCTGAAGTTCCGGCAGCTGCTGATACATGATGCCCAACCGCACACCGCGCATGCCGAGCATGGGGTTTTGCTCGATGAGCCCGTCGATCTTCTCCAGAAGCTCGCGCTTCTCGGCAAGATCGGCTGCCGCCGCTCCTGTAGCCTCCAAGCGAGCGATCTCAACCTCCAACTCGCGCGGATTGTCCAAGAACTCATGCAGAGGCGGATCCAGAAGACGAATGATCATGGGCAGCCCATCCATCGCCTTGAGCATCTCGTAGAAGTCCCCGACCTGCGCCTCATAGAGCTGCTCAGCCGCACGATCGCGATTCAGCTCGTCATCATTGAGAATGTAGGTCTGAATGATCTGCTTGCGATCACCCAAGAACATATGCTCAGTACGGCACAATCCGATGCCCTGAGCGCCGAACTCGCGTGAAAGCTTCGCATCATCAGGGTTATCCGCGTTGGCGCGCACCCCCAAGCGGCGGAACTCGTCAGCCCACTCAAGAATGGTATCCAGATCGCCCGTCAGCTCGGGCTTGACCAGATCGACCGCGCCAAGCACCACGATGCCAGTCGTGCCGTCAATGGACACCAGATCGCCCTCGCGGATGACCAAGTCGGTGCCTGCGATCTGCGCCTCCTTCTTCTCGGCGTCGATCTTGAGCGCCTCAACGCCGCACACGCATGGCACGCCCATGCCACGCGCGATGACCGCCGCATGCGACGTCTTGCCGCCATGCGAAGTCAGAATGCCCTCAGCTGCGATCATGCCCGCGAGGTCGTCCGGGTTCGTTTCCCAGCGCACCAACACGCACTTGCGACCAGCCTCGGTAGCTGCTACCACATCGGCCGCGCTGAACATAGCTTCGCCAACCGCTGCGCCCGGGCTTGCGTTCAAGCCGCGCGCCACCACATCGTAGGTGGCATCCTTGTCAAACTGCGGATGCAACAGCTGATCGAGCTGCTCGGGCTCAACGCGCATGACGGCTTCGCGCTTGTCGATGAGACCTTCCTCCACCATCTGGATGGCAATATGCAGCGCGGCTGCTGCCGTGCGCTTGCCCGCGCGCGTCTGGAGCATCCAAAGCTTGCCCTGCTCGATGGTGAACTCGATATCGCACATATCACGGAAGTGGTTCTCCAGGATGACGAAGATGTCCTCGAGCTGCTTGCCGGCCTCTTCGAGTCCTGCCACGTTCTTCAGCTCGGCGATGGGGCTCGTGTTGCGGATGCCCGCTACCACGTCCTCACCTTGGGCGTTCACGAGGTAGTCGCCGTAGAACTCCTTCTCGCCATTAGCGGGATTGCGCGTGAAGGCCACACCGGTAGCAGAGGTGTTGCCCTTGTTACCGAACACCATGGACTGCACGTTCACCGCGGTGCCCAGATCATCAGCGATCTTGTTCTTCTTGCGATAGAGGACCGCACGCGGGTTGTTCCAGCTGCCGAACACCGCCTCAATGGCCAGTTGCAGCTGCATCATGGGGTCTTGCGGGAACTGCACTGTGCCGTCCACCACGAGCGCCGGGTAATCGTCGGCAGAAACGTTCTCGCTGAAAATGCGCTTGAACACCGCCACCAACTCTTGCAGATCCTCTGCGGTCAGGTCCGTATCGCTCGTGACGCCGCGGTCGTTCTTCATGGTGATGATGGCGTTCTCGAACAGGTCGCCATCCAAGCCCATCACCACGTTGCTGAACATCTGAATGAAGCGACGATAGGAATCCCAGGCGAAGCGCGGGTTTTCGGTCTGCGCGATCAACCCGTTGATGGATTCGTCGTTGAGCCCCAAGTTCAACACCGTGTCCATCATGCCCGGCATGCTCATGGGCGCGCCCGAGCGCACCGACACCAGCAGCGGATCGGTAGCATCGCCGATCTTCTTGCCCATGCGCTCTTCCAGATCGGCGCGATACTCGGCGATCGTGTCCAGAGCGCCTGCGGGCCACACATTGCCCGCATCGGCATATTCCATGCAGGTCTGACAGGTGATCGTGAAGCCGGGAGGCACGGGAAGCCCGATGTTGGCCATCTCGGCGAGATTGGCGCCTTTACCTCCCAGGACGGCCTTCATGTCGGTGTTGCCCTCGGTAACGTTGTTGCCATTCGCATCGTTGCCAAATGCGTAGACACGCTTCACAGAATCTGCCACCTTGTTCTCCTTACGTGATAGCTCTTGCCATCTGCGCTGCGCTCACCCCACGCGAGCCTACAGCGCTTGGACAATCATATCAGTGGCAGCAGGATGGTTGCGCAGGTAGTGGCTGAGAATCTCCTGAGCGGTTTCCTCTACGGCGCGTTTGTCGGTGCGTATCACCACGCAGCCCAAACGGCGCATGAGCTTGCGCGCGCTTTCAAGATCCTCGTAGATGAACTCAAGGTCAGCATAGCGGCCCGCCGCCTTGGTCGCCTTCCCTAAGCGCTGCGTGCGAATGTCGGTGAGCACCTCGGGACTCGTCATGAGACCGAACAGCCGCGTCGGGTCCACCTCGAATATCTCAGGAGGTGGCGCGGTGGCTGGATCGACGGGCACGTTCGCCACATGGTAGCCATGTTGGGCCAGGTAAATGGAGAGCGGTGTCTTGGATGCGCGCGAGACCCCCAACAGCACCATATCGGCCCGCGTGAGGTCTTGCGGATTGCGACCATCATCGTGTTCGATGGTGAATTCCAGCGCCTCGACACGATGGAAGTAATTGATGTCAGCCACGCGCAACGCGCCAGGCGTGCAATCCGGCACCAGCCCGCTTACTGCGGCGATCGCGTCGATGGAGGGCGTCAACAGGTCAACGCCATAGACGTTGGGGCTCTCGCGAATGAAGGCGGACACCTTGTCGCGCATCTCCCCATGCACCAGCGTATAGAAGACGAGCAGCTTGTCATCGCCGAGCTGCTTAACGTGATAGCGCGCGTGCTCTTCAAGGTGGTCGCGCACCTCTTCGTACGACTTCACCTTACCGAGCACCTCGATCTTAGGGTTGGTCACGCCAAACTGCGCAGCGGCAGCCTGCGCAACGGTGCGCGCAGTCTCGCCGATGGAGTCGGAGACAACGTGAATGGTGGGGAACGACTCTGGCTTTACGCCGCCCTCCCCCAAGAATCCATCCATCTACTTTGCCTTCGCCATGCAACCAAAATCGGCCACGTTCTTGAACACGCCGATGAAGCGGTTCAGAAGACGGAGACGATTCTGACGCAGCGCCTGGTCTTCATCCATGACCATGACCTGCTCGAAGAAGTCATCGATGGGCCCGCGCAGCCGCGCAAGCTCGTCGAGCGCTTGACGGTAGTCACCATGATCCAAAGCCTCGTCAACAGCGCTTTGGGCCGCGCTGACCGCGTCGGCGAGCGCGTGCTCTGAGTCGGAGAAGAGCGCAGCATCGTAGTTGCTTCCCGCATCCGCATCGCTCAGATTGTTCGCGCGCGCATAGGCGATCGCCAGGTCGGTGAAGGTCTCCGGCGCTTCCGCACGCGCCGCTTCGAGCGCGCTGACGCGTTCGATGACCACGATGGGTTCGGTCACACCCGTGGCAATGACCGCATCGATCGCATCCGATGCGTTGCCTGCATCCTTGAGCAGCACACGCGTGCGGGTCAAGAAGAATTCCTGCACCGCGTCTATGACCGCTTCCTTGTCGAAGGAAAGCCCGCTTTCCCGATAGATGCGCAGAGCATCGTCAAGCGCACGCGCCAGCGAGATATCCACGCCCGCCTGCATGATAGCGATGATGCCAAGGGCAG
The DNA here is from genome assembly GCF_943192905.1 of Adlercreutzia murintestinalis. GTDB lineage: Bacteria > Actinomycetota > Coriobacteriia > Coriobacteriales > Eggerthellaceae > Adlercreutzia_A > Adlercreutzia_A murintestinalis. The sequence goes on along the minus strand of NZ_CALPCC010000015.1, from coordinate 18,607 downwards.
CGCGGCGCAATGCGAATGGATCGGACGAACCCGTTGGCGCCTGGTCAACTGCGAAGAGACCACAAACGGTATCCACCTTGTCAGCAAGGGCGACCACGCGCCCTACCGCATCCGAGGGCACCGCATCACCGGAAAAACGCGGCATGTAATGCTCAGCGATCGCGCGCGCAACGCGCTCGCCCTCGCCTGCCGCCTCCGCATAATACGACCCCATGACACCTTGCACGCTCGTGAATTCCACGACCGCATTCGTTACCAGATCGGCTTTCGCCAGATACGCTGCCCGCGCCACATCGCCGCGCTCGGCCTCGGTCAAAGCAGCATCCAGCGCGATGCGCTCTGCCAGTTGGCTGACGCGCTCGGTCTTTGCGCGCATGGTGCCCAACTGCTCTTGGAACACCACCTCGTCAAGGTGCGCTACGTACGCCTCGAGCGGCTTCTTGAGGTCCTCTTCGTAGAAGAACTTCGCATCGTAGAGGCGCGCTGCCACCACGCGCTCGTTGCCATCAACGATGGTGGTCTCCTGCGCAGGGTCGCCGTTGCTCACGATGATGAAGTTATTGGAGAGCGCACCACGTGCATCGTAGAGCGGAAAATACCGCTGATGCATCAACATGGCATCCACGATGATCTCTTCGGGAACTGCCAAGAACTCGGCATCGAAGGTGCCGACCATCACCGTGGGATACTCAGAGAGATTGATTACCTCGGTGAGCGTCTTGTCGGGCAACTGCGCCGTGCAGCCCGTAGCGCGCTCGGCCTCAGCCACACCTGCACGGATCACCTGCTCGCGCTCGGCCTCGCTTGGCACCACGAACGCACTGCGCACCACCTCGAGCAGCTGATCGGCGCACGGTACCGCATGAGGCCCTGGGCTCAAGAAGCGGTGCCCGCGCGTGGTTGCTTGAGCGCTGACCCCTGCGAACGTGACGGGAATCACGGTATCGCCGAGCATCGCGCAAATCCAACGCACCGGGCGGCTGAACAGCGCGCGCATAGTGCCCCACCGCATCGACTTGGGCCACGAGATGGACTCGATAAGACCATGAAGCACCGAAGGCAGAAGCTCAGCTACCTCTTGCGCCGGTGTTTCCACGGTCGCGAACACGTATTCCACGCCATCCTCTTCGCGGCGTTCAAGCTGCGATGCATCCAGGCCCTTGCCCCGGGCAAACCCCTCGGCCGCCTTCGTGGGCACCCCTGCCTCATCGAAGGCGATCTGCGCCTTGGGCCCACGGAACTCATCCACGCTGCGCTCGGTCGATGCGGCGACCTCAGCGACCAACGCGATCAGACGGCGCGGACTGGAATAGATGGTGACCTCACCATGCGGGATGCGTTGCGCATCAAGCGCCTCGGGCACCAAGCGCGCCAGCTGCGCTGCGGCAGCCTTCAGATCGAAAGCGGGTATCTCTTCGGTGCCTATCTCGAAGGCAAGCGTCTGCTTGTCACCCATCGCCTACGCCACCTCTTTCTCATCGGATGCGGGCAACCCCACAACATGTTCCATGTACGATTCACAGCACGCCTTCGCCAGCGTGCGCACGCGCAGAATGTAGGCCATGCGCTCCGTTGCAGAGATGACCCCGCGCGCATCCAGCAAATTGAAGGTGTGGCAGCATTTCAGGACGCTGTCGTAGGCTGGCAGCGGAAGACCCGCCTCGAGCGTCTTCATGCACTCAGCCTCCCGATCAGCAAACTCCTGGAAGAGGAATTCGGTATCGGCGACTTCAAAGTTGTACGTAGAATACTCGCGCTCGTTTTCCAAATACACATCACCATAGGTGAAGGTGATGCCATCGGCACCACGGCTCCAAACGATATCGTAAACCGAATCAACGCCCTGGACGAACATGGTCAAGCGCTCAAGGCCATACGCGATCTCGGCAGGAACAGGATCGCACTCGAAGCCACCCACTTGCTGGAAGTACGTGAACTGCGTGACCTCCATGCCGTCGATCCATACTTCCCAGCCAAGACCCCAAGCACCGAGCGTGGGGCTTTCCCAGTCGTCTTCGACGAAGCGCACGTCATGGGCGGCCACATCGATGCCGATGGCCTCGAGCGATCCCAGGTACAGATCCTGGATATCATCGGGAGAGGGCTTGATCAGCACTTGGAACTGATAGTAGAACTGCAAGCGATTGGGGTTTTCGCCGTAGCGTCCATCGGTGGGACGGCGGCAGCCTTGCACGTAGGCGGTGCGCCAGGTTTCGGGCCCGAGCGCGCGCAGCGTGGTCGCAGGCGCATTGGTGCCCGCGCCAACCTCATTGTCGTAGGGTTGCAGCACCACGCAGCCCTGATCGGCCCAATAGCGCTGCAAATTCATGATCACATCTTGAAACGTGGGCGCGCCCGCACGCGGAGCACCAGCGGTCTGACTCATAGACACATCTCCTCAGAAAGGCCACATCGTGCGCTGTGGCTGCGCTTATTCCAGCAGCCCGAAGCTGCTCAAAGGCCAATACTTCAGCACGGCTCTTCCCGTCACCGAGTCCACCGGGATGGATCCGAAATAGCGGGAGTCCTGCGAATTGGTACGATTATCGCCCATCACCCATACCTCACCAGCGGGAACGGTGTAGGGATACGTGATTGAGGTGCCATACGCCGTTGTCAGCGGGTAGGACGGCTTGCCGTCGGTATAGGGCTCGGTGAGCTTCACCCCATCAACGTACACATTACCATCGCGCAGATCAACGGTTTGCCCCTCGGTAGCGATCACCCGTTTGATGAGGGTACGTGAGGCAATCTCTGGGTCAGCAAAGGTGATGATGTCGCCTTGAGCCGGCGTACCTGCGTAATAGCTCAGCTTCTCAGAAAAGACCATATCACCGGTCATGATCGTCTCTTCCATCGAGCCTGACGGTATCTCGTACGCTTGAAAGACGAAGGTGCGCAAACCCCACGAGAGCGCCACGATGAGCACCACCATGCCAAGGATCGACAGGAGCGTTCGGCCCGTATGAGAGCGTTTTGGCTCGGCGTGTTCTCCTGCATACATATCGGTCAGTCTTCTCTCGTCCATCATGCCTGCTGTCATACCTCGTTCGGGTTTTTCGCGTGAGGGAACATGATAGCGCTCTTCAAGGCTTCTTCGGGCACACCTTCCAAAGAATCCAGATATTGCAGGTCATCGGAGGAAAGCGCACCGGCCTGTCGGGCACGCTCTATCAGATCGGGACGCAGCACGAAGGTACGCGCGAGGCTTTGCTGGCGCCGCCATGCTTCGATATTGGCATGATGGCCCGATAGGAGCACCTCCGGCACCTCCATATCGCGAAACGTAGCGGGCCGCGTGTACTGAGGGTATTCCAGAAGCCCGTGCGCGTACGATTCATCATCGGCGCCGCAGGCCGCACCGAGCACGCCCGGCAGCTTGCGCACCACCGCGTCGATCACCACCATGGCGGCAAGCTCGCCGCTGGTCAGCACGTAATCCCCGAGCGACACCACGTCGGTCGCAAGCGTATAGACGCGCTCATCCATGCCCTCGTAATGCCCGCAGACGAACAGCATGCGCTCGCAGGTGGAGAGCTCACGCGCATACGTGTCATCGAAGCGTCGACCGGCCGGACTCAAAAAGATGACGCGCGTGGTCGGCTCAGATGCGGCGTTCATGCCGAGGATATCCTCCACCGCCTCGAAGATGGGCTCGCATTTCATCAGCAGCCCATCGCCGCCCCCGTATGGGTAGTCGTCGGTGGTGCGATGGCGATCGTAGGTCCACTCACGCAGATCGAACGCCTCGAACGCCAAGATGCCCTTTTCCTGTGCGCGCTTCATCATGGATTCTCCCATGGTGGAATCGAACATGCGCGGGAAGGTGGAAAGCGTTTGCACGAGCACAGCTCATACCTCCAGAAGTCCCGCTGGGAGGCGCATGGTGATCACACGCGCATCCTCGTCGAACGATACGACCAGCTCGTCTACCAATGGCACCAGCTTCGGCCCTGCAAGCGTGTCCACGCTCAGCGTGATCTGAGTGGGATGCTCCACGAAATCCAGGATCTGCCCGATACGACCAGCGTGCTCATCGTAGACCATCCAGCCTTGAAGGCCTGCGCTCAGCGCACTGCACATCCTCACAGCATCGCCCACCTCATCTTCCACGCTCTGGCGCGCAACAACGCAATGGCAGCCCACCAGCTCTTGCGCCTGATCGGCGCTGAGCGCCTCAACGAAGCTGATGACCGCAGACGATGCGCGCTCTTCGGTAACGGATGCCACTGTGAGCTGCCGAGGCACATCGATGCGCGGCGGCACAAGGTGCACCTGCATGCCCGAGCACAAAAGAAATGGCAGGTTCGCAGCCGATACGGCCACGAACCTGCCATCTGCGTGCTTCATCTTTTCAAGCGTGGCGATATCCAGCCACGGACTCACTCGTCGATCAACTCCACATCCACCGTGCGATCGCACCGCGATGCAGCTGCTCGCGTCAGAGTGCGCAACGCTTTGATGATACGCCCCTGACGGCCGATCACCTTGCCAGCATCGTCGGGGTTGACGCGTATCTCGATCAGGATGTTATCGTTGTCCTCAACAGTGGAGGTTATCTCCACCCCATCAGGGTCCTCCACGATGGGAACGACGATGGTCTCTACCAGATCCGCAAGATTCTGCTCGATCTCAGGCATCGCTTAGGCTTCCTCGCGCGCCTGCTTCAAAAGACGCTCAACGGTATCGGTGGGACGAGCACCCTTTGCCAGCCACTCGTCAACCTTCTCAAAATCGAACTTGATCAGCTTCGGTTCGCTGCACGGATTATAGCGACCGACCTCGTCGATGAACTTGCCGTCACGCGGGCAGCGCCCATCAGCGATGACGATGCGGTAGTAAGGGCGTTTCTTCGCGCCATGACGCGCAAGGCGGATCTTAACCATGGATGGTACCTTTCTTGTCCTTTAAGAAAAATCAGCAGTTGAACATGTTATCCCTGCTGAGCCTGACTTGCAAGCCACAACCATAAGAAGCTCTAAACATGATGCTGCTAGGAGCAATATTCTATCACCTGTACTAAATACCCATTTCTTCTCTCAGTAACCATCGACCAGACATATGGCATAAACGTAGAAGGGTGAGCCAATCAATAAATAGTCAAGATGCCCACCCAAAAGCGCTTGCAGATACCCAATAGGTAAATTAGCAGCTCCTTCTATCATCGGCAGTAAGAAGCATTCTCGCGTCGCCCCTCTCTCCATCAAGAATGACGCTTTTTATACGCAAGGCTGGCGAATACATCTCGGCAGGTACATACCAACCGATATTGAAAATTCTCCTTTGCCCAGAGTCCAGACTGAAGCGAAGTCCATCCTTGGGGCCAGCAGACTCCGTAGGACCGTCAAAATACCAAACGTCACCGATGTTCGCATCGAGGGATACTATGTCATCGAAAAGAAAAGGATTCTCAATAATGGTATTATCCAGAGCGTGTGCATCGATATTCTCTAATTCGATCGAGCAGATAAGAAACATGTAATCTGACTCATGATTCGGTGGCGCGGGAAGGGAAATATCTTCAGCAGCAATGCCTGCATCTTTGGCATGGTCATATAAAGCGCTCTCAACAACAGAGATTCGAAATGCCCCCTCAAAACTTACTCTATCGTTTTTGGAACGGTATACATCAACCGTATCTCCTTGCATATTCTCAAACAAAACAGCGAACGGCTCTCTATTCTCATCATTCTCTTCCGAAGGGAGAGACAAGTAGATTCCTATGAGCAATGTACCCATTACCAATAGGAGCGCAATCGCCTCTCTCAGCGCAAAGCCGCTTTTGAGTTCCTTCATATCATTACCTTTTCATACCAGAAAAAGAGGGCAGGAGTAATCCCTGCCCTCCATCATGATTAGCCTTTACCCTCCATTAATGGACGTGTATCTTCCTGCACTGTCGGGGCTCCATACTCCCCAAACGCTTCCAGGTTGTGAGTTTGCCCATCCTGTGAGCGAACATCTTTTCCCCTTTCGAGATGATTGTATTCTGCGGGATCCCGAATGAAAGAGTAGACGAATGGCCCGCTCATATATGTCATCAAGGGGTATGAAGAATGCTGTACTGACTGTCTACAAGGTGATCACCGATAGATCAAAGAGGAAATCCTCCCTGTTTCATATCTATCCCAATACCACATGCGACAGTTTCGATTAACTCATGTTTGCTCTTAATACTGAGAAGGCGATATCCTATGGCCCTCGATGATTTGACGGTCCCCTTTGAATAATGCAAAGATGCTTCGATCTCTGAGGATGTTTGTCCTTCTATAATCCCAAGAAGTATCGAAGCTTGAGTTTCATTGAGCCCTCTGCTTCTCAAGTACGCACGAATACGTTCACGGGTCGGCACTGTTGCCACTTCAGAATCGACAAGATTTTGAAATTGATTCTGGAATAGCACCCTGTTCATGTGTCTTGAGAAAATGATGACAGATATGCATAGAGCTGCTTCCATAAAAACCATGAATACAATTCCTGCCAGCTCTACTTGCTCTTTACTCGCAAATGGTTGCATTGCAACCTCATTGAGCATCAGATGATCGTAATAGGAATTCATCCCCATTGCTCCGATCACCCCTATAGCACCAAGACACACCATGTTCGCTATGAAATAGGCCCGATCGAGCACACCGCAATTCTTGAGTTCCATAAAAGACCAAACGCAAAGCGAACATGTTGCACACAGCAATGGATTCGTGCTGATGCCGGGAATAAAAGAGCAGAGCGCTCCTACGCCTAAAAGCGCTAGGAGTATCTTTTGCGAGCGTTTATCTGTCCTCCTGAAAAGAAAAGAGGCGCACAGAACGCAGACGAGCAGTAGTGGCGGGATGAGCAAATCAAAGGCAGACGGACCACTCAGAGCACGCCATGACTCTTCACATGCGAATCCAATGAGAAGCGGAATCGCGAATCCGAACGCTAACCTACTATCTCTTCGCTTTAGAACAGCATGGTTTTGCGTAGATTCCGATGCTGTATAGCGGTATGCAGATATATACGCAATCATTGCAATGAGAACGACCGAAGCAACAAAGACCGAGAGATACAGTATCGGCTCTTTCCAGCTCGAAAACAGCGCAAGAAAGAGCGCACAAAGCATCGAAAGAGCGTATGAACAAGGCTTCGCAACATCGAAAGAACCTCTTGTTGCAGCAACAAACAGTACTGAGGATAACGACCAGACGAAGATAAACGATGAAATAAAAAGCTGTATATCTGATGAGCTCCCGTCACGTGCCAGCTTTATTTCGGAAGCGAAGAGTACGAACAAGGATCCAAGGAGAAGGATCCCGGCAATAGCTGGAAGCAATCTTGTGAACAAGGAGCATCTACTGCGCACAGGTTTTCTGCTTGGAGATGCGCAGAAGAGAACCATTGCCGACCATGCCACAAAAGCATAACCACCGCCAAAAACCATTTCGCTACCCGTGCCCCATCCTCCTGCACTGATGATACCTGGCAGGAAAAGAGTAGCAAGTAAGTAGGCACTTGCTCCAAAAGATGCTACCGGCAGCATTGTGGGTATGCCCTTTGACCCAAATACCATTCCCTGGGCAAGCCGATCGTTTTCTGCGTAAGAAGGTTGTACCTCATCCGTGCAAATCGTTCTTTCAGCGTCTCCCTCGTTTTTCTTTTCACCTAAAGAATCTTGATGAGAATTCAGCAACGCATGAAGTTCTGTCGAATTGCTGATCTTGAGCTTTCTATATGCACGCTGTAGATACGTTCTTACCGTCGACGCGCTGACATTCATTTCGGCTGCCGTCGCTTGCGATGACTTTCCCTCCAAGAGAAACATAACTGCCGATCGTTCTCGATCAGTCAATGATGCTTCGTTGCACAGCTGCAATGCTTGGCAGCACCACTCATCTTGACTTGACGTATCAGGCTGAGATCGTCTTTGGCGTCTCGTTGCGATCATCTCGCAGATCACGAACACACCGAACGCTAAACAAGCAAATGAACCCATGATCGCATGAAAAGAAAATGTACTGGGAGCATATATATCATAGATGCGAGAAAGCCCATTCTGAATAAGCATGCCAACGCCAAAGGCAACCAAACCACTACGAAATGCATCGACACGACGAATCAGGGCTATCGCAAACAAGACATAGACGAGCACGGGAATAAACCAAAAAGAAATGGGATGCGTATCCACCCAGTCCTTTTGACCGCCTCCAAGTCCTACAATGGCTGCCATGATCGATGCGTGCGCGAAACCGAAAAAGAGCGTCACCATAAAGAAGGACCACGAAGGATAGCGGGTTTCATTTCCCCTTGCAGAACTGCTTTCAGCGAATAGCACCCCCGAGCAAGCACAGAGCAAGGATGCTAACAGCGCAAGAAGAGATTTCGCAGTTTCATGATGGGGCACCAGAGCCCACAAGCGATGCCAAAGCGAACCGGCACCGTACTCCACTCCATCGCTCAAAGCCAGCGGCATACTGAGCCAATCAGCGAGCACCAGCAAAGTCGTACATACAATTCCGAACACCATCAAACCGAAAAGACCTCGGCGGCGATGCGTCTCCGGTGTTCGCGATACCAGAAACTGCCCCACAAGAGTACCAACGATTAGTCCGCAAGCTAAAACAGGGAACAATCGCGATGCAGCAGGCGGTACATGAAGTTGCTCTAGAAAGAAGGGCGTTCCAAAAAGAATCGCAAACCAAAAACACCATACATAAGAGATGATAGCTTGACGATCTTTGATAAGCTACTCCCCCATTAGGTTCGACAGATTGCGCAGATCAGACATGGAAAGCCCGTCCAGACCGGGAATGCCTAATCCGCGTCTACGACCGGCCTTCTTGCCCTTCTTCCCTTTCTTGCCGCGCTTTGACGGCTGGGAGAAATTCGCGGTCATCTTCTTCACCATCTTGCGCGTCTCGTTGTACTGGCGCATGAGCGTGTTCACGTCCGTCACGGTGACGCCCGCACCCGCCGCGATGCGCGCGCGACGCCCCGCGTTCAGAACCTCGGGATGCACGCGCTCTTCCTTGGTCATGGAGTTGATGATGACCTCCATATGGTCGAGCGCCCCTTCGTTGATCTGCCCCTCGCCGAGCATCTTGTCGCCACCGGGCAAGGCGCTGATCAGCTTGCCGATACCGCCCATCTTGCGTATTTGGCGGTTCATGGTGATGAAGTCGTTCAGCGTGATGGTGCCGCGCGCGAGCGCTTCGGCCGCCTCGGCCTCTTCCTCTTCCTGTTGCACGCGCATGGCGCTCTCGATGAGGCTGACCACGTCTCCCATACCGAGGATGCGTTTGGCCATGCGATCGGGGTGGAACTCTTCGAGGGCATCCGGCTTCTCACCGGCGCTGATGAACTTGATGGGCTTACCGGTCACCTCGCGCACCGACAGCGCACCGCCGCCGCGCGCGTCGCCATCCATCTTGGACATGATGACACCGTCGAAGTCCACCCTCTCGGCAAACGCCTCCACCACGCCCACGACATCCTGACCGGTCATGGCATCGACCACCATGAGAATCTGATCGGGCTTGACCGCCTCTTTGATGGCAGCCGCTTCATCCATCATGGCCTCATCCACATGCAAGCGCCCTGCTGTGTCAACGATGACCACATCGCGCAAGTTGTCGATCGCGTCTTGGATGCTCTCGCGGGCAATGCCGACCGGATCCTTCCCATCACCGCGAAAGACTCGTACGCCGATCTCGCCACCGAGCGTTTGCAGCTGGTCGGCCGCAGCCGGGCGATACACGTCGCATGCCGCCAAAAGCGGCGCATGCCCTTCCTGCTTCAAGCGGTATGCCAGCTTAGCCGCCGCCGTAGTCTTGCCCGAGCCCTGCAATCCGACCAGCATGATGACGTTCGGGATACGACTGCCGAGCACCAGCTTCGAATCGCTGCGGCCGAGCAGCTCGGTCAACTCATCGAGCACGATCTTCGTGACATTTTGCGCAGGCGTCAGCGAGTCGAGCACCTCGCTGTCCAGGCAGCGTTCCTTCGTGCGCGCGACGAACGCCTTCACGACCTTGAAATTGACGTCGGCCTCAAGCAACGCCATGCGAATCTCGCGCATCGCAACGTCGATATCCTCTTCGGTGAGGCGCCCTTTCGAGCGCAGACCGCTGAAGATGCCTTGGAGCCGAGAAGAGAGATTCTCTAACATGACCTACCACTTCTCCCAGAAATGCTTCTTCGCGGGCACCTCGCCCGCGTCGTCCAGTTCGACAAACTCCGCCCACGTCATCTTTGGCGGCGCTGCGGCGCGCGCAGCTGCATCGGCTTCGGCGAAGTCCTCGACCATCGCCTCGGAAGTCTCGTAGTCGCCGATGAAAGCGGAAACGAAATCGTGCGCATCGAAATCGCGCAAGTCGTCAATGGCCTCGCCCACCCCGATGCGCAGAATGGGAAGCTCGAGCTCGTGCGAGATGGCAATGGCAATGCCGCCTTTCGCAGAGCCATCCATCTTCGTGACGATCAGCGCATCCAGGTCGAGCGCTCGATTGAACTCGCGTGCTTGGGCGAGCCCGTTTTGACCGGTGGTGGCATCGATGACCAAAACGGTGTACACCGGCACCGTAGCGCGCTTGCGCACCACGCTCACCACTTTCTGAAGCTCGCGCATCAGGTCATCTGAGGTATGCAGGCGTCCCGCTGTGTCGATCAGAACAAGGTCAGCCGCGCTCTGCTCGGCACGCTCGATGGTCTCGAAGCAGACGCTCGCAGGATCGGCGCCGCGCTCGCGCATCACCATCTCAACACCCGCGCGATCCGCCCATACCTGAAGCTGCTCGATAGCAGCAGCGCGGAACGTATCCGCCGAACCAAGCAGCACCCGACGACCCGCATCGGTAGCTGCCTTCGCCAGCTTGCCAACCGTGGTGGTCTTGCCGGTGCCATTGATGCCAACGAAGAGAACGATGGCCGGACCGCCCGCGAGTATCTCTTCGCCACCCGAAGCGAACTCAGCTTCGATGCGGCAACCCAGCATATCGAGCACCGCATACGAATCGGGCAACCCCTTGCGTGTTGCTTGATCGCGCAGATCTTCCACGATCTGCATGGAAGCCTCAGGGCCCATGTCGCTGAGGATCAGCGTCTCTTCCAGATCATCCCAGAAACCCCCATCGAGCACTGGGCCCCGGTCGAGCAGCACGTTCATCTGCTCTTTAAACTTGTCACGGCTCTTCGCTAAACCACCGTTGACCTTATCAAGAACGCCCATAGATCCCCGCTATTCCGCATATTCCAACGCTCGGTCCAGTTTCTGGCTTATCACCTTGGTCACACCGTCGGCTTGCATGGACACCCCGAACAGCACATCGGCCATCTCCATAGTGCGCCGTTGATGCGTGATCATAATGAGCTGCGTAGCATCGCGCAAGCTATCGATGTAGGCTGAAAGGCGCCGCAGATTCGTGTCATCAAGCGCCGCCTCAACCTCATCCAGAATATAGAAGGGCGTCGAGCGCGTCTTATACACCGCGAACAGCAGCGCCAGCGCCACGAGCGACTTCTCACCGCCCGACATGAGCGACATCTTCGTGATCCGCTTGCCTGCCGGTTGCGCGTTCACCTCAACGCCGGAGTTCTCCAGATCATCGGGCGCGTCCAGCGATAGATGCCCTTGACCCCCCGGGAAGAGCGTGGAGAAAATGGCTTGGAAGTTCTCGTTGACCTGAGCGTAGGTGTTCGCGAAGTCGTCCTTCATGCGCACATCGATGACCCGGTTGATGCGCATGAGCGCGCGCCGGGCTGAATCTAGGTCGGCGAGCTGGCCCGACAGATAGTCGAAGCGCTCTTTGAGCTCGCTGTACTCCTGCGCAGCATCGGGGTTGATGGTGCCGAGATTCGCGATGCGACGCGTGAGCTTGAATGATGCCTCTTCCGCCTCTGCGCGGTCCTCAAGGGCCGGGCGCGCCAAAGCCACATCGACAGGCGTTGCGCATTCTTCCACGATCGCGGTCACCGCAGCCTCAACCTGCATCTCCAAACGAGCGCTCTCCACGCGGTTTTCGTTGAGCTGTTCAGAGACCTCGTCATAGGCATGGTGCGCCTGCTGGGCCGCCTCGCGCGCCTGGACCATGCGCTCATGGATGCTGCTCGATGCCTGCTGAGCGCGCGTTGCCTCTTCTCCGGCACGCAGCGCACGCTCGCGCGCGAGCGTTGAAAGGCCTTCAAACAGTGCGATGAGCGGCTCAAGACGCGTCGCCGAGAGCTCTTTAGCGCGCAGGAGCGCCTCTGTTTCCGCATCACTGTGCGCAAGCTCTTCCACATCGTCCGCACGACGCGAAGCCATCCGCTCAGCGTACACGGCGCGCTCTTCCATCTTCGCGAGCGAAAGCTTGGTCTCAGCATGGCGCTCTTGAATCTGCGTGACCTCGTGCCGCAAAGGCGCCAAGCGCGCCTCCACCGAATCGAGCTCATCTCCCCGCTCTTCAAGCTGGCTTTCCAGCTGAGCGATGCGCTCGGCGCTCTTCTGGCTTTCCGTATCATCCTCTTGACTTTGACGGTGCGCCTCGTCGCTGCGCTTCGTCAGCGTTGCCAGCTCCTCTTCAGCGCGGACAGCGCGTGCCTGCGCCTCGTCAGCCTGCGTGGCATCCGACTGTGCGTTGCCGCGCATCAGTGCCAACTGGCGGCTCACATCAAGACTGTCGTTTTGGGCTTGAGTGAGCTCGCTCTCTGCAGCGCTTGCGCGTTCGATAGCATCAGTGGTTGCCCGTCGCGCCTGTTCAAGCCCCGCGCGCAATTCCTTCATGCGACGCGCCCGAGCGAGCACGCCCCGACCGCCATCAGCAGCGCTGCCGACGGTCACCTTGCCAAAAGGCCACACGATATCGCCTTCGGCCGTCGTGAAGCGCAAACCGATGCGATCGGCTTTATGGGCTGCCAGCGCAGCTGATAGGCTCTCGCAAACGATCACGTCGCCCAAAGCGGCCATGACCGCGCTCGCAGCGTCAGAGGGATAGCTCAGGTCATCCAACAGCGCATGGCCTGCTCCGGTATACGCTTGAGCGGCATAGGTTGTCGCACGCGAAGCATCGCGGCGCAGCAGGAACGTGACTTCGCCCTCTTCATCGTCGGGAAGCTGCGCGAGCACAGCGGACACATCCTCGGCATCGTCGATCAAAAGCGACATCACATCAGCGCTGAGCAGCAGCTCGGTCAACGTCTCAACGGTATCGTTCGCCTTGACCACTGCAGAAAGCGGCTCTATGTTACCTCGCAAACGCGCGGCATGCTCAGCGATCCACGCACGCGCAGCACCAGCGCTCTGCACGCTTGCCCGCTCCATTTCCTCAAGCGCATCAACCTGAGCCGCCAAGGACTGCTCGGCGGCGCGCGCATCATCGAGCGCACTGCGCGTCGTTTCGCGCGCGGTAACGCAGCTCGCCACCAGCGCCGCGGCCGCCTTTTCCTGTTCGGCGATGCGCTCCATGGCTTGGGTGGTCGTCTCCGCCTGAGCTCGTGCTGCCTCCGCATCGGCGCGCGCCATCAGCAACGCAGCCTGCGCATCGTTGACCTGCTCTTCGAGAACGGCAAGATAGGCCGTGCGACTTGCCTGCGCCTCCCGACGCTCAGCCTGTATGCGCCGCAGATCGGCCAGCTCCGCCTCAGCCGCCTTGTTCGCAGCCGCCAATTCCGCACCGCGCTGAGCGAGCGCCTCCAGGCGCGCACCTGCTTCACCTTCTTGGGCTGCCAGCTCTCCTGCCGTATCGCGCACGCGCGCCAACTCCAAGCGCGCAGATTCCAATGCGGCGTTCGCCTGAGCTAGCTCGCCCAAAGCGGTCTCGCGACGCGCCTTCGAGGTTTCCAGGGTCATGCGCAGCTCTCCCGCACGGGCGGATGCTTGACGCTTTCGGTCGCGCATCAGCATCAACGTGGAGTCAAGATGATCCGCAGCGCTGCTGCACGCCTGATGGCTGCGCGACAATGCGCCCACATCGGCGCTCTCTGCCCGCATCTGCTCCTGCACGCGCTCAATATGCGCTTCGGCCTCATCGATGGCCGTACGCTTTGCCTGCACGGTCGCGCTCAACGCAGCCGTGCGCTCCTTGCAGGCATCCCACTTCACGCGGAGCTGACGCAAGTCGTCAACAGCCAGATCGAGCTTGATCTCAGCGAGTTCAGCGGAAATCGCAGCGTAGGTCTGAGCGCGCTTAGCCTTGCGCGAAAGCGGACCCAATTGCCGCTCCACCTCGCCCACCACATCGCGCACGCGCGCAACATGGGTCTCCATTTTCTCGAGCTTGCGCTCGCTTTTCGCCTTGCGCTGCTTGTGCTTCAACACGCCAGCCGCCTCTTCGATGAGAGCGCGGCGGTCAGCCGCGTCGGAGCGGAGGATGGAATCGAGCGACCCCTGGCTGATGATGGAGTGCGTGCCCGTTCCCAGCCCCGAATCGTGCAGGATATCGAGCACGTCCATGCGCCGCGCGAGCGTGCCGTTGATAAGATACTCGCTCTCACCCGAGCGATACATGCGTCGCGCGATGGACACTTCACGGTATTCCACCGGCAGCGTGCCATCGCTGTTGTCGAGCACCAGTTCGACCTCGGCAACACCGGTCGCCTTGCGCGCTGACGAGCCTGCGAAGATGACATCTTCCATGGCTTGTCCGCGCAAGTTGCGCGCGTTGCGTTCGCCGAGCACCCACAGCACCGCATCAGAGATGTTCGATTTCCCTGAGCCGTTCGGACCAACAATGGCCGTGATGCCCGGCTCCAGCGTCAAAACGCTGCGATCGGCGAATGATTTGAACCCTTTCAGAACAAGCGACTTGAGGTACATGAAGCCTACTGCTCCCGATTCTTGCCTTTGGCATCGCGGCGGGCATCAGCTTCCCGCTTGCGCGCCGCTGCCTGCGCCTGCTTGTGCTCGCGCTTCTCAGCAGCACGAGCCGCTTTCGCCTTCTTCGCCGCATCCTTCTTCGCACGTTTCTTATCCCCGTCATCGGGACCGAAGCCTAAGAACTCCTGAAGGCGCGCCAGCGTTGACTTCGCCGCCTGGCTCTCGGCCTCTTTCTTAGTGCGCCCCGTGCCAAGGGCAAGCGCATGATCGCCCGCATACACCTGGCTCACGAATGTACGGTCGTGCGGCGGGCCTTGCGTTTCCACCAGCTTATACGTTGGTGTGATGCCGTCTTCTTGCAGCTTCTCTTGAAGCGCGCTCTTGGGATTCTCAGGCTCTTTGGCCATATCGATGTTCATGCGCGGAATGAGCGTCTCTGTCACGAACGCCGTTGCGGCCTCGGCACCTCCATCGAGATAGAGCGCCGCCACTACGGCCTCGTACACGTTCTCAAGCGCCGAATGCAAGCCGCGCTTGCCTGTGCCGGTCTCTGACGAGCCGAATACGATGACATCCTCAAATCCCAGCTTCTGCGCTACATCGGCAAGGCTGCTACCAGAGACGAGCGCCACCTTGATGCGCGTAAGACCACCCTCATCAAGATCAGGATACCGGTTAAACGCCGTCGATACCACGATTGCGCCCAAGATGGCATCGCCTAGAAATTCGAGGCGCTCGTAGGAGGAGCGCACCGATTTGCCCTCGGCAGCCGAGGGATGCGTAATGGCTGACAGGATATAGCGCTCGTTGTTGAAGTGATAGCCGATGATCTGTTCGGCCAGTTTGAGCTTTTGGTTCTGTTCCTCGGCAAGGCTCACGCTTGCGTCCCTTCCTCAGAATCGCCCACCGGAATGATGGTCCTCTCGATAACCTGCGCAACATCTCCGCGCACCGCACGAGCGCAGACGAGCACACCGTTTTTCACCGCTTCGGCGCTTGACGAGCCATGTCCGACCACACACGCGCCCCGCACTCCTAAAAGCGGCGAGCCGCCAAAGGTGTCAGGACTGAGCTCATGCTTCAACTGGCGCAACCGACCGGCCACGAGTGCCGCGCCGATCTTCTCTTTTACGCCCGATGACAGGGCATCTTTCATATAACCGAACAAGAGCTGAGCGCTGCCTTCGATGGTCTTCAACGCGATATTGCCCGTGAATCCATCCGTCACCACCACATCGAAGCGCCCCTGCAGAAGGTCGCCCGGCTCGCAATTGCCCGCGAACGCAGGCACGTGCTTTCGCAGAAGCGCATGAGCCTGCTGCGCGAACGTTGACCCTTTCGCGTCCTCTTCGCCGATATTAAGCAGCCCGATCCGCGGATGCTCGATATCGAGCACATCGCCGGCATACACCGAAGCCATCTGAGCGAACTGCACGAGGTACTGCGGTTTGCAATCTGCATTGGCACCCACATCGATCAGCAGACACGGACCAGCCGCCGCCGGGATCACTTGTGCGAGCGCCGGACGCTTGATGCCGCGGATGCGACCAATGTGCAACGTTGCCGCTGCCAAGCATGCCCCGGTAGAGCCCGCCGAGAAGAAACCCTGTGCAGCGCCGGTGCGCACCAGTTGGCACCCCACCACGATCGAGGAATCCTTTTTGCGGCGCACGGCATTCGCGGGATGCTCCCCCATCGCGATGACCTCTTCAGCCGCCTGGGCCGTGCACCGCTCATGCGCACGCGCAAAAGGATCCACAACCTGAGCAGGACCGCACAGGATGACGCGAAGCGCCTCGTCAGCCGCGAGCGCTTCGGCAACTCCTGTTAAAACGACGCCAGGGGCATCATCTCCGCCCATGGCGTCTATGGATAACGTGATATCTTCCGACATGCTGAGGTCGAATACCCAGCGCGTCACCCGAACAGATCAGGCAATACGCTCATCAATATCAGAGTACTAGTCGGTAACGATAACTTCGCGGTTACGGTAAAAGCCGCAATTGGGGCAAACGCGATGCGGCAGCTTCACTTCGCCGCACTGCGGGCAGGTGCTCCGGCTGGGGGCGTCCACCTTATCGTGCTGGCTGCGGCGACGGTGCGTGCGGATGCGGCCCATTCTTTGCTTAGGTACTGCCATGTGTCTACATTCCTCCTATTTCGCGGGCATACGTGCCCGAACCTCGTTGAAACACAGGAACCCAAATAATACCATCACCCGATGGCGCCATCAAGGACATTGCAGCCAAACGGCCATCTTAACGCTGAGCGTTTTGCTTGCTCGCCAGCGCAAACGTGCAGGCGGGCGCGAGCGTATCCACTTCCGCCAAGATCACCTCGAGCGGCTGCCCGAGACGAAAGCTCGTGTTCGTATCCGAGCCGCGCAACGTATGAGCCGCAGCATCGAACACGAAATACTCGTTCCCCAAGGCGCGAACGGGCACAAGGCCCTCGGCCATGCAATCGAGCTGCACGTAGATGCCATACGTTGCCACCCCTGATATGACCGCGTGGAATCGGCACCCGATGGAACCCTGGAGGTATTCGGCCATCTTGACCTCGACCGATCGTCGCGCCGCCGCCTCGGCAGTGCGCTCCGTCTCCGAGCAATGCTCGCACAGTGCCGCCATGGTGCGCTCCATCGGGTGAACGGTCTTTCGCTCGCCGGTCAGCTGCGCGCGCAGCATACGGTGCACGATCAGATCGGGATAGCGGCGAATGGGGCTCGTGAAATGACAGTAAGCGGACAGCCCTAATCCGTAGTGCCCATCGTCGAGAGGTGCATAGACCGCTCGGCTCATGGCGCGCAACATGAGCGAGGTGACCAGCTGCTCTTCGGCACGACCCGACGCTTCTTCCAACACCTGCTGCACGGCGAAAGCATCTCCGTACAACACGCGCTGCGCGAGCGGCGCGCTCATCCATTTGAATTCGCGCAATACGCGCACCACGCCTTCCAAGGCATCGGCGTGCGGCGGTTCGTGCACGCGAAAAGCGGCGCTCAAGCCGCTCGCATCCAAATGCGCCGCCACCACTTCGTTGGCGAACACCATCGCCTCTTCGATGAGCATGGTGGCATCGTCTTTCTGCCGAACCTCAATGGCGATGGGGCATCCCGCCTCATCAAGGCGCACCTTCGCCTCTTTCGTGCGAAAATCGATGCCACCCCGTGAGAAGCGATATGCCTCCCGCGCCTTCGCGAGGCGACTGGCCGCAGCGAGGCGCTCGACCAAGCGCGCATCCAAGCCGTCATCATCCCCCTTGAGCGCTCGCAGCGCACTTTGATAGGTCAACCGCGCATCAGAGCGCATGAGAGCCGGATAGATATCGTAGGCGACCAGGCTCGCATCATCGCGCACGTAGAGGTCCACGGTCATGCACCGGCGGTCTTCCCCCGGTTTCAGCGAGCACACATCATTGCACAGCGCTTCAGGAAGCATCGGCACGACACGGTCTGCCAAATACACGCTCGTTCCGCGTTTGCGCGCTTCGCGGTCGATCGCGCCATCCCAGGGCACGTAGTGCGCCACATCGGCTATATGCACACCGAGACGCCACGCGCACGGCTCACCTCGGAACGCGTCCACTGCCTCGACCGAGAGGGCATCGTCGAAATCCTTGGCATCTTCCGGATCGATGGTGAAGGTGAAGCGGTCGCGAATATCGCGGTAGCCATTCGCAAGCGCACTGCTCCCCTCGACCGCCGCCGCAGCTGCCTCAGCGCTCACCTCATCGGAAAAGGAGACGCGCAGGTCGTAGCGAGCGATGATGCGCTCGCTGGAGAGCTGAGAGGCCCCCGCATCGCCGATCACCTCAAGAATATGACCTGTCGCAGCGCTG